>JBJACV010000004.1:0-252228 GCA_046604365.1 Nitrospira sp.
CTTCTTTCGCTTCTTCGACACCGGCCACATCGGCAAACGTGACCTTTTTGCGATCTTCCGTCAGCATCCGCGCTCGGCTTTTCCCGAACGACAAGGCACTATTGCCTCCGCCCTGCATCCGGCGCATGAAGAAAATCCAAATGCCGAGAAAGAGGACAAATGGACCCAACGTCACGAGCAAGGTGATATACCAGGGGCTTTCATCCGGCGGCTTCACTTCGATCTGGACATTCTTCTCTCGCAGTTCTTTTACCATCGCAGGGTCATCAGGCGAATAGGTGCGGATCCGGGTCTTATCCTTCAACTGTCCGCTGATATGGTGGCCTTGGATGACGACCTTTTCCAAATCGCCCTTGTCGAGCTTCGTCATGAACTCACTGAATACGATCATTTCCTCCTGAGACGGCGGCGGCGCGCTGAACAGATTGAACAGCAGCACGAGGAACAGGCCCACGATCAACCAAAACAGCAGGTTTTTCACACTGGAACTCTTGACGCTTCTCATACGTTGCCCTCAGCCCTTTCAGAATGAGTATTCGCTCGACCGTACGATACCAGCCCCCTCGCTTCCACCTACCCGGGTACTATCCTATACTATCTTAACGGAATGATCACGGATACCAAGCTAACCTCTCGCAGGCCGTTGAATCAACCTCCTGCTGGAACCAGTTCGGACGATCACCGGATCAAAATCAGGGCTCTTCACGCTTCCATTCTGGTCGGGCGACGGAATGACCATCGAGAAGCGGACGGAATCCGGCAACCGAGAAAAATTGCGCAAGCGGCGCCGGCGGCAGCCGGGAACTCGACTTGGCGCTGTGAATGAGGTGCGCCACGCCGAATCGCTTCGCGGCCATCAAGCACCCCTCGTCGTCATCCATAAAAAGTGATCGCGCCGGATCGAACCCCAGCAAGCGCTGGCACTTCGGCCAATACTCGGGCCGCATCTTAAGATAGCCGATCTCGAATGCGTCCACAATGCGATCAACGTACTGATCGAGCCCGGTCTTGGCGGTTTTGACCGACAGGCCCGATTCATGCGCATTCGTGATGATGGTGACGCGCTTCCCCAGGCGCTGAAGGTACTGCAAGAACTCCTCCGCTCCCGGCAAAAACCCGATCATGTGATCCAGTTCCTTGTGCATGGCCACGACATCGATACCCACCCGCTCACTCCAGTAGTGGAGATCGGTCCATGCCAACTCGCCTTCCATCGACCGATACATCGCCATCAAGCGGCTGCGCGATTCGTCAAACGACAGACCCTGGAGCGCCGCATACCGACGCGGCAATTCCTCCTCAAAAAAGAAATTGTCGAAATGCCGGTCCAGCAACGTGCCGTCCATATCGAGGAGCACGTCGTCGATCCGATCCCACGAAAATCCGTTACTCGACATCGGTCACGCACCACCCGTGAAAGAATTTTCTGAGTGTACCACGGCGCACCGCTTGTTTGTGGGCTTAGGTTCCTGTCATCATACCCGACTTGCAGCAAGGACAATTTTTCTATCGCATGACGGTTGACCAATGGCACGCCGAAAATCTTCCAGACCCTCGCCCCTGACATCTCCTCCCTTACCTCTCACCACTGAGGCCTCACCCCTCACTCCCCACCCCTCACCTCCCCTCGTAGCCATCATCGGCCGGCCGAATGTAGGGAAGTCCACACTGTTCAACAAAATCCTCGGCGTCAAGACTGCCATCGTCGATGACGTTCCCGGCGTGACGCGCGATCGCAACTATGCGGATGCGACCTACCGGCAGCGGACGTTTCGGCTGGTCGACACCGGAGGGCTCGACCTCTCGGCCTCGGACGGCATGTTGGCATTGATTCGCCGTCAGTCCGAGATTGCCATCGCCGAAGCCGACATCCTGATTTTCCTGCTCGACGGCCGTTCAGGCTTGACGCCCTCTGATCATGAAGTGGTACGGCTGTTGCGTGGTGTGACCAAACCGGTGTTCATGGCGATCAACAAAATCGATACCCCCAAATCCGAACCGCTCATTGCCGACTTTTATCAATTAGGGGTAGACGAGCTCTATCCCGTCTCCGCCGAGCATGGCATTGGCGTGTCTGAGCTGCTGGATGCGCTCTACCCGCTGTTTCCGCCAGCCGATGGAGCCAACGCGCTGTCGCAGCTGCCCCGCATTGCCGTGGTGGGCCGTCCCAATGTCGGCAAGTCCACGATGATCAATGCGCTGTTGGGAGAAGAGCGGGTGGTCGTGAGCGACATTCCCGGCACAACGCGCGATCCCATCGACTCGCTTGTGACGCATGCGGGAAAGGGGTACGTGTTCACCGATACGGCCGGCATCAGGCGGCGGGGGAAAATCGATCGCGGGATTGAAGGTTACAGCGTCATGCGCTCGCTCCGCGCCATCGGCCGCTCCGATGTGGCCGTGCTCGTGCTGGATGGAGAAGAAGGCGTAACGGAGCAGGACACGAAGATCGCGGGGGCCATCCTCAAGCAAGGACGCGCCTGCATTCTCTGGATCAACAAATGGGACCGTCGTGTGGGCGATGCCGAGGCCAGGAAGAACTACGAACTTGAGCTCCACCGCCGCTTCCCCTTCCTGACTTGGGCTCCGGTACTCTACGGCTCGGCGCTCAAACCGGAGTCCGCCCGTACGGTCTTCGCCCAAATAGACGATGTGTACGCGATGTTTACCAAGCGAATCTCCACAGGCACCTTGAATACCTGGCTGCAAAACATTCTGTTGGTCCATCCATTGCCGGTCCGCAAAGGCAAACCGGCGAAAGTGACGAAATCCGCGTTTGTCACCCAGGTTACTACGAAGCCGCCGGCCTTCGCTTTATTCGTGGGCCATCCGGAAAACATCACGCCGTCGTATCTGCGGTATCTCGAAAACCAACTGCGTGAGTCCTACGGATTTACCGGAACTCCGCTGCGCCTCCTCGTTAGAAAAAAATGACCGGCCGCCGGTGCAAAGCCGCTTTCAAGTTGACGGCCTCGCTGGCTCATGTTATTCGCATAGGAGATGCGGGTGTCCTGTGAAGACAGCCGCAATTTTCCGAACTGGACACACAACCCCAAGTCCTTGCGACACCGCAAGGGTTCAATCAGAGGTCTCGGCCCCGATGACGCGACTACCGAACAATCGACGGTTCTTTCAAGTCCTTGCTTTGGCTGGGTTCGTCTGTTCGACTATGCCGAGCTTTGCCGACGACGAACTTCGGTCTCCCGACAACGCCACTCCGGCTCAATCTGATGCGAGAGCCGACTCGGTCCCCGTCGAAGCAAGTCCGGATCAATCCGAGACACGCCCGGATTCCATCCCGGTGAAACCGATTCCCGGTCAGGCCGAGACAGCCGCCGATCCAGCCCGGATGGAGGCAAATCCATCCATCACTCTGAAAGCATCCGTGTGGCGGACTAAACCCGGGATCGTCTTTCTAAAAACGCCGATCGGATTGTTGACGCTCAGCTCGAAGACGACCCTCAAGGATTTCCTCGCTTCTCAAGATGTCTTCTTCTGGATCCATGATACTCATCTCGCTGTCGAGGTCAGGAAGAGGAGCAACGATTCCCTCGTCCATCGTTATCTCAGCGGACCGTTCAAGCGGAGCGGAGACGGCGAGAATAAATTGCTGCGGTGGACTCCGGAAGGAGAGCGCTCCTTCGACTTCGGCGCCCATGAACGCTCGCTCGCCGGGCTCCGTGAAGGCAATCCGGTCACGGTCGAAGTCGACGACAATGGGACCGTCATCGGTGTCCATGACTTGCAGTTCGATCTCCAGATTGGCCAGATTGCTTCGGGAGGGGCCGACGCACAGCTATTGCTGACCGGCACTGTCTCCAAGCTGAAATCGAACTTCATCTTCTTCAGAACCCCCGTCGGCGTGGTGAACGTCAACGCCAAGATCGGCATCAAGGATGCGAAGGTGGGACAAACCTTGACCCTCCGCATTCATCGTCGGAACATGGTGGCGGATCTTGCCGCTCCCAATACGACGTCTCCGGCTCGCCGCTTCCTGACCGGCCCGCTGGAATTTGCGTCGCCGGATCATGCCGGCATCCGACTCTGGACTCCCGAGGGCGAACAGATCTATCAGACGGATCTGGGAAAGTCCGCCTTGGCTGGGCTACGGGAAGGCAGCCCGATCACCATTGAGCTCAATGGACAGGGCGAAGTCGTCGAATTCCATCGACCGAACTAACCTCCCGTTCTCCTCCCCTCTCACTTGACTCTCTTTTTCATCCCTTCGTAGACTGTACGGTCTATGAAATCTACGCGAATACCACGCGCCTCAGACGGCCGGTTATCCGTATCGCCGAATATGCGGGACCGATTCGACGCGCTCTACAAGGATCACGTTGATCTGATGTATCGCTACGCGAACAGGCTGTGCGGCGAAGCCGAAGCGGCGAAGGATTTGGTGCAGGAAACCTTTTTGAATGCCTACCGCGGTTTCAACCGTTTCCGCGGCGACGCGCAGGTCTCCACCTGGCTCTATGCCATCGCTTCGCGGGCCTGCCTGCGTATGCGGCGAAAACGCAAGGGGGCGCCGGAACGAGAGCTGTCACTGGAAGAATTCATTCCCTCCTCCGAAGGCGAGTTTCACCTGCAGATCCCCGTCGAAGGGCTCAGTCCGGAAGCGGCCCTCCAGAACAAGGAGCTGCGGCAAGCCCTCGATGCCGCGATCGACAAACTGCCCAAGAAATACAAGATGGTGCTCGTGCTGCGCGACATGGAAGGCTTGAGTGCCAAGGAAACGGGAGCCATTATGGGTTTGAGCGCGCGCGCGGTGAAATCACGGCTCCACCGCGCGCGCCTGTTTGTCCGCCGCGAACTCAGCGCGCGAGGTCTTGCCGAAGGAACTCACGAGCCGGATCACGAGTAATTGACGTAGCGCAGGGAGAAGCCACGATGGGAAAAGGTGCCGTTCCGAATCCACATAGACGTCTTGCAGCCACACCCCATCGGCATGAAGCCGGACGGTGCCTCGGTATTCTGCGTGAATTGTCGAATTTTATCGACGATGAGCTGCCGGATGACATTTGTCTGCAAATCCGGCGGCACCTGGGCGACTGCCCTCACTGCGAAGAGTTCGTGGCCTCTCTTCGCCAGACCGTGTCGCTCTGCCGCGGGAATCCCACTCCGACCCTGTCGGCGAACGAGCGGGCCCTGATGCGCGAGAAGATTTTGAACGCAGCCCGATCCCGGTGATCAATCTCTGTCAAACCCGCCGGCCTCCGTGCTAAATTGACCAACTGATCTGGAGTGAGGCTTCTTTCAAGGCAGGCACTAATCATGACTCGATGCAGACCAATTACAGCGGCATTGCTAGTCGGAGGGCTGTTCACGATTTGCGACGCCAGTTCGGCAATGCTTGCTGCGGGAGCAGCTTCACACACGCCACACGCCCGTGCGACGATCCAGAGCCCGGCCACCGAGGCTGCTCGCCGATACGCCGATGCCATCTCAAAGGGCGACCGTCTGACTTTTGGGCAGTTGGACTTCGCCTGCCAATATCGGCTTGTGACAGCTTTGCCGCCCGGTCGTAAGACTGCTCCCGAAGCACACGACTCATCCTATGAGACTTGCTGGAAAGAAATGACCGCCGGCCACGCACCGGCCCTGAAACGGACGGACGTCGGCATGGATGTCCTCTGGCCCAGCGCAGGCCCACTGGTATTCTACGGGGACGAGCTGTCCGATACTCCGGCCTCGGCATTCGTCATGGATGCGATCGGCACGTCACCGCCAGGGAGCGGCCTGCAATTGACCGTCACGAACAGCCGTCGAATCCCCGATGGGTCATTTCGGCTCAAGCCGAACGGCAAGGTCATCGGCGTCCCAACCACGGTGGTCGCGATTACGGTGACATACCAGGACCCGTTAACTGCACCGGTTACCTATGCGCCCGGCACCGTGCAATGGACAAGCACGGTCAAACGCCCTCGGCGCGCAATCAAATCCGTCGTCACCCAATGGGTCGTGTTCACCGGGCTCAAACGACACGGGTTCCCGAACGATACCGCAGTGTTTCAGCAGCCGGTGGACACTACCCCGGAAGCGCCGGGCATGATGGCCGAGCAGATTCCATTCACGACAGAAATCAGCCGGGCCCTGCCTGAATCGCTGGTCTGGTGGGGACCGAACGATCAACCAGGCACATTCACGGCCGCCGCAGCACGGGCCGCAAGCTTCCCCGATTTGCGCGATCGGATCGCACTGCTCAACCGTATCTTGATCATCGATCCGAACCAGGTTGACGCCCTGCAGGTCCTCACCAAACACCTGTACGCCGTGCTGCTCCGGGATGCCGCCAAGGGGCACAGCCTGACTGTGAAAGACCCGGCGCTCTCGCTCACCGTCAACGAATTCTACTGGAACATCTATGCAGGAGCAGCCCGTCTGGACCTCTCTAACGCAATGGAGATGGGCGGCCTGCCCCAGCCGACACCAGCGGATTTTCTCTACCGGATGGTACCGGCCCTGGAGACCCTCGCCAAGATCCGTCCCGAACAGCTGGACAACCGCTTCCGTCTCGGCATGGCCTACCGATGGAACAACGACCAGCTCCCGATGATCGAAACCTTTGAAGCCCTGGTCCGCGACATTCCTGACAACCGGAAAACACCCAAGGCCGAAGCCCTCCTCCAACTAGCCTGGTCCCGCATCAACAAAGTTGCCTGGAACCGGATTTTGCACGATCCGGACAGCCTGCAGGCCTATGCCGACGCCGAAAAGTCATCGGCCCTGGCCGAGCTGCCGATCGACAAATTTCTCGCAGAATACACCATGGCCTACAGCATGATTTTCATGCCGGATTACGGAGACAAGGCGAAGATGCTGCGACATCTGACCGACGCAAAACGCTGGTTCGACGAAGTGCCGGGAAAAGACGACGCGATCTGGCGCTACTTTCTTCACAGTGAGCTGTTGAAAGCGGTGCTCGATGCCGATCCGACCTTCCAACCGATCTTGGCTTCCACAGAGAAGAGGAACGGATAAGACGATCTACCCAACAAGGATTGACCGGTCTCTTTCGATATGTTCGTCCTGAGCGCAAGCGAAAGGAATCTGAACTTTCCGCCGATTGAACAGGCTGACGCAGACGGTTTGCTGGCAGTCGGCGGAGACCTCCGCCCTGAACGGCTCCTTGAAGCCTATCGCCACGGCATCTTTCCCTGGTACAACCAGGACCAGCCGATCTTATGGTGGTCACCGGATCCACGGGCGGTGCTCTTCCCCTCCAAGCTCCACGTCCCACGCAGCCTGGAGCGGACGATGCGTCGCGGTCTCTTCAGGGTCACGCTCGACCGCTGCTTCCGGGAAGTCATGACCCGATGCGCCGGCCCCAGACCACAATATCCCGATGGCGGCACCTGGATCACGCCCGCAATGATCGAGGCCTATGGAACACTGCACGAACTCGGTTATGCCCATTCTGTAGAAACCTGGATCGGGACAGACTTGGTCGGCGGCCTGTATGGCCTGGCCCTCGGAACGGCATTTTTTGCCGAATCCATGTTCACAAAAGTAGACGACGCCTCAAAGACCGCGTTGGTCGCACTCGTACGTCAGTTACAGGTCTGGGAGTTCTCCATCATCGACTGCCAGCAATTCTCGCCGCACGTCAGTCGCTTCGGCGCCGAAGACATCCCGCGGCGCGAGTTCATGGCCTGCCTGTCCGAAGCCACCGGCCGATCCAATCGCTACGGAAGATGGGCGTTTGATAATGTTCCCGCCATAGGATCCGGAATTTGACAGTCTTTTCCCCTCTCACATATGATTCATTTTTTTAAGAGGAGGGCATCCTATGAGTTTCACGATCACGCCGAAAGAATTGAAAACCCGCTTGGAGAAGGGGGACAACCTGGTACTGTTGGATGTTCGGGAACCCTGGGAGAATGCGCTGGCCAAGCTGGACAACTCCCTGCTGATCCCCCTGGGCACCTTGCCCCAGTCGCTTTCAAAACTGGACAAGAATACCGAAATTATCGCGTATTGCCATCATGGGATGAGAAGCGGAGACGCGACGGGATTTCTACTCCAGCAAGGCTTCTCAAACGTCAAGAATCTGATCGGCGGGATCGATGCCTGGTCTCTCCAAGTAGACGGGAAAGTTCCACGATACTGACCCGATAAACCAATGGAACCCCGTTGCCCGCTCCTCTCACATCGTCAGCGGAGCGGGCTAGCCCATCAGTTCACGGAAATGCGCGACGGTTTTCTCAAGACCCTTGGTAAGATCAGCCTCCGGTTCCCAGCCCAGCTCTTGCTTAAGTTTTGAGGAATCGATCACACTGCGCATCTGCTCTCCCAGCTTAGCCGGGCCATGCACTTCCTTGCAGGAAGAGCCGGTGAGTCCCACGAGTACCCGGAACAGTTCATTGACCGACGTTTCGATGCCGGTCCCTACGTTATAGACACCCTGTGAATCCTGTCTCATCGCCACCAGGTTGGCTTCCGCCACATCGTCAACGAACACGAAGTCCCTGGTTTGGCGGCCATTCCCGTTGATGATCGGCTGCTCGTTGTTCAGCATCTTTCGAATGAAAATTGCCACGACACCGGCTTCCCCTTCCGGATCTTGCCGAGGTCCATATACGTTCCCATACCGCAGGCTCACGACCTGAATTCCGCTGATACGCTGAAAATAGGACAAGTAATGTTCGGCGCAGAGTTTGCTGATGCCATAGGGCGAGAGCGGTTTGGTCACGTGAGATTCCGGCGCTGGAAACTCCTCCTGCTCTCCGTAAATTGCACCGCCGGAAGAGGAGAAGATGACCTTTCTCACCCCATGATGCACCGCTTGATGCAGGACATTCATCGTCCCCAGCACGTTGACCTGCGCATCGAATACCGGATTGTCGACCGAGACTCTCACGCTGACTTGAGCGGCCAAATGAATGACGATGTTGGGCCGTTCATTGCGAAACACTCGCTCCAGTCTCCCGCTTTGAATGTCCAGCTTGTACAAGCTGGCAGCGCGATTGACGTTTTTTCTCGTCCCGGAAGACAAGTCATCCACGATGACGACTTGGTGCCCCTCTTCCACGAGCCGATCAACCACGTGAGAGCCGATGAATCCTGCGCCGCCCGTTACGAGTACCTTCATCATCCCTCCGATAAATGAGTATCCTCTAAAAACCGCTTTGCCCTTTTACATACCATGAAACCGCGCCGCGAGCTCAAAAATCGCCAACATTTCATGATTCCCCTTTTTCCCCTTCACAGGACAATCCAATGTCTTCAGCACCCGCAATCCCAATTCATCCGCATGGCGCACGATCCGCTGGAGTACAGCCTGCCGTTGCGTCTCGTCACGAACGATTCCGCCTCGACCGACCTGTCCTTTCCCGACTTCGAACTGCGGTTTGACGAGCGTAACGACGCGAGCGTTGGGCGCTAAGAATGGGAGGATTGAAGGGAGCACGTTCGTCAATGAGATAAACGACACATCGATGACGGTGAGCGCAATCGACTCAGGAACGGCTGACCGTTCGATATAGCGGATATTGGTCCGCTCGATCAACACGACACGCGGATCCTGCCGAAGCCGCCAGTCGAATTGGCCGTAGCCGACATCGACCGCATAAATCCGCGTTGCGCCGTGTTGCAAGAGACAATCGGTGAACCCTCCGGTGGAGCATCCTACATCGAGACAGACAAGACCACGAGGGTCGATCCCGCATGCATCCAGAGCGGCCGCAAGCTTGTCCCCGCCGCGACTGACAAAGCGAGAGCCGTGTGAAACGATGTCGATCGCCGCCTCCGCAGACACCGCTTTGGCCGGCTTGTCGATCATCGCGCCGTTCACTCTGACCTCTCCGGCGAGGATCATCCGTGCCGCGGCTTCCCGGCTTGGCGCCAACCCCTGCGCGACCAGCCGCTGATCGAGACGATCTTTTTGAGGGTATGCTTTGGCGCCCATGGAAAGACGGACTCTATCAAGACCGCGACAAGGCAGTCGGACCACTGAGATGCTACGCGTCGGCGTCGGAATCCCGTCTCTCGTCGCCGTCGGAAGAAAATGCGCGAAGATGCTTCTTGCCGTTTGTGTCCTGTACCAACACTTCGATCTTCCGCTCGGCCTCTTCCAACACCTTCAAGCAGTTCTTCGAGAGACGAATACCCTCTTCAAAGATCCTCAGCGACTCATCCAGGGGCAAATCCCCCTTTTCTAATTCGGCCACGATGGCTTCCAATCTGGCCATCGCCTGCTCAAACTTCACACCAGCCACCGTCATCTCCTCTTCATCGAGAAACAGGGCATTATAGCGGGGCCGACCCGGCTTTGGAACCATCGGGCATCACGTTCGTCACCACGCAGCGCAGTTGCCCTTTTGCAAGACGGGCCAACAGCTCTTGCCCCACCGCGACTTCACAGGCGTCCCGGATCACGCGATGGGGCGACACCGACTCTAGAATACTATACCCGCGGTCAAGGATCCCCAACGGGCTCAGCGCATGTAAGTTTACGAGACAGGCCTGCGCCGCTTGCGTCCTCAGGCTCAGTCCATACCGCATCACTTGTTCAAGACGCGAGCCTAACTGAGGCACCAGGGTTAGCCCCTGACGCACCTGCGCGTCCGGGCTGTAACCGATCAATTCATGTTTGAACGAATGCGCCTGGTCCCATCTCTGCCTCAGAAGATCCTGTACGGCCCGGCGCATATGAGCAACCGCTCCGTCGACCTGCTGAATGTCCTCCAACACGCGATACCGAACGTTCGCGATGCGGGTGACGATGAGATCGAGCTGTTGCCGATCGGCTTCGCAACGGCGACTCATCGCCAGCCGGGAGCGAGCCGTCAGGTCACCAAGGCGATCGACAACCTCACTCAACACCGGAACGACGGCCTCTGCGGCGGCCGAGGGTGTCGGCGCCCGCAGGTCCGCGACGAAATCGGCGAGCGTGACATCCGTTTCATGACCCACTGCTGATACGACCGGAATAGGCGATGCTGCAATCGCACGCACGACCCGCTCATCGTTGAAGCTCCAGAGATCTTCCGATGAGCCGCCGCCCCGCCCCACAATCATGACATCGACACGGCCTACTGCATTCAATGATCGAATGGCGGAGACAATCTGCTCTGCAGAGTCCTCTCCCTGTACCGACACAGGAGCGATGATGATGCGGAGGACAGGACAACGGCGATGCAGCACCGTCATCATATCTCTAACTGCCGCCCCCGACAGCGACGTGACGATACCGACGGTTCGAGGAAACACCGGCAAGGGCCTTTTTCGATCCAGATCGAAAAGCCCCTCCGCAGCCAAGCGAGTTTTGAGTTGCTCAAACGCCACCTGCTGCGCGCCGCGTCCCTTCGGTTCGACAGACTCAAGCACGACCTGATATTCCCCGCGCGGCTCATATACGGTGACTCGTCCCCGCGCAACGACATGCAGCCCATCCTCCAAACCGAACCGCAATCGAAGCGCGGTCGATCGGAAGATGACGGCCCGCATTTGGCTGAAATCGTCTTTGAGCGTACAGTAGAGATGCCCGGACCCGGGCGCGCGAAGGTTGGAAATTTCTCCCTCGAGCCATACCTCTGCAAAATCGGCTTCGAGGGATGCTCGAACCAGACCCGTCAGTTCCGATACAGTGAAAATACGCCTCGGCGGGGAATCACCGGGCGATGGGAAGGAGCGAATGCGACTCGTGACGGCCTCCTTCAATCGATCATGCGGATCCGCTCAAACGCGATGGCCTTCCCCAAACGCGCGTCAAGCTCCAGCAGCACCGCACAGAACACCGACGGGCCTGATGCAACTTCAAAGCGTCGCGGCATGCCGGTCAGAAATTTTTCGATCGCCAGTTCCTTTTTCACTCCAATCACCGAATGCAGCGGACCGGTCATCCCGATATCGGTAATGTAGGCCGTCCCCTTGGGCAGAATTTGATCGTCGGCTGTTTGCACATGGGTATGTGTGCCGACCACCGCCGTGACCTCACCATCTAAATAGTGACCCATGGCCATTTTTTCAGACGTGGCTTCTGCGTGCATATCGACAATCACCGCCGATGTTTCCTGTTTCAATCGCGACAATTCACGTTTGGCCGTTTGAAACGGGCAATCGATCGTCGGCATATAGGCCCGGCCCATCAGCTGAAGCACCGCCAGCCGTTCACCGCCGGCAGTTTCAATGACCACACTGCCTTTGCCGGGTACTCCGGGCGGATAGTTCGAAGGCCGCAGCAGACGGGATTCGCGCGGGAAATAGTCGAGTACTTCCTTCTTATCCCAGGCATGATTGCCCGTGGTGATGACCGAGAGGCCCAATTCAAACAACTCTTCAGCCAATTCCGGCGTAATGCCGAACCCTCCTGCGACATTCTCTCCGTTTCCGATCACGGCATCGATTTGGCGCTGCGCAACAAGGCGCGGTACCGCACGGGCTACGGCGCGCCGCCCCGGCTCGCCCATGATATCGCCGATACACAACACCTTCATCGGGCGTATTCCACGTACCGGCTCTCCCGAATGACGGTCACTTTGATTTGCCCCGGATAAGTCAGCTCCTGCTCGATTTTCTTCGCCAACTCGCGCGAAAGCTGGAACGATTCGGCATCGGTGATATCTTCCTGTCGTACGATCACGCGGATTTCACGCCCTGCTTGGATGGCATAGGCCTTTTGCACTCCCTTTTGTCCCGTGGCCAAGGACTCGAGTTTTTCCAACCGTTTCACATAAGACTCCAGCGCTTCCCGCCTGGCTCCCGGACGAGCAGCCGAGAGCGCCTCAGCCGCAGCCACCAGTACGCTTTCCGGACATAGCGGCTCCACCTGTTCATGATGGGCGGCAATCGCGTTCACGATCTTGGGAGATTCTCCGTATTTTTTGGCGATCTCGGCCCCCAGCATGGCGTGCGGCCCCTCTTCCTCATGACTGACCGCTTTGCCGATGTCATGGAGCAAGGCGCCGCGCCGCGCCAACTTGACGTCGAGGCCCAATTCCGACGCCATGATGCCGCAAATATACGACGCTTCCCGAGCATGATACAGATTGTTCTGCCCGTAGCTCGTCCGATACTTGAGCCGCCCCAGCACCTTGATCAGCTCAGGATGAAAATCCGCAAGCCCCAGCTCGAAGATGATCTTTTCGGCTTCTTCGTACATCAGCTTGTCGATATCGACCTTCACCTTTTCCACAATCTCTTCGATGCGGGTAGGATGAATCCGGCCATCGTGCATCAACCGCTCAAGCGACACTTTGGCGATCTCACGCCGCAAGGGATCGAATCCCGAAATGATCACGGCCTCCGGCGTCTCATCGATGATCAAATCAATCCCCGTGGCCGCCTCGATCGCGCGGATATTTCGCCCTTCCCGGCCGATGATCCGGCCCTTCATTGCGTCGTTTGGAATCTGGACCACCGAAATCGTGGATTCCGACACGTAGTCGCGCACCACCCGCTGAATGGAGCTGGTGATGATTTCACGCGCTTCCCGTTCGGCATTTTCACGCGCCTCTTCGATCGTCCGCTTGGCGATGCCGGCGGCATCAAGCCGAGCCTGCGACTCCATTTCGACGATCAACTGTTTTCTGGCTTCTTCCGCCGTCATACCGGCCACGCGCTCCAACGCTTCACGATGCTCACGTTCAGCCTTGGCGCACGCTGTTTCTTTGGCGTTAAGCCGCTCCTCGCGCTTCGCGAACTCCTGATCACGTTTCTGCGACTCGCTCTCCCGCTTGTCCAGCGCAGCAAGCTTCCGATCAAATCCCTCTTCCTTCAGGAGAAAACGTTTCTCGGCGGCTGCAAGTTCGACAAGTTTCGCTTTTTGCTCTTTCTCGATCTCTGACTTTGCCTGAAACACGAGATCCTTAGCTTCCAGCCTGGCCTCTTTCAGCACATTTTCAGCTTCGCGCTGGGCATTGTGCACAACCTGCTTGGCCTGCTCTTCCATCTCAGCCCGTTTCGCCCCGGCCATGTTGCGGCGCACCAATTCAAATACCACGACCCCCACAAGGGCTCCGGCAATTGCACAGACAATGTAGAAAACGATTGAAGTAGAAATGGGAGTCACCCCCTTCTTGGCAAACCAGGTATCCAGGACTGCCTGGTTGCACATAGGACATAACACGGATTGAGCGGGGTGCTTCTAACAGACAGGAACGGAGGGAGAACAACGCCCAGGAGATTGCTGACAGTTCAGTCGAGAAACGCGCGAGATCGTCTGCCCTCTAGTACGACATCCGTCAGATTCCTGCCGCTCTGCCTTCCCCTTGACCGCAGGATCACTTGTCGAGATCCTAGCCGCCGAAAAGGATCGGTGTGAGAAACAAGAACCATCTGTTGACACTCACCATGAACGGCATGCGACCACCCTCTGTCATTGACATCGTGCCGCAAAAAATCAGCCCAAAATTGCCGTCTGGGTACGACTCCCCTAGTGAGAATCCACCGGATTACCGCATCGCACATGGACATTATACCGTTCTCTATCGCTTTCACAACGTTCATTTCCAGTCGAGTCAGCTGCTCTGAAAATCTATTCTCGATCCCCCGCTTGTCCGTTACAACACCGCACGCACACGATCACGGATTGTAGGTCCACGATAACAAAGGGCTTCTATGAAAGCAAGGCGAAACTTGCTCTTGATGAGGAGCGGAGATGAGACGAACCGGGGAAATTTACCGAAAGAGCGATGTCGGCATCTGCTCTTCGATGGATTCCATCAATGTATCCATCCGCCGATCGACATCCGCCTCTCCCTGAGCCCGCTTCTTTTCTGACTCGAAGAACTGATGGGCAAGATTAATGGCCGTCAACACGGCTAACTTCGAAGGGGTGGCGGTCTTCATGCCTTCAGCAAGATGCTTCATGTGATCATCGACGAAATGCGCTAGCCTCCGAATATATGCATCGTCGGCAACACCGCGAATCGCATACCGCTGGCCATAGATCTCAACATCGATCGTCTTAGTCAAGGGCCACCTCCTTGGCATCGTCCGCACATTCCAGCAATTCTATCTCGCTCATGACCCGCTCGATTCTCGACCTGATATCGATTCGTTCTTTTTCCCACCGGCGATTCACATCATCCTGCGAGGCAAGCCGCTGGCGGGCTGCCTTGACTTCATCTTCCAACGAAGCATTTTTCCGCTTCAGTTCCTGGACTAATTTCACCAGGTCTTTGATCCGAGCTTCAAGCGCATCCAACCGATCTAACGCCATAGCGGTCCTGTGTGCCCTCTCTTTTCATAATTCGATCCGCACTATAAAAAACTTTGCGAAATCTTGTCAAGAAACGGACTTTGCGGCACCGGCGAGGCGGAGATATTCCTTGTAGCTGCGGAGGACGCGTTTCACATATTGCCTGGTTTCTTGGAACGGAATCAACTCGACGAATTCGTCTTCGCTCCGGCCTCGGTAGGTCGCCGCCCAACTCTCGACGGCGATCGGACCCGCATTGTACGCTGCGATGGTCTGCGCCACGTTGCCGGAAAACTGCGCAAGCAACTGCTCCACGTATCGAACCCCGATCTGAATGTTCGTATCCTGATCGAATAAATCCTCCCGCATTACGCCGGGAAGACGATGCCGCTGGGCCACCGCATTGGCCGTTGCAGGCATGATTTGCATGAGACCGATGGCTCCGACACGGGATACTGCGCGCCAATCGTATTGGCTTTCTTCCCTGATGATCGCCGCAATGAGAAACGGGTCCACCCCGTTGACTCCCTGTGTTTTGATCGTGTGAATCAATCCCGTCGGGTAGGCGACATTCCACAAATCGTCCGCCACCGCCCCCCCGGTTCGCTCCAGACGGTCTCGAAATCGAGCCCGCACAAGGCGCAGCGCATGATGGTACGCCCCGACTTCATTCAACATCACAGGCAGCGCCGCCAACACGTTGGGATCTCGGCTATAGTGGTCTGTCAGCACGGCGAGTTCTCTCGCGGCATCTTGTTCAAGACCAAGCGTTCTGAGTTCAATTGCCCGCCGATAGGTCGGCTGTTGCTCTATTTCCGCCCGGCCATTGCTGCGCTGCACAGGCGCCTGAACCATTTCCGTGGCGAGTGGGTCCGCAACGGCCGTACCCGAAGAATCCCTCTGAGTCTTTTCCTGGTCGACAGGCGCCATGGCGGGGATGTCGGTCCGCCCCTGCGCCAATTGAC
Organism: Nitrospira sp.; assembly: GCA_046604365.1. Classification (GTDB taxonomy): domain Bacteria; phylum Nitrospirota; class Nitrospiria; order Nitrospirales; family Nitrospiraceae; genus Nitrospira_D. The sequence goes on from JBJACV010000004.1 coordinate 16,108, forward strand.
AATAATACGTCAGAGGATAGCGCTTGCAGAGGAGATGGAAGGTTTCTTTCGATTTGGACTCTCTGGCATGCCCCTGAGACCGTGCGATCCAATAGAGCGCTTGCGGCTCCCATTCGCCGTCTCGCTGATCAACGATTGGTTGCCACACGGCAATCGCGTCCTGATAGCGACCCGTTCGATACAACACCCACCCTTCGCGCCATTGGGCTTCGGCCCGCTGAGATGCCGGCTCTCCGGACTTGACGACATGCCGGTACTTCGCAATGGCCTCATCAAACTGGGCCTGATCTTCCAGCCAAATTCCGGCAAATAAAGTGATCTGCCCTTTTTGTTCGGGAGACAAGGACCGCTTAGGTAATCCCCGGCTCAACTCCAGCAGTTTCTCACCCATCCCCTGTCGAAGATAGACACGAGCCAGCCAGACCACGGCCTCATCGGACTGAACCGCCTGGGCTCCAGCAAGCTCCTGAAAGGTCTCGCGCGCTTGGTCGTAGAGTTTCAATCTGACTTGCGCGATGCCTAATTTCAGCTTGGCGTCCCCACGGCGGGAAGAAGACGGGTCTTTTGCAAGAAATTTTTTCAGTTCGTCGATCGCTTCCGCATGCAGGGCCTGTCCCAGAAACGCCTGAGCCCTGGTATAGAAGTCATCAGGCTGAGGAACCCACGACTCACCGCCGATATTGGTCGCAAGTAAAACTTCCGCCTCCTTGGCTTCCTTCGTCTGCGGGAACTTCATCCATAATTTTTTCAGCGCCTCTCTGCCTTCAGCTGGCTGACCGGCTCGAAGATAACAATCGGCCAGCCGCAGCCACGCCTGGGGCACTCGCGGCTCTTTGTCGTTGATGCCGACAGCCTTGGTGAGCCATGCCAGCGCTTCAGGACAACTGGAGGCTTGGTACCAGGCTTCCCCCGCACGAAGGGCCACCTGATCAAGCAGATTGGAATCGGGGACTGATTGCGGTACTGATTCGAATGCCCTCGCTGCCTCTTTCGGCTCCCCCGTAGCAAGCAGCGATTCACCGATCCAGAACCGGATGTAATCATCGAGGACTTGAAAATCTTGTTGGGCCGAACGGAGGTAGGTCAGCGCTTCGGTCGGATTCCGCTGAGCCAGTATCACTCCCGACAACAACCTCGCCCGCTTGGCCCAAGTCGAAGCGGGGAATTGTTCCATCACCCGTCGAAGCCGTTCCAGTTTCAGCGTCGCGACCTGGTCCTTCGTCAACGCATGCCCAAATCGCTCTTTCGGCCATGCAGCGGCGGTGAAGCACTCCTCAGCCGACCCACAACCATCTGCTTGCAGTTTTTCCGAATCCGAAACCGGTGCAGACTGTGCGTCATAAAAAAAGAGACAGCCGGCGACGATGAGAAACAAGGCCAGCGAAACCGGCACAAAGCTTCGGCCGAGGATTGCAACAGATCGAGGGCTGAGAGTCGGTCTTTTCATCGCCGTTCATTATATACAGCATACTCCGCAATGGAAGAAGTTTTACAACCGCCTCATGACTCGTCGCTCCTCATGGTGTCTGTTCATTCTCACTTATGGTAGGCTCTTTGTCACACAACGAGATCGGGAATGCTCTTGATGCCGACGCTGCCCGTTCCAACCAACTTATTGGCCCTCACCGAACTGCAGATGGTGAAGTTCGTCCGCGCACGGGGCTGGCCGAATTATCGGGCCGGACAAATCCTCCGCTGGCTGTATCGCCGGCGCGCGCGCGCCATCGCCCAGCTGACCGACCTGCCTTCTCGCGATCGATCGGCATTGGCCGAGATCGCGATCGTCGGGCGCGCATCCCACTGTACCGTGTTGCCGTCTCAAGACGGCACGAGAAAATTGCTGCTGACGCTCGACGATGGATTGATGATCGAAGCCGTACTCATCCCCGACGACGATCGGCTGACACTGTGTGTCTCCACCCAAGTCGGCTGCATGTTGGACTGCGGCTTCTGCCTGACCGGTACCATGGGTCTCAAGCGCAATCTCAAAGCCCATGAAATTGTCGACCAAATCTTGACCGCCCAGGACCGGCTCAAAGCCGGCGAGCGAATCACCAACCTGGTCTTCATGGGAATGGGAGAGCCCTTGTCCAATGTGGATGCGCTTGAAGCAGCTATTACCTGCTTGACGGATACGTCGTGGGGCCTCGGATGGTCGCCCAGACGTATCGTCGTATCGACGGCAGGCCTCGCGTCCCGCTTGAAACGAGTCGCGGCCCTCGGCGTCAATCTGGCCATCTCCCTCAATGCCACCACGGAAGAACAGCGCCGGGAGCTCATGCCCGCTGCCAGCGAGATCGCATCGCTCAAATCATTGCTGGCGGCCTGCCGCCGATATCCCCTGGCGCCGACCCGGCGGCTGACCTTTGAATATGTCCTGCTGGCGAATGTCAACGACCGGCCCATGGACGCCCAGCGTTTGACGACGCTGCTTCGAGGCATGAAGTGCAAAGTGAATCTAATCCCGTTCAACGAATTTCCCGGAAGCCGGTTCCGTCGTCCGCCGGATCGCGACGTGCTCCGATTTCAATCCACGCTCCGCCAGGCCGGAATCGACGTATTCATCCGTAAAAGCAGGGGACGCGACGTGCTCGGCGCATGCGGACAACTCGGGGATCTTCCCGCAGACCGAGGATCGGTTACCTTGACACCCATCGAATCCCGTTGTTAGCATGCCGTGTGTTGCTTATCCCATCATGAAGCGGTCGACTCTCCATCACTATTCAACGACATGCCTCCTTGCAACGCTGCTCGCGTTCTCTGACGCCGCGTCGTCAATGGCCCTAGAACCCCTTGAGCATGTGCTGTCCAACGGCATGAAAGTGCTGCTGGTCGAGGTTCCGAAGGCCCCGGTGGCGACAGTGCAGGTATGGTACAGGGTCGGCTCAAGAAATGAAGTGATGGGCCGTGCCGGACTCTCCCACATGCTGGAACACATGATGTTCAAAGGCACGGCGAAGTATCCCAAAGGCTCTTTTTCCCGCATCATCCGCAAGAACGGCGGGATCGACAACGCGTTTACCGGACAAGACTTCACCGCCTATTTTGAAAACCTCGCGGCCGACCGCGTCGAACTGGCTCTGGAACTTGAAGCGGACCGCATGCAGGGTTTGATTCTCAACAACCATGAATTTACGACCGAACGCGAGGTCGTCAAAGAAGAGCGGCGCTTGAGAAGTGAGGATGATCCGCAAGGCGCGCTGGTCGAGGCCTTATTTGCTCAAACGTTTCTGAGCCATCCCTATCATTGGCCGGTCATCGGCTGGTTTGCCGATCTCGATGCGATGTCGCTCGACGATTTACAGCGCCACTACGACACATTTTATTCCCCCAATAATGCCACCCTGATCGTCGTGGGCGACATCAAAGCAGACACCCTGCTCCCGACGATCAAACATCTTTTCGAGCCGATTCCCAAAGGGCCTTCTCCCAAACAGACCATCTCGCCAGAGCCGGAGCAACGGGGCGAACGACGTATCGTTCTGAAACGCGAAGCCCAGGTTCCCTCTGTCATGATGGGATTCCGCGTCCCCAATTATTCGAGCGACGATGCCTATGCCCTTGGCCTCCTCGAATCGATTCTGTCTGATGGGAAAAGCTCCCGACTCTATCAGAGCCTGGTCCATGATCAGAAAAACTCCCTGTCGGTCGGCGCGGAATACGGCCTGCTGCAAACAGATTCCGGCTTGTTTTATCTCTACTCCCTCGTCAGCCCAGGCGCGAAGGTTGAGGCGGTGGAAGACGCACTGCATCGCGAGATCGCCAAGCTCCACAATGAACTGCTGTCCGACCTGGAACTCCAGCGGGCCAAAAATCAGGTGGAAGCCTCCCGCATTTTCGAGCAAGATTCAAATTTTCGCCATGCCATGCTGCTTGGGCAATTGGAGTCCATCGGCGCGGGCTGGCACCTGGCAGATCAATTTCTGGAACGCATTCGGGCCGTCACCGCCAAAGATATTCAACGCGTCGCCAAGCAGTACTTGACGCAGGACAACCGAACGGTGGGGATTCTCATTCCCCTGCCTCCCAAGGAACAGGAAGCGTCACTTCCGTCATTGCAACAGGGAAAACCTTAGCGCACCACCCATGCCTCACAGAATGACAGACAACACTCATCGGCATTCACGCCATCGCCCCTTGCGGTCCTTACGCGCCGGTGCGGCCTTCATCGTGTGGGGGGTTCTCACCGCAATGACCGGCTTTTCAGAACCGGGACTTGCCGCCGATATCTCTCCGGCTAAAATCACGACACCCAATGGGATAACCGTGCTGGTGGTCGAGCAACACTTTCTGCCCATCGTCGAAATCCATGCGCTCATCAAGACCGGATCGGCGTACGATCCGCCGGAGAAAGCCGGCCTGGCAAATCTGACGGCCAGCCTCCTGGAAGAAGGCACGACGACCAGATCATCGAAACAATTGGCTGAGCAGATCGACTTTGTCGGCGGCGCGCTGGAAGTCACCGCTCACGAAGATTACACCACTGCGGCGGCGCGGGTGCTCAGGAAAGACCTCGACCTCGGCTTCACACTGCTGGCGGATATCCTCTTGCGCCCGGCATTCCCCCCGCAGGAATTCGATCGGGTGCGGTCGCAGATTCTTGGAGAAATCATCAGTGACAACGACGACCCCGGCCATGTGGCCATGAAAGCGTTCAACCAGCTGGTCTTCCACAACCACCCCTATCGGTGGCCTGCGAATGGGACCGAAGAAACCCTGAACAAACTCACGTTGGCCGACGTCCATTCCTTCTACGCGAAGGAATACCTGCCGAACCAAGTCATTCTCGCCATCGTCGGCGATATCACGGTGGAGCAAGCCACGGTCTTGGTCCAAACGCACTTCGGAGCCTGGAAGAAGGGCCCGGCGCCGGCCAGGGCGGTCAAGAAACCCACCGCCATCGGCAAGAAAGCCGTGCAACTCATCGAAAAAGACCTGACCCAATCCACCATCGTATTGGGCCATAGCGGCATCAGCCGGATGAACCCGGACTTTTATGCCGTGACCGTCATGAATCATGTCCTCGGCGCCGGCGGATTTTCGTCGCGCTTGATGGACTCCATTCGAGACAAACAGGGACTCGCCTACGGCATCATGAGCCATTACGAAGCACGCGCCATGCCGGGCTCGTTCTGGGTAAATCTCCAGACAAAGACGGAAACCACCAACCAAGCCATCAACGGAGTGCTGGCTGAAATGAAGGCCATCCGCGAGGCTCCGGTCACCGACCAGGAGCTGGCCGAAGCCAAATCGTTCTTGATGGGCAGCTTTCCGTTACGGTTGGACTCGACCGCCAAACTGGCGAAGGTGTTGGCGCAAGTGGAGTTTTTCGGATTGGGATTCGACTACTTCGTCCAGTATCCCAAATGGATCGAACGGGTCACAAAAGAAGATGTGCAGCGGGTCGCCAAACAGTATCTTAACCCGCAACATTACGCCCTCGTCGTCGTCGGCAACATCGCAAAAGCAAAGATTCGTCACTAGTCCGCTCATATACGAGACACTTACTGCCATGCCAACCGCACTACTCCAACACAAACTCGATCATCTCCGAGCCCTGCTCTCCGAGATGGGCTCCGTCCTCGTTGCCTATTCTGGAGGAATCGACAGCACCTTCGTTCTGAAGGTGGCACATGAGCAACTCCGGGAGAACGCCGTCGGCGTCACGGCTGTCTCTCCGACGTTTCCGTCGATCGAACTGGAAATTGCCACACGTGTCGCCCAGGAAATCGGAGCGCGCCACGACATTGTACGGACGGATCAGCTTGAGATTCCCGAATTCGTCAGAAACGATGCGGCCCGCTGCTTTCACTGCAAGACCGATTTGTACCAACTCCTCGAAACCATACGGAAATCCAGCGGCGGCGCTCATGTGGTGGATGGAACGAATTTGGACGACCTCGGCGATGACAGGCCCGGCATCAAGGCGGCACGGGAATGGGGAGTGCGCAGCCCGTTGGTCGAAGCCGAGCTGTCGAAAGCCGACATCCGTGTTCTCGCGAAGGAATGTGGACTCTCGAATTGGGACAAACCGGCGGCCGCCTGTCTCTCATCGAGAATTCCGCGTGGCACCCCGATCACGATCGAAAGCCTCCGCCGCGTGGAAGAGGCTGAAGATATCCTGCAGGCGGCAGGATTTCGTCATGTGCGTGTGCGGGAGCACGGAGACGTCGCTCGCATCGAGGTCGGACCGGATGAATTCGCCCGGCTGAATGAACCGGACTTGCGCGCACATATCAGTGCGTGTCTCCGCAAATCCGGGTTTCGCTTCGTCTGTGTGGATTTGGAGGGATACAGGCCGGGCGGGATCAGTCTTCGGTGATCCCGCGCGACCCGATCATTACGTTACCGCTGGTAGGATTTTGACAACGCTTCGAGTGCGTCGTCTGCGAACTTCCTGTTGTCCGCTTCATTCAGACTTCTCTGAACAACCTTCTCCGCAACAAGCAGGGCTAAGTCGGCGGTTTGAGCGCGAATATCCTGAATCGCCTTGCGACGCTCACGGTCGATTTCACGCGTGGCATCACCTTTGATCCGTTCGGCTTCCACCGTCATCCGCTGCTCATTTTCTTCCATGAGCCGCTGCGCCCGTTCCTTGGCCGCAACCAGAATTCCTTCCGCCTCTTTCGCAGCGGAATTCAGCTTGGCCTCATACTCTTTGAATTTCCGTTCAGCCTCAGACCGGTGCTGTTCTGCTTGGTCAAGACTGTCCTTAATTTTCTTTTCCCGCTCTTCCAGCATGCTTAAGATACCGGGAAACGCATACTTGTAGAGCACGAAGAAGAGAATCGCGAATGACACCACTTCCCAGAAAATCAGGGAAGAAAAAAAGTGAGATTCGAACTGCGGCATGTCAACTCCCCAGGAGAGAAGGACAACAGGAGATGAAGGCGCCGGGCCTCCCTCCGGTCCCTCTTACCCCTTCCGAAAGCCCATGATGATGAAGGCAATGACCAGGCCGTACAGCGCGATGGCTTCCACCAACGCAAACCCGATCCACATATATTTTGTGACGCGAGCTTCGGCTTCCGGCTGGCGCGCGACCACTTCGATCATTTTCCCGAAGATATACCCGATTCCGACGCCGGCTCCGGCAAACCCTGCTGCGGCACAACCCATCCCGATCAACCCTGCTGCTGCTGAATCCATTGTTTGTCTATCCTCCTTTAATAAAAACTCACGCGTATCCCAGGCTTACCCCAAGACCCGATCGACCTGTCCCTCCGGCAGCGGCAAGGCACGAACCCCTTGAAGCATACCGTGTGATACGTCAACGAGTGGCCGGCAATACGAACCCTGCTGGACAGCCCTTTCTGCGGTCGGTCAATGCGCATGGTCATCATGGCCATGCAAATGAAATGCGTCTCCCAAGTAGACACAACTCAACATGGTAAAAATATAGGCTTGAATGAACGCAATGCCCACTTCCAGGATATTGATTCCCACCGTGAAGACAAAAGGCAACCACCCGATCACCAGTCCACCGCTGATCGCCATGCCGAACAGCACACCGAGCAACACATGGCCCGCCGTCATATTGGCAAATAATCTAACCGCCAGCGAAATGGGCCTCGCCAACTGACTCATGATCTCGATCGGGATCATCAGCGGAACCAGCCATCCCGGCGTGCCTGGCGGGATCAGCACACCAAGAAACTTCACGCCATGCAGCATGAAACCCACCACCAAGCTGATCCCATACACCACGAATGCGAACACGGCGGTCACGGCAATCTGACTCGTCACCGTGTAGCTGCCAGGAATCATTCCAAGAAGGTTGCAGAAGAGAATGAAGACAAACAGGGTCCCGATAAAAGGGAAAAATCGCATCCCCTCCTTGCCCATCGTCTCCATGATCATCGTGCGGATGAAATCGACCATGATTTCAGCCAGGTTTTGCAGCTTCCCGGGAACCAGCTTGCGTGACGAGCCTGCCATGATCATCACCACGGCCGCCAGGGACACCGCGATCCACATAAACACGACGGCCTTATTGATGGAAATATCCAGCCCGCCAAGGGCAATGGGAATCCAGTCATGCAGTTCGAACGGATGAAGCGGATTGTCTTCCATGGCGATCTTATACTTCTTATGCTCTTGTTAGTGTCGCGTTATGCCTTCGTCCACCGTTGCACGGACCGATAGGCATTCCTAATTCCTGTCACACCGCCCAACACCAGCCCCCCGATTATCCCCCAGGGCGTGGAGTCGAAGAGATAGGTATCACACACCCACCCCAATCCTCCTCCGGCAATCAGCGCGGCAAGCAGATCTGTTGCAATCCTGACCGCTTGGCCAAGCCCCGCATAGAGCGGATCTTGTGAAGAGGACATACTTATACCCACAGGCGGCAAGTGCACATGCAACACATGAGCAGAACTCTGCCGAGAATGGGTCCGCAATTCAAGCAGAACTCACTTCAGAATGTCAAGCAGACATAGGCCTGTTTCTGCAGCGGTCGCTGCGGTATAGTGACGTACCTTCTCCCAGCAGAATGTGTCGACGCCATGCCAACGACGATGCTCTCATCGACTCGCTTCCTACAAGGCCCTCCGTCGCCTCTTGTGGTGACGCTGCCTTGCCCGCCGGCAAGTCCCTTTGACCTCTACACAAGAATGGCCTCGGCTCAACGCCCTTCCTTTCTTTTTGAGAGCGGCAACGGACGCGCGACGACAGGACGATATTCATTCTTTGCCAGTGACCCCTATCAAACATTGAGCGGAAAAGCTGATCAGTACCTGCAGCAACAGGCACACGGCCACGAAGAGTCCGGACAGGCTCCCTTCCAGCATCTCGCGCGGCTCGTCGGCAGCTCCCACATCATGCGGCCCCTTGATGTCCCGCCTTTTTTCGGAGGCGCTGTCGGTTATTTCAGTTATGATCTCGTCCGCCAATTCGAGCGGATCCCGTCTGCCGCGCTCGATGATCTCGCAACCCCCGATCTTGAGTTTGCATTCTTCGATCTCGTCGCCGCACTTGACCATGAGCAGGACTGCCTGATGCTCATGTTCTGCCCGCCACTCGAGCGTTTTTTGGGTGAGCCGCGCGAGAAACTATTCCGGGAAGGGCGCGATCGCCTGGCGGCGCTGGAAGCGCGGCTATCCAGCCCTGCCGGCACCGAAACCGATACCGACACACGAGGCAGCCTCGCATTCTCACCGGAACAACAACGGTCTTCCTATATCGATCGTGTCCACCGTTGTCTGGACTATATCGCAGCCGGCGATATCTATCAGGCCAACCTTTCTCATCGTTTTACCGTGAAGGGAGATGCATTTGCGTCTCAATCCGGACTGCAGCCGGATCTCCTTGCGTACAGCCGTCTGCGCACACTGAATCCTTCACCATTCTCCGGACTACTCCGCTTCGATCACACCAGCCTCATCAGTTCATCGCCTGAACGACTCGTCCGTCTCAACGGGCGTCGGGCGGATACAAGGCCGATCGCCGGCACGAGACCTCGCGGAGAGAATGCTGCCGACGATCTGCGGCTCCAAGGCGAGTTGCGCTCGAACGAAAAAGAATGCGCGGAACATATCATGCTGGTTGATCTCGAACGGAATGATCTCGGCCGAGTCTGTGACTTCGGGAGCGTCCGGGTCAATGAACTGATGACACTGGAACGGTATTCCCACGTGAGCCATCTGGTCTCTCATATCGGCGGGACCCTGAGAAGCAACGCCACGGGGTTTGATTTGCTGAGAGCCTTATTCCCGGGTGGAACCATCACCGGCGTACCGAAGATCCGCTGCATGGAAATCATTGAAGAGCTGGAACCGGTTCGCCGTGGCCCCTATACCGGCTCGATGGGCTATCTCAGTTGGAGCGGTGATTTGGACTTCAATATCTTGATCAGAACCCTCGTCAGGAGGAACGGCACAGGGTACCTCCAAGTCGGCGCCGGCATTGTGGCCGACTCCGATCCAGTGCGCGAATACGAAGAGACCATCCACAAAGCCCAAGCCTTTTTGAGCGCATTCGCTTAACACCTTCCGCCATGTGGATTTACCTCAACGACCGGTTTGTGAAGGATGAGGACGCCGTCGTCTCCGTCTTTGATCATGGGTTTCTCTATGGCGACGGGGTCTATGAAACGATCCGCTCTTACGGAAACCGCATCTTCATGCGGGACCACCATCTTGCCAGGCTTCGACGATCCGCCGATGCAATCGGACTATCCATACCCGACCTCAACTGGCCGGCCCTTCTCCATGAGTCGATGGAACGTAATCGGATCGGCAACGCCCAACACGATGCCTATCTGAGGATTACGATTTCACGAGGAGCTGGAGACATCGGTCTTGATCCAGCCCTATGCCGCACTCCCACCGTCGTCATTATGGCCAAACCGCTTCATCTCCCCTCTCCCGAACTGTACCGAAACGGTGTGACGCTGATCGTCGCTGCAACAAGACGGAACCTGCCCAGCGCCCTTTCTCCCCGGATCAAAGCCACAAATTTTCTCAACAACATTCTTGCCAAACGGGAAGCCATCGCGGCCGGGGCATTCGACAGCATCTTGCTGAACTGGGAACATCACCTGACAGAATGTACCGTCAGCAATCTGTTCTTCATAGCTGACGGATGCCTGCACACGCCCTCCGTCGAATGCGGTCTCCTGGACGGCATCACTCGATCGATCGTGATCCAGTTGGCGAGAGAACACCGGATTCCAACAGAAGAGGGCCGCTTCACTCCCACACAGTTGTACCAAGCCTGCGAGTGCTTTTTAACCAACACGAGTATGGAAGTCATGCCGGTGATGGCCGTCGATGGCAAACAGATCGGGACGGGGAAACCGGGCCCCCTCACTCAGAAGCTGCACGAACTGTTTCTTGGAGCGCGGGAACGTTTTTTGGAGAAGACTTCGCCCCGCTAGATTTCAAACTGCTTGTTTTCACATCCATTTTCATTCCACCCAAGAGGCACAAGATCTGCATTCTCCTTGACAGGTGATGGAAGACTGTTATCGTTTGACCATGCCGAAACCAAGAAAACCTTTCAGCCTTGCCACGCTCCCCATCACGATGGGTCTTCTGATCACGAGCTGCCTCTTGACCGCATCGCCCACTGCCCGCGCAGAGATGTATCAATACATCGACGCCAATGGGACCATTTCTCTCACAAACGTCCCGTCTGATATGCGTTACCGCCGAATCGACATCCTTTCGAATCACCTCCACCCCACGATCTCCGAACAAGAATTGGAACCGATGATCAGCCGGTTTTCACGCCAGCATCAATTGCACCCGGCGCTCATTCGAGCCGTCATCAAAGCCGAATCGGGATTCGATCCTCATGCCGTGTCACGGGCAGGGGCAATCGGTCTCATGCAGTTGATGCCGCAAACCGCCGCTCGAATGGATGTGCGAGATCTGTACGATCCTGAAGACAACATCGGCGGAGGAACGAAATATCTCCGACAGCTGCTGGATCGATTTCGCGGGAACCTCCCGCTTGCGCTGGCAGCCTATAACGCGGGCGAGCATGTCGTCGACCGTTACCGGACTCTTCCGCCGTTCACTGAAACCCGGCAGTACGTCCGTAAGGTGTTGCGCTATTACCGGGTCTTTCTCACGCGAGACCTTGCCGCAACCGGCCACGTGATTGCGTCTTCGGAGACTGTAGCGCAACCACCTGTCCAGAGTGTTTCTGTCTCTCCTGCCCAATAACCGACTCCTTCACAGACAGCTGGCTATGTTGTTTCCATCCTGGCCGTTTGGATTCTGGAATGTCCGATCGGAAGTGGGCGCCGACACTGTTCTCCCGCCATAGCGCCGCTTCCGCCACACAATGCGCCACCTGCACCATGTTCTTGACCTCAAGATCGGCCCTTCCGGCAAACGATCTCGAAATCATGTGTTCCCACCGAGACAGTTGGGCAGTCGCACGAACCAAGGACTCGCGGGAACGAATGATGCCGACTTGGCCCCACATCGTTCGACGAAGCGAGTTTCGCATTTTTTCTGTGTCGTCCAGTCGATGTTTGAGCGCGTGCCGCAAGGCCGCAACCTGTCCTGACAAATCCGGCACAGCCTGGCGAGCCGCCCACGCGACAGCAGCAACCCCAGCCCGCATGCCAAACACCAGGCCTTCCAGCAACGAGTTACTCGCCAGTCGATTGGCGCCATGCACACCGCTGCACGCCACCTCACCGGCCGCAAAAAGACCCGGCAAGGTCGTCGCGCCGTTGAGATCGGTCCAGACTCCTCCCATCATGTAGTGCGCGCTCGGCGAAACCGGAATCCATTCTTCCGTGATATCGATATCGTACCGGAGGCACGTCGAATAAATCGTCGGGAATCGCCGCTTCACAAAGTCAGCTCCCAGGTGAGTCACGTCGAGATAGACATGCCGGGATTTCGTCGCCGCCATTTCCGCCCAGATTGCCCGCGCCACGATATCCCTGGGAGCCATGGCACCCAATGGATGATACCGTTGCATGAATGCCTCACCCTTATGATTACGCAGCTGCCCTCCTTCACCTCGCATCGCTTCCGAGAGAAGAAACGGCGGGCTTGACGGCAGAAACAGCGCCGTCGGATGAAACTGGACGAACTCCATGTCCTGTAAGAGCGCCCCCGCTCGAAAAGCCATGGCCATGCCGTCGCCGGTGGCGTTCGGCGGATTCGTCGTCCGCGCATAGATTTGGCCGGCCCCGCCCGTTGACAGCACGACCGCTTTGGCGGGCAAGATGAATTGCTCACCCGAATGCTCGTCCAATACCACCGCTCCGCAACATCGGCCGCCTTCCACAACCAAATCCACGGTAAAATGGAAGTCCATCCGATGGATCCGTTTCTGCCGATGGGCTTGCGCCATCAATACGCGCACCATTTCATTCCCCGTCGCATCGCCTCGGGCACGGAGAATCCGGCTACGGCTATGCGCTGCTTCCCGAGCGAACGCGAACTTGCCCCCTGCTTTATCGAATTTCGCTCCCCATCGAATCAGTTCCTGAATACGATCCGGCCCTTCCTCGACAAGCACCCGCACCGCTTCTCGCCGGCATAGCCCATGTCCCGCTTTCACCGTATCCGTCAAATGGATCGCAACGTCGTCTTCTTCACTCAGCGCCACCGCGACGCCCCCTTGCGCAAAAATGGAGGCGCTCTGTAAGGGATGCCCCTTGGTGAGCATGATCACCCGGCCTTCTCGGCTGAGATCGAGCGCCGCGCGGAGTCCGGCGACTCCGCTCCCGATGACAAGAAAATCCGCTTGTGGTGAAGTAGGCCGCCGCATGGGTCGCTATCGTGGAGCAGGCTTGGATGGTGGAATCTCGGACAGCGCTTGCTTCGTTTTCATACCGAACGGCAGATCGCCTTGAATATCGCGCAGCAGAACCGACTGGGTTCCGGCCCACTGGAGCCGTGTATGGCCTCGCTGCCGCATACCCATATCATCAGCATGTTTTTTCCACACACCTTGCCAACGAACATACACGTCGACATTGTCGCCTTCGATGATGACCCGCTCGACTTTGAATTCGAGTGAGATTGCGTGAAAGGCCTCGAAGTCCGCCTTGACTTGATGCTGCAACGATTCGAGGTGATCCGACGGCGCCATCATGGCTCGAAACGCGGAATGATCTTTTTTCTGATACGCATCCCGTAACGATTCCACTGCCCGATCGATACGCTGCATTCGTTCATAATCCGCAGGGTACTGAAGCGTCTTCGACGAACAGCCACCCGCGGCAAGAGCACCCAGGACAACCCATCCGGCAAGCGATAGACTCGAACCAGCAAAACACGTCCTTCTCAGATCCATACTGTGCAGTATAAGAAGGCAATGAACAGAGGGTCAAGGGACGCTCTTGCACGTCTACGGACGAAACGCCGCATAAGACAATAGTGCAGCTGCAGACTTGCATTTTGAACCGAAAGCCTCTAGACTCCGGCCCCTGGGAGACACACAGAATGTCGAGCGTGTTGAAAAAGCGCCGGAAGAAAATGCGCAAGCACAAGTACAAGAAGCTGCGCCAGCGCCAAAAATTCCTTCGCCGTAAAAGCTAATTGCCGTCTACAATGCAGGAGGACACCTTGGCCGATGGCAGAAGGGTTCGGATTCGCGTTAGGACGGTAAACTGCACGTACGTGGGCGATTTCTTGGTTCCTCCGATGCGTAATCGTATCTCTGATGCGCTGAACGAAGAGACGCGCATGTTCATCAGCCTGACCGATGTCGTCGTCGGCGACAAGGATCGGATTGACTTCATCGCGATCAATAAGAATCTCATCGAATCAGTCGCCCAACTCTGATCCTCGTCCAGCACTGCTCTTGCCCGGCTACGCCCCACTCTTCAGAATGTGATGGACACTCGAACAGCGGCTTCTGCCGTCTTCCTCATGCCTCGTGACCTGCCATGCTGATCTTCAAACGTTTCCTCCCGTTCGTTCAACCCTATCTGTCGCGCATGTTGCTGGCAGGCCTGCTCGTCATGAGCGTGGCAGCCATCAACCTGGCCCTGCTCCGGCTCGCCGGCATGCTGTGGGACATCATCACCGTCCAACATGACGGCGTCAGAATGACAGAATTGATCGGCGTATTCCTCGGTCTGGTTGTTCTCCAAGGTCTCTGCGCAATGGGACACAGCTACCTGACCGCCTGGGTGTCTCAGCGAATCGTCGCCGATTTTCGCCGATATCTGTTTCGCCATTTGCAGACATTGGATATCGGATTTTTCGCCCGCCGCCGCACCGGCGAATTGCTGTCCCGCCTCATGAGCGACGTCACGGTCATTCAATCGGTCGTCACGGAAACGCCCATCGACAGCGCAAAACAACTCGTCACACTGGTCGGAGGCATCGCGTTTCTGCTCACAATGAATTGGCGTCTCTGCCTCCTGATCCTGATCATCCTCCCCGTGCTGGTGTTGGTGGCGAAAATATTCGGGCGCAAGCTCAAGGCGCTCTCAACCTCGCTTCAAGACCATACTGCCGCACTCAGTACGTTGGCGGAAGAAGTCATATCCGGCATCCGCATCGTCAAATCGTTCGTCCAGACCACACGAGAAGACGCTCGTTTCTCCAGCCAGGTAGACCGTACGCTGGAACTCACGATGCGGCGGGCCGGCATCATGGCGCTGTTCATTCCGGTGATCAGCCTGCTCACATTTTCGGCTGCAGCCGCCGTCATGTGGTACGGAGGCAGCCAAGTCATCGAGGGCACAGTCACCCCCGGCGACCTGTTCGCCTTTGTCTTGTTTGCCGGCATCCTGATCGGCCCCTTCAGCTCAGCTGCCCGGGTATTTGCGCAAGTGAAGGAAGCGCAAGGCGCGATGCAACGGGTGTTTGAAATTCTGGATGTTCGCCCGGACATTCACGATCAGCCCGGCGCAAGAGTTCTTTCCGCAGTCGCTGGCCACGTGCGCTTCGAAGGTGTCGGCTTCGCCTACGACACTCGCACCCCTGTGCTCTCACATCTGTCGTTCGAGGCCAAACCCGGCGAGATCATCGCCTTTGTCGGACCTACCGGCGCCGGCAAGACCACCGTCATCAATCTGCTCCACCGATTCTACGATCCGACGGACGGACGCATCACTATTGATGGGGACGATGTGCGCCAGGTGAACGTCGAGAGCTGGTACCGGCAGCTGGCACTCGTCCCGCAAGAAACGATTCTGTTCGGTGGAACAATCCTCGACAATATCCGTTATGGAAATCCGGACGCGGATGACACGGCGGTGCGGGAGGCCAGCCAAGCCGCGCACGCGCATGATTTCATCATGAACTGCCCCGATGGCTATGAGACCGTCGTCGGTGAAAAAGGCGTCAACCTTTCCGGCGGGCAGCGCCAGCGCATCGCGATCGCGCGTGCGATTCTCAAAAACCCGCGCATCCTGTTATTGGACGAGGCCACGTCGTCTCTCGACACCGAGTCGGAGCGGCTGGTGCAGGAGGCGCTGGAGCGATTGATGAAAGGACGGACCACCTTCGTCGTGGCCCACCGGCTCTCGACCATTCAGCGCGCCGATCGCATTCTGGTTTTGGACAAGGGCAAGTTGGTGGAAGACGGCACGCACGACCAGCTGATGGAACGCAGAGGCTTGTACCACTATCTCTATACGATTCGGCTCAACGAGCCGACCGCATGAGCGTGATCCCGGTAGGGTGTAAGCCGATTGATGAAACCCGACGGAGGGATTACCGCACCTTGGAGAAGTCGGCTTGGATTCTGGCCTCTTGCCCGTCTTGAAGATTCACAACGAAGACCGACTTCGCATTCGAATCGAACTGCTCGTAGGCGAAGAGCGCGGTGAAGCGGGAACGGAAGGCCGGTCCCTGGCCTTCGTTCTTTCGTCCCCGTTCGGCCTTGCCGATGTCTATGGGCTTGATCCGCTTCGATCCCTGCAGCAGCTCGATGACGGCCCCTTCGGCAAAATACTCGTCATCGCCGCACAGCTGAACCTCGACTTCCATATTAGGCATGTCCATGACTTTCTTGATGAACTCTTCGGGCATGCGCACGTCGATCTTTCGTTTCTTGGATTCCACCGCCTCCTGCCGACCAAAGGCTTCCAACCGATAGCGCTTCGTGCGCAAAATCGCGCTCGCCCCGCAAGGTTCTTTCTCAGGATCGGCCCCCACGCGGGCAGCCAGTGACGCCTGCTGCAATACCTTCTTCACATCCTCGGGCAGGTTGGCCTTTTCCATGGGGATTCGTCCGGCCTCAAGTGCTTTCTGGGCATCTTCTGCAGACAGTTTGACATCGATGGCCCAAGCCGTTCCGAACCCGATCAGACAGACTCCAAAGCAACCGGCCAGACCCCAAATTCGCTTATGTCTATAGATATTCATGTCACCCTTTATCATGACTGCCAATCCCCGAGCCTGTTGAAAAGTGAGAAACCCTGTGCATTGTAGGAGAACTGGCCAGCCTGATTCAATCAGGGCGTGAACCGGCTCCAGTTCGGATAGGGTTTCCGCCGATACAATTCTTCGAGATCCACCACGACAGGGTAACCGGCAGCATGCAGTAACCTGGCCGATACCTGTAAGGGCAGCCCCACCACAGCCGTATAATCGCCGTTGATCTTCTCGATCAAATCAGCGCCCTGGCCCTGAATCGAATAGGCGCCGGCTTTCCCCAGCGATTCACCGGTTTCGAGATACCGCTCGACCGCACCCCCGACGTCTGCCTTCATCTCCACGGTTGCAGTGGCAACTTCGACAACATCGATCCCCCGTGCTTGACTGCACAAGGCCACCGCTGTGTGAACACAATGTGACCGGCCTGCCAGGCTCGTCAGCATGGCTCGCGCCTCCTTCAGATCGCGGGGCTTGCCCAGGAGACGGCCATTCGACTCAATGACGGTGTCGCTGCCGAGCACCAGATCTTCCGGACAGGTGTGGGCCACCGATCGCGCTTTTTCCAGAGCGAACCGTGCTACCTGCTCAAGAGGCGAGAGGCCTGGAATCGGTTGCTCAACAAATGTCGGAGGGCAGACCTCGAACGAGAGCCCTAACAACGACAGTAGTTCCCTGCGCCGGGGGGATGTGGATGCCAGGACTAGCCGCATCGCGACGCCGGCAGACTGGCTTCATCGATCGATTCATTCTCGCCCGAATCTAAGATACGATGAGCCCGATACTCGTCGAGGACCGCTTCGAGGTCACTGAGGCAAGACACTCGAACCATCCGTGCGCGAAGCGCGGCGGCATGCGGAAAGGCTTTACAATACCAGCCCAAATGCTTGCGCATGCGGTGAAACCGGCCTAGCCCGCACAGCGCCTGAAATTGGCGGGCGTGGTCCAGCAGGACGGTGAAGCGTTGCTCGATCGGGATCGCATGACCGGCCCATGATTCGATGCTCACGCGATCCGTCTCCCGTGCACGTGCACGGGCCTGTTCCTTCTCCCGGAAGAACCAGGGCGCTCCGAGCACGGCCCGCCCCACCAACACGCCGTCCACGCCGGTTTCACGGACGCGCCCCACAGCTTCTTCAAGGCTTTTGATGTCGCCATTTCCGAACACCAGCGTTCCGGTTCCCTTTACCAGCGCCGCAGCGCGTGCAATGGCCGACCAATCTGCCTCACCCCGATACATCTGACGAAGCGTTCGTCCATGGAGCGAGATCACCGCCGGCTGCTCCGAGAGAAGATGCTCGACCCAGGCTTCGATCATGACAGACTCATAGCCCAGTCTGGTTTTTACCGAAAGCGGCACGGCACGGCGGAGGGCAGGACTTGAGCCTCCACGCTCCTCGTTGAGACGCCGAAATGCGGCCACCCGAGCCGGTTTGAACCCGGCTTGTTCAAGCGTGTGGCCGCCCGCCCAATCGGTGATTCCTTGCTTGGCAGCCCGCACAATCGCACGAGCCAATTCAGGAGTCCTGATAAGGCCGGCGCCAGACCCGGATGATGCCACGCTCTTGGACGGGCAACCCATGTTGATATCCAATCCATCGAACCCCAACTCACATACCGCGTGAGCGGCTTGATAAAACAAATCCGGGTTATTCCCATACAGTTGCGCCACCATCGGACGCTCGATCTCGCTATAGACCAGCGTCTCTAAACATACCTCCGGCCCGCGACAGATATCGTGCACATGGGTAAACTCGGTAAACGTGACATCCGGCTTCCCCTGTCGCGCAACGATCGCGCGAAAGCTCGCATCCGTGACCCCATCCATCGGAGAGAGACCGATAATTGGGCGAGGGAGGGCCGACCAGAAACTCATGTTCGTTCACCCACTGCCTGCATAGGCGGTTCGTTGGCGTGATCGTATGCCCGCCGAAGTTCATCGGCCTCCTGCTCAACCACAGCGGCCAGATCCGGCGCTTCTTCGAGCACAAATTCCACAAACCGCTCAATCTTCACAAGAAAGAAATCGTACGAGCCGGACAGCAGGCGTGGTCGTCGGAACCAGAACGGGACAAACCTCGAAAGCGGCACACCGCGCTCTTCAAGCCTGCGGCAGGACTGTGGAAACATGGTGTCCACCTGCCCCCCCCAGGAAAGAATCTCATACGGAAGGTAGATAGACCGGTAGGTGTCGAGCTCGTCGACGCAGCCCGTAGGCAGACTCCATTCAGGACCTTCGGGCTCGCTTCGGCCTGCGGCTACACGAGCGTACCGCTCATAGGCTGCTTCGAGCTCAAGTTTGACTGAATCCGACAAAGACGCTCTCGGAAGCAGCTCATACCCGCTCTCCTGCGTATCCCCATCCTCCTTCTTCACTGGGGCAAGCGCTGAACCATACCGCGCTGAGAATCGAACGAATTCCTCGACGATCAGCGGTATCGGTTTCGTGTCCACTTCCAGCGCAAGACCTCGCAATCCTGTCAGACGAGGATGACTCAGAACTCGATCGAGGATCTCGAAGAGGACCGGTGGGATAGGGGCCGCATGGGCATCGGTCCAAGCCGGGAGGACATTGGTCTCCCCCCTATCGAGCAACCGTGAACAACCGGCCATGCTCGACTCATGGACCGCAAGCCCTGCCACATGGATTTCAACGATGCGATCCATAGGGAACTGCTTGAGGAAATCATCGACAAATTGCGCGAGTGTGGTCGTCCGCCAGGCTCCTGAATACCGAAAGACCGTCCACAGATGGCCGACATCCAAAACGAGTCCGCAGGATGCCCATTGTGTAACAAGGCGGAAAAATGTTGGAATCGCGAGCGTACCTGCTACAAAGTACGTCAGGGGAGGCATTTCGAGAAGCACCAGCGGGGACGCACCGTTAGTGAGTCGACAATGCCGGTCGAGAAGATCTTGAATGAGCATCACATTCTCGGCCAC
This sequence comes from Nitrospira sp., assembly GCA_046604365.1. Lineage (GTDB taxonomy): Bacteria > Nitrospirota > Nitrospiria > Nitrospirales > Nitrospiraceae > Nitrospira_D. The sequence goes on from JBJACV010000004.1 coordinate 35,859, forward strand.
GACCGACGCGCTGGATTCCGTATAGAGCGGAGGGAGGTAGGTGCCGTATGAATAGCCGGCGATGTATTTCGTCGCGCATTCATGGTTCAGCCAGGCACTATCCAACGTCTGGAGCTGCCCGGCAACCTCACACACCTCCTGCGCAAACAAGGGATCATCAAGGGTTTCCGGCTGAGTCAGCCACAGCCCTTCGCCATGATAGGTCAACAAGCTGCTCCGAACCTGTTTCCTGACAGCGGCCAATGCCGCCGGAGCGGCGCGAAAGATTTCAAGGTAGGCCGGCTTCGCTTGACACTGGTGTAACGCTCCCAACAAGCTGGTAAGATCCGGAGAGTAGACATCGACAGAGAGGCCCATCCCATGAGCTGGAACCTGCTCCAGGCGACGGGAAAACTCTTTTTCCACAGGACTCACAATCGCCACTCGGTTTCTCTTGCCGACCGCCACAATTCGTTCCTAGTGTATGCCGTGAAACCGTTGAATGACAAGGGTTTCGCACAACCATGGGTAGGGGAGTCCTTCTGCTATACTTGGCCTACACCGCAGGGACCGGAAGCCCGGTTTTCTCCGAAGAAAGGACCGGGCTGATCGATGCCGATTAAAGATGAAGATCAGTCAAGAACCGTCAATCACTGGGACACATTGGTCGCACGTATGATGACACCGGGTGTAGTTCAGATCCCTGGCGATATTTCCGTGACCGAAGCCGCATCGCTCCTAGAACGAGAGCAGATGCCCTGCCTGCTCGTCAAGGATACGGAGTCGCACTTCGGGCTCATGACGCCGGCCGATATTGTCAAGAAGGTGGTCGCTCAAGGGCTGGAGCCTGATGACATCGAAGTACGCACGATTATGACGCGGCCGGTACAGTTTATCGAGTACGATCGCATGATCGATGAGGCCTCTACCCTCATGATGGCAACCGGCGCCCCCATCCTCATTGTCACAAAACAGGAACAGCCGGTCGGCGTCCTCACGGCGAGAGATTTAATCCTTTCGCCGAAACGGTCTCGCACAAACATTCCGGCTACCCTCAGCATCATAGAGGGAACCAGGCTGGGGGCCGAACATCGCGCCATCATCGTACAACTGAGCCATGTCGGCGCCTCGGTGGAATCTCCCACCTCGTTGTTGCCGGACACCATGGTCAGCCTGAACTTCTCTCTCCCCGATCTCACGAGTCCACTGACCATCCGAGGGACGGTCTTGTCTCGTTGTGATCAGACCCGCGATACCGGCATATCTCCTTTCACCTCGAAATCGAACATAGACGTCCAATTTGCCGATCTCTCCCCGACCGATCAGTCCAGAATCAAGGCCTGGGTGCTTCAGAATGTGCCCAAATCGTCCGATCCGGACTAGGCCGCCGAGCATTCATTGAAACTCCTTTGCCTAAGACCCTATTCATTGGTAAAATTTTTTACGCCATTCATCAGCGAGAGGACCACGCATGAACATGTCCGGTAAATCTCAGCAGACTCGACCACGCCCCTCCTTGTCGAAAGAAGAGCTCCTTCAACAGATCAACACATTGTTGGAAAGCCCCGAAGACGACATGCACGCAGCCCTCACGAAGGAACTCTTGTCGGGCGTGCTCAAAATACACGACGCACACCTTGATTTATTGGACCTTAAAATTCTCAACCGCGCGGTCAAAGAGCTGCGCCACGCGTTCGGTGTGTTTCGCGGCTACCACGACCGGAAAAAAATCAGCGTCTTCGGCTCCGCGAGAACCCCATCGGACGACCCCAACTATCAACTGGCCTATCGTTTCGCCCAAGCCGCGGTGCGGGAAGGATTCATGGTCATCACCGGGGGAGCAGACGGCATTATGCGAGCCGCCCAGGAAGGCGCCGGCCGCGAGCACAGCTTCGGCGTCAATATTATGCTCCCATTTGAACAGGGCCCCAATGCGACGATCGCGGACGATCCAAAACTGATTACCTTCAAATACTTTTTCACCCGAAAACTGATGTTCCAAAAAGAGGCCAACGCCATCGTGCTGTTTCCGGGCGGATTTGGAACACACGATGAGGGATTTGAAATTTTGACGCTGGCTCAGACCGGAAAGAGCGACCCTCAGCCGATCATCTGCCTCCAGGCGCCGGGATGCGACTACTGGGACGGCTGGTCGTCCTTCGTCACAACACAACTGCTGCAGCGGAACCTCATCAATGAAGAAGATCTGAGCCTATTTACAATCACAAACTCGGCCGAAGCGGCTGTCGACCATATTCTCCGATTCTATCGCCGCTATCACTCCATTCGGTTTGTCGGCCGGCAATTGGCCCTGCGCTTAAAAGATCGCATCTCAGCCGAACAACTCGACCAGATTCAGGAGCAATTCCGCGATCTCCTGATCGATGGAACGTTTGAGCTGCGCGGCCCCTTGGAAGAAGAGCTTGATGAGCCGGCTCTCCGAAATCTGCCTCGGCTCGTGTTCAGTTTCAACCGACGCAGCGCCGGTCGACTCCGCCAGCTAATCGACCACCTCAACGGGATCTGAGCTACCCATACGCGCGCTGAGCCCTGGCGGCTGACCGGTTCAGCGCTCCGCATGACGATCACTATCCTCTTTAGCTGGCATCACCGGCCATGCTATTCTCTGACATATCTATTATGGATAATTCACCCTACTCGCGACGCTTCCATCATCCCCCGGACGTCGTTCTGTACCATGCCGAGTGCCTGGATGGATTCGGGGCAGCCTGGGCGATCTGGAAAAAATTCCCCAATGCCCGCTTTATCCCCGTCAAACACGGCATCCCTCCTCCTTCGGACCTTCGGGATCATCGTGTCGTGATCGCCGACTTCAGCTATGCGCGGCCGATCCTTGAAGCGCTGGCCTCTGAAACCAAAGAACTGCTCATTCTGGATCACCACATCACGGCGGAGAAGGCGCTGGCCGATCTCCCCTACGCCTACTTCGATCAAACCAAGTCTGGCGCAGTGCTCAGCTGGGAGTGGGCTCATGGCACGGTAGCTCCTTGGCTGCTCCGCTACGTTCAGGACAAAGACTTGTGGACATGGGACATGCCGGCAAGCCGTGAGATCAATGCGGCTCTGACTTCGTACCCCTTTGATTTCAACCTGTGGGATCAATTTTCCCAAGCGACCCTGGAGCAGGAGGGATGCGCGATTCTTCGCTATGAGCACGAATTGGTCGGTAAACTTTCCGCGCAAGCCGTATTGGTCGAGTTCCAGGGGAAAATTGTTCCGTCTGTGCAAAGCGCGATCTTGACCAGCCAAATCGGCGAGCGGCTTTCGTCGGACCACCCCTTTTGCCTGATCTGGCATGATCGCGATGGGCGTCGATATTTCAGTATGCGCTCTCGCGAGGCCGGCACGGACGTGGGAGCCATCGCAGCATCGTTTGGCGGAGGGGGCCATACTCATGCCGCGGGATTTTCCGTGCCACTCGGAGCCGACGGGACACTTCCCAACAATTCCACGTTGCCTCGCGCGGTGACCGACCGCCGCCGAGCTCCCTAGGATCGTCCATCGTGATCCCCCTTCACGACGACAATCCCACCGAACGCTTCCCCTTCGTCACAATCATCTTCATTGCCGTCTGCGTAGCCGTCTTTCTTTATCAGGAGAGCCTTCCCCAGAACCCAGGCGAGGCGTTCGTCTTTCATTACGGCGCCATCCCTGCCATTGTGTTCGGCCATGCCGCGTTCCCGGAAGACACCGCCGTTGCCATTCCTGCTTCTCTCACGCTGCTCACCAGCATGTTTCTCCACGGCGGCTGGATGCATCTGCTGGGCAACATGCTCTATCTCTGGATTTTCGGCAATAACATCGAAGATGCGATGGGGCATGCCAGATACATCGTCTTCTACATCCTGTGTGGGGTCCTGGCTGCGCTCACCCACGCAATGACCGATCCTTCGTCGCAGATCCCCATGGTAGGAGCCAGCGGCGCCATCTCCGCAGTGCTCGGCGCCTATCTTCTGTTGTTTCCACGGGCCCATGTGCTAGTGCTACTGCCCGCCCTAGGAATGACTCGCGTCGCAGCCGGCGTGGTGTTGGGCATGTGGTTCGTGACGCAGCTCATCAGCGGCGGGATGAGTGTCGGCGCTCAGGGGGGCGGCGTGGCCTTCTTCGCGCACATCGGTGGATTCGTCGCCGGCATGGCCTTGATCGGCCTGTTCAAACGCCCGGAGGTGCCGTTCTTCTCACCGGGCCATTCACGCCGGTGGGACCGCTGACAATGCAGCCAGACGCGCGATGAGCCGGTGAGCCGGTTCCGCCGCCGCCTCGCGGGTCTCACCCAAAAATGTGACATGCCCCATCTTTCTCCCTGGACGAACGACTTTCTTTCCGTAGAGATGGAGCACGGCTCCCGGCAGAGAAAGCAGATCCTTGAAGGCCTGGCCGGAGGTCACGGCCTGCATTTCTGCACCGATGAGGTTGACCATTGCCGCCGGACTCCACTGTCTCATCTCACCCAGCGGCGCGCCACAGACCGCGCGCACCTGTTGTTCAAATTGCGAAACCGTGCAGGCGTCCAGCGTGTAGTGGCCTGAATTATGAGGGCGCGGCGCAATTTCATTGATAAAGAGCCGATCGTCCGCAGTATGAAACAATTCGACGCAGAACACTCCGACGCCTTTCAGTACGTCCACAGCTTGGCGGGCAAGATCAGACGCTCGTGCCGCAACCTGGACAGAAACCGTGGCCGGGGCCAGCGTCATGCGTAAGATGCCACGCTCATGACGGTTTTCTACAACTGGATAGGTCCGGCACTCGCCGTTGACCCCACGCACCACGAGCACGGAAAGCTCCCGCTCAAACTCTACCAACTGCTCCAAAATCCATCTGGAAGCAGACCGTTCAATTGTCCGCAACGTCCGGGTGACTTCGTCAACATCCGAATTCTGTCGGATTGGCCATTGGCCTTTCCCGTCGTAACCGGAAGTCGCTGTCTTACAGAGAGCCGGAATGCCGATGTGTTCGACGGCTTCCATCAGCTGATCCGGCGCCCCTATTGCGAGAAAAGGGACAACAGGAAGATCGTTCGAGCGCAGACACTGTTTTTGTTCGACGCGATCTTGAATGATCCGGAGCACGGCGCTGGAAGGCCGAACCCGATGACGCTCTTCGAGCCACTCGCACAGATCACCCGGCACATTCTCCCATTCAAATGTGACAGCCTGAACAAGGCTTGAAAAGTGCTCGCGCGTGGAGAGATCCGAGAAGGCCGCGGTAAACGAATGGTCTGATTGGCGATGCGCAGGGGCATCAGGGTCCTGATCCCATACGGCAATACGATAGCCCAGGCGGCGCGCTGCAGCGGCGAACATCGCCCCCAGCTGGCCGCCCCCCAGGACGCCGAGAATTGATCCAGGTTCGACCGTCACGTCGGTCACGACTGTCGGCTCACCCCATCGGCTTCGAGATTACCCAAACTGGTTCCCTTGGCCTCGGCAGAATTCAACACATTCTCCGTTTGGGCAGTACGAAAACTTTTCACACGTTCAGCAATCTCTGGATAACATCCGCCTAAAATCTGCGCCGCCAACAGCCCGGCATTCTCTCCTCCGCCGATCGCCACGGTCGCCACGGGAACCCCCTTGGGCATCTGGACGATCGACAAGAGGGAATCGAGACCGCGCAGATTTTCCGTTGGAATAGGCACTCCGATCACCGGGAGATGGGTCTTGGCTGCCAACATGCCTGGGAGATGCGCCGCCCCGCCGGCGCCGGCAATAATAACCTCGATCCCGCGACCCGGCGCCGTTGAGGCGTACTCAAATAGCCGATCCGGTGTGCGATGAGCAGAGACAACGAGTAATTCGTAGGGAATGTGCAACGCAGCCAGAATGGCTCCGGCCTTTTCCAAAACAGGAAAATCGGACTTGCTTCCTCCCAACACCCCGACAATCGCCTTACCACTGCGAATCGTACGGTCGCTTTTCTTCTGAGTCTTCTTTGCCTTTCGCCCGATCCCGCTCATGAGCCACAGCTCCTTCCTCCGGACAAAACACTTTTCGTTTGAGACGTATCAGTACAACCACCTTAACGGCTCTGTACGGCACGGTCAAGCAAGTAAGAACAGCCAAGAGAGCGTGAATGAACCAGGAGTCCTGCCATGGCTTTCATATGGCTCCCTGATTTGAACTGTGGAGAATCCACCTACACGATGGCGACGGGACAGAAACCTATGACGTCGTTGTCAGGCAACATTCCCTGATAATTGCGGCCGGCATCCTTCTCTCAAACCTATGGGCTTATGGACTAACACTGAGACAAGATACCAGCAGAGAGATTGATTCGGGTGTGGAGAATCTGAGGATAGATTGGGTGAGCCGGCACATGAGTGTCGGCCCACCTCGTCCACTTCAGGGGTGTTCCCCATTGCTGGAGAACACCCCTGGCTAGAGAACTACTTCCCCGCGGCTCTGCCGGTTGACTTGGGCATGAGCATGTCAAACAGGCTTGGGGACTGTTGCTTATAATCAGGCGGGAAGAAATTGAATCGCCGCCACAGTTCATACCAGAGCGGGACACGATTTAAGACAACCCACCCCAGTACTCTGGTTCCCTGCCGCACTTGAGCCTGCTCCGGCCATGGTTGATCATCTTCCGGATCGGGAACAACCCAGAACCGGTAATTCCCCTTTCCGTCGTCGATCTGATCGACCACCTTGATAATACCTCCGCGAGTGCCGGCCATCAATTCAGGCCAGGCCGGAAGCGGGATCGCTGGAATTCCGAAAAACACGAGTCTGACCTTCCGTCCGGGGGTCAACAACGGAGAGTCCAGTCCCTCTGCCACCATTTCAATCGCCTTATCTTGAGCGGAGGGAGAAATAGTTACCAGAGTTTCACCCTGTTTCACCGTCTCTCCGATACCAACTCGCGCCATCTTGACCACGGTGCCATCGATTGGGGCCTCAACGCGCGCAAATTGAATGCGCTGTTGAGCGCTTTCCTGCTTCACTGAGATTTCCGCCAATTGATCCGTGGCCCTGGCGGCTTCGGCAATCGCGTTGTCACGGGCTGCCGTCGCATCAATGAGCTTCTGCTGCACATCTGCGGTGATTTGATCTCGGCCGAAACTCAGTGATGCGCGGGCCTGCTCGGCTGCTTGCAGATTGGCCTGCGCTGCCTGTAATGCGGCCTTGCTGCCGATTTCAGTTTGAATCGTCAACTCCAGTTCCCGCTGCGAGACGAACCCATCCTTGATCAGCTGCCGATGCCGGTCCACATTGAGTTGCGCGGTGGTGACATCGATCTTGGCAGCCTCAACCTTTTGCTGGGCTTCGCGCACTCTGTTGTCGGCCTCGGTGACGCGGGCATCCGCCGACGGCACTGCGGCCAGCACGAGTTTCTGCATCTGTCCGATGCGCTTATTGAGTTGGTCGGCCCTGGCCAGGGCTGCCTGGCGAGTCTGTTGCAGCGCGACTTTGCGCTGTTCGAACAGGGCGAGAAGTTCAGGAGCGATAAAGTTCGGATCGTAGTCCTCGAGTTCGAGAATCAGATCACCCTTCTTGACTTTGACACCCTCCATCACATGCCACTCCTTGAGACGGCCGGTAATTCGGGCTTCCATCTCTTGTGGTCGCTCATAGGGCGTATAGGCGGAGAGTCGACCCGTGGCTGTCACAGTCTGTGTCCACGGAATAAATTCAATGATCAGTAGAAAGAGGATCAGAAGAGTCAGGGTCACACGACCCATTGAGAGTAACCTATTGGGCAGCTTGACGGCCTCCCACGAGGACATTTTCCCCGTTGGACCTGTGGTATCGATAGATAAAGCCTGCAAGCCTGCCCCTTGGTGAGCAAGCGTCAGGGCATTTTCTCCCGGATTGCGATTTAGGCCAGCCATGGAGCCTCCATTATTCCTACGCTAGGTGTTACTGTACCTTGTTGATTCCCTTGTACGGATTCACCATTATCGTCGATCATCATCGATCGCTTCCTTGCGTCACTTACGCATGAACGTGATGCAACATCACACGACGGTCTGTATGCTCCGTCAAGTTCGGATCGGTTGAAATGAAAATGGCCGACCAGGGCTCTTGCTTGGAGCACAACCGGCGCAAGATCGTCTCCCGCAAGGCTGGATCCATGCTGTGAATCAATCCATCGAAAATCAGGAGTTGTGGACGCCCGAGGATCGCGCGGGCCAGCAATATTTGCACGATATGGGTAGGGGCAAGGACGTCTCCAAGCGCACCGACATCGGATTTGATACCACGCGGGAGAGCTTCGATGACTTCTTCGAGCTCCGTGAAACGGAGCGCCCAGGCTAGACTGTCATAGGATACGTAGGGACGCCCCAGCACGATGTTATCCTCGATGGTCCCTTCGAGCAGACTATGCTGTGAATCGATCACGAGACTGCGGCATCTGTTGACGGCACTGGGATCGACATACCGGATATCCACGCCATTGTACTGGATGACACCGCTGCTCGGCGCTTCAAGCCCGGCCAGCACTCTGGACAGAGCCATTTTCGCCGCAGGGGTACGGGCATAGATACCGACCTTCTCGCCGGGCGCGACTTCCAGGTTGAAATTCTCAAATATATTCACTCCGTTATGAACGAGACTGACCCCTTTGCAGGTTACCATGAGACCATGAACTGACGGAGCAGGCAGAGGTACCGCAGTCCCGGTTGTGACTTCATCCTGCGCAGTCGAGAAGAAGTGGTTCAGTTCCGTCACGCCCGTGAAGAAGTAATAGACATGCGCCATGCTCTTGATGAGCGCCTCGAAGTTAAGGACGAGAGCGCCCACGACGACTTCCACCGCAACCAACTGGCCGAGGGTTAATTGCCCGTCGGAGAGCAGCCAGCCGGCCGTTGCCAGCGCACCGCCCTGCGCAATCGCCATCCCTCCCACCGCGGACAGGAATTGCCGCAGGAGCACGGCGAATCGCGCTTTGCGGGTCTCCGTATACGCATTGACCAGGTCGTCGGTCTTTTGCATGAGCCAGGGCTGGCTATCGGTAGCCTTGAGATGCAGCAGGTTCTGCGAGACCTCCTGAATCCAATTGAAGACCTTATACTTTGCTTCGGACATGTCAAGATGCGTCCGCACGGCCCCACGAGACATGACAAAAAACGTGAATAGGAAGCCGACCATCAGCATCAAGTCATACACGAGGAAATAAGGGTGGTAGATGACCAACAGGGCCATGCCGACGGTTCCGCCGACGACCACGTTCAGCATATCAAGGAGCACTGCGGAGAGTGCGCGCTGCATGTAGATCGTCTCCGCAAAATAGTTCGAGATTTGCGGTTTATGCCCTTGAAAACGGAACTGAGGCAACCGCTGCACCATTGAGATCGCCACCCTCGCAAAGAGACGGCGCTGCAGCATTTCCACTGCATAGAAATGGAACGCCTTGAAGATGCCGACAAACAACAGAACCGACATCATGATGCCGGTTAATGTCCACACCATGACCGGCTGGACCGCATACGAGAACGTGCTCACCAGCTCCTGGACGGTCAGGGGAATGATGAGAGAAAAGAACGCGATTGCAAGAGCGTAGGAGACCATCAGGGTCAGAACCTTGCGCTCAAGGCGTGCGGCCAAAGCGAGTTGGCTCAATAGCGCTTGTAACAGGTTCGGCTGTTGTGAATGGTGTTGCTCTCTCATACCACCTCCCCCTCCAGGATAAAAAAGATGCTATCAGCCCTTTGCTACCATCGTCGAAAATGGTCCATCTCACCTTTAACTACCAGGGGCAAGATAGCCTTCTCAATTCCACAAAGGTAGGCGTTGGCCTACTATAGGTTAGTGCCCCCTACCTTAATGACAAACGCTTAATCACGTCCCTCCATTTTCTGGCCGGATGTTCCGGCCGAGACGGACGGGTCACCGTACTTCGCAAGAACTGTTTCCGCGACAGGCTTCGACAGGGCCCCTTTCGCCCAAAGATACCCTCCTCGCGCCAACACATAATCGTACTGGGCACGATACAGATCATAGGCTGCTTCAACGGCATTGCGCTCTCGCGTATTGACGAATAACAAGTTGGTCGCCCCCATCGTGAAGCGGGTGCGTTCGCCGGCTTCCAGCGCCTTGGCCAATCGATAGGATTCCGTGGCCGCCCTCACGCGATCTCTGGCCCGCACGATTGCGGACACCCAGTTGTCGACGTCAAGACTGGCGCTTTGCTCTGCGTGCAATAATTCGTAATGCAGCCGTTCTTGCTGAGCTTCCGCATAGGTCACTTTCCCGCGCGCCTCTCGATTGAACAGCGGCATGCTGAAGAGGGCCCCCCAATGGTAGGCGAACCCTCCGAAATAATAGATACCGCCCGTCACCGGTCCCCCTGAAACCGTAAGCTTTGGAAGCAGATTGTTTTTCGCCAGTTTGAGATCGATGGCGTTCATCTGAACTTCGATCGCCAGTTCCCGCACTTCCGGCCGATCTTCTATTGCCGCCGCTTTGGCCTCGGCAATCTCCTGCTCGGTCGGCAATGGCGTCTCTCCCGTGAATTCCGGCGCCCATTCCGGCAGCGGGGTCACAGGCTCGCCGTTCTCCCAGAGAAAGAGGGACAGCTTGTACTGTTCGTACTCCACTTGCCGTTGCGCGGCGATGGCAGCCTCACGGCGTCGCTGAACTTCTTGCGCGGCCTCAACGGCATCGAGCAGGGCGACGGCTCCTGCTTTTGCCCGGCCGTCTACCTGGGTAAATCTATCTTCCGCGACCGCCAATGTCTGCCTCTGCACTTCAGCCTGCTTGACGGCCACCTGCCAATCCCAGTATTGAATGGCCCCGGCCAGGAACAGATCCTGCCGTTTCTTGGCCACCTTCACTTCAGCTTGCGGCTTCGATATTTCAGCCTGTTGCAACTCGGCAAACTCGGGGTTCATCATGAATCCCCGCAAGACATTAAACGCTCCGCCGACTATGATCATTTGCGTCGGGAAAAAACCTTGCAGATCTTGAGGGATCGACACCGCGGGACTCAAAATTCGTTGAGGCCTGTTTCCGTCGGCACCACCGATCGTAGATCGGTCTCCATAGCCGTTACGGATACCGGCGAAAATCTCCCATCCCCAGGGGTGCCCGACCTTGAGCTTGGTATCGTTATAGCCGGCACCGAGAGTATTGGTGCCAACCACGTTCGTCAGATTATACGTTTGATACCGGTCGTACTCGAGGTCGTTCAGAAGCTTCGGCTCCCACGCAGCCAACGCTTTCAGGACTTTCGCCCGAGCCTGCGCCCGCTCCAGTCCGGTTGCCCGGAGCAGCGGATGGGTCAACTCGATTTTGGCCAACACCTCTTCAATGGTCAGGGGGGCGGTCCGGGCCGGAGTCGAACTCGACGGCGCCATGATTGCTGGAGCCTCCGCGAAGACAGTCACCGGCAAGCAGACTAACAAGGCCACTAACAAAGTGATCACGAAAGAATGCCCCCTTGTCGCTGAATTAATCGCGTCCCGGTTGTTTGTGGCCGTTCATGCCAGCCGCCGTCAGAGGATTCCCGTATTTGGTCAGGACGGTGTCCGCCATCGGCTTCGACAACGCGCCCCTGGCCCAGAGAAGACCTCCGCGCGCCAATACATAATCATACTGGGCACGATAGAGCTCATACGCCGCCTCAACGGCATTCTGCTCCCGCAGGTTCACGAATAAAATGCTGGTGGCTCCCAAATTAAAGCGGGTTCGCTCGCCTTCCTCCAACGTCTTGGCCAACCGGTATGCTTCCGTCGCCGCCTTCACCCGGTCCCTTGCGCGCACGATCGCCGAGAACCAGTTGTCCACGTCCACGCTGACTTGTTGCTCTGTATACAGCTGTTGCAAGACCAATTGTTGCTGGTCCGCTTCCGTGTACATCACCTTCCCGCGTCCTTCCCGCTGGAGCAGCGGCATCGCAAATTCACCCTTGTAACCATAGCCGACTCCCATAAGCCAGTCCGCAGGGGCGTCCATTCGTCCCCCCTGAAAATCCAACTTCGGGAGCAGGTAGTTCTTGGCCAGTTTGAGATCAATATTGTTCATCTTGGCCTTGATATAGAGATCCCGCACTTCCGGCCGATCTTCCCTGGCCGACACCTTAGCCGCGGCAATGTCCTCTTCGGTCGGGAGCGGCGTCTCGCCCGTGAACTCGGGCGCCCACTCCGGTCTCGGCGTCACCGGCTGGCCGCCCTCCCAGAGAAAAAGCGACAGTTTGTACTGCTCATACTCCACCTGCCGTTGCGCGGCGATGGCGACCTCCCGGCGGCGCTGGACTTCCTGACCCATTTCGACCACATCGAGGAGCGCAATCTTTCCGGCCTTGCCCTGGCCCTCGATCTGGGTGAGTCGGGCTTCGGCGACCGCCAGGTTTTGCTTCCGGACCTCGGCCTGTTTGACCGCCACCTGCCAATCCCAGTATTGAATGGCCCCGGCGAGGTAAAGATCCTGTCGTTTTTGGGCGACGGAGATCTCCGCTTGCGGCCCCGCGAGTTCGGCCTTTTGAAACTCGGCATTCTCCTCGTTGACGATGAGGCCTCGCAGCAGGTGAGCCGACCCGCCGAAGATCATTTGCTGCTGTGGATAGAGGAGCAGAACATCAGGGATCTGAGCATGGAGGTGCTGAGTGGAGATATCCCCAAAGCCGTTGCGGATCCCGCCAAGAACCCGGAAGCCCCAGGGATGCCCGACCTCGAGCTTAGTATCGTTGTATCCCCCTGTATTCTCCCGAATGTAGGACAGGAAATTCCACGTCTGAAAACGAGCGGCCTCCGTAATGTTCTTAACCGTCGGTTCCCAGGCTCCAAGCGCCTTCAGGATCTTCGCCCGGGCCTGCGCCCGTTCCACCCCGGTGGCTCGAAGCAGCGGATGCGTTAACTCAATACGGGCGAGCACTTCACCAATGGTCAGGGGCTCGGTGCGAGCAGCCTGGGCGTTCACCGCGCTGAAATCCTGCGCCGGTTCCGCCAGTGCCGTCACGGGAAGCAGAATCAGAATCACGAATAAGAGAGCGGCCATCGAAGGATGCTCCTTGTGCCGGATTACTCCCGGCCTGGTTGCTTGTAGCCGTTGGTCCCCGCCGCCGTCAAAGGATCCCCATACTTGGCCAGGACGGTGTCCGCCACCGGCTTTGACAAAGCTCCCCTGGCCCAGAGGAGACCGCCGCGCGCCAGCACATAATCGTACTGTGCACGATACAGCTGGTAGGCTGCCTCGACGGCGTTGCGCTCGCGCATATTGACAAACAGGATGTTGGTCGCCCCCATTTCGAACCGTTTACGCTCGCCGTCCTCCAGGACCTTGGCCAACCGGTACGATTCCGCGGCAGCCTTCACCCGGTCTCTAGCGCGCACGATCGCCGAGACCCAGTTATCCACATCGAAGCTGACTTTCCGTTCGTAGTACTGCTGCTTCAAGGCCAATTGCGCCTGGCCCACTTCCGCGGCCATGACCTTCCCACGCCCTTCCCTCTGGAACAGCGGCATCTCGAAGTGAATCCCGGTCCGATACCCGATTCCCACAATCCAGTCGGTGGAGCCGTCGGTCGGCCCCCCTTCAAGATTCAACTTCGGGAGCAGCTTGTTCTTGCCGAGGCTGAGATCGATATTGTTCATCTTGGCTTCGATGTAGAGGTCCCGCACTTCCGGCCGATCTTCCCTGGCCGACAGCTTAGCCGCGACAACGTCTTCCTCGGTCGGGAGCGGCGTCTCGCCCTGGAACTCCGGCGCCCACTCCGGTCTCGGCGTCACCGGCTCGCCGCCCTCCCAGAGAAAGAGAGACAGCTTGTACTGCTCATACTCCACCTTCCGTTGCGCGGCAATGGCGGCTTCACGGCGGCGCTGGACTTCCTGACCCATTTCGACCACATCGAGGAGCGCAATCTTTCCGGCCTTGCCCTGGCCCTCGACCTGGGTGAGTCTAGCTTCTGCAACCGCCAGCGCTTGCTTCACCACCTCGGCCTGTTTGACCGCCACCTGCCAATCCCAGTATTGAATGGCCCCGGCGAGATAGAGGTCCTGCCGTTTCTGAGCGACCTTGATCTCCGCCTGAGGCTCCGCGAGTTGAGCCTGCTGAAACTCGGCGTTCTCCTCGTTGACGATGAGGCCTCGCAGCAGACTGAACGATCCGGCGACGATGACTTGCTGCTGGGCATAGAAGGCGTTCATATCAGAGATAATAGCAATAGTACTTTGATTGCCGACATCTCCGAAGCCGTTGCGCATCCCGGCCTCGACGCTGAAGCCCCAGGGATGCCCGACCGCCAGCTTGGTGTCGTTATATCCTGCATTATGTGTGTCAAAAATTGTGGGAGACGTCGTGAGGTTCCACGTCTGAAAACGTTGGAAGCGTGTATTGTTCTTGAGCGTCGGTTCCCAGGCCCCGAGCGCCTTCAGAATCATCGCCCGAGCCTTCGTCCGCTCGGCTCCCGTCGCCTGAAGCAGCGGATGCCTTAACTCGATGCGGGCAAGGACTTCACCGATGGTGAGCGGTTCGGTGCGAGCCGACTGAGCCTGGACGGTCCTCGTGTCGCTTACCGGTTCCGCCAGTGTGGTCATCGGCAGCACCAAGATGAGCACGACCAGCAAGAGGGCGATCACAAGGACGCTCCTTCCATTACATTCGTATGTGTGAGGCTGACGGCGCGGAGACTAGCAATCCCACAGTCAATTTATAAAATAGATAAAACGGATTTGAAGTATTGTGAAAGCCGATGTATAGTGCCTCGGTCAACACGTATCACGCCTTCGGGGCATATCTCCATGGAATGGTTGAACTACCACCATCTGCTATATTTTTGGTCCGTTGCAAAGCACGGCAGCGTGACCAAAGCCTGCGAAGAATTCCGCCTGGCTCAGCCGACGATCAGCGGGCAGATACGTCTGCTGGAGCAGACGCTGGGAGAACAGTTGTTCATCCGCGCCGGGCGCCGCCTCGTGTTGACAGAGATGGGGCACGTCGTATTCAGATACGCGGAAGACATCTTCTCGACCGGACAAGAGTTGATGAACGCAGTGAAGGGGCGCGGAGCAAATGGGCACCACTCTCGATTGGCCGTCGGCATTGTGGACGTCGTGGCGAAACCGCTGGCCACTCATTTCCTCAAATCGGCCCTGAAGCTGGATCAGCCGACGCGCTTGAGTTGCCGGGAGGACAAGCTGCCATTCTTGCTGGCTGATCTGGCCATTCACGAGTTGGATCTGATCATCGCCGACACCCCGGCCCCGCCGAACAGCAAAGCTCAAATCTACAGTCACCTCTTGGGTGAGTCGGGGGTGACCATGTTCGCGACGGCGAAGCTGGCGGCACAATATCGCCGTGGTTTTCCGCAATCCTTACAGGGTGCGCCGGTACTTCTGCCGACATCCGACGCGATGCTCCGACAACTGCTGGACCCGTGGCTGGCCCATCGCGAACTGTCTCTCAACATCGTCGGCGAGTTCGATGACGGCATGACGCTTAAAGCGTTCGGACAGGATGGATACGGGATTTTCCCTGGCGCCACTGCGATCGAAAAGGAAATCTGCCGCCAATATCGGGTGCAGGTGGTCGGACAACTGGACTCTCTCAAACAGCACTTCTACGCCATCACCGTGCAACGACGACTCACACACCCGGCAGTCCTCGCCATCGTGCAAGCGGCCAGACGGGATCTGCTCAATTAACGATAGGCCGGGGGCTGGGCTATGATGTCATTGATGCCGCGAACCCTCTAGCGGCTGGTCGAGCGGCCCACCGCTTCAAGAAGCGCTTCCCGTTCCCCTTTCGTCAGTTCTTTCCATACCCCGACGCCCAGACCTTTTACTCCAATGTGCATAATCCTGACCCGGTGGAGAGTGATCACCCGGTAACCCAGCGCCTGACACATGCGCCTGATCTGCCGGTTGCGCCCCTCGGTAAGGATGATGCGAAACCGATGGCGGGCGATCCGGGTCGTTTGGCAGGGATTCGTCTTGCTGCCGAGGATCGCCACTCCTTGAGACATCCGGTCCAGAAAGGCTTGATCGAACGGCCGGTCAACCTCGACGATATACTCCCGCTCGTGCCCGAATTCCACGCGAAGGATTTCATTGACGATATTGCCGTCGTTCGTCAACAGAATCAGGCCGGAGGAATCCTTGTCCAACCGCCCGATCGGAAATATCCTTTCCGGATGCCCGATTTCCGCAATGATGTTTCGCTCGACCTGCGGCTCGCTGGTCGTTGTGACCCCGACCGGCTTGTGATATTTGATGTAGATGGGTGATGTGCCCCAGGGAATCACTTGTCCATCGCGAGCGATGACATCCGAAGGACTGACCCGGTCACCCAGTTTGGCAACCCGCCCATTGACGGTGACGGCGCCAGATTCAACCAGCCGGTCCGCCTCGCGCCGGGAACACAGGCCCTGTTCTGTGAAAAATTTATTGATGCGGATTGCGGTGGTCACAGGAGATCAGTCTCATCGCCGGATACGCAAACAGGTGTCAGCAAGGCTGCTCGCCTCGCTGAGTCGTCGACGCAAGCTTCACACTCTTGTAATCGACGCGACCGGCCTGCGCGAAGCGCTTTGACGAAGGCAGGGAACGCCGCTGGCGGAGGTGTTCAGCATCCTGTTAGTGAACGCGGCGACCGGCCTTGATGCGGCCGAGCATGCGATAGATCAACCGGGCGATGGAAAATTGCGGCGCGGCGAACCCTTCAATAGGAGCGATTTCGCTGATATCCATCCCGATGATGCCGGGCCCGTTGGCCAGGGCCGTGATGAGGTTGAGCGTATCGTACCAGCCCAGCCCGCCCGGCTCCGGAGTTCCCAGGGCAGGAATAATCGAAGCGTCCAATCCGTCGCAGTCGAAGGTCAGATAGACCGGCCCCCCACAAGCGGCGACAACATCGGGAATCCACTTTGACGCTTTCCCTTCGTAGGGGCCGGAGGGATCCAAGATGTTCGCGGCAAAGAAGGTTGTGATCCGATCCGTTTTCTCGATCCGCGCGATTTCCTCCTCACTGATCGATCGAATACCCACCTGCACCAATGCATGCCCGTCCTCCACCACCCGCGCCATCACGCTGGCATGGCTGAATGGGTTCCCTTGGTACGCGTCGCGCAAATCGCCATGCGCATCGATCTGCACCACACACATCTTCGGATAGCGCGTGGCATGCGCGCGAACCGCTCCCAACGCCCCGGTGTGTTCCCCTGTCAACGTCACGAGAAACCGTCCGGTCCCGACATGCGGCGAGACAAATCGTTCGATCGCGTCGACGGCAGCGCGATCGACTTGTCCTCGCAGATCCAAGGACGACGCCGTCGCAATCCCTCCCCATTCACGGTAGGGTTCGCATCTGAGCTGCTCATCATAAAACTCCACCTGGCCCGAAGCCTCAAGAATGGCGGAGGGGCCGCGATCCGACCCGAGAATGTAGCTGGAGGTGTGTTCGTAGGGCGCCGGCAAGACATAGACGCCGGCCCGGTCCGGATGGCACCAGGGCTCGTCGATTCCGAGGAAGTTATGCTCCGGTCCTTCCCAGCCGGTTGGAAGCGTCATAGTCTGCGGTATCCGTTCATCACGAGCCCCGTTTCCTCACACTCGTGGAAGCGGAACAGACGCCCGCTAGCGGCGGGAGCGCTTAGGAACATTCTCTCCTGGAATGAAAACCGCAAACGCAACCACGGTGGTCCACTTGCCCGGCTTGCCGATGGCCGACTGGGTGATATTCTGAGTCTTGACGATCTTCCCGCCCATCTTGAACACCTGTTCACGCTCTTTCCATGCCACATTCGGGTCGAACTCGACGCCTAAAGTCGTCGCCAGCATCTGCGCGGCCAAATCTTCGGTATACTCTCCGGTCTCCTCGTCCGTCTCGCCATGGGCATGGTGCTCGGACAGATAGCCATACGTGCCGAGGTCGGTGGGCTTCGCAAGACCGACGGAGGCTGAAACCAGCTGATTTCGTTCGTTGGTTTCGGAACGGGCCATGACACAAAATGTAATCTCTCCAGGCTTCAACAGTTTCTCCCCACGCTTCCTGGGAATGACCTTACAATGGGGCGGGAGGATGGACGACACACTAACCAGGTTGCAGTAGGCCACACCGGCACTGCGCAACGCTTCCTCGAAGGAGGTCAGCTTTTCCTTGTGAACCCCCACTCCTCTCGTCAAAAACATATGCGTAGGTACCATTATCTACCTTCCCTTTCGTCTGATTGATTCGCACATCCGGCGTTCTGGTTTGTTCGGTGAGGATGATGGAGCACCACGCCGGACAAACGGCACGCACCAGATTCCTTTCAATTACAGGGCCGATGTTGTATCAAGATTGGACCTGCTTCGCAATATCATCGGCTGAATATTTTTCAGGGAAGACCGGCCGGCTCTTTCACATTGAAGACCAGCAATCTGGGCTCCGTCATATCTTCGATCGCCGCCTTGACCCCCTCACGCCCCAAACCGGAATCCTTCACGCCGCCGTACGGCATATGATCGGCGCGAAAGGTAGGAATCTCATTCGCCAACACAGCACCGACCTCCAGGTGGCGGAACGCATAAAAAATCTTGTTCACGTCTTGCGTGAACACTCCGGCTTGCAGCCCGTAATCCGATTGATTGAGCAGGGCAATCGCGTCGCTGAATTGGCGGTAGGGTGTCACCGTGATCACCGGACCGAACACTTCCTGACATGAGACCTTCATCTCCGGCTTCACATTGGATAACACCGTCGCCTCGACGATCGATCCCATCCGGTTTCCGCCCAACAACACACGCGCACCTGCCGCCACGGCCTCGCCGATCCAGCTCTCGATGCGGTGGGCGGCAGCCGAGTCGATCACGGGGCCGATGGTCGTCGATTCGTCGGTCGGATCACCGGCCTTCAACCGCGCGACATGCATCAGCAACTTCGTCGTAAACAGTTCCGCGATCGAATGGTGAGCGAACACCCGCTGCACCGAGATACAGGTCTGCCCGGCGTAACCGAATCCTCCGGCGGCACAGCGCTGGGCCGCCAGATCAAGATCGGCGTCCGGCTCGATCACCACCCCCGCATTGCCGCCAAGTTCCAGGGTGACTTTTTTCTTTCCGCATTTGGCTTTCAACATCCATCCCACCGCGGCGCTTCCGGTAAAGCTCAACAGCTTGAACCGTGGATCCATGACCAACCGCTCCGCCAGCGCATTGTCACACGGCACCACATTGAGCCCGCCCGGAGGAAGGCCCGCTTCCAAGGCGATTTCGCCCAGCAACAGTGCCGTCAACGGCGTTTGAGGAGCCGGCTTGATGAGAATCGGATTACCGGCGGCGAGCGCCGGCGCAACTTTGTGTGCGACCAGGTTCAGCGGAAAATTAAATGGGGTAATGCCGAGCACGGGACCGATGGGAAATCGCCGTAAGACACCCAGGTGTGAATCGGAGCCGGGCATCCAATCGAGCGGCACCAACTCGCCGGGGATCCGCCTGGCTTCTTCAGCCGCGACCGTGAAGGTCTGCACCGCCCGGCTCACTTCCCGTTTCGCATCGGTGATCGGCTTGCCGGCCTCGGCAGTGATCGTCGATGCCACTTCATCTCGCCGCCGGTTGAGCAGCGTGGCGATCTGCTGAAGAATGTTGTAGCGGGCGTGTGCTGGGAGCGCGCCCATTGCCGAAACCGCGCTCACCGTGGAGGTGATCGCCTGTTCGATATCGGACTCCGTGGCCTGAACGACATCGGCGATGAGGCGGCCATCGAACGGGTTGACGACGCGGGACGTCCGGTCGCCTTGCCTCCATTGGCCATGAACGAGAAATGGACGCGGTTCCTGCACGGAGACACTCGCGGAAGTTGGGAATGATTAATCTGCCGCTTCGACCGGCGCTGCGGATTCAACGGCGGATGGGGCAGCAGCGGCTTCCCGTTGTGCCGCCACAGCCTTGGCGATCAGATCTTCCGTCCCCCAATCGCGAACCGCTTCGAGCGTAAACCCTTCATAGGTCGACACACCGTGGCACGAGGGACAATCGGGCATCGGGACTTTCCGATAGAACACCTCGCCGAGGCACGACATACAGACCCAAAAATCGTCGTCACGATGAGAGACGGGCCAGAACAACTGCGTTGAAGCCATAACAGATCCCTACCTGGTTACACACGTGATAAATGCGTTTCACACTGCCCGCGCTACCTGGCCACCGCGGGATTCCTCAACCCCATCTCATCGGACTCACCGGCTACTGCGGGGCTTTTTTCAGCAACCGGTCGATTTCTTCGGCAAACATTTCGAACGGAAACGCCCCGGGAATCGCAACCGCCGGTTCCTTGTCAGTCGGGTCACTGTTCGTCCGAACGAGGATAAATCCCGGCGTTCCGTGAAATCCCCACTGATTGGCCTCTTGCCGATCTTCGAAGATCGACGTGGTGAACCGTCCGTCCTTGGCACACTGTTCAAACATTGTGCGATCCAGTCCGATTGCAGCCGCATGCTTCAAATAGACATCCTTGCCAAGTCGCCCCCCTTCGGCAAACAGCCGATCGTGCATCAGCCAATATTTGCCTTGCGCGCCCGCGCATCGCGCCGCTGTGGCCGCATCGACACCAGGCCCCTGATCGGCACGGGGGTAATCTCGGTAGAGAAATTTCACCTTGCCGGTATCGACGTAGCGGGCTTGAATCCGTGGCCACGTCTCTTTAAAAAATTTCAGACAATACCCGCAGGTAAAGTCGGAATATTCGATCAAGGTGACCGGCGCATTCGCCTGGCCTCTCGCCCGGTCGTCTGTCCTGATTGCATCGGCGGCCCAGAGCGGACATATCCAGAGAAAGCCGCATAGAAAGACAACCGCCCTCAGCCTTGTGGATAGCCGACTCATGAACGGCTGACGCCGGCGGCTTTCTTTTTCCGTTCCAGCAGGCCCATCATTAGTAGAGGCCACACCACGGTCGCGTCGCTCAACACTTCGGAGAACCGCCCGCCGTCCTTCGGTGTCACGAACTTTCCCCACGACAGTCCTTCTTGATACGTGCAGCCGCTCAGCCCTCCCCAATAGTCCGGCTCAGGGCAGATTCTGACGCCGTAATGGAATCGGGGTGGCCTCACGCTCAGACCCAGACGAAGATTGCAGATCTCCAGGTAGGGACCGACTTGCTGAGCCCAATTTCTCGGTACGCCTCCGCCGATCGTAAAAATGCCGAGCCGCTTCGCCGACAGCACATGATCGGCATAGCTGTTGAGATCGAGATAGGGATTGAACGACGGGTACGACTGATGAATAGCCGTGAAGACGGCCAAGTCCCCTTTCCCGCCGGCCTGCACACGAGCCCGATCGACTTCATGCGCCATGGCCCACGTCCCCACGTCGAGCCCCACCTCGGAATCGGTAAAAGCGGGGATGAAGACCGGCACCTTCTTCAAATAGGCGCTCTTCAAAATTCCATCGCCGACATATTCCTCAGTCAACGTCTTCCCCAACTCACGCGTCAGGAGTTCTGAAGAGAGCGGCTGGTCGCGGTCGATTCGTTTCAATGTCTGCGACACGACATGTTCAACGTAATTCAAATTCGATTCCATCTCGAGCGTGTCGTAGACGCGATTGTAGCCTTTCTGGAACAGCTCTTCATCGCTCATCGAGGGGTGGTGCTGGTAGTGCGTCTTGCCCACGGACTCGCTCAGACCATGCGCGATCAACGCGCCGGTGGAGACGATGCACTGCACCATCCCCTCATCCACCATCCTGCTGACGATCTTGCCCATCTTGGCAATCGTCATCGCGCCCGACAGGGTCAGGACGACTTTGCAGTCGGGATCAGACACCATCGCCCACAAGACTTCGAAAGCTTCGCCGAGCTTTCTGCCGCCGAAGGCGGTCTTGCCCATCGCCACAAGCAAGTCGTCGAACGACACGATCCGGTCGGGATCGAACGGCTCGAGCGCCTCCAACCCATCTTTTGCGCCGTCATGAAATTCGCGTGCAGACATCACACACCATCCTCAGAAAAGATCATTGCATCGAGCGCATTCTTTATACACAACCGGTACTAGAGGCGTCAACGAAGAGCGGAACCGAAAGACATGATTCACTGCTTCTTAACTTGACAAGAAAATCGTTTATGAAGAAGTGCGAGAGCCGCTTGCGAAGCAGATGTGTTGATGCGGGTGAAACGTCAGGGGGCTTCGGTCCTGCGCCGGAATGATCCGCACACGCGCAATTGAGGTTACGGTGCAACGGTTCTTGGGCACTGGCGATCTCTTCAGCGTCCGGCTGTCAAAGCGTTCCTAACATACAGTGGATCGTTCTTACTGCACGGCAGTAATGCGCAGGCTGCCCGGAGCGGGAGGCGGCCTCAGTGACGCCGGGGGTGGGTCGGAAGCTGGAGTGACAACCAACGTGACAGGCACAGTGACCGTCGAAGCCCCGATCGCGCTGAGCGCGATGCTGCCATTGTAACTCCCCGCGGCCCTGGCGCCAACCGCCACGCTCACTGTCACCATACCATTCCCGGTGCTGGAAACCGGGCTGAGCCTGAGCCAGGCGGCATTGTCGCTAGCGCTCCAGCTGAGGATCCCTCCACCGGTATTGGTGAGGCTGAGGGTCTGACTGGCAGGATTGTCACCGCCCTGCTGGACAGCAAACAAGAGACTGATCGGACTCGTGCCGATGGCCGGGGGGACAGGCGGCGGGGGTGCGACTGGTGGAGGAGTCACCGGGGGTGGGGTCACCGGCGGCGGGGTGACAGGAGGGGGAGTCGTGGGGGGTGGTTGAACCGGTGGAGGGGAAACCGGAGGTGGTGCGACAACAGGCGTGTAGGTGGCCGGGGAACTCTCCATTGACTCGTTATTGGCAAAATCATATGCCGTGATGAAGTAGTACTGTGTCAGTGCCGGTGTCCCAATATTGAAACTCGTCACCTGTCCCAATGTGACGAGGACAAGTGCATTGCCGGACGCCCGCGTGCAGGGCAGCTGGCTGCATTGATAGACACGATACCCTGCCAAGTCCGATTCGGTGTTGGCATCCCACAGCAACGTGGCGCTCCATGCAGGACTCGACCACAACACCAGAGCGCCAGCGATGGCTCTCATCCAATTCATTCCGACATCCTCATTTTGTTCTCGCAGGCAGTAGGCACACCCCCACCGGAGAAGCCCGCGATGCTCATGCCAGGCCACGAGGGTGAATTACTCAACTGAGGTTGATCAATCGAAGAGCGAGCCAGGAGGTGAAACAGACACTCTTCACCGTGGCAACAGAGCAAGGGACATACCGTGACAGGTCACGGCGTATCGAAGGAAAAACCCCGGACATTCAGGATATCGGGAAGGCGATCACCGGGACCATGCAAGGGGACTGTAGGTGATGGTGATAGACCGCTGAAGCCATCTCAGCGTTTTTGCAAGGGATACACACTGTAGCCCTGTGCCTACGGATTTACAGTGCTGTGTGTAAACTTTCGCTGAAGAGATTTATCCGGCGGCAGCAACGAAGATGAGAGTCGCTCAATGCGACACCAGAACGCGTAAGTGCGGTGTGGTGGTCCCAACGAGATTTGAACCCGTGTTTAAGCCTTGAGAGGACAGACGGAAGTGAGGAAAATCAACAGGATGATATTTCTGAACCGTCCGATGAGCAGTGAGGTTTTACAACGATTTACAAGATGCGTGTCCGATATAGGACAAGCCCCGGCGCGCCTACGCACAACAGATCTTGAACAACCGCCAGGCCTTCGAGGTGACCGTCAATGAATGAAGGAGAGAGTTCAGGGTCGATATGGGCTGATGAGATCAGGCTGTGACTCGTCAAACGTAAATTTTAATTCCATTGGAAGCCCGTCTCGCGGTGAAGCAGACATCGTGATCAGTGCTTCCCCTAGTTTCTTGGCTACTTCAAGCGGGACCATCAGTGTTCCGCCCTTCTGCTTATGTTGCGTGTCGTTATTAAACAACTCTAACCACACCCAGTCATCTGCCCCCCGGACAACCATCGAATAGCATTCGATACAGGAACCTCCATACACATTGTCCATTTCGACGCTCAAGCGCATTGCCTTACCTCATTCAACAGTTGCCACAGATCGCCTGTAACCGGTGCCAGGCGCAGATTAGCCGATTTCATGCGCTGAGGACAATGGAAATATGTTAGGTAATCGAAAAAACTTAGGCCTAGGTTGCCCAGACTAAGAACATGCTAGTAGGTTCCCTAGTTCTTCACCTAGGGATTCTACTAAACCACAGGGATAAATGGACCTATTGACGCCCATTGAGTCTTAGCTAGAGTTAAAGTGACAATGGAGGTGCTCTTTGGCGGTACAAGCCCTACACATGGAGCAGCGGCGGTATCCTCGCCAGACCGTCCGAGTTGAGACTATGTTTTCTCCCGACGGGACCCAGATCGAGGATGGGCTCGTCCTCGATTTATCCCAGAGAGGGTGTCGAATTGTGAGCGCCTGGCAGCCCTCAGCGGGATCTTTCCTGCAGCTTCAGCTTCGGCCACAAAATCATACGTTTATTTTGATCCCTCAAGCGACGGTCCAGTGGGTGAAGGACGGCGTGTTCGGTGTGGCGTTCACCCAGGTCCCGGACCTTGAAGCGAGCACGCTCACACGCTTTCTGTGGTCATTCTGCACCACGCCAGAACAAGCGAAGCCTTTTGTGACTGTCCATGCGTTGAATGAGAAGCACTTGAGCCGGTTGGACAATCGACGAAAGTTTCCTCGCTTTGCCCTGCACTGTCCCATCGCGCTGTTGACAGAAGGCGTCACGCTGGGAGACGGCCTGTGCTATGACCTGTCCAGCGGTGGCTGTGCGGTCGAAAGCGCCGTGCCCGTCGGCAAGGGCAACTATGTGTCACTCTACTTATCCCTACCGGATCACCGAGATCCGACCACACCACTCAACGTGGAACTCGCCGCGGTGCGATGGCTCGTTCAACAGCGGTTCGGCGTCGAGTTCATCACGATGCCGAGTGAGGATCAACAGCGGCTCCGTGCGTATGTCGACACGCTTGTCATCAAGTCTATGCTTTGTTCGTGAGAACAACGGGCATCCAATTCGGATCGTAAAACCGTTCGGCCGGCTGAGGGGATTGGGTGCTAACCGGTCGGTCGATGCTCTCAGTAGACAACTCGCGCGGGTACTAGGTCGGTTTAAATTCGGCCAGCAGGAGAAGGGATTTCGTCGACGGATTCCTCGAACGCACAGCGCAGGCTCAGTCGTCTCGCCCCCCTTTGTCGGGGGGGAATCTAAGGGGTCGGGAGTCTTTTTGATTCTGCACCAGAGGAATGTTGTGGCTCTCTACTTGACGTAGACCACTCCCGGCAGATCCTTCAGATCCGCGTCGCTCTGCTGTCGCCAGACTCCTCGTGGTCGTCCATGACCTCAACCTCGCAGGCATTTTTCGCCTCCCATCGGAAGCACATGCGATGATGAAAAGAGATGGAGCTGCGTCTTGTTACAGCGTGCGGGCACAGAGCACTTCGTCTTGGCGGAGAGCTTCGAGCGCAGAGGCGGGCACGCTGGTGACGGCAATCGTATCGCCCAGCGCGTTGAAGACTTCGATAGAGTACCCCTCGGTACCGTCAGAGGCCACGTGATGGTCCACCAGTTTCACGATGTCGCCGCGTCGGAGACGATGCTCCGGTACATCGCACCTCAGCGTCACATCCGTGTAGAGCTCAAACTTCATTCAGTCCTCCGCTTGTCTGGAATCAGTGTAACGAACTTCGTGATACCCGACAAGTGTTCTGTCATCCAGATGGTGCGAACGGGCAGTATCACGCCGTTTGGGCCGGTCAGCGCACCTCGTACTTCATAGTACTGGCCGAACGTGTTTGATTCCAGTCGTTGCGCCTCCAACGGTAGAATCTGTGTACGCAAGTCCCGCAGCAGAGACTGCATGTTTTCCCGCCCATACCCCGCTTGCGCCAAGAAAGCCGATTTGTCGCCGCGCGCTTGCGGTATCAGCAAATACCGCGTCAGCTTGTCTTCAGCGATGGTTGTATCCGGGGGCAGTCTCATGCGCTCTCAACCGCGCTCTGCACCCACGGTCCGCTGCCCAGTCTGCACGTCGCCGTCACTTCCTTGTTATCCTCCAAGGCCGGCGTCGCGACATTGTTCTCGCGAGAGATCATTACAGGACGCGTATCCTAGTCACCTGGAGATGGGAGTGCAAGACTCAGCCAAAGGTCCACCGGTAAAGAACTCGATCCACACGTTGGAATCCACCAAGACTTTCACTATCTGACCGCCTTTCCCCGAAGACTCGTCTTCGGTATACCCTTGAGGGACTTGGGGGAACTTCCGGCACCAGGGTGTGTAGCCGCTGTTTAGGACTGAGATGCAATTTTTCCCGCACTTCCTTGGGAATCACAATTTGGAATTCCGGTGAGATTGTCGTCGTGCCATTGTAGGGCTCTCTTACCAATCAAGTCGGAATTAAAAGGGCCAGACAATTTGCCTGCTTTCGCCCCCGAGGGCGCACAGCGTGAAGCTATATTCCAGGTCACCGCGCGCAGTCCCACGTCATCTCAGCCGAAATTACGACGTTACAGTTCGAGCTCGAGGCGAATGGCGTCTTTGACCTTGGCCATCGTGGCAGCGAACAGCTGCCCCAGTCTGTGTTCTAACCGGGGTTCGATCAAAGACCCGATCCCTCGGACGTTGACGACAGACGCTTGGTGTAAAAAGGGAAGCTCGCCTAGCTGAATTTCGTACCGACTGCCCCGCTGATGCGCGGTTAGCCGTCTACAGAAATTCGACGTGGCGAATCATGTCCTCGGGAGTCAGCACATCATGAATCGGCATGAGACCTCTCAGCATCTGAGGCACCGGTGTCTGCTGAGGCGCGTATACAATCCCTCGATGGGAGACCCCGGCTGCATGCAGCCGAAGAAAGTCCGTATCCTGCGTGACCACAACGCGGCCTTCTTGATCCGCTCGTTGCAGGTGCTGTTGATCCTCAGCCGCCTGTAACGCCAATTCTTGCACCGTCATCACATCGACGCCGCGCCTGCGTAACCCCTCTGTTACGGATTTCGCCACTTGTTCGTCCATGTAAAACCTGATCCGCTCAGCCACCGATCTTGCCGCCCAGTTTGGACTTGATTCCCTTGCGAAGTTCGACGACATACGAGTCATCAGCCAAGATGGCCTCATCAATCTCCTGGGGTGATCGTAGTAGTACGTCAGCGCGGCATAGACATCGGCTAAGGTCAACCCGTGGTTGGAGGCAATCTCATCTGCACTCATCCCCATGCGCTCATGCCAGATGACGATGTGTTGGACGGTAATGCGGTGCCCTGCGATCCGGGGTTTCCCGCCCGCCACGTCCTGGGAAATTGCGATATGCGGTGCCGTCATGATGTCCATGGTAGCCCTCCGAAGAAGCAGATGACCGCATTATAAGCGAGAGCAGCATCCCCTTCCATGAAAAAGGGTCCCAAGACAACCCTTATGACCGGCCCTTCTTCTCTCGCACGACCGTCGTGGACATCCCCTTCCGCGCTCCCTTGAGCGATACGAGCGGAAGTTCCGGCACCAGAGTGATCACCCCACTTTTCTCCATGACATGAAGACGCTGTTTCGATCGGAGACCCAGCTTTTCACGGATTTCCTTGGAAATCACAATCTGAAAGTTTTTGAGAGTGTCGTTACGATCACGGTACATTCCTTCCTCTTCTCAATCTTTCGTACTCGCATCAGATACGCGGAGTCAATCCAGTTGTATCTTTCCCGTGTTTCACCTCGCAATCTCTCCCTTCGTGGCGGTGAGAATAGGGGACATTCTGAATTTGCGATGTAACGCTTCCGACGATTCACAACCCCGACAACGCGCTCATGTGAACTAAGCACTCCAACACGTGCAGTTCCAATGTCATCTGATCCGGGATCGCGAAATTACAGTCCGAGCGCGAAACGAATGACGTCTTTGACCTTGGCCATCGTGGCAGTGGAAAGCTGACCCAGTTGGCATTCAAGCCCGGGTTCGATCAAAGACCCAATAATTTGGATGTTGGTGGGTTCCATCCAGCGCCAACAAATTCCGAACGACGATAAAGAGGCGCGGCTCAAGCGAAGGTGGGTGTGGTGGTCCCAACGGGATTTGAACCCGTGTTTAAGCCTTGAGAGGGCTCCGTCCTAGGCCAGGCTAGACGATGGGACCATCTGCAGCCAGCACGAGGCTTGGACCGTATCATAAGCCCTTTTCTGTTTGCAACGAAGCAGCCCTTCCATCCTCAGCGCGCCACCGCAAATGGCACTGGATGAACCCTTCGCTTGCGATCATTTCTTGTCTGGCCTATAACTGCCCCGGTAGAGACCTGATGGCACGGATGCCGGAATATCGAATTATTCATAGAGGGAGACCAACCTGCCATGAGTAATGACCACACATTGGTGCTTCCGTCCGATTCCGCAATTCAATCTCGGCCCGTATCGACTCTTATTGCACGGGCCCTTCTCATGCTGTCCACCCTCGTCTTGTCTTGGGGATGTGCCGGGCATACAGGAAACGCACCGAGCACGATCCGATGTCCGAACACAGTCCAGACAAAGGTCAGTCCCGTGAAGCCGACTGTGTCCGTCTCTTACACGGAACCGTCTGTGAGCGTTGCAGGAGGATTGCTCTCCGATCTGGCCAAGACCACCATTTACTATGACCTGGGTAACGGACGCACCCTAGCCAAGGAAATACCCGCATCAAAGGCGACGGGAGGGGGACAGATCTTCCAGACGATCACCATACCGGTTCGAACCACAGGCGAGGAGTCTGTGCGGATCTGCGTGACCGCCACGGATCGCCATGGAAACGAAAGCACGATGACGCCCTAGCCGCCATCACCTCGACCGGGCATTTCCACTGTGGCTTGGCCCCATGCCGGGGCACTCTTGACAGAACCAGGTGGAAGCCCTAGCCTTCACACATCGCTATCGGCACCTGAGGCAACTCGGGTCATTCCCACATCTATAATTTGAAGTTGTTTTCCCGGACACGATGACGGACGACACGCTGGAACCGTTGAACACTTCGCCATCCTCCCGCACGGAGTCCTCCACAACGGCAACACAGAAGTTGGGCCCGGAGCTACTCATTGGATCGAATATTTTTCGCAATACCAACGGCGTGGTGACAATTCAGGGGAAGGAACAGCTCGTCCTTGAAGCCAGACCGGAACAAGGACTGCTCCTCGTCACGATCGACCTCTATGACGCAACCGGGACTCAGATCGCGCATGTCCGCCGGAATACGTTGGTGGTAAACCAGGCGGCACAATTCACGATCGATATCCATCAAGCCACCACCAACATGCCGTCCGATGCTCCATGGGTCCGCTTGTACGGCCGACAATCCGGCGAGATCGCATTTGAAGCCCGGATCGTATCGGACAATAGAATTCAGATCACATCGGGACGGTTTTATTCGCATGCAGGCGCCTTGGTGGATATCACGCCTCATTACTGCAGAATCGGTTCTGGCCGGACGCTCTTCGGCGACGTCGTGGAGAACCGAGGCAGAACCGTCGTCTTGGGCTGACCGCTCTTCCGCCGATTCCACGCTGAAATGCGATAACTGTTTTGCGATCGCCATGTCTCCTATAGAATACGTCCATGACGGATATCGTAAAGCCAAGCGTCCAAGCTTTCCTGGTCTGCGATCAGGTGATCGAAGATAGTCTGACGAAGAAAAAAAGCCTCATCGGCATTTTCACACACCTTCAAGCAGGCGTCTTTCCGTTCCAGCATCAACAAATGGGGTTGTATTTTTGCTTCACGGACGCCGAAGGCGCCTACAACTTCGACATCGACCTGATCTACCTCAACAACGAGCAACTGATCTGCCGGGCCACGCTCCCCAATATCGTCATCGAGGACCGCCTGCAGATTTCCGATTTCGGCATCAACATTCCCTCGTTGATCTTTCCCGCTCCCGGGCGCTATGAGTTCCGGCTGAGGATGGAAGGCTCGCTCATTGCCCAAAAAGACTTCAGTGTGATGCAGCTCTCCGGCCATCAGATGACAGAGCCGTCCTCCTGAGCAATGCAACCATTCCCATTCCTCCCCCCTACCTGTCTGTGGTAGAACTGCCTCCGGCAAGGGCTGTATGTATCCGCTCGATTCGACCAAAGACAGACCGCTATGACAACACCGGCGCCTTCGGGCCCTTCGAATTTCATTCGTGACCTCGTGGCAGCGGACCGGACCGCCGGCAAACATGGCGGCCGAGTCGTCACGCGATTTCCCCCGGAGCCCAATGGGTATCTCCATATCGGCCACGCCAAATCCATCTGCCTCAACTTCGGCATCGCCGACGAACATCCCGGAGGCAGGTGTCATTTGCGGTTCGATGACACCAATCCAACGACCGAAAATCCTGAATACGTTCAAGCGATCCAGGACGATGTGCGCTGGCTGGGATTCGACTGGCATGGAAACATGTTCTACGCGTCGGACTATTTTGAGCAGCTCTATAGCTTCGCCCTCACGTTGATCAAGAAAGGGACCGCCTACGTCGATAGTCTCACCGCCGATCAGATGCGCGAGTATCGCGGCACACTGACCGACCCGGGCCGCGACAGCCCTTTTCGAACGCGACTCCCTGATGAGAACCTCGACCTGTTCAAACGCATGCGGGCCGGAGCGTTTCCCGACGGTACGCACGTCCTGCGCGCCAAGATCGATATGGCCTCGCCCAACATCAATCTCCGGGATCCGGTGCTCTATCGAATCCGGCATGCGTCTCACTATCGGACCGGCACCGCATGGTGTATCTACCCCGCCTATGACTTCGCCCATCCGCTGTCTGACGCCCTGGAAGGCATCACCCATTCGATTTGCACTTTGGAATTTGAGGATCACCGCCCCTTGTACGATTGGATCGTGGCTGAAACCGACGCCCCGCATCGCCCGCAGCAGATCGAGTTCGCGCGACTCAATCTTACCTCCACCGTCATGAGTAAACGGAAACTGCTCGAATTGGTCGAGAGGAAACTGGTGGCCGGTTGGGATGACCCACGCCTCCCCACGCTGAAAGGCCTGCGTCGCCGGGGCGTCACGCCTGAGGCCATTCGCGCGTTTTGTGACCATATCGGCGTTGCCAAGCGCGATGCCATCGTCGAAATGCAACTGCTCGAACACTTCATCCGCGAAGACTTGAACAAGCGGTCTCCGCGCGTCATGGCAGTCCTGCGACCGTTGAAAGTCGTGATCGATAACTATCCGGAAGGGGCGGTTGAAGAACTCGACGCGGTGAACAACCCTGAGGATTTCTCGGCTGGAACAAGGCCGGTGCCCTTCTCGCGGACGCTCTACATCGAGCAGGACGATTTCCGCGAGGATCCGCCGAAACAGTTTTATCGGCTCGCGCCAGGCCGGGAGGTCCGGCTACGCTACGGGTACATCATCAAATGCGTGAGCATGACGAAGGACCCCCGGACCGGCGTCATCACCGAGCTGCACTGCACCTACGACCCGGAGACAAAAAGTGGGTCATCACAAGAGCAGCGCAAAGTCAAAGCGACGATTCACTGGGTGTCGGCTACCCATGCCGCCACAGCCACTATCCGGCTCTACCATCCGTTGTTGCTCGCCGACCAGAACAAGCTGCCTGCTGATCACGATTGGACTCAGTCGTTGAACCCCCAGTCGATTGAGCTTCTCACCGGCTGTGTGGTCGAGCCAAGTCTTCGCTCAGCCACGGCGGGGGCCCGTTTCCAATTCGAACGCCAAGGGTACTTCTGTGTGGACCCTGACTCATCAGCCGATACTCTCGTTTTTAACAGAACCGTGTCTCTCAAAGACGCCTGGGCCAAGATCGAGAAAACACAGCAAGCCCCTCAGCGCTAGACAATCGTCATGACCTGCCCCATCTGCCATCGACCGACTTCTTGGGCTCAAAATTCTTGGCGCCCGTTCTGCTCCGAACGCTGCCAGCTCACGGACTTAGGAACCTGGGCTGCGGAGCAATACCGAGTCCCCGGCGATCCGCTCACGGTCGAACCGGACCGGCACGAAACGGACGCATCAGGCTGATCCGCTCACGCGCCCACTTCTTCCCTGTTGGCAAGCTTCGGCAAACTTGCTAAGGTCACGGCCTCGTTCACCTTCGCCTAAGGAGAAACCGGATGCTCCCTACTCATGGCTATGCCGCATTGACCGCAAATGCCGTCTTACAGCCGTTTTCATTTGAACGGCGGGAAGTCGGCAACCACGACGTGCTGATCACGATCACCCATTGCGGAATTTGTCATTCGGATATCCACCAGGCCCGCAACGAATGGGGTGGATCGTTGTTTCCGATGGTGCCCGGCCATGAAATCATCGGGATTGTGACGAAGGTCGGGAGTGCGGTCAAGAAGTGGCTCGTCGGCGACCGCATCGGCGTCGGCTGTTTCGTCGATTCCTGCCGGACCTGTCCGGCCTGCCGTGAAGGGCTCGAACAATACTGTGAGGCCGGCATGGTCCTCACCTATAGCGGGCGCGACAAAGACGGTCGAATCACACAAGGCGGGTACTCGACTCAACTCGTCGTGGACGAGCAGTATGCCGTGCGCATTCCGGACGGTCTCTCGTCGGCTGGAGCGGCTCCGCTGCTCTGCGCCGGGATCACGACCTATTCTCCGCTCAGACATTGGGGCGTCGGCAAGTATCACAAGCTGGCCGTAGTGGGACTCGGCGGGCTCGGCCACATGGCGGTGAAGATCGGCAAAGCCCTCGGCGCGGAAGTAACGGTGTTGAGCACATCGGAGAGCAAACGAAAGGATGCGGAGCGGCTGGGAGCCGCTGACTTCGCTGTGACGGCCAGCCCCCAGACATTCACGAAATTTCAACGCCGTTTCGACTTCATCCTCGACACCGTGTCTGCCCCGCACGACTACAATGCCTACCTCAATCTGCTCAAAACCGACGGGACCATGATTCTTGTGGGAGTCCCGGAGAAGCCGGCGCTGCTGGAGGCCTTTCCCCTGATTCTGCATCGCCGGCGTCTTGCCGGCTCCGTCATCGGCGGCATCCGGGAAACCCAAGCCATGTTGGACTTCTGTGCCGAGCACCGAATCGAATCCGATGTCGAAGTGATCCCGATTCAACAGGTGAATGAAGCCTACGAGCGCGTCCTCAAAGGCGACGTGCGATTCCGCTTCGTGATCGATATCGGCACATTACAGTAACTCTCACACGTTCGGGAAAACCGAGGCAGAAGTTTCAATCCCCCTCGCGGTCGCCGACATTGCGGCTGGATGCAACTTGCCCCTTCTTCATCCCTCAGGTAGAGTAGACAACATGATACGGGTTGGACACAGGCAAGAACGGCCGATCGTCATGCATGGCGACGGAACGTTACTGGCGGAAGGCGCTCGCTTCAGTGAAACCATTGCGCATCTGGCCAAAAGCACCTTTATCCCGAAAGGTGTGTACCGTTTTCGATCGCACCAGGACGCGAATAGACAAGAAGAAAACTGCTTGGTGCAGGGCTTAGGACGATTAGCCGCCGAGCGAGCGTGATGGAGGAATACAGCCGCCCCGCTACGCTCGACGACCTCAAAACCCTCTTACGTTCCCTCCATCAACATCATGTCGATTATTTCTTGATCGGTGGCTACGCTCTCGCCGCGCATGGATACCAACGAGCGACGACGGATATCGACATTGTGGTTCCGGCCTCTGCTGCAGCGGGACAACGGGTCAAAGATGCGCTGTTGATTCTTCCCGATCACGCTGCCAAAGAGATTGAACCTGCCTGGTTCGAAGAAGGTGAAAACATTCGGGTCGCCGATGCCTTTGTCGTGGATGTCATGCTCAATGCCAACGGCATGACATATGAAGCGCTCCGTCCGTACGCAGAAACCATCGAGTTCGAGGGCATTCCGGTTAGAACCATCAATCTGGAAGGTCTGCTTCTCACGAAACAGACTCTCCGTGAAAAGGATGTTCCGGACCGAATCATCATAGAACGCGCACTCGAAGTGCTCCGCGCGTCTCGTCGCACAACTGAATCCAGTTAATTTCTGGTTTCGTTCGCGATCTCTATCAAGTCTCGCTTTTGCCCACCGCTTTCTCTCTCGATAGCAATAGATCACTCTTTTCCCACACGCATGCGTGTCGATTACATTCCCACTCAAGTATTCGATCATTCTTGTGTGTCCTCAATCGAGGACCTGGCAAAGTTCGCGGTGGCCCAAATCCTGACGGGGATACAATAAGCCGGAGTGGTGGTTGAACACCTAGCCATCAAGATTCTTGTAATAGTGTCAAAAGGGGGGGAACAGGGGGGAGCCTAGCGGTTATCGGCGATATTAATGAAATCCAGGAAAAGCCCGGCTTCGGTCCATCGCATCAGATCGAGTCGGACATCGAGCTGATTCCCACTCAGTAGGTCAATGAAGTCCATGAACGGGCAGTTCGCGGTGATGTGTGGTTCCGCTTTGTGATTGATCTGGCTTCGACCAAATAGCACAGAGAAGCTGCATAGTTGGCGACGTCATGCTGAGATAGCTGGTTTCTTGAACATTCTCCAGGGAATCACTCGATGATGCTCAGCTCCTGCATAGTATTGATGAAACGGCCTGTCATCGGTCACGAAGAGGAGATTGCTATCCCGAAGCAGTAATAGCTGGAGCATGTCATAGAAATCGTTGCTATCCTCATGCCTTTGGTCTCTGATCGTCTTAACAAGCAAATGCTTAAAGTGGGCAAGAAACATCTTTCCTCCCGGCCCTTCAAAAAACTTGATTACCCGCTTCTGTTCATCTCTCCCAAGGCTGGATAATGTCTTCCTTGTACTACTTGCTCGAAAAACTAGATAGCTATAGAAGTGTCCCAACCAATTCGCCCAATTGCCTGAACCATCTGGCAACCCCCCAATCCCCTTGGCCTTCGCTACAAAATCCAAAAACCACTCTCCATCAAACTCGCGAAGCTTCTTATAATGCTCTGGACTGAATCCGGCCCTCCTGAGCTCAGCTAGATTATTTGTCTGCACGAAGCTCCTGAGGGTCCCTGCGATCTCGCTCTCATCGGCAATCCATTTGGAGCCCAGGTAATGATAGAGCCCGACAGCTTTCATGAAAACCATTTCTGCTGAAGGGAGCGGTCGCGGATCGCAGAGAGAGGCTATTTTCTTGAAAGCTGCCTGATACTTTTTGAACGGGTTTGGTGTATTGCCATCTGGCTCATCCCCCATGTGGGAGGCCAGCTCGATAAAATTCAACATTGAATACCGGTAAATAAACCCCTGCTGGCTCTTGATCCTATTGAGGGCATCTATTGCCTCTGCGTTCAGCCCAATCACTACGTTGGTATCAAAGAAGACGTGGGGAGGAAATCTAGGATCATAGTCAATGTTTATGTCACCAGTAGAGAGTCTAGTGACTGTGAGTATCTTCCGATCTATTCCGACATTTTTCCTTATCCTCTTCATCCAGTCGAATGATAATCTGAGATTCTCTCAGCCAAGAAAAGAACTATAAGGCATTACCAGTCCGCTACCCTTAGCTCAAACCACAATCGATTGAGCTGAATTCAAAGAAAAGTGGCTGGGGGACTAGGAATCGAACCTAGGTAGCCGGCTCCAAAGGCCGGCGTCCTACCGCTAGACGATCCCCCAGCGCGGTACGGAAACGAATGGTAGATCTAGGACAGGCTGGAAAATATTTTTGGCTGGGGGACTAGGAATCGAACCTAGGTAGTCAGATCCAGAGACTGACGTCCTACCTCTAGACGATCCCCCAACCGGCGTTCAACGTAATATACGATGCCGTCGTGCGTCAAGACGGACCGGTATTTGCGCGCTCGATCCCCCTGCGGAGACGGAGAAGCGTCCGTTCCCGCCCCAGCACTTCCATGACCTCAAAGAGGCCCGGGCTGGCGGTCCGTCCGGTCAACGCCACGCGCACCGGCTGAGCCAGTTGGCCCATCTTGAGGCCTTCCTCCTCGACCATTTTTTTAAAAGCCGTCTCCCATTCAGATTTTGAGAAGACCGGGAAGGCCTCAAACCGCTCGACCAGCTTGGACAACGTCGGCGCGGCGGCCGGAGTGAGAAATTTCTTGGCTGCCTCTTCTTCAAAGAGCGCCACCGGTCCAAAGTACGGTTTGACCCACTCGACCATTTCAACGAGCGTCTTTGCACGTTCCTTGACCAATACCACCAGTTGGGCGAGCCACTCGGCGGTCACCGTTCGAACGTCGTCTCCCAAACCGGCCTGCTCCAGCAGCGGAACCAGCGCCTGAGCCACAGAGGCGGGCGAACTGGTCTTGATGTACTCGGCATTCATCCACAGCAGCTTATCGGGGTTGAAGACAGCCGCCGATGTCTGCACGTGCTTCCACGAGAACTTCTCAATCAACTCCTCACGCGTGAAGAGTTCTTGATCGCCGTGCGACCAGCCGAGCCGGACGAGATAATTCACCATCGCCTCAGGCAGATAGCCCATATCTCTGTAGGCCATGATCGACGTGGCGCCGTGGCGTTTGGACAATCGCGTTTTATCAGCCCCCAGAATCATCGGCAGATGCCCGAAGTGCGGCACAGGAAATCCCAATGCCTCAAAAATCGGAACTTGGCGCGGGGTATTGGTCAAATGATCGTCTCCGCGTACGACGTGCGTAATGTTCATCAGCGCATCATCGACCACGACTGAGAAATTATAGGTCGGGTAGCCGTTGGACCGGAGAATGATGAGATCGTCCAAGACGGCATTGTCGAAGACAATCTTGCCTTTAATCAGATCATCGACCACGGTCTGCCCTTCCTGCGGAGCCTTGAATCGCAATGCCGCTTCACCGGTCGGATTCGTGATACGCAGGCTGCGACAGCGACCGTCATATCGAGGGGAGAGCCCTTTGGCTTCGGCCTCTTTGCGCCGAGCTTCCAATTCTTCTGCCTTGCAGACACACCAATAGGCGCGACCGGCTTCGAGCAGCCGCATCGCATGGCTGCGATAGAGATCCATCCGTTCAGTCTGCCGGTAGGGGCCTTCATCGACATCGAGTCCGACCCATTTCATGCCGTCAATGATGGCCTGGATGGATTCGTCGGTCGATCGACTCTGGTCCGTGTCTTCGATACGGAGGATAAAGACACCTTGCTGCTGTCTGGCATAGAGCCAGTTGAACAAAGCCGTACGAACTCCCCCGATATGGAGAAATCCTGTCGGGCTTGGGGCAAACCGCACGCGAACTTGCGTCATAGGAGGAAACTCTCGCTGAAAGACGGTATCTATAGCATGCACGGAAAAGTGTTGTACAGAATCGATCCCCTCACGACTATTTTGTCTTTTATCTAGAACGTCCTTCTGATATGAACATCTCGAAAGGGAGGGGCATGGCGGAATTCA
Source organism: Nitrospira sp. (assembly GCA_046604365.1). GTDB lineage: Bacteria > Nitrospirota > Nitrospiria > Nitrospirales > Nitrospiraceae > Nitrospira_D. The sequence goes on from JBJACV010000004.1 coordinate 73,052, forward strand.
CGCAGACAGCTCGGGTGCTCTCCGTAACCGATCTCACTCCCAACGTTCGTCAACTCATTCTTCTTCCCACGACACAGAAGCTCGCGTTCCAACCAGGACAATGGGTGTCGTTGAAGCTGCCGGTCGGCTCCACGCCGCCTCTCAACCGCGCCTATTCTATGGCGGTCCCGGCGTCGCCCTCCGGCGAACTCACCCTCGTGTTCGACCGGGTGCCGGATGGATTGGGGTCCCGTTATCTGTGCCGGATCAGAGCCGGGGACGAATTGTTGTTATCCGGACCCTACGGCAACTTCGTACTGCCTCAGCCGCTCGATCGGGAGCTGCTATTCATCGCCCGATACACCGGTCTGGTTCCGATTCGATGCATGCTGAAGGCCATGTATGCCCATCGCGAAACCGTGCCGGTTCTCGTGATCGCCGTCGGACCGGCAGAAGATGAATTGCTCTACCACCAGGAACTGCTTTCACTAGCCCTCATGCGCGCATCATTTCGCTATCTTCCGCTGGTTGCCTCCGGCGAAGAGTCCGCAGTTGCGTTGACCGTGAGCATGCTACGCCAACTCGTGAGCGACCGATCCAAGGTTATTCCCATGCTCTGCGGGACTAAGGAATTCGTGAGGCCCCTACGAAGCTATTTTGTTGAAACGGGATATGACCGGAAGGACGTGAAGACGGAAACCTACGATTAGCAAACCGTGTATCGTCAACCGCTATGGGTTGTTCGAGACCCGGTCAAATAGTGGAATTCAAAACGAATGATGATGGCGCAGAACGGATCACGCACGCTTCAATGTCCTTCCCGGACAAGGTTTTTATTGACGGCCGGGATCTCGACAACGATGTCTTTGGTGCCGTTGGGCACACACTGACATCCCAACCGTGAATGCAGTGTGGTCATCGGCGCTTCATCAAGCTGGTCATATTCGTCATCCGTGCCTTCATTACAGGTATCAAGACCCTGCTTCACCATGACATGACAGGTTGAGCAGGCACAGACCCCTCCACATACATGCTCCAAGTCCACTCCATTCCCCATAGCAATATCGAGAAGGCTCCCCGGAAGTCCCGTTGGACCATACGGAATTCTGGCCGGATCTACAGCGACTTTCGTAACCGTCCCGTCCGGCTGAATATAGGTGACGGTATACGGGGTTTTGGGGAGGTCATACTCGGCTTTTTCAATATAGGGATTTGTCCCACCCATCGACCTGTTCCTTTCTCGTTACCAGCCTGACTCTCGCCCGTATGATTCATACAGGCAATGGTGCTTGGATCATAATGTTGACAGCCGTGAAATCTACGTGCTATCTTTAGTCCGACTTATTTGATCGGAGATCATTATAGTCTCCGATAGTATTGATCGGCAATAGTCATGTTGAAAATCTCAAAAAAAGCTGATTACGCACTCATGGCGCTCCAACATATTGCCTTGGTCCAATTCGGCGATGTGACTCCGGGCCGCGTCGTGAACACCAAGGAGATCGCCGAAGAATACAACATTCCATTAGAACTGTTGGCGAAGGTGCTCCAAGCGCTCTCCAAGAACGGCATGATCGAGAGCCATAACGGCCCCAAGGGGGGATACTTGCTCGCCCGAAACGCGAGCCATATCACGATCGCACAAATTCTCGAAAGCATCGAAGGTCCGTTGGGACTCACCGACTGTTCACATGAAAAAGATGGTGACTTCTGCATGCAACGGGAGCATTGCAACATCCGCACGCCGCTGTTGAAGGTGCAGGACAGCATCTATCAACTGCTCAATAGTATGACCCTGCAGGATATGATGGGCGGCACGCCGCTGATTACGATTCAGTCGCCGTCAACACAAGGAGTCGACCAATGAAGCTTCCGATTTTCCTCGACAACCATTCGACCACCCCGATGGATCCACGGGTTCTGGACGCTATGCTTCCGTATTTTGTCGAAAAGTTCGGCAATGCCGCCAGCCGCAACCATGCCTTCGGCTGGGCCGCGGAAGAAGCGGTGGAGCTGGCCCGCAAGCAAATCGCCAAACTGATCAACGCCGATCCGAAAGAAATCGTGTTTACCAGCGGCGCGACGGAATCAGACAACCTTGCGCTCAAAGGCGTCCTGGAGATGTACAAGGAAAAGGGCACCCACCTCATTACATCATCCACGGAGCACCGCGCCGTGCTCGACACGGCCAAGTCGCTCGAAGCCAAGGGCCTGGCGACGGTCACGTATCTGCAGGTCGATAAACACGGCATGGTCAACCCCGACGACGTGCGGAACGCGATCACGGACAAGACCGTCCTGATTTCCGTGATGCTGGCCAATAACGAAATCGGTACGATCAATCCGATCCGAGAGATCGGCAAGATCGCGAAGGAGAAAGGCGTGTTGTTTCACTGCGACGCCACGCAGGGTGTGGGGAAAATTCCCGTCGACGTGCAGGCCATGGGCATCGACCTCATGTCGTTCTCAGCCCACAAGCTGTACGGCCCCAAGGGAGTGGGTGCGCTCTATGTGCGGAAAAAGAGTCCCCGGGTCCGGCTCGTCGCCCAAATGGACGGCGGCGGGCATGAACGCGGCATGCGCTCCGGCACCCTGCCGGTGCCGCTGATCGTCGGGTTCGGCAAGGCCTGCGAATTGTGCGAACAGGAAATGGCGACGGAAACGGCGCGCCTGACAGCGATGCGCAATCGGCTCGAAACGGCCATTATGGCGGGATTGGAAGAAAGTTATCTGAACGGCCATCCTACCAACAGACTGCCGGGCAATCTCAACATCTCCTTTGCCTATGTTGAAGGTGAATCGTTGCTGATGGGCATGAAAGACATCGCGCTCTCGTCCGGATCGGCCTGCACCTCAGCCACACTGGAACCGTCATATGTCTTGCGCGCACTCGGCGTTGGGGTTGAACTTGCCCACTCGTCGATCCGCTTCGGCTTGGGGCGCTTCAACACCGAAGAAGAGGTTGACTACACGATCAAGAAGGTTATTGAGATTGTGACCAAATTGCGTGAAATGTCTCCACTCTATGAGATGGCTAAAGAAGGCGTCGATTTGAAGTCGGTTCAATGGGCAGCCCACTGAACTGACACGACGCGATATACAAGGAGGACGTCATGGCATACAGTGATAAAGTCGTCGATCATTTTAATAACCCCCGCAACATGGGAAGTTTCAAAAAAGATGAAGACGGCGTCGGTACCGGCATGGTCGGTGCGCCGGAATGCGGCGATGTGATGAAGCTGCAGATCAAGGTGCAGGACGATATGATCGTAGACGCCAAGTTTAAGACCTTCGGCTGCGGGTCCGCCATCGCCAGTTCCAGCTTGGCCACCGAATGGCTCAAGGGAAAAACGATCGAGGAGGCCCAGAAGATCAAGAATACCGACATCGTGCAGGAGTTGAATCTCCCGCCGGTAAAGATCCATTGTTCTGTGCTGGCGGAAGACGCCATCAAGGCCGCGCTGGCGGACTATCAGAAAAAAGCCGACAAGACAGAAGCAGCCCGATAGCCCCCATCGCAGAGACAACGAGCAAAGGGAAGGAGCACGCCCATGGATACACCGGAAACGACGACAACGCCCGAGCCGGTCGTCACCTTGAGCGAATCGGCATTGAAAGAAGTCAAGCGGCTCATTAACGTGCAAGGCATCGAGAGCGGCGGGCTTCGCCTCGGCGTCAAGGGCGGCGGCTGCTCAGGTCTCAGCTACACGATCAATTTCGACGAGAAGATCGGGCAGTACGACCAGGTCTTCGAGTTCGACGGAGTCAGGGTGATCATCGACGCCAAAAGCGCGATTTACCTGCAAGGCACGCAACTCGACTATCAAAAGGATCTCATGGGCGGCAATTTCAAGTTTGTGAACCCGAATGCCAATAAAACCTGCGGCTGCGGAGAGTCGTTCTCGGCGTAGACAACTTGTGCGCTGCACATTCTGGCGGCTCACACAGACCGCGCCTTGCCCTCAGCCTGTGCCTTGACCTCCAGAAGCCGGCAGTTCGTTTTCGGCAACCTGCGCAGGCCAGGGCGGGCAGCTGTCCCGTCAGGCTAACATAGGCGGAGGACATATGGATCATCACCACACACACAACACCGGCTCACGCGATCTTCGGATGGCCAGAAGCATGTGCTGGCACTGCCAATCAGAAATGTCCGGTGAGTATTTCTGCGAACGCTGCGTGAAGGTCCAGCCCGTCTCGAAAGAGACGGATTATTTTACGTGCTTTGGCCTTCCACGCCGGTTGACCATCGACCTGAAGAAGCTGGAAGCGAAATTCTACGAGCTGAGCCGCGCATTTCATCCCGACTTTTATCAGAACAAAAGCGAGACCGAACAGACTATCAGCCTTGGGAACGCGGCCACCCTCAACACGGCCTATCGCACACTTCGCGACCCGATTCAACGCGCCGAGTATCTGCTCGACTTGGAGGCCGGATCGGTCAAGGACATTCGCACATCCCCGCCAAGCGATCTCTTCGAGGAAATTCTCGAGTTGCAAGAGACGGTTGAAGCGTATCGGGCAAGCGATCGCGCCTCCGAAACAGGCCGGCAACTGCTCACGCAGCTTGTGGCAGAACGACAGGCCTTGGATCAGCGCAAACAGGACATGGAACATCACCTCCAACGGATCTGTACCGACTGGGATGCGCTGCAAGACCGAGGCGAGGCCACCAATCAGGCCCGTGCGGAACGGGATCGCCTCCTGAAACAGATGCGGGAGATTCTCTCCAACCGGACCTACGTGAAGAATATCGTCAACGACCTCGCCGCAACGATCGGATAACGGACATGCCACGCATCGTCGGAATCGACCTCGGCACCACCAATTCGCTTGTCGCGTATATGAAGGACGGAAAGCCCTGCGTCATTCCCGGCCGCACCGGCCGCGCCATGCTTCCCTCCGTGGTGGCCCTGACGGATAACGGCTTGATCGTCGGAGACTCGGCGAAGGAACACCTCACCCGAAGCCCGGAACGCACAGTCTACTCCGTGAAACGATTCATGGGCAAAGGCCTTGCGGACGTGCAGAATGAACTGGCCTACTTCCCCTATTCTTTGACCGAACGGGGTGGCGTGATCCGGATCACGCTGGGGGAAAAATCCTATTCGCCGCCGCAGATCTCGGCCATGATCCTGAAAGAACTCAAACAGCGGGCCGAAGCCCATCTTGGTGAAAGCATCACGAAAACCGTCATCACCGTCCCGGCCTATTTCAACGACAGTCAGCGCCAGGCAACCAAAGACGCCGGCCTCATCGCCGGGCTGGAAGTGTTGCGCATCATCAACGAGCCGACCGCCGCGTCACTCGCCTATGGCCTTCAGAACAAGACGCAGGGCACGATCGCCGTCTACGACTTCGGCGGCGGCACCTTCGATATTTCCATTCTGAAGCTCAAGAACGGGATTTTCGAAGTACTGGCGACGAATGGGGACACGCATCTTGGCGGGGATGATCTGGACCGCCGGATTGCCGACTTGTTTCTCGACGAGATCCGAACCGGGTATCACATCGACCTCTCGACCTATCCCGATCACATGCAGGCGGTCCGCTTGGAAGCGGAACGGGCCAAGATTCGCCTCTCAGACGAATTGAAAGCGCAGATTGCGATCGAGCTGCCGGATGGGAAGGGCTGCTACACCAGAGAGCTGACGCGTGATCAACTCGAGTCCATGGTGATGGAGATCATCGAGCGCACGTTAATCCCCTGCCGTCTGGCACTGAAGGACGCGGAACTCACGCCGGCTCGGATCGACGAAGTCGTACTGGTTGGCGGTTCGACCCGCATGCCGCTCGTCAGGCGGCGCGTACAGGAGCTGTTCGGCAAACAACCTCACTGCGACATCAATCCGGATGAAGTGGTCGCCCTCGGCGCCGCAGTGCAAGCGGATATTCTGAGCGGCGGCACGACCGATATGCTTCTTCTCGACGTGACACCGCTGTCGCTCGGCATCGAAACCATGGGCGGGGTGATGAGCAGTTTGATCCGCAGAAACACCACCATCCCGGCCAGTGCCAAAGAGTTGTTCACCACCTATGTCGACGGCCAGACCGGCGTCGACATCCACATTCTGCAGGGAGAGCGCGAGTTAGTGAAGGACAACCGCAGCCTTGCCCGCTTCCGCCTGAAAGTACCGCCGCTCCCGGCCGGAGTGCCGCGCATCGAGGTGACCTTCTTGCTCGATGCGAATGGAATTCTGAACGTCACAGCCAGCGACATGCGAACCGGCCAAAGCCAATCGATCGACGTCAAACCGTCGTACGGCCTGTCGGACAACGAAGTGGAGCAGATGATCGAAGACTCGTTTAAGTTTGCACAGGAAGATGTCACCGCCCGCAAGCTGATCGAAGCAAGACTCGATGCCGAGGCATTGATCGTGACGACTGAAAAATCGCTCTCGGAAGGCGCCCGGCTCGTCGGTCAGGATACGCTTGCTGCCATTCGCGAAGCCCTGACGGCTCTGACGTCGGCAAAAAACGCCGCCGATCCCAAAGCGATCCGCGCGCGCATGGCTGACCTCGAACAGGCGGCCAAGCCGCTGTCGGTCGCCTTACTGGACGACTCGCTCAAACGAAGCCTGCAGGGGAAGAAAGTCACGGAAGTCACGTGAAGCGCATGCCGCGTGACGAGCGGGACTAGCGAGAAAGGCGCGAAAAGCTGAAGAGTTCAACTATTCGAGTCTCGCCCTTCGCGCACGTCTCGCCTTTTCCACATAGGCGACAATCTGGCGACGAGATACGGAGGAAGACATGGATCTGAAGTGGCAGGATGCGGAAGAGATCGCGATTCGTCTGGTCGAGGAACATCCGGAAACCGATCCGCTCACCGTTCGGTTCACCGATATGCACGCCTGGGTCGTAGCCTTGCCGGAATTCAAGGACGACCCAAAGAAATCGAACGAAAAAATCCTCGAGACAATCCAGATGGCCTGGCATGAAGAATACCAGGACTCACAATCCTAACTGCGATAGATAATCAGAGCCCGCCCTCTCCAACCGGCGGCCCTTCCGGAATCTGATCCAGTTTATAGAAATCCGTGGGGTCAACCCGGCGATGTGCCGCTTGTGTCGGTTCACTACCTTTGGCGAAAATTTCGACCGCCCCCTTCTGCCCTTCGCCGTCCTGCTCCGACTCCAGCAATCCTGTCGACGAATCAACCTTCACGAAGGTGACCCCGTCCGGAATTTCAAACGGGACGACGGGAAGCTGATTCAACGCCTCCTTCATGAACGCCATCCAAATCGGCAGCGCCGCGCGAGCGCCCGTTTCGCTCTCGCCGAGCGAACGACGATCGTCGAATCCCACATACACACCGGTCACCAAATTAGGAGCCCCGCCGATAAACCACGCGTTGATATAGTCGTTGGTCGTACCGGTCTTCCCTGCAATGGGACGATTGAGCGCTTTCGCAGCCTGTCCCGTTCCCTTCTGCACCACATCTTCCATCATATTGGTGATGAGATATGCCGTTTCTTTGGAAAGAACCTCCTGCGGTTGAGGCTGGGCCGATTCGAGCGGCTTTCCCGTGCTGTCCGTCGCCACTTTGATGACATACGGCTCCACTCGGGTTCCCTGGTTCAGAAAGACCCCGTATACCGATGTCAATTCCATCAGGCCCACTGACGACGACCCCAAGCCTAACGAAAGGTCGGCCGGCAACGGACTGACCATGCCGACCGAGCGGGAAAATTCGATGACATTCTTGATCCCCACCTTATCGAGCAACCGCACCGTCGCAAGATTGTGCGAATGCGCCAGCGCATCACGCAAACTCACCATACCGTGAAATTTCCGGCCATAGTTCTCGGGTTTCCACGTCTTGTCGTCCTCTTCCTGTTCGTAGACGACCGGCGCATCGAGAATCTGCGTGGCCGGACTCAAACCTTGGCTCATCGCAGTCGCATAGATAAGCGGCTTGAATGCCGATCCCGGTTGCCGATGCGCTTGCACAGCCCGGTTGTACTCGCTTCGTGAAAAATCGTAGCCCCCGACCATCGCCCGAATTGCGCCGCTCTTCGGATCGATGGCGATCAGGCCTCCTTCGACGATCGGCGTCTGCTCGAGTGTCAATTGCATCCCGTCTTTGGAGACCTTTTTCACTCCGACCTCGACGACATCACCGGGTTTGAGAATCTGCTTGAGATTGGGATTCACCACAAAGTTGACTGTTGGATCAGGCCCCTTCAGCAGCCGCTTCGCCCAGACCATATCATCGAACGCCAGCTTCGCTGCAACCGATCCGACTTGCACCACATAAAAATCCTTCGCGACCCTTAACACGATGCCTTCCGCCATATCGCCCGGCTTGAGCGGCTTGTCTTCCGATGCAACCATCGAAGACTGGAGCGTGCTTACATCCACCGTTCGCCGAGGCCCACGCCATCCTTGTCGCTTATCGAGTTCACGGACCCCGGCCACAAACGCAGCCTCTGCCGCCTTTTGCATCGAGAGATTCAGAGTGGTGTGAATTTGCAGGCCGCCCTTGTACACCATCGCTTCCCCGTATTTCGCCATCAGTAATTGGCGAACATGCTCAACGAAATACGGGGCAAGGGCCTCGCTGCCCGGCCGACGGAAATTGAGCGTCTCGGCGACGGCGGCTTCGCGATCGGCCGTCGTGATGAACCCAGCCTCTTCCATCCGAGACAACACATGCTCTTGCCGCTTCTTCGCCCGTTCGTATGCAGTGAACGGGGAGAACCGGCTGGGAGATTTTGGGAGTCCTGCGAGAAAAGCCGACTCGGCAAGGGTCAGCTCAGAGAGTTTTTTGCCAAAGTACGATTGGGCCGCCGAAGCCACGCCATACGATCCCTGTCCGAAGTAAATTTGGTTCAGATAGGTTTCAAGAATCTGTTCCTTCCCGGACACTGCTTCCATTTTATAGGCCAAGACTAACTCCCGAATCTTGCGCTCATACGACCGCTCCGATGACAGAAATAACGACCTGGCCAACTGCTGCGTGATCGTGCTCGCCCCCTCGACCTTTTTGCCGCCATGGCGGATGTTCGTCCAAGCCGCCCGCAACATTCCGATGTAGTCCAGACCTGGGTGTTCGAAAAATCGCGCATCTTCCGTGGCAATCACCGCCTGGGCGAGGGATTTTGGAATTTCGGTGAGCGGTGTCAGGATACGGCGTTCGATGAAGAACTGGCCGATGGGTTGCCGATCATCCGAGTATACGGTGGTCACCAGGCTCGGTTGATAGTTCTGAAGCTGTTCGAGCGACGGAAGGTCCCGCGAAAAATACCAGATCACTCCCGTGACCGTCGTGGCTCCGACGATCGCGCAGACGGCAAATCCGACCATGGCGATCTGCCACCAGCGCCACTCCCAGAAGCGCCAATTCCGATTGGGCCGCCTCTGAATCTCTATAAAGCGATCATCGCCCGGCATCCGAACAAAACTCCTGTGTATGGTGAATTTGTAGACAGCGAGGGTGTTGAAAACACCTTACAATGCAACCCCCCAAAACTCAAGCAAGGTCTTCCATCAGGCTACGCGCAGAACCACTCGGACAATCAATGCTTCTCCTTGCCCTCAAAACTCTGAGCAACCATTTCGAGTCGCCACTTCATTCGGCCAAGGCCCGCAGTCCGTCAAAATCATGAATCACAATGCCTGCGAAACTGCGATGCGCTACCGTATTCAGGAGTGTCCGCACGGCCTTCTCTACATCGGACCGTGGGTGCCCCGCAAAGGTGATTCGCTCAGGCCTGACCGTCATGCGGTGGTGAACCCGGAACCCCTCGCGGGGATCATCCTTCGAGAGCGGTGAGGAAAAAGGCGGGAAAATCAATCGACGGCGCAGACGATCCAAGATCGCATCGGCAAGATACAGACGCGGTTCTCGCTTGAGCGTCACGCGTTGCTCAACCGGCAGCGTAATCGTCTCGACGGCAAGCCACACCGGAATCCCGATAAGATCGCCATACCGCAGTGTATCGCCTGAAAGACTCTTTACTTCTTCCAGATCAGTACGATAACTCATCACCACCACTTCATCCACTCGATCCATCACAGCAAAAGCCAACGGGCGTCCTCGCACAGCCACAGTGGTCAACCAAAACGGCATCACGACCGAGAGATGTGTACGCGATCCGATCATCTCTTTCATCAGGTCAATGGCATTCAAGTACTGAGTCGGACCGGCCTCATCGTCCAGAAATCCCGGCAGGAGATATGGCTCGATGTCGAGTTGCACCCCGGCCAATAGATGAGGCTCCACAAGACCAAACAGACGGCGAACTTTCCCGGCAAGCTGCTGAGGATCATAAATCGCCTCCGGGTAGCCGTCGAGGGCAACCACCTCAATACCGCTTTCTCTGAGTGTGACGAGGAGCCGGACGTATGCTTGCCATATTTCCGGTCCGTCCTCCGAAGCCGGCATCTGAATCATGACCCGCGAAAGACTGTGGCGGCGACAGGTTGAGAGAATGGCGCCCGGATCTTCGATTGCGTCTCGGTACCTCCAAACCCAAAGGCCGGATCGGCCTGACTGTGCGAAACCCGATCGGTCTTGGGCCAGGTCCATCTGTTCAAGGACCATCTGTGCCTCAGAGTCCTCGGTCGTTACGACTAAGGCCGCTGCCCTTCGCAAATCCAGCGAGCGACCGAGTTCAACCAGCGGGATGGTCACATCGAACGTACCGCGCACAGTCGCAAACCGCACATTATCCTGTCGAATCGTGGAGGCCCAATCCTCCATGGCAAACGAGATACGACCCAGGGCCTGTCCTCTGAGCCTGATGGTCTTGTATGACAAGATGTCCAACACCCCCCCGTTCGGCCTCAGTTCAATCCTCTGCCCACAGCGACCACTGCCTGCCTCGGCAAACGTCATAGTTACGGTCTTGTCCCCTTCCGGTCGCGACAGCAAACCTCGGCACACACCAAAGACTTGCGAGTGATTGAAGCCTGGCAGAAGATCGAACAAGGGCGATGTCGGCCTGTCAGAGGTGGAAGGAGCGGAATCAGGGGGCCCGTTGATCGTCACACTCGGGATCGTTTGCTCTCCCACATAAGAAAGTTCAATGGAGTGGATGTCCACAGGTATAGAGCCTGCCAGCGGGACTTCAATGGAATATGCCGGCCCGGCAACGATTACTCCCATCAACGTCCACAATACAAATCCCCAAGCGAGTGTCTGCCTAACCCTGTGTGCCCAAGGACACGCCGTATCCAAACGTGCCACGCGATTTTGAGATCGCCTATTGGAAGGGACTCCCATTTTGTGCTGGCCTGTGTTTCCCATTTGGATTTAGCTGTAGAAATTGTACAAGTCATCGGTCCGGTTGTCCTTGAAAACCCCAATTTTCTCGTCTTCTGGATTTCAATTAATCTTCGGTATAACTTCCCCATCAATCCCAGGCCCCTGCAATCCGACATGCCAGTCTCGGAAGCGCGCTCCTTGATCCCGAGGTTCCACCGCTCATACCCGCCATAGACCCACAGACCCTCCATGAGCAGAGTCGTAGACTTGTGCAAGAGAATACAGTTCGAGTATACTGCCAAGTTTGCGCCTCACAAGTGGGCGTCTTTTTGTCATCCAAGGAAGTACCGTTACTATGTCCACCGTACATGCCCCTCATGACCGCCGTGACGACATCCGGAACATCGCCATCATCGCCCACGTCGACCACGGCAAGACGACGTTGGTCGACGCTGTTCTCCGCCAAACCCATGTCCACAGAAAAATCGACGACATGGGCGAGCGGATCATGGATTCGATGGATCAGGAACGCGAACGCGGGATTACGATCCGCGCCAAAAACGCCAGCGTCATCTACAACGGAGTGAAGATCAACATCGTCGATACGCCGGGCCACGCCGACTTCGGCGGCGAAGTCGAGCGGACCCTTCGGATGGTAGACGGCGTGCTGCTCCTGATCGACGCCAAAGAAGGCCCGATGCCGCAAACGACCTTCGTGCTACGGAAAGCCTTGGCGCTTGGGCACAGAGCCATCGTCGTCATCAACAAGATCGACCGGCCGGACGCTATGATCGACGACGTCGTCAATCGCACGTTCGATCTCTTCGTCCATCTGGGCGCCACCGACGAACAGCTCGATTTTCCCATCGTCTACACCTCGGCCCTCAAAGGAATCGCCTCACTCGACGCGAACAAACCGGGAACCGCCATTGCGCCGTTGCTCGATACGGTTCTGGAAAAGATCCCTGCGCCGGCCATCAACGCCGACGCTCCGCTCCAAATTCTCGTCCTGGCCCTCGTGCAAGACCCCTACAAGGGCAAGATGGGAATCGGCAAGATTCAATCCGGTTCGATCGCCCGACGGCAGAACGTGCTGGTGCTGGGCAAAGACGGCGTGCAGCTGCCCGGCAAAGTCTCCGATCTCGCGGTGTATTCAGGTCTTGAACGGACCGATACCGAACAAGCTCAAGCGGGTGAAATCGTCGCCGTGGCCGGACTGGATCAGGTCAGCATCGGCGATACCATCGCCGATGCCGAGCAGCCGCTCGCGCTGCCCCGCGTGACAATCGACGAACCGACGGTGCAGATGACCTTCTCCGTGAACAACAGCCCCTTTGCCGGCCGGGAAGGGAAATACCTCACCTCGCGCCACCTGCGCGAGCGCCTGTTTAGGGAACTCGAAACAAACGTATCGCTCCGCGTAAGCGAGACCGACAGCGCCGACCGCTTCCTGGTGGCAGGGCGTGGCGAATTGCACCTCGGCGTGTTGATCGAACAGATGCGGCGGGAAGGTTATGAGCTGCAAGTGTCGCAGCCGGAAGTCATTCTCCATCGTGACGGTGGCCAGGTCACGGAGCCCTACGAAGAGCTGACCATCCAAGTGCCGGAAACCTACCAGGGCGCCGTCATCGAAGAGATCGGCAAACGCCGTGGAGAAATGCGGCACATGAAGCTGGTCCATTCCGATGTCGGCCCAGGCGACATGCATCTGGAATACTACATTCCCACGCGCGGCATCATGGGACTGAAGAATATCCTCATGGCCAAAACGCGCGGCACGATCATCATGCACCATGTGTTCAAGGCCTATGAAGCGGCGCACGAACAGGATCTGCTTGTCACCGCCCACGGTTCCCTCTGCGCCTTTGAAGACGGCACCACCACAGGCTACGCGCTGTTCATGGTCCAGGAACGCGGCGAGCTGTTCCTCGGCCCCGGTGTGGAGGTCTATCGAGGCATGGTCGTCGGCGAGAACAGCCGCGATGAAGATCTGGACGTCAACGTGTGCAAAGAAAAACACCTCTCGAACATGCGAGCCTCCGGCTCCGACGAAGCCTTGGTGCTCACGCCTCCTCGGGAAATGACCTTGGAATTCGCGTTGGAATACATTCGGGGCGACGAACTCGTGGAAGTCACCCCTAAAAATCTGCGCCTCCGCAAGCGTCTGTTGAATCCGGACGACCGTCGCAAGGCTAAAAAATCTGGCAAATGATACGTTACTCGTAAAGTGTCGTTCGTTTGCGAAATACGCTCGCCTCGCTGAGCGGGCGAAGCGAGCTTCACGAGGAACGAGATACGGACTCTGAGATGAGAATCCGCAAAAAGACCCCCAAGCCGTCCGCCAAGCGCCCGCCCCTCTACTTCATCGGCTATCGCGGCACGGCTCCGTCCACAGACGAACTTGCGCTGCAGTACGAACGTGAGTATGGCGGACCGTTATCCATTCGCCATGAAACGGGCTCGCCCGAATCCTGGCAAGCAACACACGGCCCCTGGTCGGCCCATGTTGTGATGCCCTTACCGGCAAGCCACGTTGCCGAGATTATGAAGCAATTGGCCTGGGAACATCCCTTGATGGGCGCCATCGCGCCTTCCCTCGCACCCCCGCGAGATATGCCGGACGCGGTTCTGCTTGGCGCCCGGCTGGCCCGCTGCCTGACTCTCCTGACACAGGGAACCGCGTATGATGTGACCACGCAGGCTTACCTCAATCCATCGGATTGGCAGAATCGCGCACTGACAACCTTTCTGATAGATGATCATCTGTCTGTCGCGCAAGACGAAACCGCTCGACCCGACCACGTCTGGTTTTACTCGTTGGGGCTGGCGAAATTCGGATTGGATGAGATCGAACTCTTTCAAGGTAAAGGACTTCCGGAGAGCGCTGCGAAGGAGATTCTGAACGCAGCGGCCCATGAGCTGTTGCGTCTGGGGCAATCGCCCAAAGTCGGGACCTTGATCCATCTTCCTGCGCTGGACCGGACACTGCGCATCGTGAACTACCGTACGGCAGCTCCGGCAGGCCGCATGACGGGATTCCGACAACTTCAAGGTTAACGAATCCTTAACAATACAATGACTTATCACCCTGCGACTGAAGATCTAGGTCTTTCGGCCCGTTGACAATCCTTCAAGCCGCACAGTACAAAATTAATCTCATTGTGCGTATAGGCCGGACTCTCAACCATATGAAGGAGGATCCCAGATGAGCGACGTAGCTGCAGAAATCAAAGTGGGCGATACCGCGCCGGATTTCAACTTGAAGGACCAGGATCAGAAGGACGTGAAGTTGAGCGATTTTAAGGGCAAGAAGAATGTCGTGCTCTGCTTCTACCCGTTGGACTGGAGCCCCGTGTGTCAGGGCGAGAACAAGTGTTTGACCGATGACTTCCCCAAGTTCCAATCAGCCAACGCAGAACTATTCGGCATCAGCTGCGACAGTTTCTTCTCGCACAAGGCTTGGGCCGACTCACTCGATCTTAAGCATCGCCTCTTGTCTGATGTCCATCGGACGACTGCCAAGGCCTACGGTCTCTACTTCGAGCCGCTCAACTGCTCCAAGCGCGCGACCGTGATCGTCGACAAGAACGGCAAGGTGGCCTACGTCAAGGTGCAGGAAATCAAGGTCGCGCGTGAGGACAACGAAATCCTCGGCGCGCTGGCGAAATTGAGCTAAAACCTCTGTCGTAAAGTCCGAAGTCGAAGGTCTTCAGGTCGAAGGCCTTCTGACTTTCGGACTTTTGACGTGACGACTTTATGACTGGAACGGTTCAAGACGTCAGAGACGAGAATTACAAGGAATTCACCGACAGCACCGGTGCGGTCGTGGCATACGGGCTCGCTACCTGCGAACCCTGCAAAACCTACGACCCGATTCTGGAAGCCACCGCCGCGCAATTTCCATCCATCAAAGTGGGCAAGGCCAAGATGCATGTGCCGGGCCGCTGCCGCGAGATCAAGAAGACCCATACGTTCGAGACCTATCCTACAACGCACTTTTTTGCCAACGGCAAGCTGCTCCTCACCCGTGAAGGCGTGGTCGAACCAGCCGAACTCGCTGCGCTGATCAACGATCATCTGCTGAAATAAGCCTGCCCTTCCATCACCAATGGCCCGATGCCTCCCTTGCTTTGACATCTGCTGCAGCTTATCGGATAAGGTAATGACAAAAGGGACTCCCGGCGCCGGCGGGAAATCCGAAACCTCATACCGCTTGAACTCCTTGAGGAGCATTGCGCATGAACAAGACAATCGGTGGAATGATCTTGGTCTCAATATTGGTTGTGTCGTCGCCGGCCTGGGCGCATACGGACGAATTTTTCGAATCGGTTGAGGCGCCTCATGGCGGGCAACTGCGCATGACCGGTCCGTTTCATTTGGAACTGGTCGCCAAGGAAGGGGAACTCACCGTGTACGTGACGGACCATGCGGATACGAAGATCAGCGTGGACGGCGGCCTGGCCAAAGCCACCGTTGAAACGGGCCAGACCAGAACTCAGGTTCACCTGCACCCGGTCGGGAACAATATACTCAAGGGGTCCGGCGTCTTTTCCCTCACGCCGAATACCGTCGTCATCGTCTTCGTGAAACTGCCGAATCATGATGCATACTCCGCCCGTTTCATGCCGCTCAAGTCAAAGACCGAGCCGAGTACGCAGCCCCAGGAGGGAACGTCCAAAACCGACGGCGGAGAGCACCACCATCACCATCACTCGCCGAAGCATTGATGGCCGACATCCGCCCCATCAATCGATACGGAGCCGGCTTTTGAGGAGAATCGATCATGAAACATCTGCTGGGCCATCTTGTCCTTGGCGTAATGCTGATCTGCTCGGTGCCGGTTGAAGCCCACAAGGCGAAACACGATGAAGCGGTGAAGGCGCTTCACGGCGGGCAAGCGCTTGCCGCAGGGCCGTATCACCTGGAACTGGTCGCCAAGAGCGGAGAACTGGTCCTGTACGTGACAGACCATGCAGACAAGGCCATCCCCACTGCTGGAGCAAGAGCCAAGGCCACCATCCAGCAGGGGTATGAGAAGGCCAAAATCCAGGTGGAGTTGGAACCGTCCGGTGACAACACGCTGAAGGGAACCGGCGCATTTACGATCAACCAGGATACCGGAATCATGGTCTTTCTGAAATTGCCGGAACAGGAGGCCTACGCCGCCCGCTTTACGCCGCTCGGCCAGAAGCAACTGCCAAACAAAAATGGATAGAAGAAATCGCTCTCGACTGGACTCAGCACTACCCTTCGCGGCATTGCCAGGCTAGGTCTAGTTCAACTGGACCACTTCCATTCGACGAAAATGCGATGGGCAGGGGGAACACAGCCGGGTGAACGCTTATTCACCTCGCGTAGTCGAAGAAGAGATCGCGGGATTGGACCAGACGGACATTGGCGAGGTGACCGGAGGCGATATCGGAAGCGAGCGAGTTCCAAATCCGTTCGGCAAGCTGCCCGCCCGTGACTTGCTCGACACCGAATACCTGGCGAAGATCTTGATGATCGAAGACCTCCACCACACTCTCTCTCACCACGCGATCCAACGCGCCGATATCGGTTACCATTCCGGTCGTCGGATCGATCCGGCCGCGGACCGTGACGAAACAATCCCACTCACGGCCTTGATTGCCGTCCTGAATGGCCGTGAATGAGTAGCGCCGGGTGACGGCCGCGACATCCAATCCCTCTGCCGCCGTCACTTCGGCATAGAGATCTTCGTCCTCACACAGGCGAACCGTGTGCAGCGTCCCGATGTCCTGCTGCGGCGCCAGCTTCGTCCAGAGCACCAGCGCGAGGTTTTCCGATGTGGGAATCCGGTCTTTGAAATAGGGCATGTCGAGATTCAGATTCTTGTGATCGAATTCTTCGATCACGTCGAGCAGAACCCGCTTCAGATCGAACAGATTGACGACCATACCCGTCTGCGGGTCGATCTCGCCGGAGACGGTGACTTCGAGGAGATAGTTGTGGCCGTGGGCAGGCGGGTTGTAACAGAGGCCGAACGTCGCGCGGTTCTTGGCTTCATCCCACTCCGGCTTGATGTAGCGGTGGGACGAGGAAAATTCGATGCGCTTGGTCAGTAAGATAGGTGCCATAGTCGTGAGTGGCGGCTGTGAGCGTTGCATTGAACTAATAACTCAACACTAAAAACCAAGAACTTCATTTCAAGTCCGAGAGCCATTCCTCTCTCATGCTGCCCGGCACGGCCGTTTGAGCCTGGTATTCACCATGATCCACCGTCAGCATAACCGGCTGGCGGAGATCGGCGATCGCCGAGTGCATGGACGTCGTCGGACGAAATCTGACGAAATGCACCGCACTGATCTTCGTGTCGTGGCTGTGGCCCCCTTCAAATTCCCCGAAGACCCGCTCACCCCCGGCCACGATCGCCACCTTCTCTCCATGATCGAGTCCCATGAACTGATCAAGCCAATGTTTCATCATGGCTTCCTCGGTGATCTCGATCAAGAGGGTAGCGCTCAATTCGCCGGGCGCAGGAAGGATCGCGTTATAGACATTCAATTCGTCCTGGATCTTCCCCGGATCGAAAATCCGCTCGACGCGGATCATTTCTTGAATTTGAAATTGCAACGTGGAGCGATTCTCAAAAATCATGGTCACTAATGGACCGATGGAAATCCTCCGTCGTTGCTTGAGCGCAATGATACGGGACCGAAACTCCTCCCGCTGTTTCTCATACGCTTCGTAGGGAATCACATCTTCTGGAGCGATCACTTTCACGGATACTCCCCTCACTCGCCGAGTGCCAACTGTATCTCACGAGAAAGGCGCGACGGGCCGAACAGGTATGGCGAGTCCCGCCTCGCATGCACGTCACGCCTTTCCCGCCCCTCACGCCTCATCCCTTACCCCTCACCGCTCTGACGGCAACCCGTAGGCATCACGGACGATCTGAATGGGATGGAGGGACGCCTTGCCTCCCGCGTGTGCCGAAGCCCCGGCTTGATCCAACTGCAATCCGGCCAGCGGGCAATCGGACGCGACAAGATCAGCCGGCGCCTGCTCGATCGCCCGCACGGCTTTCCCCGCGATTTTCATCGAGAGCGGAAAGAACTCCGTTTTTGCAGACCATGCGCCGTCGTGCCCCGAGCATTTTTCGATTACATCGACCTGCGCACCGGCACATTCCATCAACTCTTTGGACTTGAAGCCGATGTTTTGGTCTCTGAGATGACACGGGATCTGATACGCGACGCGGCCTGGGTTTTTCTGAAAATCCGTCGCCAGCAAACCATCGCGCTTCAGTTTCATCAGATACTCGCATACATCGAAAGTCCGTTCGGCGGCTTTCTTGATCGCTTCTCCGCCGACAATCTCCGGGTATTCGCGCTTCCACATGAGACTGCAGCTGGCTGTCGGCACCACAATGTCATAGCCTTGCTCAACCCACGGGAGAAATGCTGCGACATTCGCCGCAGCAGCCTGTTGAATCGACTTCGTATCGCCGATGTCGAACGACGGCATGCCGCAACAACGCTGTTCCGGCATGACCACATGGACGCCGTTCTTCTCCAGCACCTGAACCGTGGCCTTCCCCACGTCGGACGCTTGGTAGTTCACGAGGCAACTGCCGAACAGCGCGACTTTTCGCGCCCCAGCTTCTGCCACCTGCGCTCCGCCACGCCTGCTCCACCAACGGGTAAAGGTCTCGGATGAAAAATTCAAGACGTGACGATGCCGATGCACCCCCGCAATGGCCTCTCCGATCAGGCGGACGACGCGGCTCCTGAGGAGCCGATTGATCAGGGGAGCCAGCGCGCTGCCGATCGCGCCGAGCACGTCCGTCTTGATCAGCCACCGGTCCCGCCAGGATACGCCCCTGGTCGTCGCCAGATGCTTTTTCCACGCGATCATCAGGCGTGGAAAATCCAACGCATACTGATGCGGCGGTGTGTACGGGCAATGATTGTAACAGAGCTTGCAGTAGTAACATTCATCGACGATGCGGTGGTGATCGGCCTTCGTCAGCTTGGCGACGTCGCCTTCGTACGAATCGATGCCGTCAAGCAGCGTATTGAACGAGGGACAGAGGTTGAAACAACGGCGGCAGCCGTCGCACACCTCATAAATCCGCTGCGTCTCCTTCTGGAGCCGCGTCGCGTCGATGGGGTTAAGCAAGCTCAAGCCGTTCACAGCTCGTATTGTCCCTTGGGATTCCCCCTGAATACAAGATCGAAAAAGAAAAGGGTGGACTAGGTTGCCCTAGTCCACCCTCGCATCGATCTCAATGAAATGGACTACCCCTTCAGACTATCGAGCCCCTTTTGGAACCGATTGGCATGCGAACGCTCGGCTTTCGCCAACGTCTCAAACCATTCGGCCAACTCGGCGAACCCCTCATCGCGGGCGGTCTTAGCCATCCCTGGGTACATCTGGGTATACTCGTAGGTTTCGCCCTCGATAGCGGACTTGAGGTTCGCTTCGGTATTGCCGATCGAAACACCGGTCGCCGGATCACCGACTTCCTTCAGAAAGTCCAAGTGTCCGAAGGCATGGCCTGTTTCGGCCTCCGAGGTGTCTCGAAACAGCCCACCGACGTCAGGATAGCCTTCGATATCGGCGCGCCGCGCAAAGTAGAGATAGCGTCGGTTCGCCTGCGATTCGCCGGCAAAGGCATGTTTCAGATTATCGTGGCTCTTGGTTCCTTTTAAGCTTTTGCTCATGTTGTCCTCCCCGTTGTGTATGTTCGATAAAGGGTCGACCTGATAGATGAGAAGGTCCTATGCTCGTTTGTGTGAAGGTGCTGTAAGATAGCGCAGCCGTCATAACCGGTTCAAGGGCTTTTCTTATCGATAGCCGACAATACGTCCATACTCTTTGGAGTGGACTTTGTGCCTCATCCGCGCTCCTCACTTCAGTTTCTCCTCCAAATGGTGTGCCTGGGAGGCAGGAATCCAAGGACGGGCCGCTGTCCACGCCCGGTTACCGTTACCCCAAGCAAGTATGTTAGACTTACGCTCTGTTAATTCGAGTCCACCCATGCGTTGTCCCTAGAGAATGGCATGATGATGCGGTCCCGTCTCAGGAACAGCCTAATCGCGTACATCCTAACCTGCTTCACCGTCACCTTTTCAGGCTGTGCGCATGATACCTATCAACATCGGGCGGACATCATCAAGAATCATGTGGAGGGTTTCTACTCCCATCTCAAAGCCAACCGGGTAGGGGCCGCCGTGCATGAGAACCAACAGATCGAAGCCATGGCCGATGAGATGGCAGAGACGGTCAAGAAACGTGTGCAACTACACGGGACTTCTCATGCCGAACGGGAGTTCGCGCTGATGAAAACGGCCAGGGAAACAGCGGCGCAAAACTGGATCGCGCTCGGTCGATACTTTGCCATCCACCAACAAACCGACCAAGCCCGCGCAACCTATCAACGAGTGGTTGAGACCTATACCAATCCGACGGAACAACCATACCGGGAACAGGCTGCGCGAGGGCTCAAAGATTTGACAATCATGTCCCCAGCCCCCAGTCAGACAAGTCCTTAGTTTGGTGCTCGAGATAATCATGATATCCGTCTGCTCGAAGACAACCTTCTGACGCCGCCAGCATGCCTATGCCTGTCGGAATCCTCGCCCTCCTGCTGATCCTTTTGACCGGATGCGTACACCGCATCCATGTGAATCCGCTTCCCACCGGTCCCGCTTCAACGACGATTCCCAGATCGCTCCAGATAACAGTCGGGCCGCTTGCGCTCGAAGGCGCAGACCATCGGCCCGGAATTACCCTGCTGGACTGGCCGCATCAGGATCTAAGCCAGGCAATCGTTCGGTACGCGCGGCGGCGAGAAACATTTGGTTCAGTCTTCACCCACCCCGCCGACCTCACACTCCACATCGCCACGAAATTGGCGCTGACCGCTCGGCAAGGGCGCTACCACTACCATATCCGAATGCAGGCGGAGATACACGAAGGAGACCGGCTCGTCAAAACCTATCTCGCCGAACACACGACGGCAGGATCAGTGGCGCGCTGGATCACGGCGTCAGACCGTGAGCCTATCGAATCGGCGCTTCAGCTGGCTTTAGATGACATATTTTCCAGGATCGAGGCAGACCGCCCGCTGTATACCGACAGGATTGATAGACCCGTCAGATAGCGATAACACAAGCCCATTTGACGCCCATATAAAAAATTGGCGGCCCCTCATCCTTGCACGATCGTCGAATGGGAGGCCGCCGAAAGAATCAGGCTTTTTTTGCCAATTTGATGGGAGCCGCGGCATATTCCGGGCAATCAAGGAGGAGGGACTGATCACCGAACGGCACATCGAAAAACTGACAGTGGTGCCGCTTGTCTCCGCTCTTATGCACATTCTGGCTGAAATACTGGCACGAGACACACATGCGCGCGACAGGGATCTCTCCCTTCAGCTGCAACACCCGAATGAGCTTCACCAGCGCGGACAGCAGACTGACCTGTTCTTCCACGGTCAGTTGTTCTGTCGCAGCAGCTAGAATCTCCGGCCATCCGCTCGAGACCTTTCCGGCCTTCGCTCCCAGAGCCGTGAGATGCACCGTGACGATACGGTGATCGGCCTCCTGTTGGCGCCGACGCACAAGCCGTTTCTCCGCAAGCGTCCGGATCACCTCGGATGCGGTGGGCAGCTTGACCGTCAGTTCACGCGCAATCGTCGAGACCGTCGCCGCCTGATTGGGACAAGATCGGAGATACGACAGGACTTGCACTTGCAACGGGCCGACTCCCTTTTGCCCTTGCCGCCTCCAGGTTCGGCTTTTCATCGCCAAGCCGATTTTCGAAAGCCCTGTCACTAAGCGATCAGGAAGACTGTCTTGTTTCATCTTTACCGCTGAAGCCATGGTATCCTCATATTCTGTTGGAATGGTCTGGCGAAGCGTAGTGTATTGCGCGACGATCCTACTCGTCAAGTCCGATACATTCTATCCCGACAATTGGTGACACCCTGGACTGATCTTCTCTCCTCATCTGTCCGTTCAGACTGTTTACTGCCGGTTCATGACTCACGGCGAACCCCATGTCAGCCGTCCCAACAAGAGGAACCGCTCCGTTCGACATATTCAACCCGCTCCGTCCGATCATCGAACCACGAGCACGGAGCAGGCGGCATGCTGCACGACACGGGTCGAGACGCTGCCAAGCAATACCCGGCCGATCGCTCCCAAGCCTTTGGCGCCCGTAACGATCAGATCGACCTTCTCCTGCTTGGCTTCTGTGAGAATTTCATCGGCCGGCTTCCCCAACCTCATGGACTCTCTCACCTGAAAACCCGCTTTCGCCACTTTGTCCACGTAGCGCTGCACCAGCATGTTTCCCGCTTCACGCAGTTCCGGATACTTCAGAAAGGGCATCACATGCGCAATGGTTACCATCACCGGTTCACGATCGGGAGCAGGATTGACATATCGAATCAGAAACCGAACCGCTTTGTCCGACGCCGGCGAGCCGTCGATGGCCAGCAGAATCCGCCGCACGGGCCGAGGCGTCTCCTTCACCACCAAGACCGAGCAGGGCGCATGGTGGATCGCATGGTTCGACACACTGCCGAGCATGAAGCGATCCAAGCTGTCCAACCCTCGCGAACCGATCGACAACAGAGTAACACCTCGCTTGGCCTGCTTCATGATCGACGCCGCCACCCCGCCCCGATCCACGATCACACTCCCTTTCAAGCCCGATTCTTTCAGCAACGTTTCCGTCTGCTTCTTGACCGTCTTTGCGCTCGCCTCCATCCGCTTGATCTCTTCCTGGAGGTACCGCTCCGTTCCTACGATCATGGGCTGGATCATGAACGGCGCACGCAAGCCAGCGACATCCACCACATACAGCGCCCGGACTACCGGCTGGACGGTCAAAGGCATCTGTGCCACCCATTCAATGGCCCACCGTCCGTATTTCGACCCATCAGTCGCCGCTAAAACTTTCATGCCACCTGTCCTTTCTTTTGCTGATGACACACTGCCGGTTCAGCCGATGCCGGAAAAGCGCGTGCGAAATGCCGCCGGCGAGAGCCCGGCCAATGCGGCGCAACGGCCGAGTCTGTCCGGATCGTTGAAATCCTCCTCGGTCAGCCGAATCATATATTGCCGGGCGATATGGTAGGACTGGGAACCGATGTCCACCATCCTGACTTTTGCCCGCCCCGTAAGCGGGTCCAGCAACTGTTTGAACGGAATCGGCGTGAAGCGCCCGTCCTGGATCGATACCATCGCAGCCGTGCCCCCATCAAGCACATACTGGGAGGCGCAGTAGCCGAGATCGCGGGTGTATTCGATGTCGTACGGGACGGGGTCCGCGCAGCGCAATTCGTAGCCGACATTTTTGGAGACGATCGAGACGGACAGCCCCAAATCCTTCAACCCCTTCGTCACTTCCCTCCTGAGCACATCACCGAGATCGACATCCGACAGGCGCAAGTGCCCATGCTCATCCCGTTCGATCTGTTCAAGCCCGCGAAGGTCCTGAGGGTCCACGATCTCAATCAAGCCCTCCGCCAGCACGGCGACTCCATCGGCTCGGCCGCTGTCAAGCTGCTTGAGAATAACCCCGATCAACAAATCCACCAGGCGCCGGAGTTTCACGGGGCGTTCCATGAATTCCTCCGGAATAATCGTCACAGTCGCACCGGCGGCTTTCCCGACCCCCAGCGCCAAGTGGCCGGCCTTGCGCCCCATTGTCACGACGAAATACCACCGAGTGGTGGTCTGAGCGTCGACCATAAGATTTTTCACAATACCCACGCCGACGTGCCGCGCGGTTTGAAACCCGAATGTCGGAATGCCGTTGGGAAGATCAAGATCATTATCGATCGTCTTCGGCACGTGGACAACCTGAATCCGGCCAGCCGACCGTTCCTCCACTTTGAATGCCGAGAAGGCCGTATCGTCTCCCCCGATGGTAATCAAGCGTGTCACCCCGAGCTGTGCCAGGGTAGACAGGACACGGTCCAGAAGTTCAACCGTCTTGGTCGGGTTGGCCCGCGACGTGCCGATATAGGATCCGCCGCAAAAGTGAAGCCGGCTGACATCCTCGATCGAAAGCGGCCGGACATTCCCCCGGCTTCCCTCCATGAGCCATTTGAACCCGTCTAAAATGCCGAGGACCTCGCAGCCGCCGAGAATGCCGCGGATCGTAGCCGCACTGATGACGCTGTTGATGCCGGGCGCCGGTCCGCCCCCAACCAAAATACCGATGATCGTTCGTGGTGAGGGCATCCTTGCCTGTCCTTACATGTCGGCCCAGTGGCCTTCCAATTTCTTCATGATCTCAGCATGGTTGTATACTCCATTACATCGAGAGGCAAGCGGTGCGGCTCGAAGGGGCCGATTATCGACAGCTTTCGACATCCGACCTTCGTTACCCCGTCAGCTCATCCAGCCCGACATGCGCGCGAAGCCTGTTGTAATCGAATGCGGTCCGGCCCGTTCGCAAGAGGCCCGGATCGTGCCTCGCCATCTCATCGATCAACGCGCCGACTTGGCTGCGCATCTGCGCAGTGGCGGCGGCATGGCGCGGCGTGTGCCCGCCGAGCGCGAGATGCGGCTGGTCCGACCATTCGAGATAGGCCTTCTCTAAAAATCGATTGAGCAGGGCGCGGTCTTCTTCCTGCGTCACGGCCAACGTCAGCGATTCCTCGGACATCAGTTCGGCCACCGACAGTTGCCGGACCGGCGGCTGCAGTATCTCGCCTCGAAAATGCAGCGAAAATCCCAACGAAGCCGCGAGCCGATGCTTGATCAGGTCGAGCCGTTCCGGGCTGTCGCATTCCACGATCAGCTGGGAAGACGTCAGCGTCAGCCTCGCTACGATCGCTGCGACGACCCCCTCGGCCGCTCGTTGAACCCACACATGGACCGGAGAAAGGCCGGCGGCACTTTGTCCTCCGGCTCGATCAGCCGGTGTCTCAGGATCCAACTCCTGCATCTCCGACAACCGGTCAACGAACAACCGGTGCTCATGGTGATCGTACAACGCCACGGCATAGAGATACGGCTGCCCGTTGGGACAGCGGTAGCGAATATGGCCGACGGCATCCACCAAGGCGTCCATCCGCAACTGCGCGAAGGCCCAGAGCAGCATGTACCCGAATCGCTTGGTAAATTCTCTCCACTCCCCCAGAGCAAAAGACCCGGAACTCACTTCTATTTCACGGCGCCATTCAGCAGTCATCGTGAGCACCGATTCGGCATCAGCCGGCGACAAGACCAGCCCGCAGCCGGTCCAGACAGCTTTGCCCGATTCCTCCTCCCCCGAAGCGCGAATGACACGGGTGAGCAACACATGGCCGGCAGAAAGATCCTTGACGAAATCCCCGGCAGGCAGGACCCACAAAGTCCCGTCACCGACCGATCGCAGTGTGAGCGCGTCGCCCGGTTTGAGGGGCGAGGTCAGCGCAAGCAGGTCCATAGATGAATGTTTCAGCGGATCGAGCCAAGCCCGCTCCTCGTTCGGAATATGTTCCGTGATGACGTCCCGCAGCTGTTCGATGAGGGTCGATTGCCCGTCTTCCGGGTAGAAGTCGCAGAGGAGAAAGAGCCCGGCCAATTCGGTTTCCTGCGCAAGCGGTACAACAATTCTCCCGGCGCCGCTTCCCAGATAGGGCCTGAGCGCGCGCGCAAGCGCCGTCTCCCGTTGCAAGGCGAAATCAGGCCTCAGCGACAGCGCCTCAAGACGCGCGAGCACCGCCTCCAGGGACGGAGGCGGCGGCGCCCACACACCGACCGTCCGTTCATTCGCGAGCTTCATGGATTTCTTCCATGACGATGTCTTCCGCGTCAAGCCAATCCCTGAGATCGTTCCCGGCTTGACGGCCCCGTTGCTCCCACAGCCCGTAGGCTTTTTGCGCGATCCGCGCCCACATTCCATCCGGCAATTCAATCGGTGTGCTGGACCTGACGGCAGGCGAAGACCGCCCTTTCACCGTTCCGGTCTTCTTCACAACAGTGCGCATGGCAGACTCCTCGGTTAAGGGTTCGTCGGCACGGCAGGTTGCGCCGAGATGACACGGCGATGGTCCTGATGAAATTTGGGGCTCCGGACCGTCAGGATGGGACAATGCGACTTCCGGAGAACCGACTCCACCACGCTGCCGTACAAGGCGTGCGCCAGGCCGCGCCGTCCATGCGTCCCCATGACGATCAAGTCGGCCGACCAGGCTCGGGCCGCCTCGAGGATAGAATCGCGTGGAAGCCCCCCTCGAACGAGAGATTCGGACTTCACGTTCGCGGCGTCCAGCGCCGAGACAAGATCGGCAAGCCGTTCGGTAAGGACTTCCCGCTTGCGTTCCCTTGCCGCCGGAAGCGGAACCGTGAAATCCAATCCGTACGAGACCGGCTCCATGACATGCAGCAGCATGACAGACGCCTGTGCCCGCTGCGCCACGGCGACCGCATACTCGAGAGCATCAAGCGAGCAGTCGGAGAAATCGACCGGGACCATGATCCGCTCCAACGAGGCCGGATGACTCGTGCTCACGCCGGTACGCTCCGCCTCCGACCGATCCATGCGCACGGCCAGCACAGGGCAGGGCGCCGTCCGAATGATCCGCTCCGCCGTGCTTCCCAATAAGACATGTTCGAGACCGGTCTTCCCGGCGGTGCCCATGATGATCAGATCCGCGTCTTCGGCCGCCGCAGCGGCAAGCACTTGTTCGCTCGGGATACCCGTCTCGATCCTTGTACGAACCGCAATCCCCCGATCGGCAGCCCGCGCTTTCAGCCGGGCCAAATCTCCCGTGGCCTGTGTCATCAGCTCAGCCAGGTATAAACGGCACACGGGGGACTCCGGATCGAGGCCCGGAGCGAATTCCAACACGCTCACGACCGTCAAAGTGGTCCCCCATGACTCGGCCAACTTGCAGGCATAGGCCTCCGCGCCTTCCGCCCGCGTAGAACCATCCGTCGCCAAAAGAATGCGTTCGATATTCATGATCCAACCACACGAAAGAAACACGTGTTCCGGGAGATGGCCTTCCCCTCAGCACTCAGTCCTCAGCGCTCTTATACAGCCTCCGTACTCAACAAGAGCAATTCTCCACCCATATTGGGATGGATCGAGCATCGGAACTCATGCCGCCCCGGCCGGGACATATCGAACCGCAGAACCGCGTCACGCTTTGAATCGAGAAACACACCGCTCAGACCGCGGCCATAGACGATGACCCCATCCTTTTCGATGCGAGTATGAAGCCCCTCGAACATGGTCGAACCGAAATCATGCCGCTCGGCATCCTCGTTCCGAACCTTGATGACCGTCGGAATTCCCAGTCGCAAAGTCCCCTGCTTCGTCACGAACTTGTAATCCTTGATCGTCACCTCAACCACCTGTTCGGATTGCGCGAGACTCACTCCCGCCTCTTCCAACCCCATGGCCCAAGGCGCTCCCAGTGTCAGACCGATTATCACGTATCCAACCCATGATCTAGCAGGCATCTTAATGGACATCGTCTTCCCCTCTCTTATTTATGCTTCCGTCGACTTCCGCTGGAGAGCCGACACCGGCAGCGGCACGGTCAACACAGGACAGCCTGCTGTACGGACGACCTTTTCTGCCGTGCTGCCGAAAAAGATCTTGTCCACGCTGCCGGACCGTCCGCCGTAGCTTCCCATCACGACCAGATCCACTTTCTCTGTCCGCGCAGTTTTGGCGATCTCGACAAACGGCGATCCCTCTAGAATCACGCGCGTGAGGGACACCCCCTTGGCCACCGCTGATTCCAGCAACCGACGCACGTTCAACCGGGCATGATGCCGCAATCGCCGCCGCTGCACGGCGGCATCGGACGGAACTGCCAGCAAGCCCAGACGATTGAAGGATTCAAGGGTTCCCGTGTCGATCACGTGCAGCACCGTCACATCGGCCCCGCACAGGCGAGCCATATCACAGGCGATGTGGAACGCCTCATCTGAACAGGGAGAAAAATCGACCGGAACCAGGATTTTCTTAAAGAGACCAGCGTCTTGCCCCATACGCACTCCTTCCAGGTAGCATTGACCGGTGCCAAAGAGGAACTGAGCAAGGCCGGTGCCACCACGAAGACCAGGAGCAAATGGCGAATGGTTTGTGGCACGAGCAAGAAAATCACTGATGATCAAAGCCCCTTGCTTCAGCAATACGCCACAAGCCATCAGCTCTCAGTCTTTTTAGGAGAGGCTCTCTGCTACAGTGGTCATTCCTCCGCTGTAGCAGAATGCGCCACAGAACCTGCCGTGCGAGAAGTGAACGGTGAGCGGCAAGAAATGAAGCGCCTCTAAACCGCCCAGGATTCCTTTCACTTTTCACGTTTCACCT
The DNA here is from genome assembly GCA_046604365.1 of Nitrospira sp. Lineage (GTDB taxonomy): Bacteria > Nitrospirota > Nitrospiria > Nitrospirales > Nitrospiraceae > Nitrospira_D. Next base: position 101,536 of record JBJACV010000004.1, read on the forward strand.
TTTACGCCTAGGACGGCATTGGACTTGCTGACCTTCTGTCCACCGAGGGAACGATGACACGTGAACGCTGGTTGTTGCTTGGAGCGGTGGGGTTGGGAGTGGCGATCGCCATCTATTTCATCTTCTTTTGTCCGGCAGACTGTCAATGAGGCATTCATGAAACTCTTACTCGCAGTCGACGGTTCCGACAACTCCTACGAGGCCGTGCGGTCGCTCAAATACTTGAGCCGCGCAGAAGAACTGCACATCCTGCACGTGCTGGATGTTCCGACTCCGGCCTATCCGATGATGATGCCGGAGGTGACACAAGAACTCTATGCGACCGTCGAGCGCAATATGCGGGAGGATGGCACCCGGTTGTTGGAGCGGATCGTGTCGCTGCTCCCGATGGACATCGGTCCGGTGACAAAGCACCTGATCGTCGGCTCCCCGGCAGATCACATCGTCATGCTGGCCGAACAACTGAAGGTAGACCTGATTCTTCTCGGCACCCGCGGCCTCGGCCCGATCAAGGAACGGCTGGTCGGAAGCGTCGCTCATCGCGTGTTGACATTCGCCCCCGGCGCGAAATTGATTCTCCACGGTCCGTTGAAAACCTTGAGCCAGATCCTGCTCCCCGTGCAGGGGACCTACGATGCGGAACATGCCCTGCGCTTTCTCGAGAAAACCCCCTTTCGTAACCCGCCGACGATCACCCTGTTTACCGCCTTGCCGCACACGAGGCCGCCCTGGCCGGTGGATGCCGCTTCGGCCAAGGAGATGGAGGTCCAGGCGCTTCGCCACGCACAAGACTCCCTGAACGACACCGCCGCAAAGCTGGCCACGCTGGGCTATCGAACCCGTGTTGCCGCCACGCTCAGCACGCCCGTCGAGGGGATTCTGCAGGAAGCCGGGGCTTTGAATCCGGATCTGATTCTCATGGGATCCCGCGGACGCCACGGCGTGACACGCCTGGTGCTAGGCAGCGTCTCCCATGCCCTCCTGCACGAGGGACGTTATCCGCTGATGATTTTCAACTAAGAAGAGGGGCCGCGTATGCCGATGTACGACTACAAGTGCCTGGACTGCGGGAAGGAGTCGCTGATCGTTGTCACGTTGAAAGAGCATGAACGGGGCGAGGTGGCCTGTCCGGCATGCGGCAGCAAGAAGCTACAGCAACTCTTTAGTCCGTTTATCGCCCACACCACCAAGAAGAGTTAACCGCATGTTGAGAATGTTACAGACTACAATGATGACCATCATAGACCGAAGAGGAAATCGGCTCGCCTTCTCGGGATTAGCAGGTTTTCTCCTACTGATCAGCCCATCGATGTCTTCCCTCTACGCCCAGGAATATCCTTCCGACGTCATCCGTGGAAAGACACTGTACGCACGGCACTGTCTGGAGTGCCACGGCTCTAGTGGTCGAGGAGACGGGCCCGCCGCCGCTTCCTTAAAAGTTGAGCCGGCGGATTTTCACCGATTCCGGTCTTTTCTGAAGTCCGATGAGGAGCTCTTGCGAACTATCGAGCACGGCATCGTCTTCAGTCCGATGCATGCGTGGCGTGGGCAGCTCACTGATGGAGAAATGCAGGACGTATTGGCTTACGTTCGCCTCTTGTCGCAACAGGAGCAGTGATCTCCGGGATAGAAGAGCGTATGGCTTATAGCCGATGGCCGATGGTCCGGAACTCAGAGGGTTTGGCTTTCTGCCATACGCTATATGCCGCCTCGCTCCTTCCCCAAGTCTGGCTGACCTGCGCCGGCACACGGCAGCACAGCTCTCGCGACTTCCCGAATCCCTCCATACGCTTGGGACGGCTCCAATGCATGCAGTTGAGCTCTCTTCGGCTCTGCAGACGTTAGCCCGGACCATCGACTATGCCCGGTAACATAAAAAGGAGATGCGAAATGAATCGAGTTTCCTCCCCAGCCCTGAGGATGGTTCTCACTCTATCCATCGGACTGACCGGCGCATCAATCATGGCAGCCGGCCCTGTGAACCTTCACGCGGCGACCCCGGTGGTCGCTCCTTGCGAGAGCCTCTACAAGAAAAAGCCTGTCCCGGCGAATATCTTGCGGACGGTGGTGCGCGCTCACGAACGGTGGATGGAATATCGGAGTCATCCGGAAGGCAGACGCGCGGAGCTCTGCCAGGCAGACCTGAGTCGAGCCATGCTCTTGGGGGCGAATCTGGAGCGGGCCCAACTGGAAGGGGCCGTCTTGCGACAGGCAAATCTCCATCAAGCCAATCTCTCCCAGGCTAGCCTGGCGGAAACCGATCTCTCAAGAGCGGCTCTGGATTACAGCATCCTGTCCGGAGCCGATCTCCGGCGTGCCAAACTCACCGGCGCAAATCTCTACCGTGCCATCGGCGATGAAGCCGCACTCTTCAATGCTGATCTGGTCGGCGCGAAGTTGCGCGAAGCCACGTTTGAGCGAGCCCAGCTGGAGGGCGCTGATCTCACCGCCGCCGACCTGACTGACGGCGCCTTCGTCGACGCCTATTTTTATGGCGCAACAATGCAGGGAGCGATCCTATTAAACACCAATCTCAGCGGGACCGACTTGCGCCGCACCGTCCTGACCAAGGCTAATCTTCGCCGGGCTAACCTCCAGGGCGCTCTGCTGGACAGCGCACGCCTCGATAAGGCTCAGCTGGTTGAAGCCGACCTGGAAAGCGCCTACCTGGATGAAGCGAATTTGCGCGGGGCTAACCTGCGTGAAGCCATTCTCCGAGGGACCGACCTCCGTTATGCCGCTCTGCAGGGGGCCAACTTGTCACACACTGATCTGGAAGGAGCCAATTTGGAACAGGCCAACTTGGTCAAGGCAAATCTCCAGTCGGCGAAACTTCCGATGGCGATTCTCTACCACACTGAGCTGGATCAGGCCGACTTTCGGAACGCCCATCTCAACCGCGCGGTCCTGATCGGAGCACGAGGATCTCGTACCATTTTTGCGAGAACCGATTTGAGCGAGATCTATGCGCCGAAAGCCTCTCTTCGGCAATCTCAATTCAACGAGGCCGGCCTGGAATCGGCGAATTTCGTCGGAGCAGATCTGAACGGATCGAACTTCACCGGCGCCAGCTTGGCCCACGCGAATCTCCAAGAAGCCATCCTCCGGGATGCCGTGCTGGTCAAAACCGATCTCACCGGCGCGCGCCTGGATTCGGCAGATCTCCGTGGCACGGACTTGCGTGGTGCGACACTGACATCTGTGACCGGCCTCACGCAGGCGCAACTTGATACCACCTGTGTCGACGAGCGGACGAAATTGCCGCCTGAACTGAACCGGCCGGCTCCCTGCAGTCCCGTAAAGAAACGGACCAAACCATGACCGCTGTCCACGAACACCCCGTCACGATCACCCCAGGCAACCCCGGCCTGGAGGGAATCCTCGGCCTGCCAGCCGGCTCGCGCGGCGTGGTCCTGTTCGCGCACGGAAGCGGCAGCGGCCGGTTCAGCCCTCGCAACAATTTCGTCGCCCGCCATTTGCAACAGACTGGCCTCGCCACCCTGCTCCTCGATTTGTTGACACCAGAGGAAGCCGATGACCGAGGCAAAGTATTCGACATCAATTTGCTGGCAGACCGATTGTTGCTGGCCAAAGCCTGGCTGGAAGCGGAGCCACGGACGAATAATCTGAAAATCTGTTATTTCGGCGCCAGCACCGGAGCCGGAGCAGCCTTGCAGGCCGCGGCGCGGGAACCGTCTCACGTCAAGGCTGTCGTGTCGCGAGGGGGACGGCCAGACCTGGCCGAACCCTATCTCAATCGGGTGACCGCTCCGACCCTCTTAATCGTCGGTGGCTACGACTTTCCGGTCATCGAGATGAACCAGGCAGCCTACGAACTCCTGGCCTGCGAAAAGAAGCTCATCATCGTCCCCGGCGCCACCCACCTCTTCGAGGAACCAGGCACGTTGGAACAGGTGGCGGAACAGGCGGGGAAATGGTTCCTGCACTACTTGAAAGGGGATGGAAAACCGGACGGAAGATAGCGAGATCCAATCACGATCCGAACTTGGCCCTGATATGTTCCCAGACCTTTCCAGCTGCTTCTTTCGCTGAGAGCTTGGTCGTATCGATCGTCACTTCCGGATGGAGCGGTGCTTCGTAGGGTTCTTGTAGTCCCGGTACGGTGGAGGATTCGCCGCGCCGGCCACGCTGATACGTTCCTTTGTAGTCGCGCTGCATACAGAGTTCTAACGGACATTCCACCGCCACTTCGATGAAGTTGGGAATGAGGCTGCGGGCGAAGTCACGATAGGCCCGTCGATTGGCCGTCGCATCGAAGATCACCGTCACCCCGTGCGCCACTAATCTCGCACCCATGAACGCCAGGGCGCGGTAAAAGAGATCGCGCTCCATCGATGAGTAGGTCGGGCTCGGTGTGAGCACCCGCCTGACCGCATCGGACTCTAGCACTTCGACCGGACGGCCCAGGCTTTCAAGCTTCGGGACCAGCTCGGCGACGATCGTGCTCTTTCCCGATGCAGGCAGACCGGTGAGCCAAATGGCACAACCGGGAGAATGGTCAATGGTCATAGGTCACGGATCAGCGGGAACCAATATGATCGTCTCCACTTTGCGACTGAGTCCACTCCTCACCGGTGACCAATGACTACTGACTTTTCTAAATCCCGCAGTAGTCGTTCACCCGCTCCGGTTCGAAGTGAGGAACGTCGAGCACATTTTCAATGAAACGAAACAGGCTCCTGCGGACATCCATCGCCAAGTTGGGGTACCAGACCGGGCTCGCCACGACCAGCCCCCGAAAGGCGAAGAAGGGCGCGGCGGTTTCGGTCACGCCTTTGTCGCCGCTGGCTTCGATATAGGTGTCCCAGAACAATCTGAACAGGCTCTCGAACGGACCCTTGAGCTTGCCCCATCGAATCAGCGAGCTGAGCAAGTAATTGATGGTCATCGCGGTCACATCATCGGCCGGCTCACCCCATTCCCCGCGGGACCGATCCAACACAGAAAAATCTGTCCCTGCGCGAAACAACACATTGTACGGATGAAAATCCCCGTGCACCTGGGAAAGCCGGCCGGCTTTGCTGCGCAGACGCCATCGCCACCGGTTGCAGGCCTCTTCGATCGTATGCAGCAGATCCTCGGTGATAACGCCGTACCGTTTGGGATAACTATCCGTCAGTCCCATAATGCATTCGCCGTGGCCGATCAATTCGCGGAGCCGGCGCTTATAGAGATCCGCATCTCGGCGTTTCGTCGCATGAATCTGCGCGAGATACCGTGCCATCGCGATCGCGCGCGCCCGATCGAGCACACGCAACGACTGGCCCTTGGCAAGACGCTCAAGATCCAGGTGATAGCTCTTTCCCTCCGCCCATTCGTTCAACACGAAAAACTCACGGGCGGCGGCAACGGAGAAAAGCGCCAGCTTACTGTCGAACGCGCCCACATCAAGAGCCTTCACATGGCGTTGAAGCCGTCCGTAGGAGTCATAGTCCCACAACATCGCTTGGGCACGGTCGGCCATATGCTCATGCCCGAAAGGCCCCGGCTTCATCGTCTCCAGCACGGCGGACTGCAGCCGACGGCCGAGCCGGAATGTCAATTTGACCGGCCTGCCATATCCATAGCGCTTCTGCTCTCCCTTCGAGCTGGCCTTGCCGATAACCTTGGAGGACAGAAGCGTCGCCTCAGGACCGAACCGGCTCCGGAGATAGCGTTCCAAACTCTGCTTCCTCAATGTCGGCATACACCACGCCCTCGCAAGTCATGTTCCACCGGGAAGCCGATGAGACCCAGAATTCGTCATTCGTCAAACGGTTCGCCTGCCCTGAGCCCAGTCGAAGGGGATTCTTTCCAAGCGGTTCACGAATAACATCTGCAAGCTCCTCACCACTCACTACTCGCCACTCACCATTCTCTGACGCCTCGCTCCTCCCCCCTTCACCCATTCCAATACCTGGCGCAATAGGCCCCACCTGTAAAATCGCCACTGTAGGAAAATGCGTCACATCGTCTTGATATTGTTCGGATCGAAGGTCGTGGCACTGCGTAGAGACCCACGAAGCATCAACAGCCGGCCCGCTGCGCAATCGTTTCGCAAGCCTTCTCAGGTCGGCATACCGTTTGCTGATCCTACAGTAAGAGAGCTGGATTGATCTCACATAGAGGCGCCATGGGATTGGAAATTGATCGCCGCAACGGTTGCGGGGCAAAAGGTCCACAGGCCACCGTCGTATCACTGTCGCCCGCGATGGCGTCGAAGGCGCGGTAGAACACCATGGAGAAATTCAAAGTCCCCGTCTCGATGCTGGCCCCGATAATCGACCCCGGGCAGCTGGGCTTCGAGGATACGAGCGAGCTGGAGCCCCTCACCGAAATCATCGGACAAGAACGGGCGGTGGAGGCGTTGGAGTTCGGCCTGGGCATGAAGAGCGCGGGATTCAATCTCTACGTCTCCGGCCCGGTCGGCACCGGAAAAGGTACGCTTGTTCGCCAGATGGTCAAACGGCTGGCGCAGGCGGCTCCCGCCCCTTCCGACTGGTGCTACGTCAACAACTTTCAGGATGCCTCCCGCCCGCTGGGCTTGTCGTTTCCAGCAGGACAGGGTTGCGCCTTCAAGCGTGAGATGGCCTCCTTCATCGAGAGTTTGCGGCGCGACATCCCCGGCGCCTTCGAAAGCAAGAAATACCTCGACGCCAAAGCCAAGCTGCACGAAGACACGGAGGGCAAGAAGAAATCCCTGTTCCATGATCTCACGGAGCTGAGCCGCACCAGAGGATTCGGGTTTGACGAAACGCCGGCCGGGTTTGGATTGGTCCCGTTGAAAGACGGCCATGCCATGACGGACGAAGAGATGGAGGCCATGACTGAGAAGGAGCAGCAGGATCTGACCCAGCGGCGCAAGACACTGGAAGGCGAGATCCGCGAATTCCATGTGCGTATCCACGGATTGGAGAAGGAAGCGGAGCAGGAACTCCGCAATCTCGACCGCCAGGTGGTCACCAACGTACTGGAGGGCCGCCATGAAACGCTGCGGCGGACCTATCAGAATTTACCGGCGGTGTCCGCGTTCTTAGAGCGTGTGCGCGACGATATTGTCCGCCACTACAAAGACTTTCTGCCGCGTGAAGGACCGGCCATCGCCATTCCCGGTCTTGAGATGCGGCGGCCGGACCTGACGCGCTATCTCGTCAATCTCATCGTGGAACGCGACCCCACGGACGGCGCTCCGGTGATCGACGAATCCCACCCGACCTATACGAACCTGATCGGGAAAATCGAACGGCGGGCGCATATGGGAGTGATGTACACCGACTTCACGGAAATCCGCGCAGGCGCCGTGCTGCAGGCCAACGGCGGCTACTTGATCGTGAACGCCCTCGACATGCTACGCCAGCCCTTTTCGTGGGACGCGTTGAAACGCGTGATCAAGACGAGAGAAGTGAAGATCGAAGACCCCGGAGAATTCTACGGATTCTCTACCGCCGGATTGAGGCCGGAGCCTATCCCGGTGAACGTGAAAATCATCATGGTCGGCCCGCCCATCATTTACCATCTGCTCCAAGCCTACGAAGAAGACTTCGGCAAGCTGTTCAAGGTGAAAGCGGACTTCGACACGGAGGTGGTCCGAAGCGAGCGCCAGGACCGCCAATATGCCCGGTTCATCGCCAAGTTGTGCCGTGAGGAAGGACTTCCGCATTTCAGCGCCGACGCAGTAGCCGAAATCATCCGCCAAGGATTCCGGCTTGCCGATCGGCATGACCGGCTGTCGCTGCGGTTCAGCCTGGTGAGCGATCTCATCCGCGAAGCCGGTTATTGGGCCAAGAAAGAAGGCCGCGCCTTTGTGACCCGATCGGATGTCGATGCCGCCGTCACCCATAAACGCCACCGTTCGAATCTGGCTGAACACTGGATCCAGGATGAGATCAAAGAAGGTACACTGATGGTCGATCTTGACGGGGAGGTTGTCGGTCAGATCAATGGACTCTCCGTCCATGAGCTCGGCGATTACTCATTCGGTCGTCCCACCAGAATTACGGCCCGCACCTATATCGGCACCAAAGGCGTCATCGACATTCAACGTGAAGCGGAACTGGCCGGCATGGTCCACAGCAAGGGGGTCATGACGCTGGCTGGGTATCTGGCCGGAAAGTTCGCCGGGTCCCATCCCTTTGCGATGACCGCGTCATTGACGTTCGAGCAGACCTATTCCGAAGTAGAAGGAGACAGCGCGGCCGTGGCCGAACTGGTTGCGATTCTCTCCAGCCTTGCCGATCTGCCGATCCATCAATGGCTGGCCGTTACCGGCTCTGTCAATCAATTGGGGGAGATCCAGCCGATCGGTGGTGCCAACGAAAAAATCGAAGGATTCTTCGAGTCCTGTTCCCGCAAGGGCTTGTCCGGCAAACAAGGCGTAATTATTCCCGCCCGCAACACGAAACATCTCGCGCTCCGACGCGAGGTGGTGGAAGCCGTTGAGTCGGGGCACTTTACCATCTACGCCGTGAACACGGTTGAAGAAGCCGTGGAACTGCTGATGGGTGTCACAGCGGGTGAACGGGGCCTCGACGGGTTATACCCGCTCGACACGGTATTCGGCCGGGCCGCTCAACGGCTCGAAGAGATGGCGCAGGCAGTCGCGGAATGGGGCGAGGGGGAAGAAAAACCAAGCGGGCACATCATCACCGAGCCGTGATGAACCCTTCGAGGCGTTCTTTGATCTGATCCTGCACCATCAGAGAAAGAGCCCAGGCCGTTTCATGGGCACCACGTCGAGGCACAGCAGGCCACCGGGCTTGCCCCGCCTCTCCTCTGAAGGGCTACGTTGTTTGACCTCTCACCGCCCAAAACATTGATGACGTATTGGCTGTGAGACGTTCACTCCGACGAACAGAGGTTGGAGCGACTCGCTCCGAATCGGACGGATAGGCTGGATAGCCCGATTGATGCGGGGTCCACCGCGATTTTCGGTTTATTCTCCCACATCGGTCGACTCTCTTGTGGTACCCTGAGCAAGCGATTGTTCCTGACCACAAGCACAACATCGAAGAGGACGATTATGAAGATGCTTCATATTGTCTGTGGGAAGAGGTTTGAAGAAGAGGTCATTGCAATATTTAAGGAACAAGGGCTCAAAGGCTATACAGTCATTTCAGGTGTGGGCGGTAGTGGTACGACCGGAACAGTGTCTGGTTCCGACACAACCGGCCACAATAGCAACACCATGTTCATGGTGGCGCTCGATTACGAGTCTATTTTTCTGCCGGAGATTCTTGCAGCTCTGAAGGCGATGCGCGCCAAGCATGTTCAAGGGCATCTCAACCATGAAATCCCGTTGAAAGTCTTTCTTCAGCCCTGCGAAATTATCATCTAGAATTCGCATTCCCTGCTTCGCTCGATCATTCGGCCTCAATTCCAATCCCGGGTCCGGCATCACGGTACCTGGCCGATGATGTGCACCCTCAGGCCGTGCGAAAGCGGGATCAGCCTGTCATCCTCCACATCGCTGCCTAAGACCCACTCGAACAGCCGCTTCGCGTCGTTCAGCTCCGGGTCCTTGGGGAAACCGTACTGCTCCGTTTGCATCGGCTCGTCGTAAAGCCCGATGCAGCCGTGCGAGGCGGGATAGCCCGGCAGGTCGCGCCCATGAATCCAGTACGACACCCCTTCACGATTGATGTAGAACCGCAGCGCATAGTTCATCGGATAGGGGCGATCGGTTCCTTCGACCGTAAAGAGGCTGGATTGATGGCGGCGATGGGCTGCTGAGAGGGGGAACTCCCCGGTCGGCGTGGGATCATGCCCGTTGCCGGAGGCGATCGGAAGTGAAAACCGGAGCGCGCCGTATTCATAGGCGCCGAGAAACTGTTCCGACAAATCGACTAGAATGAATTGCTCGTCCTGTTCTGCGGGCGAATAGAACAAGGGCATCGGCTGAAAATTCGCCGCATCCTCGATCCGTCTCGGGACTTTGATGGTCACGCCGGCGTGTGCATGACGACGGTCGATTCGATTGAACCGCGCCACATCAATCCAATATTCGCCGAACAATGTTTCCAGGGATTCCTTCGGGCGCAACGTCCTGCAGTCCCACTCCGCCGCCGCATCGCTCGGATAGACGACGGCGCAGGGGCCGTGGAGTTTCTTGGCAAGTTCTGCCTGTGAGACAGCGGGAATACCCGTCATCGCAATAACGAGGAGCAGAATGCACATTCCTCGAGAAGCGGGAACCATGAGACGAGCTCGACCGGAGCGTGTCGCCGCGTGACGAATGACCATTGACGAATAACGATCTTCTCTCCCTCCTGGAAGACCGCGGAAAAGCTCAATGATGTAGGCACCAAACAAGATTGAAATGTGACCAAAGGAACGACGACATCATACACGCCAGGCTGTTCAAAAAGGCCGTCCAGCAAGGCCCCAGCCGATGAATGCACCGGAGTCGTACCCTCTGGAGTACGTTGAGGATGCATTCGAGACGAGAACGCCGCTGGCGGCCTTTTGCAACAGCCTGTTAAGACCAGTACTGCGAGGCTTTCATATAGCCGAACAGCAGGTCGCGACGGGCCAAAATCCCCACCAGTTTCTTGTTACGCACCACCGGAACACGGGTCACATGGCGGTCCTGGAACAGATCCGCTACTTGGGCAAGTGTCTGGTCTTCAGTGACCGTCACAGGGTGGATGGACATGATTTCCGTGGCCATGATCTTCCGAAGATCACGGCCGTCGATCATCGCCTGCAGAAGATCATACTCCGTGACGATGCCGACCAGCATCCCATCGTCCTCCACGACGGGCAGACTCCCGAAGTTGCGATGGGTCATCAGGTGGGCAATCGTCGCGGCGTCGGTGCGAGTGGTGCATTGCGTAATGGCATCCTGCATCAATTGTCCGACGGTCAAGGTTTTCGGATCGCAGCTTTTCATGAAGAATTCGGTTTGTCGCATCGTCTTTCCTCACTTTCTCTTCATTGAACCGACGGACAGATATGTTTTCAGCACGTCGCGCCGGGCGATGATGCCGACCAGGCGGTCTTTTGCATCGACCACGGGCACGCGGACGAGATCGCTTGCGCGCAGCACATGTACCAGCGTTCCCAGCTCGGTTTCCGGACGGACGGAATAGGGATTTCCCGTCATAACATCCCCGGCCGTCAGGGCGCCAAGGCTCTGCCCATCGTCGATCGCGCCCAGCAAGTCGTGTTCGCTCACGATTCCGATGAGCGTTCGCGTCTTGTCGATGACCGGGACCGCGCCGAACCCTTCGATCATCAATGATGCGATCACGTCACCCTTGGTACGAACATGGACGGACTGCACCCGTGTTTCCATCACCTCTTTGACAGTCGTCGAAACAAAATCCTGTTTCTTAACAACTCGCATCTTTTTCTTCGTCGGCATGTATCCCCTCCTTCTAGCAGAATAGCCAAGCAAGACGGGCGGGACGGGCGAGAAATGCGCGATCGGAAGCTCGAAGTTTGGAACATCCAGGCCTTCGGACCCCAAACCCTTGTATCCCGCCCGCTTTGCCTTTCCTGCTCGTCGCGCATAAATACTGACGCCATTCACCACAGTGGGACTGTCCGCTCTGCTGCAAAACGCCGCAGCTCCGCTTTGGTCCTACGATAGAACCACCCTCTAACCCCTGGTAATAGGCTGACTCCTTCTTCTTTGCACCTCTCACTACAGGCATACCCAATGCAGATTGGATACCCGAACGCGCGTGCGCGAATCGGCAGGCTACGAGAAGAGGAGGGAGCAGCCATGAAAATCCTCTGCGCAGTGGATGGATCGGAATTCTCGCAATGGGCCATCGAATCGGTGGGCGCCCTCGGACGAAATGCCCTCTCCGCTGTCACCTTGCTGCACGTGGCAGACACACGGCACTTGAAGCCTGTCGGCGCACCCCACGTGGCGACCTATCGGGGCGCGAAGGCGGCGCTGGAGAAATCCGGCGAAGATATTCTGCGCCGTGCCGCCGGCCATGCGGAGGTGGCATTGAGTCAGTCGGCTGCGCGGCCCCGCACCACGGTGCGCACACTGTTGCTCCACGGATCTCCTGCTTCCACCGTTGTGCGGCGCGCGGCGCAAGAGCGGTCGGATCTGATCGTACTGGGCACGCGAGGCTTGACCGACATCGAGGGGTTCCTCCTCGGCAGCATCGCGCGGCAGGTAGCCTCGCTGGCGGCCTGCCCGGTTCTCGTCGTGAAACGACCGATGAAACAGCTGCGCCGCGTGGTCCTGGCTGTCGATGACTCGAAGCATTCGCGGAAAGCGGCCCGATTCCTGAGAGCGGGGCTCCTTCCGGAAGACGTGACTGTCACAATCTTCTCTTCGGTGGAATCCCCGCTCACCGAACTCGCCGGCAGCTACGTCTCCGAATCGGACAGGGAAATCCTCGTGCGTCCGGCGGTCGAACGCGCCGAGCGCGTAGTGGCCGACATGCGGGAAGACTTTTTGAAAGAAGGCTACACCGTCTTCACCGACATTCAGCAGAATCACGTCGTGGGCCATATTATGAAGCTGGCACAAGATGGCCTCGCCGATCTGTTGGCGGTGGGAGCGCGCGGCCTCTCCAATCAGGAGCGGCTCCAGCTCGGCAGCGTCTCCGAGAGTCTGCTGCGACATGCGCCATGCTCGATCCTCATCGTGCGAGGCGCGCGTGCCTGATTGTCGATACCACGACATCAACCGGCTTCCGATCGAGGAGGCGCTGAAACGGCTGGAGTCCGGGAGCAGCGGCCTCTCGCCCGACGACGCACAACGGCGGCTGGCTCAGTACGGACCAAACATTCTCGCCGGGCCGGATCACTACTCGATCCTCCGTGGGCTCCTCCGTCAGTTCACTCATTTTCTCGCCATTCTCCTGTGGGTCGCAGCCGGTCTGGCCTTTGCCGCCGACTACATGAAGCCGGGCGAGGGTATGGCGACGCTAGGATGGTCCATTCTCGGCGTCATCATCATCAACGCCGGTTTTGCCTTCTTTCAGGAATACAAGGCAGAACGAGCCGTGCAGGCTCTCCACCGATTATTGCCGGACAAAGCCTGGGTCACAAGAGGCGGACAATCCGTCGAAACTGTTCGGAGCGAGATTGTGCCGGGCGATGTGCTTATCCTGGAGGAAGGAGAACGGGTGCCGGCCGATGCGCGCCTCATCGAAGCCGCGGGAATGCGAGTGGACAACGCCGCCTTGACCGGCGAATCGAAACCGAAGCGGCGGACCGCAGAGCCCGTGGAAGATGGACATTGGCTGGATCACCCGAATCTCGTCTTCGCCGGCACGACCATCCTCTCCGGACACGGCCGCGCCCTGGTCTTCGCCACCGGGATGGCCTCGGAGTTCGGGAGAATCGCCGATCTCACCTCGACGGTCGAAACCGGCCCCAGCACTCTGCAGAAGGAGATCATCACGGTCACCCGTGTTGTCGCCGCTATTTCCCTGATGATGGGAGCCGTATTCTTCTTGATCGGATTAGGAACAGGGCTCGGCTTTTGGATCAGCGCGATTTTTGGAATCGGCATCATTGTGGCCAACGTGCCCGAGGGCCTGCTCCCAACCGTCACCCTGGCCCTCGCCATGAGCAGCCAGCGCATGGCAAAGCGCAACGCCTTGGTCAAACACTTGCCTTCCGTCGAAACCCTCGGCTGCACGACGGTGATCTGCACCGATAAGACCGGCACGCTGACGGAAAATCGCATGAAGGTGGATCGCTTTTACGCCGATGGGCTTGTCATCGAATCGCGGGAAGGTGCTTTCGTTACCCAAGGCCGCCTGATCCGCGGGGTCGACACCGAACGGTGGCAACCTCTCTTCGATGCGCTCCTCCATTGCCACAACGCACAGCGCATCCGGCGGCCTGATGGACGCAGAGACTTCACCGGTGATCCCACCGAAGTCGCGCTGTTGGAATTTACCGTCGAGCATGACTTGGCCCACCGGTCACCGTTGAGACGCATGGGAGAACTGGCCTTCGACGCCGATCGTAAACGGATGAGCACCCTGCACTGGGTGGAAGGACGGCTGGTTGCATTCACCAAAGGCGCTCCCGAATCGGTTGTGGGCCTCTGTACCAGGACCCTGATCCATGGACAGGCCGTGCCGATGACTCCCGAGGAACGCGCGCAGGTCTTGAGCCAGAGCCGGTCGTTTGCCGAGCAGGCCTACCGTGTGCTTGCCGTGGCCATGCGTGACATCGCCCACCAACCCGAACACATCGAAGTGGAGACGGTTGAAGCGGACCTGACGTTCCTCGGACTTGTGGCCATGATGGACCCACCCCACCGGGAGGTGCCTGAGGCAATCGCCAAATGCCGGCAAGCCGGTGTGCGCGTCGTCATGATCACCGGCGATCATCCGCTCACAGCACTGGCGATTGCACGCAAGATCGGCCTCGTGCCGGATCAGGTCGCACAGCAACCGGCTGAATTCGTCCCGGTGATCGAGGGATCGCAGCTGGACCAGATGAGCGACGGGCGCCTGCGGCAACTCCTGACACCATCTCAACAGGGTGAGCCGGACCCGGTCTTTGCCCGCATGGCCCCGCGCCACAAGATGCGGGTGGTCTCTACGCTCAAACAGATGGGCGAGGTCGTCGCCGTGACCGGCGACGGGGTGAACGATGCGCCGGCGCTGAAGCAGGCGGACATCGGTGTCGCGATGGGCATCGCCGGAACGGATGTCGCCAAGGAAATTGCCGACATTATTCTTCTCGATGATAACTTCGCGACGATTGTGAATGCGATCGAGGAGGGCCGCACGGTGTACGAGAACATTCGCAAATTCTCCACCTACATTCTCGCCAGCAACGTCCCTGAGATCGTGCCGTTTGTCGGCTATGGTTTCGCCGGCATGCCGCTCGCCCTCACGATCCCCCAGATCCTGGCGGTCGATCTCGGAACCGACATGATCCCGGCCATCGGACTCGGTACCGAGCCGCCTCAAGGCGACGTGATGCAACGTCCACCTCGCCCGCGAAACGAACGGCTCCTGAGTCTTCCGCTCTTGCTGCGCGCCTATCTCTTCCTCGGTCTCATCGAGTCTGCAGTGGCGATGGGTGGCTTCTTCCTCTATCTCTTCGCCAACGGTTGGACCTGGGAAACCCATTTTGATTGGTCCTCTCCTTTATATAAGCAGGCAACGACGGTTACCTTTGCCGGAATTGTCCTGGCGCAAGTCGCCAACGTCTTTGCTTGCCGGTCCGAACGCCTCTCGGTCTTCAAACTCGCCTGGTTCTCAAACCCACTCATGGTGTGGGGCATCGCTATCGAACTCACCATCCTCGCCCTCATTGCCTACACATCGGCGGGGAACGAGATTTTTGGAACCAGTCCATTACCATTGTGGATCTTCGGACCTCTTGTTCTGGGCTCACTCACACTGTTGTTGCTTGAGGAAGGCCGTAAAATTCTCGTGACCCGGTTCCTGCAGAGACGCTTCCATGGTCCCATCGAAACGGTCCATTGACAATGTCCATCGAACCTGAAGAACCGACCCGCCATGTTCCCGTGACTGAAGTGGTGTCGCGCCAAGCCGTGACTCCCCCGGCACATCATCGGCCGGACCCATTGCCTGAGGATGGGCGATCGAATTCAGTCATCCCGTTCCCCGCGCGCTTGAGACGACCTCCCTGGCTTGGGCTGGTCGGATTCGTGATAGCCGCGGTCGTCGGTGGAGTAGGACTATGGTATTGGTGGACCGCCGGTCCTTCGCCGGTCAAATACACAACGATGCCGGTGGACCGTGGCCCCATCAGCGCCATCGTGACAGCTACCGGGACGGTCAATCCAGTCGTCTCGGTCCTGGTCGGCAGCCAGGTGTCGGGAAAGATCGCCAAACTGTTTGCGGATTTCAATTCCGCTGTCACGCAGGGACAAACCCTGGCCCAGATTGATCCGCAGCCCTTCAAGGCCCGTGTGAGCCAAGCCCGCGCCGCGGTGAAAAGTGCGAGGGGTAACCTGGCGAAAGCGAAGAACATGGCGGCACAGCGCAAACGGGAACGAGACCGGATTGCTGCGCTGAGACAGGAGGCCTTTGTTTCGCAGGCCGATCTCGATCTGGCCGAAACCAATTACCGTGATGCCGAGGCACACGTTGAGGTGACACAGGCCCAGCTGGATCAAGCGCAAGCCACGCTGTCCTCCGCGGAATTGGATCTCGGCTATACGACGATCACTTCACCGGTGAACGGCATCGTGGTGTCTCGCAACGTGGATGTGGGCCAAACGGTGGCCGCCAGTTTTCAAACGCCGACGCTCTTCGTCATCGCCCAGGATCTGACCAAGATGCAGGTGAATGCCAACGTCAGCGAGTCGGACATCGGCGGAGTCGTCGAGGGCAAACCGGCCAACTTCCGGGTCGATGCCTATCCCAAACAGTTCTTCGAGGGAATCGTCACGCAAGTCCGGAATGCGCCGATCAGTATTCAAAACGTCGTCACCTATGACGTCGTGATTACGGTGGACAATCGCAGCCTCAAACTCAAACCGGGCATGACGGCCAACGTCACGATCGTGACGGAAGAGAGGGAAAATCCCCTCAGAGTTCCGAACGGCGCACTACGGTTCCGGATGCCGGATGTGCCGGTCGATCGCAAGGCGGCACGAGTATGGGTTGTGGACCGCACAGGCTTTGTCCGACAGGTGCCAGTCACGACCGGGATTGCCGATTCCCTCTCCACGGAGATCGTCAAGGGCGCGCTGAAAGAAGGCGATGCAGTCATCGTCGGGATCGAACCCCCCGATGCCCAAGCCGAGAAGAAGTTGCCGCCGGGATTCGAGGTCGGACCGAAAGTGAAATGAAACAGGTTTGGTTGGTTCGTCTGGTTGATTTGGTTTGTAGGGTTATTGAAACCAAACAAACGAGACAAACTACATAACCAAAAGAACCGACATGTCCTTTCTCTGGCTCACCATGCTCTCCGCTTTCCGGATTCTCCGCCGCAATCCCTTGCGCGCCGGATTGACGATGCTCGGCATTATCATCGGCATCGGGGCGGTCGTGGCCATGGTCAGCCTCGGCCAGGGCGCCACGGCGTCGGTGCAGTCTGAAATCACCAGCCTGGGCACCAACGTACTGATCGTCGTCCCGGGGGCGACGACCGTGAGCGGCGTGCGCGGCGGACTCGGTTCAGTCTCCACACTGACCGTAGAGGATGCAGAGGAGATCGAAAAGAAGGTCGCGGGCGTCGCCACCGTCATGTACGGCACGCGATCGGTCCTTCAAGTCATTCGGGACAACAAAAACTGGAGTACGGTCGTCTTCGGAACGACCCCTGCCTTTCCCGATATTCGGAACTGGCCCATCGCGCAAGGCAACTTCTTCACGCAATCGGACCTGGATTCCGCAGCCAAAGTCGTTGTGCTGGGGAGAACCGCCGTTCAGAACCTCTTTGAGCCTGGAGAAGACGTGGTGGGAAGCGAGATCAGGATCAGAAACGTCCCGCTCCGCGTCATCGGCGTGTTGGCATCGAAAGGGCAGTCCGTCACGGGCCAGGATCAGGACGACTTCGTGGTGCTCCCGTTCTCGACGGCCGAACGAAAGGTCCTGGGGACCAAATTTCTGGGAACCGTCGGGATCATCCTTGTTGCGACCCAGACACGGAACGATATTCCTGCCGTTGCGGAGGATATTAAAGACCTGTTGCGAGCGAGACACCGGCTGCACCCATCGGAGGAGGATGACTTCACCCTCCGCACCATGGAAGATATCGCGAAGATGCTGGCCGGCACGAGCCGGACGATGATGCTCATGCTGATGGGCATCGCCTCGATCTCGTTGATCGTCGGCGGCATCGGCATCATGAATATTCTGCTGGTATCCGTGACCGAACGCACTCGCGAAATCGGATTGCGGATGGCCGTGGGCGCCAAACGCGCGCATATCCTGCTGCAGTTTCTCATCGAAGCGGTCATCATGACCTCGATCGGCGGCCTGGTCGGCGTGGGAACCGGCATCGGTATCGCCAGGTTATTCACGGCCATGATCGGCTGGCCGACCATTATCAACACCGACGCCGTGATCGCCGCCTTTCTGTTTTCGCTCGCCGTCGGACTGTTCTTCGGTCTCTATCCGGCGAACAAGGCCTCGAAGCTCAATCCGATCGAGGCGCTACGGTATGAGTGAAAACAAAACGTGAGTGAGCTCTGGCGAGCGCCAATGGCCAGTGGTCACAGGACGGAGCACGTCCTATTATATAGAAAAGCGCCTTGTCAAAAAGAAGAGAACCTGATTGTTCAGTCTATTATACGGGCGGTCCTGAAAGCTGATCCGCGTCTCGACGCGTACGGGGAAAGAGCATTCACTGAAAGAGCAACCAGAGTCCAAGGCAGTAGCCGAGGATGATGGCCAGGCTGTCCGGTTCGATCAGCAGATACCGCTGCTCGACCCGATAGATGATGCCCATCAACCCCGTGCTCATGAGCAGGATACTCCATAGCGCCGTCATCGCGCTGGCATCGGATAAGACATTGAAGAGCGGTCCCCCGCTGAACGCCACATCGACAAAAAAGAAGGCCGCCATGTTGAACGCATTGCTCCCGAATAGATTACCGACTGCGAGGTCAAACGCGCCGAGTCGCACTGCCGCAATGGCCGTGACCAATTCCGGCAACGACGTGGTAATCCCAAGCAATGCGGTACCGACAAACGTGGTGGAGACACCTGACTGTTCCGAGATTGCTCTCGCCGAACCGGCAAGGAACGGTGCCGAAACGAGCAGGGCGAGCGCAGCCGCCCCGAATCTGAAGAAGGCGTGCCGGAGTTCCCTGCGTGTGTTCTGTTGTTTCGACGTGTCCTCGGTGTCGCCTTCGGCAAGTTTCTCCCGCTCCAGTTGCCGCCACTTGGTACTTTCTTGGGTAAAGACCATCCGCATGCCCAGGACATAGAAGCAAAGCAACAGCGTGCTCCCCAATCCGATGACGCCATGTTTGACGTCCAGCCCGAACAGCACGAAAAATGCCGCAAGCCCCGTGAGGAAGATTGCCAAGCCGGCACTCAAGGCATGTTCGAATGCCGCCTGTTGCCAGACCCGCTTCTGCCGATGCATTAGATCGATGATGCCCAAAATGAGCATGTTGGCCATGTTGCTGCCGAACAGATCGCCCGCTGCGAGATTGGGCTCGTCCATCAGCGCGGCGCTGACATCGGTGAAGATTTCCGGCAGCGACGTAGCACCTGCCATCAGCACGACCCCGATCCAGAGACCGCCCAGGCCGGTCAAGTTCGCGATCTGGTCGCCATAACGGGAGAGTTTCGTCCCGGCATAGACGATGACCGCCGCGCTCGCCAGAAAGATCCCCCAAGGGATAAACATCGCCCCTACCATGTCCTCCCTCGCCTCTCATTGTGTTGTTTTATACTGGTTCCGTCCTCCAGACTCCTCTAAATAACGGACCGTCGATACATTTCCAGATAGCGCTGCTCGGTGATGTGGCGTGTGTCCGAAACTCATCTGAAATGGGATAGTGGTCTTGGCTCACCGGCATCCTCCACATGGGTGTCGCGCATCACTTCTTCGGAAGTATCGGCCCGGGCTGAGGTGGATCGGTCCTGCGCCTCTGTTGATCGTGCAGTTGGCCGAGGGTGCCCTCGATCAATCTGGTCAACTTGCCGGCCGCGCCGTCGACGGCTTGGTCCAACGTGGCGGCCTGATGCGTCGCCGCGATGGGCTGGCGTCCCGCGAGGCGGGCTTCCATCACGCAACGCATGTCGTCAGTGCCACCTTTCTTGTCGCTGTTCTCGTCGCTCAAGTGCACTTCTACCCTCGTGATATGATCGCTGAACCGGTCCAGGGCACTATCCACGACGCCCCTGACATGAGCGGTCAACGCCTCGCGGCCTTCAATGTTGCGGTCCGTATTGATTTGGATCTGCATGGTGTGCTCCCCTGTGAATGTGGTTGGTTCAATGCCGGTAGATGGCTGCCAATCCCGTCGGCGTCGGCATCCGCTCGGCCGGAATCACCAGCACCCGTCCGCCTCTCTTCCCAACCAACTCGCCCAGATCGCCGAGCAGATCGTCGACTCGCGGGTGGTGCCGTTCCTCAAAGTCGAGTTGCCCCGTCCCAATATCGAAGCGGCCGGCAATCTGGCGGTCGGCCTCGATCAGCAGCGTGGCCACCCGCCCAGAGGCCGCAGCCTGGGCGACCTGTGCCAAGTCGTCACTGCCGAGCCCCTTGGCCTTGGCCGCTGCATACTCGTCGGCCAGTGCCGCCAGCCGCGCGTGATATTGCGGCTCGACCACCTGCCAGGCGCGTTGCCGGAGTTCATCGATCGACAGGGCATCGGGATTGCTCGCGAGCCCCTCCACCATCAGAAACGGGTTGTGGCTGACCTGGTGAAACCGATGATGATGCTCCGGCAACGCCGCCAACATCAGGGGCAGGCCCGACGGTCGCGAATGGTGCTCCAGGACCGCACGGTCGATCGCACGGAAGAACCGGTCCGCGTCGATGTCGACCTCGTCCGTCTTCCCGCCATGACCGTGGTGCATGGGCGTGTGGGCCCCGCCGACGCCGCCATAGGAGGCGACGGTCAGGTGCGGCTCAGTCAGCTCGTCGCCCAGCGCCTCGGTGAGCGTCCGCGGAACGCCCGCAGCTAATGCAACCTCGTCGAGCACATCGCGGTTCCCCTCGAAGAGTCGGATCTTGTGGAGGCTTAACCCGAGAACCTGGTAGCGATCGGCCGATTGTAGGAAGCGCCGCAAGGGCTTGGTGTGAAAGCTGTCGGCCACGACCACCAATTCGGAGACCGGCCGCTGCAGTCGGAACACATAAAACAAGCCGAGCCCGCCCAGCACGGCCAGCCCATCCAGTGTGTGGGTCCAGAAGTCATGATCGTCGGCGAGTGCGTCAAACGGTTCCAGAAGAAGCCGGGTTTCGGCAGCCGGATGCGTCCGCTGGAGGGAGATCTTCAGCTCCTTCACAAGATTGCGAAACCGGATCGGGTCTTGCCGATTATCGGGATGGCGCCGGTGGGTCGGCTGATAGAGCGAGAGACACGGCGGTTCATGGCGTGATGCCAATTCGGCCACCAATTCGTTCGTGAGCACAGTCCACTGCTGACTCATTTCCTGCCTCCTGTTCTGCGGCTCGGTTACGTCAACAATTCAATCGTCACGCGGGGCGAGCCGTCTAGCGGGTCCGAATCCACGTCCGCCGAGGCAATTCCAAGACCCTCATCAGCCTCCTAGTCCTTGCGGGCCGACCAGACCGGCCGATACCAAGGACGGGGGTCGGGGCCCTGTGCTGCCTTCCGCGACAATCGGACCGCCCGATCTGTGCGCATGAAAACCAATGGACTCGTCGATACCTATCGGAGTCGAAACACTCCCGGCAGTGTAAACAACTGCGCAATCCTCATGCCATCCGGGAGACGAGAGCTTCGAGCAGGGCATGCTTCGAGTCGATTGAAAGAGCGGGTATTACGATAGTCCTGTATCTCGCTCATCAGGCAAAACGCCCCAGATCCGGTAAACCCTCTGTTGCAAGATGCACCAGGCACATTGATACCGGCCGCTACCGTCAGGCATGATCGGAGAAGCGGCGTCGGTCTGCCAGCCTCAATGAACCATGCACAGTTCCCGCGGCATAACGCGAATACCGTATCACGCGAATCGGATCGATCGGCAGCTGGTGTGGATGACGGTACGGGTATTACGGTTCGAGACAGACACCAACGGGCTAGGCAGGATGCTCAAAATGGCCGTCCAGCAAGGCCGCAGCAAGCAAAGAGGCGAGGCGTACGCTTCGGTACGTTGAGCCTCTGCGCGATGCGAGAACGCCGCTGGCGGACTTTTTCAGCATCCTGCTGGCGAAGGAACATCCATGTTCGGCACACGCGCCACGCTGTTTGAACTGTACGGGTCTACAATCCGGATCGATCTCAACTGGATCTTTCTGGCGCCGCTTCTCACCTGGTCGCTTGCGCAGGGATACTTTCCCGAATACTACCTCGGCCTCGCCGATGTTACCTATTGGTGGATGGGGGTGTTCGGGACGCTGGGTCTCTTCGGATCGATCGTGTTTCACGAATGGGCCCATTCACTGGTCGCCACACATTACGGCCTGCGGATCAAGAGCATCACCCTCTTCATCTTCGGCGGGGTGGCGCGGATGGAGGAAGAGCCTCCCAGTCCGAAGGCGGAGTGGCTGACGGCCATGGCCGGCCCGATGTCGAGCTTTGCGTTGAGCGCCGTCTGCTATCTGGCGTTCGCGGCCGGATATCGCATCCACTTGCCGATTGTTCCGTTGGGCCTGATCGGATATCTGGCGTTTGTGAATAGCCTTCTGGGGGGATTCAATTTGATCCCGGCCTTTCCTCTGGATGGCGGGCGTGTGCTTCGCGCAGCCTTATGGCACTGGAAACAGGATCTCCCTCGGGCCACCCGCTGGGCATCCCGCATCGGATCCTGGTTCGGCCTTGCACTGATTCTGTCGGGAATCTTCCACGTAATCACCGGCGACTTCATCATCGGTATCTGGTGGTTCATCTTGGGTCTGTTCCTGCGGGCAGCGGCCGGAACTGCGTATTATCAGATGGTCGCGCGCACCAAGCTCGACGGAGAGACGATTCGCCGGTTCATGACGCCGAACCCTGCCACCGTCCCATCGGATCTCGCCCTCGATGTACTGGTTGACGAACACTTCTACCGTTCACGGCACGAGATGTACCCTGTGATGGACAACGAGCGCCTGATCGGGTGCGTCCATTCGAAGCAGGTCTCCGGCATCCCGCGTGATCAGTGGACACAGCTCACGGTTCGAGACATCGTCACGCCCTGTTCGGCGGAGAATACGATTGCCGCCGATACCAACGCGCTGGCCGCTCTGTCGATCATGAACCGGACCGGCGCCACCAGAATGCTCGTACTGGACGGTGACCGTCTCGCCGGCGTGGTGACGTTGAAAGACCTGCTGAAATTGCTCGCGCTGAAATTAAATCTGGAAAGCACGGCCTGATTCGTCTTCTCCCGCCCTGGCCATCCCCGCGGTCCCTGACGGAACGGCGCGGTTACTCCGGCATCGGAATGGAGATCGCAACGCCGCCCAGCACATCGTGCAGTGCGTAGTCATGCTTCGAACTGCGCGGGTCGGCATTGTGACAGCTCACGCACACGGGCGAAACCGCGAGGTCGGCATAGACAGCCTGGAAGTACCGGGTATTCCCCTCCTTGACCAGCCCCTTATAGGGTTGTTCAGGGTGTGCCATCACCGCCTCAAGTGCCTTCCGCTCGAATTCGTTGGCAGGCGCATTGAGCTTGTTGATGGGATAGAGGCCGATCAATCGGTATCGCACCTTGACTCCCGTCAACGCCGCCAAGTTCGACGACTCCTGGAAGAATTGCGCCGGAAGCGGCAGTGTGTTTCCCGCGCGCCATTGTTCCGACGACGCGATCGCGCCGCTCTGTTGCATTCGTTCGACCACATGGACGCTGTAAAACGTCCGATCGGACTCCAGCACGCCATGAATATAATCTGCGACCGTCTCGATCGGCACGCTGCCTGCAGATTGCCCGCCGGCCACACCTGCTCCCCACGCGATAAGCGCGCAGAGAATGACCCCTGCACCTCCTGCACACCATTTCCCGCGCGACATGATCGCCTCCTTTCGAGACAGCTTCGCCGCCCTTCAGATCCAGAATATGTCTCATCCTGGGCTGTCACTATGGAACCGCCAAAAACTTCCTCACTAGTTCGGCAGAACCGGGACCACGGCCCAAACCAGAAACCAACCGAACACCACGATGGCTACCGCCCATTCCTGTGTCAGTTCCCGCGCGAGTTTGACCGGCTGGTGCGTCAACCTCTCGATTCGACTGCGAAGTCCGTCGGTTCCCGTCATCAAGATCGCCAATCCCCCGACAAGGAACCCCAGCGCGAGGGCCGCGAAGGCCACCGGTGTGCGCGCATCATCTGCAGCAAGCCATAATGCCGCTGCCAGGATCACACGAGGGATCACACCGACCCATCTGCCGGCCGGCAAGAGCCACTGCACGGCAGACTCGTGGAACCGCTCAGGAGATACGATCGCCCACAGGCCTGCTGCGGCGATCATCATTCCCAATAGCGCCAGAACCGTGGGTATCACACCTCCCTCGCTACTGCCCCGCGGATGGCTGGATCAACTTACAATCCGTTTTCCCTTTTTCATGACATCGCCAACTTCCGTAAGGCAAGATTGAAGTGACAGTAGCACACAGAAAAGCAGGGCAAAGATTCCGGGCCAAAGCATCAGTACTGCGCCGAAAACTAGCCCTACCAGAACCGGTGTCAACCTCCACCGTACGAGCTGGCAATTGCTTTCGATCCGTGTATCCGCCATGATCACCCCCTCTTGCCCGGATCACGCAACGGCCGTTCGTATGCACACCTCGACGTGATCTCACCCTCTCAGTCGCAGCCGGCGTTCGATCAAGCCCCCCCAACGCGGGGAATCGGATTGAGGTGCCCCAGCAATACCAAAGATGTACGGGTTCGGCAGCCGCAAGAGAACTAGGAGCGTGCCTAGATTCGTAGCAAGAGTAACCTAGTCCTAGTGAAGGCTAGGGGAAACCGGATTCTCCCCTCACCAGACCTTCGGCGATCGCAAACTTGATCAGAGTGTCCGTGGAGTGCAGATCGAGCGGGTTCCATGACGCATGGCCAGATTGGACCTTCCAGGCGACAGACAGACATGATCCGGTTCTACCGTGAGCGAGTCTGTCGCCTCTGCCACCGGCATCGCCGTACACGTACCGAACAGACCCGGCGGAAGACTGACATGACCCGCATGTTGATGCGACACGACCACGAAGACCATTCCGCTGCTGGGCGTCATGTGACGGAAAACTCTTCCATGGATTCCAACCCACCGGCAGCCGCGCCGATCCCGACGATCAGGAAGCTGGGTTATGACGTTTCCACAAACCATACAAGACCACAGGGGCTCGTAGTTTTTCCTTCCCACACTAGTAAATCTCCTAGTTACCCCGGTCCCCACTTCAGCCTACTCTGCACCAGCACCTCACC
The DNA here is from genome assembly GCA_046604365.1 of Nitrospira sp. Taxonomy (GTDB): domain Bacteria; phylum Nitrospirota; class Nitrospiria; order Nitrospirales; family Nitrospiraceae; genus Nitrospira_D. Next base: position 126,502 of record JBJACV010000004.1, read on the forward strand.
CCGTCCGGAGGGAAGGCGTATGAAAGCCCCGACCTACAATCTCGAAGATACGATCCTGGATGTCTTACAGAGAACCGGTCCCTGCAGCTTAGACGGCATCGTTCAGCAACTTCTGCATCATGACTGGAGCGAGGTGTTTGCCGCCGTGGACCGGATGTCGCGGGACGGCAGGATCGTGCTCCGCCGCGATCGGGAAACATCGGGATACCATCTGTCTCTCCCATTATCGCATCCCGCATATGCCATACGTATCACGTCCATACTGGTGCGTTTCTGTGTCGGATGCGGATACCTCTGCGATGAAATTCTCCCGGAAGGCGGGCAGGGCCAATGGATGGACGCGCGCCACTACCTGACCAAATATCGACTTCCTTGGAGCGCACTTGATCGAATCGACGATACCTGTCCGCATTGTGCACGCGTGCTGGCCTGCGGCTCACGTCGCGCGCCTGCAGAAACGGCAACCTCGGCGCCGCCGCATTGTCACGGGAATCGGGCCATCTCGTAACGGACAGGACGTTATGGCGCAGGCTCGTCGGGCAATCGGCCCACGAAGCGGAGAGCCTTCTCTCCGGTAAGATGCTGCGGCTGCACAACGTAATCGCCGGTCATGGATGGGATCCAGACGGACTTTGCCACATCAGTGCTTTCTCCCGTCACCACCCAAGCGAGGCTGCCCACGAGGCCACCGCGACCCGCCGTGGTATGTATAGGCAAGATACTTACCGGCGGCTTCTCATCAGACAGTCACGAACAAGCAGGGCCTTTTGCCGGTTGATCCAGTCTGATCCGACGTATGACCTGGGCAATCCCTGCAAATACGGTTGAGGACATACGCCACAAGCCGAACCCTGCATCCATGACCTTCGACCTTTACAGGGTCATAGTCTCGGACGGTGAGGCATGCCTGCAAAAAGGCATGCCTCGTCGATGGGTGCTCGCTCAGGTGCTCGTGTGTTTCTTCAGGACCGGGGATTCCGTGATCCTGGTGTTTTCCGGAGCGAGTTGGGTGGCCTTTTCGAAGGCAGCCTTGGCCTCATCGTGCTTGCCCAGCTGGTCCAACGCCACCCCTAAGTTGAATTGCGCTTCGGCCGATTTCGGATCAGCTTCAATGGCCTTCTTGAAGTGGCCTTCCGCTACATCCCAATGTCCCTGTCGTGCGTGAGTCACCCCTTCGTCGTTGGCCGGGCGGCCGGCTGACGACACAGGCGCCATGAGCGTCGTCTCCGTTTCGGCGGCAGGCATTTCTTGATTCGCCGCCTCGGCGGAAGGTTCCGATGAGGCCGCGACGGCAGGCGCTTCATTCTTGACTTCACCGATCGGCTGTTTCTGTTCACAGGCGGACAGCCCCGCCGTCAGCAGCACGCCGACAGCGGCGATCCCGATCATTGCGATCCGGCGTTGATTACTCATCTCCATCACCACACCTCCTATGTGTTAGAAGCCACTGGATCTTGCTTGGAAACCAACACCCGTTCGCTCGCGCCGGCAATCGCACCCGTTACTTGGTCCCGGCGTTCACCTTCGTCGCCTGACTCACAGGCGGCGCGATTACGATGGGTGGACCGTCGACTTTTGGTAACAGGCCCGCACCGGGCTTGTCTAAGATCCGCTTGTCGAGCTCGTTGGGATCGAGACGTTGCGTAACGTGATCGATATCCGCTACTGCCGCGTCCTTCAATGCCCCATCCCCGACTGCATTGCGCTGCCCAGGATCGTTGGCCAGCGATTGCCCTTTGATCGGATCGACCGCCTTTCCCATCGGATAGCCCGGATGTTTCGGCAACATCGACGGGTTCGCGAACGCCAAGGATGCTGCGGCCAGCAGAGTCGCGACCGTCATGCCCACTTGCGTGCCTGGAGAGATCTTCATGACTACCCTCCTCTCTCGTGGGTTAGAGAATGAAGACATGACGAATACGCAAGCAAAACCGAGTTGAGCGAAGGTTCTCGCCATGATCGATCCATGACCAACGACCAACACGATGACGATGCGCACGATGACACCGACACCTACACCTCAGTGCGAAAGAACCAGACTCAGACTCTACCCTGCCGGAATCAGTAGACCCACTAGGCAAGCACCTAGTTCGCAGTCCAAAAATCACTGGAAAGGCCCGAAGACCTTGCGACGCTCATTGGATCTTTCTCCACATCTTGTGTCACAGGTCAGGAACAAGACGGATAGGACTCATAACATTCAGACACAACCGGTAACTATTGTACTCCTCACTAGGTAATTCCCTAGTGGCGTGTGGATCGGACTCCGTTTATCTTGCCACCCTATGCAAGCCCAAACCCGAGGATGCGATGAGCGTGTTTCCCTAAGCGCCTGCCCTCAGGCCGCTCACGACCCTTGCCGGAGGACGGCTGATTTGGGATGACCTGAACCTGGCCCAGCTATTCGCCGGAAGGAAGCAAGAAAGGAGACACCGCCGTGACAACATCTCGTCATTCTTCTACCGGATCCGCCGTGATCGAGTATGAAACCTGCGCCCGATGCAGGGGTTTTATGGTGCCCAGTTTTACGGATTCCCTCCAGCTGGAAATCGGGGAAAAGCCCGGCGCGGCGGCCTGGCGTTGCCTGAACTGCGGCGAGTGGGTCGATGCCACGATCGTCACCAATCGGAAACGCGCCGGGCATCCACGCGGCTCTTCCTCCTCGTCCTTGGCGCTCTTCAGCCGGCGGCGATGGCGATGGTGAGACCCGCGTGACCGACCATAGCCTGTTACAAGATATGTCGATAACCCACTGTACTGAGACACCGGCGATCGATGCCGGAGGAAGGGTCCGGATCATGACTGCTCAACAGACCACGAATAGAAATGTATGGTCGATCGTATTGGCCGGCGGCGAGGGGGAACGGGTCAAGCCGCTCGTGCTTCGGTGGCTGGGCCGCCACAGGCCAAAACAATACTGCACCTTCGTCGGAAAACGCTCGATGTTCGAACATACCATCGACCGGGCCACACAGATCTCGGGGCCCGAGCGGACGGTGGTCGTCGCCGCCCGCCATCATAGGACTGAGACAGACGCCCAATTGCGCCATCGTCCGATCGGCCGGGTGCTCTTGCAGCCGACGAACCGCGACACGGCGGCGGGCATCTTTCTTCCGCTCTCCTATGTGAAGGCTCACGATCCCCAGGCCCTGGTCGTGATCCAACCCTCCGACCACTTTGTCTATCCTGAACGACAGTTTCTTGAGACGGTCAGGCAAACCATCACCTCCGTCGAAGCGATGCCGGACTGCTTGTTGCTGTTGGGCATCCAGCCGGATCGGCTGGAGACGGAATATGGATGGATTCAGCGCGGTCCGCGCCTGGACGGCTCGCCCGCCTCTCCCGTTCACCAGGTCTCGTCATTCCTTGAAAAACCGGGAGTGGTCCAAGCCGATGCCGCGCTCCGAGCCGGAGGCCTGTGGAACACGCTGGTCCTCACGGCCACCGTCGAATCGTTATGGCGAGCCGGTCATGCTTGTTTTCCCGACATGATGCCCCGCTTCGAACAACTGGATCGCCTCTGGAATACCCCGGACGAATCGGCGGCATTGGAGGCTGCCTATCGGGACATGCCACCGTATAATTTTTCTTCCCACCTGCTCCAACGTCTCCCGGAGCTGGTGTCGGTGATGGAACTGACCGGCGTGCTCTGGAGCGATTGGGGTAAGCCGGAGCGAATCACCGAAACGATCCGCCGCATCGGGAAGACCCCGACGTTCCCCCTGCACTGCCTCGACCAGCCGTTCACCCCGCACCCGGTTCCTCAACGAGCGGCAGAGGCGCTCGCATCGGCTTAACCAGCGGCGGTGCCGCGCGAAGACGGGAGAAGGATCCGCCCGATCGTTAGCCCTTGCACCAGGATCGAGAACACCACGACGATGTAGGTCATGGTGATGATCACGTCGCGGAAGGAGGACGGCGGAAGAGACAGCGCCATGGCGACGGAAATGCCCCCGCGCAACCCGCCCCAGGTGAGAATCAAGGTGGCGCGGCCTGTAAATTCTTGGAATAAGCGGAACACCTGCACCGGCAGGCTCACGCTGACGAAACGCGCCAGCAGGACGAGCGGAATCGCGAGCAGCCCGGCGATCAAATATTCCGACTTGAAACTCAAGGCCAAGACTTCCAGCCCGATCAGCACGAAGAGAATTGCGTTCAGCAATTCATCGATCAATTCCCAGAAGGTATCGAGATACTCCCTGGTGGTGTCAGACATCCCCAGATGGCGCCCATGGTTGCCGATCAACAGGCCGGCCACGACGACGGCGATGGGACCGGAGGTATGCAGCAGATCGGCCAGGGCGTAGCCGCCCATCACGAGGGCCAGTGTGATGAGAATCTCCACATGATGCTGATCGATCGATTTCAGCATTCGGTAGGCTCCATACCCCGCCGCCAGCCCCACCAGCGCGCCGCCGATCGCCTCTTGTAGAAAGAGCAACGCCACGGAGCCGGGCTCGGCTTGTCCGGTCTCGGCGACGCTCAGCAAGACCAAGAACAGAGCCACCCCCACGCCGTCGTTGAAGAGCGATTCGCCTGTAATCTTGATTTCCAGTTGTTTAGGCGCACTGACCTTCTTGAGGATACTGAGCACGGCGATCGGATCGGTCGGTGAAATCAAGGCTCCGAACAAGAGGCAGCCGATCAGCGGAATCGGGTAGCCGATCCATCCGAGGACGAGGTAGACCAACGCGCCCACGATCGCGGTCGAGACCAACAGGCCCAGACAGGCCAATGTGCCGATAAACCATTTTTCTTCCAGCAGGTCGTCCAGATTGACATGCAGCGCGCCGGCGAAGAGCAAAAAACTCAGCATCCCATGCAGGAGCGTCTCGTCGAAATCGATGCTGCGGACAAAACTTTCCGCCTCAGCTTCTATGCCGATTCCCAGCTTGCCCAGCAGCACCAACACGAGCGACATCCCCAACGCGATCGCCATGAGTCCGATGGTGACCGGCAGCCGAATATATCGGTGATTCAGGTAACTGAATCCCGCCGAGAGGCAGACAAGAATGGTGATGGTTTCAACCAGCGTCATGGACAAAACAGACAGCGAGGCAGGATGAGCCCCGACGAAAGATCATGGGGACGAAGGTACTGTGCCAGGTTCCGGCTGGCCTTCCGGCGACCACCGCTTATGAATAGCCAACAGGACTGTCATGCCGACGACGCCCAGTGCGATCACGGTGAGCGCGTAGATCGGAAACAATTCGGTATCGGGAATCCCCCAGGCTGTCGGCAAGAACGCCATGACGGCCGTGGCAACACCACGGGGAAACATCGCGGCGACCACGAACCGTTCGCTTCCGGTCCAGGCGTCGGTCATGCGGCCGAAGGCTTCGGCGGCGACCCCACGCACCACGACTACGATGGCGAAGAACCCCAAACTCGTCACCGCGATACTGCCGGTGAGCGCGGAAAAATCCAGGATCAAGCCCAGGAGCACATAGAAAAATGTCCGAACGAGAAAGGATAATTCTTCATTGATGCGCTTCAGAAATTCGTCCAGTTCGAACTTCGCCTGGTCCAATTCGTAGCCGATCAAGCCTCGGATGGGCTTGGCCAACCGCCCGATCAGAAACTCCATGTTGCTCAAGACCAACCCGAAGAGGAGGATCGTGATGGCGCCGTTCGCGCCGATCATCTCCGCAACATAGTAGAGCACCAGGATCGCGGCCATCGTGAGCATATATGACAGCCGTTGGCCTTTGAGCCATGCGAGCAACCGCGCCCACAGAGCTCCGGCCAGCACGGCCAGCATCATCGCATCCCAGAATGCATGGAAGATCTCCCGAATGACACCCCCGGTACCGCCCGACTGCTGAATCATACCCATCAGCGCCAAGGCCAAGACCACGACGAAGACCTCGGAAATCACAGTATCCAGACTCAGCAGCACTTTGGCCGAATCGCGGAGCGAGGACATTTTCGAGGTGACGGGAATGATGATCGCGGCGGCTGTACCGCCTAAGATGGTCCCGAGCAACAGACCGTGCAGCCATGTGCCCTTCATCCACCACACATAGAACCCCATGATGGACACGATGGTGAGGCTGAAGACGGTCAACGAGAACAACAGGGCCAGCGGCGTTTCCTTGGCCACCTTCATAATGTGGAGGTTGATACCGCCGTCGAAGAGAATGATGAGCAGCGCGAGGGTGCCGAAATAGGGCGCCAGTTTCATCACCACGGTCGGTTCCGCGAGGTGAAAGACCGGGCCCAACAGCACGCCGAACCCCATGAGAAAGAGCACGCTCGGGATGCCGGTCCTCGTAAAAATCAATTCCCCGGCGAGGCCGACCAGAATGACCAACCCCGTCAGGCCGAGGACTGCTTCGACGCTCAAGGATTCCATCGGATCACGTCCCTTTGGGAGAAACACTCTCTAAGTAGTACAGGCCGTTGATTATGCGGGAGCCTTGTAAGCTTCGCAAGCAAATACCCCTAGAATGCCTGGACTGCAGACCGTGCCAACATGGAAAGTAGCGTACGTCCTATCCTTGTGGCACAATGCGGTTCGAAATCCGCTCAGCCCCCTGGGAGAACTTCACGATGACGCAATCACCCTCCCGTAACTCTTGGCTCTTCATGGCCGCCATTGTCCTTGTGCTCGGCACTCCATGCTTCGATGGGAACGCGCTGCATGCACAAACCGCCCCCCCCGTCTTGAGTCAGACTCCTCCGCCTCAGCCGGCGGGCACGTCAGTCGTCTTTGCCGACGAAACGCTCTTCGTCATCTTTGACAAAATCGGACCCTTTACTCCTGAAGAACGGGCTCGCGCGATCGCTGAACGCCTTACGCAATTGGCAAATGACCCCTTCACAAGGATCTATCCCATCACGACCGTCGATCAAGGAACGATGAGCGAACTCATATACGGCGACATGGTGGTGATGACTGTCACGGATCGGGATGCCCAGCCGACCGGGAAGACCCGGCAAGCGGTGGCAACCGACTATGCCGCGAAGATCCAGGCTGCGCTTGCCAAATCAAGAGAACAGCTCTCCGCTCGTTCCCTCATCATCGATGTCGTGCTCGCTCTGCTCGACACGGTGATCCTTATTGCAATTCTGTTCTTCTTTCATAAGACGTTCCCGAAGATCTACGCCAAAATCGAAAGCTGGCGTGGGACCGTTCTCCATCCAGTGAAAATTCAACGAGTCGAACTCCTCTCGGCCGATCAACTGGCTGCCGCGCTGACAGGAACGGTCAAGACGATCCGCATCCTGGCCGTTTTGATCCTCATCTATATCTACCTGACCACTGTGCTGGGCATCTTCCCCTGGACGCGGAGCATCTCAGCCGCACTGTTTACGGCGGTGTTGTCCACTCTCCAGACCATCGGCCAGGCTTTTGCGACCTATGTCCCCGATCTCGTGTCCATTGCAGTGATCATTGTTGTCACCCGCTACATCCTCAAGGTGATTGCGCTCTTTTTTTCCGGAATCAGGCGCGGCGCCATCACCTTCGCAGGATTCCACCGGGAATGGGCCGAGCCGACCTACAAGATCGTCCGCTTCCTGGTGATCGTCTTCGCCGCAATCGCTTGTTTTCCCTACATCCCGGGATCCCAATCTGAAGGTTTTCGAGGTATCTCGGTCTTCTTGGGCCTCCTGATCTCATTGGGATCAGCTGCCGCAATCGGCAACATTATCGCCGGCGTTGTCCTCACCTACATGCGGCCGTTCCAAGTCGGGGATCGTGTCAAGATTGCCGACACGACCGGCGATGTGATGGAGAAAACGCTCCTCGTCACACGGGTCCGCACAATTAAGAATGTCGACGTCACCATTCCCAATGCCATGGTGCTCGGCACTCATCTGATCAATTTCAGTTCGTCCGCCAAGGATCTCGGACTGATTCTGCACACGAGCGTGACCATCGGCTACGACGCACCCTGGAAAACCGTTCATGATCTCTTGCTCAGCGCGGCGCGCGCGACCACGCACATCCTTCGGAACCCAGAGCCCTTTGTGCTCCAGACCAGCTTGAACGATTTCTATGTGACTTACGAGATCAACGCCTATACGGATCAGGCCAACAAGATGGCCGTCATCTATGCCGAGCTGCACCAGAACATTCAGGACAAGTTCAACGAAGGCGGCGTGGAAATTATGTCGCCTCACTACGCAACCATTCGAGACGGCAACAAGACCACGATTCCGGACTCTTACTTGCCGAAGACGTATCAGACTCCGGGCATTCGCATTGAGAATGTGGGGAACTGGTTCAACAAGCCGATCGAGGCCGGTCCGCCGAAAGGAGAGCCCAAACCATGACCATGCCCGTGCAGCAGTTCGTTGAGAGCTGGCTGTTCGATCCCACGGTCGGCAAACTGGTCTCGACATTAGCTGCGATCCTCGTCGTCATGGCGCTGGTGAGACTCTTCAAGGGAATCCTCAATCGTTATGTCCAAGAACCAGGCAACCTCTATCGCGCCAGGAAGATGGTCACCTTCCTGGGCTACTTCACGGGCATCATCATCATCTCGCTCATCTTCAGCGACCGCCTCGGCAAGATGGCGGTCGCCTTTGGGGTGGCTGGCGCCGGCATTGCCTTCGCGCTTCAGGAGGTCATCGCCAGTCTCGCCGGGTGGGTGGCCATTTCATTCGGTAATTTCTACAACACCGGCGATCGAGTTCAACTCGGTGGTATTAAGGGAGACGTCATCGATATCGGCATGTTGCGGACGACCATGATGGAGATCGGCCAGTGGGTGGATGCCGACTTGTACAACGGCCGCATCGTGAAAATCGCCAACAGTTTCGTCTTCAAAGAACCGGTCTTCAACTATTCAGGAGACTTCCCCTTTCTCTGGGACGAAATTACGATCCCGGTGAAGTACGGCAGCGACCATCGCTTGGCACGATCGATTTTTCAGCAGGTGTTGGCCGAGCTGACCGGCGAGTATTCCACGCAGGCGAAAAACAGCTGGCCCGGGTTGATTCAACAATACCGGGTGGACCCAGCGGAGCTCGACCCGAGAGTGTTCTTAACGGCCAACGACAACTGGATGGAATTCAAATTGCGCTATGTCGTGGACTACAAGAAACGGCGCGTGACCAAAGACCTGCTCTTCACCCGTATCCTCGAAGAAATCGAGAGCACGAACGGTCGCGTCGCCCTTGCCTCGGCGACCTTTCATTTGGTGGAGGCTCCGGAGTTGAAGGTCACGCTAGTGGAATCGGCAAAAGGCGGCCGCGCGTGAGTGCAGCCTCCGGCGCTCCGTGGCATCGATGGGCCCGATACCTCCGGCGACTCACCACCGAACAGACTGCCGGGCCTACCATCAGACCACCAGGCGATCCTCGATCTGAAAGGACGCACCGGACTATGCGTGCAACCGTCTGCCTGGCGCTCGCTTCGGGTGCCTTATACCCAACGCCAGGACTTGCCGAGAAGCCTGCCACCTCGGACTGGCACTACGGAGGATTCATCGATGTGAATCATGCCGTCGATTTCAATTTCCCGGATAACCGTCTGTGGCGATCCAAGACCACGACACCCAGCGTCAATGAACCGGCCCTGAATATGGCAGTCGGCTTCGTGAAAAAGGATGCGACCGTACAATCACGGTGGGGCCTCGAGTTCGGCCTCCAAGAGGGAAACGACGTGGAGGGCCTTGTCCCTCCTTCTATTCCAGGCCGCGACAAGCCCGTTGGCCATGCGGAGCACCTGAAACATTTTTCACGGGCCAATGTCTCGTACCTGGCGCCGGTCGGCAACGGCCTGACCTTTACCGCAGGCCTCTTCAACAGCTACATCGGCTATCAATCCATCTATTCACGCTACAATCTGAACTACACTCGAAGTTATATGGCCGACAACGCGCCGTACTTCGTATTCGGCCTGGGCGCGACCTATCGGGTCAATGAGGCCTGGCAGACCGGGCTCTACATCATCAACGGATACAATTATCTCTCGCACATCAACAATCAACCCAGTTACGGCACCCAGCTTCAATGGACACCGACGCCGCGTGTGACGGTGACGCAGAACCTCTACTATGGTGCGGATCAATCGAACACGGCCATCGAGTTCTGGCGGTTCTTTTCCGACAGCATCCTCGAATGGAAGGACGGCCCATGGACCCTGGCCCTGGCCTACGATGTCGGCACCGAGAATGCCGCGGAGCAGGCCGGCCACCCTCGCACATTGTGGACCGCCGGCGCCTTCTATGCCCGCTGGAATGTGCAGGGCCCCTGGAGCGTCGCGCTGCGGCCTGAATTTTATTGGGACCGCAATGGCCGTATTTCCGGGTCCGAACAGCTCCTGAAAGCCATGACCACCACGCTCGAATACAAGTGGTCTCACCCGTGGCAGACGGCGCTGCTGCGGATGGAACATCGATACGATGAATCGACCGGAGTCGGAGGCGGGTTTTTCAAGCGAGGCGACACCTCACCCGGCGTGCCGGGCTTGGCCCGCGAGCAACATCTCCTGCTCTTCTCGGTCGTGTGGGCGATCGACCGATCGTAACGGCGATACCGGGATAGAAGGCGGGCTCTCTGACACCGCACAGAGAACCGGAACATCGTCAGCGGACTAGGAGCATAGAGTGGAACTCTTCGGACAGATTCTCACCCGGATCAAAGAGGTCCTCGCCATCCCCCTTTTTTCCGCGGGCAACGCTCCCGTCACGGTCTGGACCTTGGTCTCTCTCGTCATCCTGACGCTGCTGTTATTTTCGATCACCGGCCGGCTGAAACAGTGGATCGTCACCAGGCTCCTGTCCCAGAGCAATGTCGATCTGGGGGTACGGCTCGCGATCGGCGCGATCGTCCGGTATATCGTCCTTGCGATCGGATTGATCATCATTTTTCAGTCGGTCGGCATCGACCTGAGCACCCTGACGATCGTCGCTGGAGCCCTCGGCGTCGGGGTCGGTTTCGGCCTGCAAAACATCACCAACAATCTGGTCAGCGGGTTTATCCTCCTGATCGAGCGTCCCATCAAAGTCGGCGACCGGATTGAAGTCGGTTCGGTGACGGGCGATGTCGTGAATATCTCGTTGCGATCGACGACGGTCGTCACCAACAATAACATCGCCATCATCGTTCCCAATTCCGAGTTCGTTTCGAACAGCGTTACCAACTGGAGCTATACGGACCGTAACGTGCGGTTCAATTTTCCGGTCGGGGTGTCGTATCGATCGGACCCGGAGCTTGTCCGACGGCTGCTGATCCAAGTCGCCGGCCAACATCCCGGGGTGCTCAAGGACCCGAAAGCGGATGCGCTGCTCCAGGAGTTCGGGGACAGCTCACTCAATTTCATTTTGCGCGTCTGGACCCGGCAGTATGCCACCACCCCCTCTGTATTACGGAGCGAGCTCAACTTCATGATCTGGAACATCTTCAAAGAGCATGGCATCGAAATTCCGTTTCCTCAGCGGGATCTCCATATCCGTACCGGCAACGTGAACCTACAGCCAATGCGGGAGCCGCCGTTATCAACCGAGCGGTGAGCTTCTTGATTTATGAGCCGAACCACATCCCGCACCGTCGGCATCCGATGCGCCGGCACCCAGGAGCATCCAGTCGGAGAGGGACATGATGGCTAGATTTCAAATCGCCGGGGGAGGGTGGAACGACTCAGGCAGTCCCCGGATTCTCGTCACACCCAATGCCTGGTCCCCTGCCAGAATTCTGGTGACACGATTCACCTTGGTCGTTGTACTCTTCGGTTTGGTGCTGAGTCTCCTCTGGTGGGATCGCGACGGTTTGCGTGATCAGCACGACGGCGAGATCTCGTTTTCAGACGTTGTATATTTCACCATGATCACCATATCGACCGTCGGCTACGGTGACATTGTGCCGGTCTCCACGAGTGCTCGCCTGCTGGATGCGCTCGTCGTCACACCGATCCGATTGGGAGTCTGGTTTCTGTTTCTGGGGACAGCCTATCAACTGATTATCCGGCAATATATGGAGGGGTACCGCATGACGAAACTCCAGGAATCGCTGAACCGGCATATCATCGTCTGTGGCTTCGGCCATACCGGCCTCTCGACGGCGAAAGAGCTGATGGCCCGGGGCGTACGCAGCGACCAGATTATCATTATCGACACACTGGAAACGCGGGTGCGATTGGCCGGCTCCATCGGTATCGCCGGGTTCCAAGCTGATGCCACACAGGAGTCCGTTCTGCGCGACGCCGTCATCGACAAAGCAAAAGCCGTCATCATCACGGCGGGCCGAGACGATGCCAGCGCCCTGACGCTCTTGACTGCCCGGCATCTGAACCCGACGGTTCGCATCATCGTCAGCGCCAAAGAAGAGGAAAATGTGAAACTTTTCAAGCAGGGCGGCGCCGATGCCATCGTCTCGCCCGCCACCTTCGGCGGCTATATCATGGCAGCCGCCGTGGACCAAGGACATATGGTGCACTACCTCGACGATCTGCTCACCGTGCGCGGCAACATCGCCCTGGCCGAGCGAGCCGTTCGGCCTGAGGAAGTCGGGAAAACTCCGGCCGATCTGAAGCCTGATGTGCTGCTGAGACTCTATCGAGGCGACCGGATGCTGACGCTCTCGGAACTTGACCTCGCCGGCCGCCTCGAGGCCGGCGACATCATGGTGCTCCTGACGCCTTCGAAGGACGCCAGCCACGATGGCTCTCATTCATAATTTAATCATGTCTTTTCTGCCGCATCATTCCCGGCGTTGTTTGCATCGACGCCGCGCACCCCCCATTAATCTATCCGTAGACCTTGCTACTATCCGACCAAGTTTCGATTTTAAGGGAGTTGCCCATGTCCACGATGCCAACCGACCCTCGCCACGTCTTTCTTCAACGAGTTCACGAACGACCCAAACGATTCCTGCACGAGTGGGTCAGTGCTCCGGCTCATATCCACCACACGGCCTACCGCATGACAGATCCCCCCATTGAACGAGACCGCACACGCCAGGAGTTCGAACAGTGCTTGGATTGTCTCAACATCTCGAGCGACGATTCCTTTGTCGGCGAGAAATTAGGGTACGGATCACTGATTCACAAGTCGGGGGATCGGCTGATCATCGTCTGGGAGGCTCACACCGAATATTACAGTTACCAAGTCTGGCACATTCCAGCTAATCCGCTTGGACTGCTGCAGCTCGGACCTTTGACTTTTCCTAACTTTCAATTTCCTTTCGCACCAATGGGCCTTCGAATCAACGCCCTTGATATTCTCATCCAAACCGAAACCACCTGGGCTGCGGATACCATTCGAATGTTGCTCCCGGGTGCGCGTGTGTACGGAAGCCGACTCTTCGGGGAGGACATTTCGGTTTTCACAAGCTTCACTCCGGACGACCATGGGCGAGAGCGATATCTCATCACGTCACCAAGTCGCGAGTCGTTGCACCGACACATCCTGCAGACAGTCGATGGCATCGCGATGATCGAGAACTACTATCATCTGATCCTGCTTCCCCTGCCTGACTTCACAAGAGCAGTCGACCGTATTCATCAACTCGAACAAGCACATCTCGTCGAGCAGACTATGGTCATGGCGCAATTGCCTGAGGCAAACGCCTCAGCCTTAAACGAGTGGGTCAAGAAGCTTAGCAGTGGCTTTCTTGAAGTCGCCCGACTTTCTGAATCCATGCGCTACAAATTGGCGGCCGCCATCCCCTACATGACCATCGTCAAGTCGAACTTTCGTTCATTCCGGGAAGAGCCACGGCAACCGTTTCAGCCTTTGTCGGATTACGTCTTCAACCGGATTTCTGGCGTCACCGATGGCTACCAGCAATTATCCCGGCGGATCATGGCGCTACAGGGGGATATTCAAAGCCTTGTCGCGATGATTCGCACAAGAGCGGATCTATTGTTGCAAGAACAAAACGTTCGTCTTCTCCGGAATATGGACCAAACGACAACCAACCAGGCATTACTCCAGCACACAGTGGAAGCGCTATCAGTGATTGTGATTGCCTACTACCTCACAGGCCTTGCTGGCTATGTATGGAAAGCTCTCGCGCACGTAGGTTGGATTGCGGATGACGCCGTTCTATCTGGACTTACTGTGCCAGCGGCCTTGCTGTTGTCCTCCTTACTGATTTGGATTGGAAGGAGAGTGATCGCGCGATACCGTCGTCTATCAGCGACTCCTGAAGGCTAGGCTCTGCCGATCCTCGTGTTCTGTCTCCTGACTGGAATGCGCCGCAATGAGCCTCCGGCTCGGGGTCTATACGGATCCGCACATCGACTTCGTGATCATGTGATTTCTCTTGAATGAGCGCGGACACTGTGTGTCCAGAATCAAATCACAAATGGAATCGAGGGCGGCACGGAAATTACTCGGCCATCTCGGACCGCTTCGACGATCTCGCATTTCCCACACTTACTTGGCAACAAATCGACAGATCATCGACTCAGTCACAATTCGGCTAAGAATATCAATGTCAGGGTTGCGTAAGCCATCCGGCCGCAGTATGGTGACTGCAAGGCCACGATATGGAGAAGTCTTGCGACAAGCCCCTGTCTTTCGACATGAACGGCTCGGAATCGCAGCGTGAAGGGGACCAGGGAAACCGGTATCGGGAAGATCTTCGGACCCTCGCCGGAAAGTTGCTCACGATTCAGGACGAAGAACGGCGCCGCATTTCACGCGATCTCCATGACGACGTGAATCAACGCCTCGGCGCCATCGGCCTGCAACTCGATTCGCTCAGCCGAAATCTTCCGGATTCCCCGTCAGGCATTCGCCGTCAGATCCGGACCATCCGCCGGCATGTGAGCGAGCTGTCGGACGATGTGCGACAGCTCGCCTACCAATTTCACCAGACCACGGTGGATGATCTCGGACTGGTCGTCGCGCTTCAACGGTATCTCAACGACTTCGTCAAACGCACCGGCCTCAAAGCGCGATTTACGAAGCCACGCCGGGCTGTTCCCATTCCGTTGCAGATCGCGACATGTCTCTATCGCATCGCGCAAGAAAGTTTGGGAAATGTCGGCCTGCATGCCAAAGCTTCGCACGTCAGCGTCGAACTGGCCGATTCATCGGAGGGCATTGCGCTGATCATTTCCGATGACGGGATTGGGATGGATTTCGAGGAAGTCAGGAGACGCAAGGCAGGACTCGGTATGCTGAGCATGCAGGAACGGGTGCGCCTGCTGAACGGTTCGTTGGAGTGGGCTTCGACCGTGGGAACAGGGACGGAAGTGACCGTGCGTCTTCCGTGGCCGGCGGATCGACCATGAAGAAATCAAGAATCCTTCTGGCGGACGACCATACCCTCTTCGTCGAGGCGCTGCAGAAAGTATTGGAACCGGAGTTCGATCTCGTCGGTTCGGTTGCGGACGGGCGCGCGTTGCTGGATGCCGCCCCTCGGCTGGATCCGGACATTATTCTGCTGGATCTGTCGATGCCCCTGCTCAACGGCATCGATGCCGCCCAACAACTCCGTCGACTCGCTCCCGGCGCCAAACTCGTCTTTCTCAGCATGCACGGCGATCCCACCTATGTCACCGAGGCCTTTCGCGCAGGGGCCTCCGGCTATGTGCTGAAACGGGCGAGCGCCGTGGAACTGCTCCTGGCGATCCGAACGGCTCTGCGCGGTCAGACCTACGTGTCTCCCATGCTGGCCAAGGACGTGCTGGAGCCGCTTTTGCAGCGCAAGCAGACTCTGGAATCAGCCCAGGCACAGTTGACGCTCCGCCAACGAGAAGTCTTGCAACTGGTCGCAGAGGGCCGATCGCTCAAAGAGATCGCGTCGATCCTCTGCGTCTCGGTCAAGACGGTCGAATTTCATAAGACCCGCATCGGCAAACAGCTCGGGTTGCATACCACCGCCGACCTCACCAAATACGCCGTATCCCACGGGCTGGTTTCCTCCTGATTCTCTTCCCGAGTCTTGTTCCGTCATATATGGACATATGCGGCCGGACCGACGCCCAGGAGCACGAGTTACGAGTCCCTTAACATTCCCCCTGAGCGATTTCGCAACGAACTGTCGCGAACTATGCGGGCTAGGGATCGAGGCCGCAGAAAACCAGGCGTTCTCCTAGTTCTCCGGCGGGGGTGAATCCGCAAGAATAACTCAAGTTTTTAGAAAAGAGGAGGTGCGGAATGTCCGATCCTTCAGGGCACCGATGGTTGTTGCTGGCCGGATACCATCCGCTGATTCTTGAAGATAGCCGGATGCTGGCAGACGCCCGCTATACCATTCACACCGTCGGCGCGGAAGAAGACCAGCTCCTGCAGGCGGTCGATCGCCTCCGACCGGACGTCGTGATGCTCGATCTCCTTCAGACGAGCAGTCTGAGAACAATCCGGCGCGTGCGTGACATACATCCCCCTTGCCGAGTCGTAGCTCTGACCGGAATGCGGCATGCAGACGGCGCGCAATCCATTTTTGCTGCCGGAGCGTCGGGCGTCCTGTACCGATTCAGCGCCGCCACAGAATTGTCTCTGGCAGTCGACGCCGTTCTGTCGGATCGTCAGTACCTGTCGTCCGCATTCACGACATCGTCCGATGACCTGGAGCGGCTCCGCTCGCATGAGACGGGAGCGTTGTCGCCGTCGGATGCATTTGTGCTCAGGCTGGTTGCCAGAGGATACCCTCTCGACCAAATTGCTCGGTCGATCGGTCAATCAGTCGAAACCGTCCAGCTCTTGCTCGCCTCCCTCAAGCGGCAATTAGGCCGGCACACCGGGCGTGAGTTGCAACCGTATGCCGTGGAACATGACCCGGATCCAGTGGTTGATGATGATCGGGGTCTCGCCGACATCCCGGTCCGTCTTTACCCCATGTCGTCCTTGCGCCTCGCGAACAACCGAAAGAAGGACCGTCATTGATGCGCATCATCACCGGCTCTCAGTGCTCTGATTCTAAATGGCTATGGCTCTTATACACAAACAGGGTGGCCCATGAACACGAATAAGCAGAGGACCGACTCCCCCGACGTCACAGAAATCGACGGCCCCAGTTGTCGTGTCCACTGGGGAGACAGTGTGCGCATCGACTTTATGGTTTGGCTCGAAGACGGAACCCTGATCGACTCCACAGTCTACAGTACCCCCATGATCTTCACGGTAGGCACGCACTCCGTCATTCAGGGTATCGAGCGGCTGGTGATCGGCATGAGCGTCGGAGAGTCGAGAACGGAAAAACTTCCTGCAGATTCGGCATTCGGCCTCTACCGGCCGGAACTGTCCTGCCGGGTGAGCCGCAGCTGGTTTCAAGCGCAAGCGGTCGAGCCGAAGATCGGTCTCGCGCTCGATGTGCGGAAGGTGGACGGGACATTGATACACATGATCGTCACCGGGTTGGACCGAGATCACGTCACCCTCGACGCCAACCATCGGCTTGCGGGCGAGAATCTCCTGGTGCAACTGGATCTTCTGGAAATCCTGGATCAAACCGGGTCAGGCAGATATGTCACGCCGACTTCGCATGTCAGGCGGTAGAGGAGGAGCCGTCGATGGAATTGGGATTGCTGATCGCGGCCCTCGGCCTCTGGCTGCTCTTTAGATGGAGAAGCAAGTGCCGATGGTCGCCCCGCGGTCGAAAGAACAGGCCGATTCGACGGTTGAGTCCCCTCATTGTGTGTAAAAACAGCCTCGAATCGCACCTGCTTGTCGAGGCACAGCCGGACTCTTCGGAGATGTCCGACTCGCAAGCTGGTGAAGCCAACGAAAGGACATCGCCATCATGATGACTTGCGCCGTCTCCTTCTGCCGCAGATTCTTTCTCATCATCCCGATCCTCGCGATGGGGTTCTGGTTCTTGGCAGAGAAAGGGTGCGGATGGACGCCTGACGCCTCGCCCGTTCTCGCGTCGATGGCGACAGACGCCCCCCAACAACCACGACCTGCGACCGACTCCCAGACATCGGAGCAATCGTCCATTTTTGAGACTGATTTCTCCCTTGGTCCACCATCGGAATCCAAAACCCGGTCGATCAAGCGGGCGGCGATCCTATTGCGGAAAGCGTCGGAGACCCTGGGAAAGGATGAGCGGCTCGCCGTCCGCTTCATCCGCCGGGCGATCGCAATTCTGAAGCATGAGGTCATCGCCGGCCTCGACGGGCCTGAATATGACCGAGTCTCCGTCCCGTCTGCAGATGACGACTGGAAAGATGACACAAGATTTTTCAACTCCGGGTTTCGAGTTCCAGGTTTCGAGTTTTCGGAACCTTCTTCCTGACGGCGCGACACAGGAAACGCAACACTCGCCGATCCGCTGCCCCTCCCTCCAGAGCAGCGGATCGGTCGCGGCGCGGAAACGGACGGTTCAGCAGCAGTGTTCGTGAATACTGTGGGCGAGACCGAATAGACCGCCGTAGCCAACGGAGAGAATCCGGGTGAGTCGTGCAAAGTTCATCGTGGAAAGGAGACGGTTTCTATGGCACATACCTCACTCCTTCAACCGCTGACGGGCATCATCACAGGCGGGCTCGTGTCTCTGGGGATACTGAGTCTGGCCGGTTGTGATTACTGGCCGCCGTCGTTGCATGGTCAGATTGAAGAACTTCGTTCCGAACTGAACGATGCGTTGGACGACAAGGAGAAGCTCAGCCAGGAACTGACCGACCTGCGGACCACGCAACGCTCAGTGCAGCAAGAAGTCGATGCGAAGGATCGAGAGAACGAGACACTCCGGCAACAGATGGCTGCGTTGCCCAATACACCGAATCGACTTCCATCGGCCGAACCTCCCAATCGCCGCACGGCTGGAGTCGCCGCACGGCAATCACCGACCGATTCCACCCCGTCGAAGCCGTCGTCGATCGTGAAGGGATCATACGACTTCTTAGAACTGACGACACCGCATCGCCGAGGCACCCAGGTCGAGCGGGTGCAACGGCTCTTGCGCCGCCACGAACTCCCTATTCGCGTGGACGGCATCTATGGTCGCTCCACTGCGGCCGCAGTCCGTGCGTTTCAACGGGTCCATGGAGTTCCGGCCACCGGCATCGTCGGTCCGGCCACCTACAGAGCGCTCCTTCAACCCGTATCGGCGGCCAAGCCCGTGCGGCAACTCCGGCTCCAACACCCTCCTCTCAAGGGACCGGATGTCTTCACCATCCAGCGGGCCTTGCGCCGCACAGGCCATCGTATCCCCGTCGACGGCCATTATGGGCCTGAAACGGACATCGCGGTGACCCGTTTTCAACAGAACCACGGCCTCGATCCGGACGGCATCGTGGGGCCTCGAACGTGGGCCCTCCTCAAGACAGCGCGATGACGCCGGCGCCCTCCACTCCTTGTAATTTCATGAGACCTGCCTATACTGTCTCGTCCGGCCGTTGTCTCGATTCGATATACCTCTATGACCGCTCATTCGCCCTGGTGGGAAACCGCCGTCGTCTATCAAATCTATCCTTGGAGCTTTCAAGATTCCAACGGAGACGGGATCGGAGACCTTCAAGGAATCATTTCCCGCCTCGACTATCTGAACGACGGCACCGAGGATTCGCTCGGCATCGACGCCGTTTGGCTGTCACCGATTTACCCTTCTCCGATGGAAGACTTCGGTTACGACGTGACGGACCACTGCGATGTGGATGCCCGCTTCGGCTCACTCGCCGACTTCGACCGCCTGGTGAAAGAGGCCGGGCAGCGGGGAATCAGAATCATCATGGACCTGATCCTCAACCACACGTCGGACAGGCATTCATGGTTTCAGAAGGCTCGCGCCTCTCGATCTTCACCTGAACGAGACTGGTACTATTGGGCGGACGGCAAGGGCTTCGGACGCCGACCAAGCAATTGGAATGCGCGCTTCGGCGGCTCGTCATGGGCATGGGACCGGGTGGCCGGACAGTATTACCTCCATTCGTTCCTGGCCAGCCAGCCGGATTTGAACTGGCACAATCCCTCCCTCCGCGCCAAGATGCTCGAGGTCGTTCGGTTTTGGATCAACCGCGGCGTACAGGGCTTTCGGCTCGACGCGATCAATTGGCTCGGCAAGGATATCCGGTGGCCTGACAATCCCATGCGATGGGGCTGGCGCGGCTATACGAGGCAGACTCATTGTTACGACCGCGATCAGCCCCTGGCTCACGAAGTCATGCGTCAACTCCGCTCCCTTGTTTCCGCCTATCCCGACGTGGTCTTGGTCGGTGAAGCATCCGCCGACACTCCGGGCGGTCCGGCGGCGTTCTATGGAAGCGGGTCGGACGAGCTCCACATGGTATTCGACTTCCGGTTGCTGAAATCGCCCTGGAGCGCCGACCGTTTCCGAGCGCTCATTGCGGACGGGGAACGGGCGGTGCCGGACGGCGACTGGCCTTCCATCGTCTTCAGCAACCACGATCAATCCCGGCACATCGACCGCTACGGCCATGACGGCGATCCCGGCCGCCGCGCGCGCGCCGCCGCGGTCTTGCTCTTCACATTGCGAGGGACGCCGTTCCTCTATTATGGAGAAGAACTCGGCATGCGGAACGGCACGTTGCGCTATCGCGACTTGCGGGACCCCTATACGAAACGGTTTTGGCCTTTTCGTATCGGCCGCGACCCGGCGCGTACGCCAATGCAGTGGAATGGGTCGCCACAGGCTGGATTTTCGACGGGACCACCCTGGCTGCCTATTTCCGAAAGCGCCGCCGCGATCAATGTGGAACGGGAGTCAACGGATCCGGCGTCATTGCTCCATCTCTATCGGCGTTTGATCCGCTTGCGGAAAGCGATCCCGGCCCTTGCGCACGGATTCTACCTTCCCCTCGAATCGACGGATCCGGACTGCCTGGTGTTCGCCAGAAAGGGGAGACGATCGTCCGCCTCGGAGCAAGACATCCTCGTCGCTGTGAACTTCGCTTCTCGTCGAACCGCCTGTGCTGTTTCCGGGGCGGCGCGTGAAGGCCGGGTGCTGCTCTCCACACATGAGCCGATCGACGATCGCCAGCCTTGGACACCGGGCCGGCTGGATCTGCAACCGGATGAAGCCGTCATCGTCTCACTGATGTGACGCAAGTCCGTTATAAATGCGCCATTTCGTCCCGCTCCTCCTTGTCTTTTCGCCAGCGCCGCTCGAGCATATCCCGCGCGATGTTCCGCCCGCCGAGGCCGATCGCGATCGACAACGCCAGGACAACTCCGCCGAACAGGATCGAGAACGCCGCCACGACGACCTCCTTCGCGATGCCAAGCTGCGTCAGCACCATGGCCGCAGTGAACAGAACAATGCTCCAGCGCACCAAGCTGGCGATGAGCCGGGCTTCTTGAATCCGTGCGTTGACCGTGGCGATCAACGTCGCCTCAGACAGGAAGTTCCCAAGCAGAACGCCGACCAACAGCAACAGACTGGCGGTCACGACACTCGGTAAGAAGCCCAGCAGATGGCCCATCATCGCGGCTGTCGCGGGAAGATCCAACGCGTCCACCCCCATGAAAAGAAACATGACGAATACGGTCCAGAAGGCCAGACGCCCCACGGTGTGCGAGATCGGCTGCTTGAATCCCGCTTTGGCCAGCGCAGCCTGAACCCCCCAGCGCTCGCTCGCCACATCGATTCGCACAGCCTGGAGCAGACGCTGCAGCGCGGCTTTGACCGCCCACCCGACGATGAGGCCGAGCAGAATGAAGCTGATCAACGCCAGCAGCTTGGGCAAAAACACCGCCATCCGTTTCATCATGTCGGAAAACGCTTCCACCATGGCATCGCCCCACACGTCATTCATCATGCCACCTCCATCGCTGAACCAGATAGGATTTCATCGTCTCGAAATCATCGTGCAGGCTCGCCAATTCCCGCTCAACCTGCTCAACGCCCTGTGTGCGAGTCCCGATCACGAACGACGCGGTATATCCGAGATACAGGGGAGTCAAGGCCTTGAGGAGGTGCTCGCGGTGCAACAGGCGGTCGTGATACGCCAGCGCAAAGTCATAGACGACTTGCACCCATAGGGGTGAAGGAAACCGGAATGTATCCGTCTCCTCAACGCCGAGCTCCAACACCTGCTGAAACGTCTCAGCCGACAGGATGACCTGCCACACGGGAAGCAGATCCCGTAACCCCTGACGGAATCCCGCCACCATCCGCTGGACGTTGATGGAGCCTGGTTCTGCTCCCAAGCCGGCCGGAGTCCCGGCGGTCGGGACAGCCACCGAGCTGTTCACGGATTCCCATCGTTCCTGATAACGTTCCATCAAATGAAACACACAGCCGACCGCTTGGGCGACCACCGAGGAGAGATCTCCCATCGGCTTGGCCTGGTGGACCCGCGGCCCTAATCCAGCCCGGCACACTTCGACCTGTTCCGCCACGGCGAGCGTCGTCACCCACCCATCGAACCCGTACAGTGCGACCCCCTCATCCCAGGGCTGCGGCAGGAGGATGGACCGTATGAATCGACTGGAAAACGCATAGGCACCGCCCAAATGGTATGGAACGCGTTTCCCATAGAGCGCGCCGGTCAGCGGGGCCAGGAGTGTATTCGTCAAGGTTCCTTCATAGCGATTCCTCCGGAACCACGGGAGCACGCAGTCCACGCCCTTATCGAGGATGGGGGCGACCAGCACCTGCGGCCAGGTCGATTCCGCCGATTTCAAATTGCCGTCGACGACCACGCACGCGCTCACGTTCAGCTTCTCCGCGAGAACGGCGAGAATCCGGACGGCCTCCTCCCGACCCGGGACGCCGGACTCCGATGTCAGTTTGAGCGACGCGCCGAGGACCGGATGACGGATCGCCCAGTACCGCATCTCGGGCCCAAGTTTCTCTTGGACAGCCTGCGGCGTCCCGTCCTGAGAACCGGCATCGCAGTTGACGACGATCGCGCGCCGGTGAGGGAACGCCCGGGCGATTCCCTCCGCCAGCGTCCGGGTGAGGCCAGGGGCGGTCGCGCCGTCGTTAAAGGTGACGAGACCGAGCAGGATATCGGCCGGTTCGGCTCTCTCCAGCCGTTCGCGGACCGGCTCTGGAATATGCCATTCTCCCATGTCTCATTCCTCAGTGCGCGTGACGAGGGCAGGACGAGTGACCTTGACCGGCGCCGCCTGGTCGACGAACGCAACCTACTCGACGCACAGGAGCTTCAACATCGTCAGGTAGTCGCTCAGATGCCTCGTGATTAGAAAGTTTCGCCTGACATGTTCCTT
The DNA here is from genome assembly GCA_046604365.1 of Nitrospira sp. Classification (GTDB taxonomy): domain Bacteria; phylum Nitrospirota; class Nitrospiria; order Nitrospirales; family Nitrospiraceae; genus Nitrospira_D. The sequence goes on from JBJACV010000004.1 coordinate 149,541, forward strand.
TGCGAGCGCGCCCATTCGGCTCATCACGCTGGGGTTGCTCAGGAGATAGCGGACGCGAAAGGCGGCCCCCTCGGTGGAATGGACGATGAAGCCGGTCGCTTGATCGACGATCTGGGCAGAAACACCCCCGGCCGTCCCGCCGATGACGGGTTTCCCCTTCCACATGGCTTCCGACACCGAGACCCCGAATCCTTCCTTCAGCGCCTTTTGGATGACGATCGAGGCGTTCCGCTGCAGTGCGTTTATTTCTCGGTCGGCCTCTGGCGGCAATTGCAGGATGTGGATGTCCGGATCATCGCCGGCTTCCTCACGCACCTCCGCCAGCACGGCTTCGCCTTCCGGATCGTGCAAGACGCCGCTCCCTGCCAACACGAGCTGGCAATCGTGGTGTTTCTTGGCAATCCGATAGGCGCGAATGGTGCCGAGTTGGTCCTTGAATCGGTCGAATCGCGCCACCTGCAGGAGCATCGGCTTTCCCTTGGCGATCCCGAAGCGATCGAGCACCGCCCCGATTTCGGCGCGCGACAGTTCGCGGTTCTTCTCCGTCAGCGGGTCGATCGAGGGATAGATCAGAAATTTTGGGATCGGCAGCCGCTGGGCGAATCGCGGAAGTGAAAATACGGCCGCGTCGTATTTCAGCACATGCCGGCGGAACAGACTCCAGACCGAGCGGTTCGGCTGGCCGACATCGAGGTGACAGCGCCACGCCCACTTCCCGCCTTGTCGATGGTCGATGAGCGCAGCCGGTTGCGGATCATGCACGAACACCAAATCCGCGTCGAGATCCAGCGACTTGGCGTTCCTGGCCGTCACATCCAGATAGATTTGATACATCTCGTCGGTGATGACCTCCGGCCGTCCCTGCAATCCATCGGCGATCCGGCGCGTCACATCGGTAAATTCCTGCGTGCCTGCGATCACTTCCCAGCGCGCCTCCACGCCCATCGCCTTCATGACCGGGACAAGACAGCGCAAGATATCCACCATGCCCCCGCCGTAGCGCACGGTATTGATGTGGAGAAATCGTTTCCCCTGCACCAACTCGCTCAAACGCTCAAGAAAGTCGATGGTGCCTTTCGGCGCCACCTCACGATACTGTTCCAGTTCCTTGATCATCGACCTCGTCTCCCACCAACAGCTCGGTCAAAATCCGGCAGACTCGCGCGCCTACAGCGCTGTCTCTTCGATCCCGTACAATTCCTTACCGACCTGGTCCGACGCCAGATTCAGCCAATAGTATCCGTAGGGCGCCAGTGTGACGGCGTAGGGACGCGTCGTCACCGTGGGGAACCGTGAATCACCCATCAGTTCGATCGGTGTCGAACCCGCGAACTCCTTCAGGTCCAACTCGACTGACTGCGCGGACTCGGCCAGGTTATGGACAAGCAACAGCACCATCCCTTCGTGGCGCCGCAGGTAGGCCAAGACTTTGCCGTTGACCGGACGCAGAAACGTGATGGTCCCCCGGCCGAAGGCCGGATAGCGCTTGCGCACCGCGATCATCCGTTTCATCCAGTGCAACAGCGAATGCGGCATCTCTTTTTGGGACTCGACATTGATCGATTGGTAGCCGGTAACCGGATCCGCAACGACGGGCAAATAAAGATGGGACGGATCGCATGTTGAAAACCCAGCATTTCGATCCATCGTCCATTGCATGGGTGTTCTGACCCCGTCGCGATCTTTCAATTGAATGTTGTCTCCCATGCCGATCTCGTCCCCATAATAAATGATCGGGCTGCCCGGCAGGGTGAACACCAGGCTATTGAGCAACTCGATCTTCCGCCGGTCGTTGTCCAGCAGCGGCGCGAGCCGCCGCGCGATGCCGATGTTCCGCCGCATTTTCGGATCGCGCGCGTAGGTGTAGTACATGTAATCCCGCTCTTCGCCGGAACACATCTCGAGCGTCAGCTCGTCGTGGTTGCGAAGAAACAGGCACCATTGGCAATTTGCCGGGATTTCCGGCGTGTGGGTGAACATGTCGATGATGGGATCGCACGTTTCGCTCCGCACGCCCATATACAACCGCGGCATCAGCGGAAAATGGAAGGCCATGTGAAATTCGTCGCCGTCGCCGAAATAGGGCCGGACATCCGACGGCCATTGATTCGCCTCGGCCAAGAGGATGCGTCCCTTATAGGTTTCGTCGATGCGTCGGCGGATTTCCTTCAAATAGTCGTGCGTCTCCGGCAAGTTCTCACAGATCGTGCCTTCGCGTTCGAGCAGATACGGCACGGCGTCGCAGCGGAAGCCGTCCAACCCCTGTTCCAGCCAAAACGCCATCGTATCCAACATGGCCTGGCGGACCTCCGGATTGTCGTAATTCAAATCCGGCTGATGGCTGAAAAACCGGTGCCAGTAAAAGGCTTTGGCCTCCGGGTCCCAGGTCCAATTGGACTTTTCCGTATCGATGAAGATGATCCGCGCTTTCCCGTACTTCCGGTCGTTGTCGCTCCAGACATAGAACCCGCGCTTGGGCGATTCCGGCGACTGCCGGGCTTCTTGAAACCACGGATGTTGATCCGACGTGTGGTTCAACACTAAATCGACGATGACCCGCATGCCTCGCCGATGCGCCTCATCCAGAAACCGCCGGACGTCCTCGGTCGTGCCGTACTTCTCTGCCACACTCAGAAAGTCGGCCACATCGTAGCCGTCGTCCCGCAACGGCGACGGATAAAACGGCAGCAGCCACAAACAATCCACTCCGAGCCACTGGAGATAATCCAACTTGCCGATCAGGCCCGGAAAGTCGCCGATGCCGTCCCCGTTGCCGTCGGCAAAGGCCTTGACGTGGATCTCATAAAACACGGCGTCTTTGTACCAAAGCGGATCGTCTCGCAGCATGTCAGGCCCTCTGCCCTTTCGCCTGCTCGAACTTGACCAGGTAGTCGTCGCACATATTTAAGAGGCTCGACCGCAGTCGTTCGAGACTGCCCAGATAGGGATTCAAAGCCTGCATTCGGTCGGCCAATTCCGGCAGCTTCAGACTTCCCCTGATCCAGGCGGAGAAATCGTTCTCGTCCCGCTGCAAGCGCAAATGCGCTTCGAACACATGAAAATAAATCGCGCTGACATCGACCTCGGAAATCGCGTCACGGAACTCACGAAGCGTCCTGACTTCAAGACCGGTGGGCACTTCCAGGATGCGCGACCGGCTGAAGTAAAAGGGGGTGCCGAATCCCACGCGCGGCACGGTGCCCATGCCGGACAGATGGCTGTCGATCATTGAAATCAGTTCATCCCGTAGCGCGTCCAAGCTCGCAAAGTCGAACGGATCCACGACGCACAGCTGTTCAGCCAACACATGATCCCGCACCTGCTCGCCGGCCCACTCGGCGAAGTCGTTCGGATAGGCGCGTTCGATGAAGCGGGTCCGAAGAAAATAACTGTGCGTATGAAAATACACTGAGTCGAGCGGGACCTCTTCCAGCAACTCCGCCAGCTGGCGTTCGTCCTCGGCCTGCTTGCCGAGAATTTCCTGAATCTCGCTGCATCCGATGAACCGAAACGCGCCGTCGACATGTGCCTTCGCCATATGGATATTCCTTATGCTTGACGAATCTTAGATGACCGGAAGCCGCTGCGAGCCAAGCGCTCGGTCAAGGTTATAGGCGGCGCTGATCAGACCGATATGGGCGAAGGCCTGAGGAAAATTCCCCAGATGTTCTCCCGTCACCGACAACTCCTCTGCATACAGCCCGAGATGATTGGCATAGCTCAAAATTTTCTCGAAAATCAGCCGGGCCTCTTCCAACCGGCCCGCTCGTGTCAACGCCTCGACCAGCCAGAATGAACAGAGCGTAAAGGTCCCCTCCTCTCCCGGAAGACCATCCGGCGCAGCCTCCTCTTGACGATACCGAAACACCAGCGCATCAGTAGCCAGTCGGGATTGAATCTGCTCGATCGTCGATTGCATCCGCGGATCCGTCGGCGACACGAAAAACACCAGTGGCATCACCAACGCGCTCGCATCCAGCGCGTCGCTCTCATATGCTTGAACAAACGACCCGATCTCGCGACTCCACCCCCGTTGCATGACGTCATGATAGATCCGATCCCGCGCCTCCATCCACTTGGTGCGATCGGCCGGAAACCCGCGCTTGTCCGCCAGCCGAATCCCGCGATCCAGCGCAACCCAGCACATGACTTTTGAATACACGAAGTGTCTCTGCCCGCCCCGCACCTCCCAGACCCCTTCATCCGGTTGGTCCCAGTTGGCGCACACGTAATCCAGCAGGCGAGAGAGTCCCATCCAGGTGTCGTAACTGATGGGCGACCCGTACTTATTGTAGAGATAGGCCGCATCCATCAGTGCTCCGTACATGTCCAATTGCCGCTGGACAGCCGCGCCATTGCCGATACGGACCGGCCGCGAACCCTGGTAGCCTTCCCAATCGAGCAGGACTTCCTCATGTCCGATCCGACGCCCGTCGATTCCGTAGAGTACTTGCAGCGAGCCGTCGTCGTTCAGATCGTGACAGCGGGCCTCCAGCCACTGCATGAACCGGCCTGCCTCCTTCGAGAAACCGAGCCTGAGCAGTCCATAGAGCGTAAAGGCCGCGTCTCTGATCCAGGTGTAGCGATAATCCCAATTCCTGACTCCCCCCACCGCTTCAGGCAAGCTGGTCGTGGGAGCCGCCACGATCGCGCCGGTCGGCGCATAGGTCAGTAGCTTCAGGGTCAAGGCCGAGCGCTCCACTAGTTCGCGCCACCGCCCCTTATAGCGGCATTGCCCAAGCCACGTGCGCCAAAACTGGACCGTGTCGCGAACGGCTTGTTCTCCAGTCTGAGGCGCATCGAGAAGATGTTCGGCATCCTCTGACTCCAAATGTTCGAGAAAGAAGGTGACCCGTTGTCCCTCGGTCAGCGCAAATTCAGCCCCCGCGGCGCCCGTTCCGGTCGTGAGCGGCACCGGGCTCACCAATCCCACCGCCATCGATGTCGATCGGAATATCGCGCCCGCCTGACGCAGCGTGACCGTGTGCGCGTCCCGGCCGAAGTTGAATGCCGGACGGCATTCCAGCCGAAACCGAATCGCGCCCCGGACCACCGTCACCATCCTGATGATCTGATGCCGTTTCGGACGGACGCCCGGCTCATCGCATTCGACCGGCATGAAATCCGTCAACTCGGCGACGCCGTCTTGGTGCAGAAACCGGGTCAACAGCACGTTGGTTTCTGGCAGATAGAGCTGTTGTCGCTTTCCGCCTTCCAGAGGGGAGATGCGAAACCGGCCGCCGCGTCGATCGTCCAATAAAGCCCCGAAGAGGCTGGGCGAATCGAAGTGCGGGAAGCAACACCAATCGATCGATCCATCCTTGCCGACGAGGGCGACGGTGTGGAGGTCTCCGATGACTCCATAGTCTCCGATCGCCTTATAGGGCATTGCGATCCCTCATCACGCGGCAGACTCACGCATCAATCGTTGAATTCCCATGAGTGGGATCGGCAACCAGTCCGGCCGATTCCTCATTTCATACCGTAATTCGTAGAGGGCCTTGTCGAGTTCGTACACACGGACGATCTGGAGCGCCTCTTCCCATGTCGCCGGCAAAAAGACCGCTTCTCCCGGTTTGGCGACAGAGCGGTAGCCGTCGAGAAACGAACCGCGAACGGCTCCTTCCCATTCCGTCATCACCGCCATATCCGTTGCAGAGACCGCGCGCTGGAGTTTCAGGGCCACATGAACCGCATAATTGAACGAGCGCAGCATCCCGCCCACATCTTTCAAGGGGCAGACTTTGGCGCGCCGCTCCTCAAGAGGCCGCGCCGGCTCCCCTTCGAAATCGATCACGACGAAACCGTCGGTCGTTTTGAGCACCTGGCCGAGGTGAAAATCTCCGTGATGGCGGATTTTTTCGGTGCGCCCCCGAGACAATATCTGAAGATCTTCGAATCGATTCCAACAGCTCGTTTCTAACTCGCCCGCCTCGTCGCCCGTAAACCCCGCGGAGACTGCCTGCTCCTGCCGCAACGTACGGAGCTCACGGCACACGTGAGCGAGATGCTGCCGCATTCCCGACCCCCACCGTTCGCAATCACGATCGGTAATCGGCTCCGGGCGAAATGCGTCAAGGTCCCGGTTCGAGGCCAGCGCGACATGCAGCCCTCCCGTGATTTCACCCAGCCGTCGGGCCTGCGCCAGGTACGGGCCGGCCGTCTCCACAATCAATTTTGTGGTGCCGCCGGCTCGTGGAGTTCCCGCCTTGCGGCCCTCGCCCAGCAGAAACTCGAGATGGGCCAACGTATAACTCCACCCGTCGCCGCCGTTCGGAACGAATCGCTGGAGCACCGCAACGGTGGCAGGCTGCGCCTCGTCTTCATGACCGTCGTCATACGTCATCACGCCCAGAACAGCCGGCACATCCCGGCAGGTCGTGTGCATCGTCAGGAATTCCAACACCTCGCTGTCAGGATTGACCCCCGCGTCCAACTTACGGATCAATTTCAAGATCACCCGCCTGTCGAAAATCACCGACGTATTGCTCTGTTCAGCGGAAAGCAGCGTGGCCTTCTGTATGGGCTTTGCCAATTCCTCCCGTTCCTGCGGCAAGACCCGGCACGTCATGCATCCGATCCGCCCTGACAGCTCTCTCCCCTGCGCCACGATCCCGTACAGGCCGGTCCAAGTTCCTGAATCGCCGGTCCCGTCACACAGCCATTGATGAGCAGCGAATTCGGACAGCTCGACGAGCGCATCGGCATCGTCTTGGCCCAGCCTCGGCCTGACCGCCAACGGCATCGCATACTGTTCCTGCTCGCCGCCTCGATACTCGACCGACACGATCGCCAACAGCCGGGGAGTTGCGTCGCAGAGCAGATCGATCGCATCGGAGAGCCGCGCGTCGGCCAACGGTTTCCCCTTGCCGCGGAACCATCGCTGCCGTTGGAGAAACTCGATCAGAGACCGCTTCCCCGCTCCATTCAACGCGGCCATGGCCTGCTCGATCCATCTGTGTTGCGCGGCTTGCGTCATTATTCTTGATTCTTGCTCAGAAGAAATAATCGAACTGCTGCTCCCGATGCGTCCAGCGCCGCACGGCATAGATCGCAGCCGGCTCGGCCTGCGGATCCAATCGCACCGTATAGGCTTCGCCCTTCACCAGATCCCGCCGATCCGTGATCAAATTGTGCAGCTGGTACATCTCATCCGCCTTGATCCCCAGCGAGGCGATCGGAATCCGGACTCTCGCCTCCTGAACCTGGAACGGATTCAGATTGACCGCCACGAGCACGGCATTGCGTCCGTCGAACGTCCGCTTGCCGTAGAAAAGCACATGCTCGTTATCGGCCTCGTAAAATTCGAGATTGTCCAGTTCGTGGAGGGCGGGATTGTCCCTCCTGATTCGATTGATCGTGGCGACGTAATCGGTAATATGTCCGGGCCGGTTCCAATCCCGGACCTTGAACTCGTACTTCTCGGAATCGAGATACTCTTCCTTCCCGGGCAGCGCCCGGTTTTCGCACAGCTCGTACCCGCTGTAGATGCCGTAGGACGGCGACAGGGTTGCGGCCAGAACCAGCCGGAACTGAAAGGCAGGCCTTCCACCGTGCTGCAAGATTTCCGGCAGAATGTCCGGCGTGTTGGTGAAGAAATTCGGCCGGAAGTATTCCTTCATCTCGCTCCGCGACAACTCTTTCATGTAGTCCGTCAATTCTTGTTTGAAGTTCCGCCAGGTGAAGTAGGTATACGACTGTGTAAAACCTGCCTTGGCGAGCGCTTTCATCATTTTCGGTCTGGTGAAGGCTTCGGAAAGAAAGATCGCGTCCGGATGGCGATCCTGGACTTCCCGGATCAGCCACCCCCAAAAGGCCACCGGTTTCGTGTGCGGATTGTCGACGCGGAAGATCTTCACGCCATGATCCGCCCAAAACAGGATCACCCGCTTCATTTCATGCCACAGCCCGCGCCAGTCTTCGCAGAAAAAATCGAGATTGTAGATGTCCTGATACTTCTTGGGCGGGTTCTCCGCGTATTTGATCGTGCCGTCCGGACGATGGGCGAACCACTCCGGATGCTGCGTGACATAGGGATGGTCGGGCGAGCAATTGATGGCGAAATCCAGCGCGAGTTCCATTCCATGCGATCGTACGGCCTTTTCAAACCGATCGAAGTCTTCGATCGTGCCCAGACTCGGCTCCACGGCATCGTGACCGCCCTGTTCATTCCCGATCGCATAGGGGCTGCCGGGATCGGCCGGCGTCGGCGTGAGCGAGTTGTTCTTTCCTTTTCGGTTGGTCCGGCCGATGGGATGGATGGGCGTCAAATAGAGCACGTCGAACCCCATGGATTTGATCGCCGGCAATCGTGTTTCGCATTCCTTGAAGGTCGAGCCTCTCCCCGAAGTCGCCCCCTGTGAGCGGGGGAAGATTTCGTACCAGGCTCCGTATCGGGCGCGAACACGGTCGACCACCAGCTCAAGCTCCCGATCGTACTGGGTCCAGGCGTGACGTTCCTGATGGCGCTCCACGAGTTGGGAGAGTTCTTCATTGAGCGCGACGCTCAACTGGACCTCCTGGGCATCCGATGGCCGCCATCGTTTCAGAAATTCCTCCAGCCTGGCCTTGTCCGGCTCTACCGCCCGTTTTGCCGCCCGCTCAACCAGCGCGCGTCCTTCCAGGAGTTCGCTGTCGATGCGTTCCCCGGCCTCAGATTTCTTGGTCGCCTCCTCGCGCCAGGACTCGAAGGTGTTGGTGAATGCCCCGATCGTGTACAGATATCGTGTGTTGTCATGGAGATCGAAGTGCCCGGCCCATCGATCGTTATTAACATGCGCCATGGCCGCTTCATGCCATGACGTCTCGTTGACCCTCCGATAGCGAAGCACAGCCGTCAGGACGTCGTGCCCTTCCTTGAAAATATCGGCGGTGACCTCCAAACGATCACCGACCTCGCGCTTGACCGGCCAGCGACCGCCGTCGATCTCCGGCTGCACCCGCTCGATGACGATGGACGACGGGGTTGCGGGCATCGATGGCGACGCCGCGCGGCCTTCACCTCGAGGACTCATGGTTCACTCCGAGTCGTCTGGTCGTGCTTGACCAGCGCTTCTTTTGTGACCTCCGCGGCCTGTTTCACCCGTGACGCGGTTCGCTTCACCGCATTACCGACGTCGCCACCCACGGTTTCCCAGTCCTTCTTGACTCCTCCCACCACTTCGTCCAGTTCATTCTTGGCCGTATCGATCCCCCTCTTCAACCGGTTGCGAACCGAGGTGCCCGATTCCGGCGTGGTCAACAGCGTCACCACCGCGCCGGCCACTAGACCGAATCCAAATGCCGCCAAGATCATCCCGACGCCCATCGCATCGACGCCTCCATCCCGCCCCGGCCTGTCATTCGTCCGTTCCTGTTCCATCGTGACGCTCCTTTCCCTCGATCGATTCGCTCCGGAATCGCCGACTGGGTCGCTCCCTTTCCCATCTTCTCGCTTCATCACACCGGCCGTACCAAGACTGCCGAGCCCGATACCGGCCAACAGCAGCAGACTCTCGGGGATCAGCCGCCTCAGAGACACCGTGCGCGGCTTACCGTTGTAGGGACGAACATGGGCCTCCCCGCCAAGCCACCGCCTGCCGTCCTGATCGTCGACGCATTGCACCCTTATCCCACCCTTTCGAGCCAAGCGACGGGCACATGCTTGAAAATCTCTCCCACCGGCAATACTTGGCGATCCTCGCTCGTCACCGTGCTGACCACCCGTCCCGTAAAAATGTGGCGAAACTTCGTGCCTTCCCGCCAAGCCGGCATGGTGAGCCATGTGTCTGTCCACACATCGGCCGGCGGCGGAGCGGTCCGGACGTCGACAATCACTTTGGTCAGCAAGCGCGGGACGAGGGCGACCAATGATTCCTCGTCATGAATGCGGGCAAAGGCAAAGAGGTGCTCGCGCCGCCTGCCTCGCCCCTCGAGGGGCACATATTCGCCCGAATGGAACAGGGCGCGATGGTCCCGGCGGTATCGCAAGGCCTCCGCCGTCAAATACAGCTTGATTCGGCCGTCGACACGATGCGCAAACAGGTCTTGAAGGAAGGCGGCCCGGTCCGGCGCCGCCGTCGAATCGTGACTCAAGTCCGCCAGCAGTGAGGCCCGTTTCTCGAAATCGACCGGCCGCCGATTGTCCGGGTCGACCAGGCTGAAATCCCACAGTTCGGTGCCTTGATAGAAGTCGGGCACTCCGGGAGCTGCAATCTTCAGCAGCAGTTGCGACAACGAATTGTAGAGCCCGTACTGAGCCACTCGCGCTTGAAAGGGGAGAAAATCTTCCAGAAACGGATTCGACTTCGACCGGTCCAGCAACCGGTCGACGAACTGCTTGAGCCCCTCTTCGTACTCTGCGTCGGGGCTGATCCAGCTGGAATATTCTTTGGCCTCCTTGACCGCCTTGTTCATATAGGCCTGTATGCGGCCGACGAAACGGGCATGCCCGTCCTCGTCCATCGTGTCGAGCGGCCACGCCCCCATCAAGGCCTGATACAGGAGATACTCTTCGTTGCGTCCGGGAATCGCTTCGCCGCCTACGTTCGTCTTCAGCCGCCGGTTCAGCTTTTGCCACCGAGTCACGTGCTCTTTCCACTCTTGGGGAATCTCCGAAATGACGTTGAGCCGCGCCCGGACATCCTCGCTCCGTTTCGTATCGTGCGTGGAGGTCGTCGAGAGCGCGGACGGCCAATGCTCCCGGCGCGTTTTCAGTTGATGGTGCACGAGCGAGGGCGCGATGCCGAATTGCTGCGGGTCTGAGCCGACCTCGTTCAGCGAGAGAAACCGGTGGTACCGATAGAAGGCCGTGTCCTCGATGCCTTTGGCTGTGACGGGACTGGTCGTCTGCTGGAATTTCGTGACGAACTTCAGCCGCTCCTCGCGATGGAGTTCGCCGGGGACGAAGGAGTCCAACAGCAAATCCCGCACGAAATCAAAGACCAACCCGCTGAGGGCGGGGTTCCGACGCTTGGCATGGCTCACCGCTTGCCAGAGAAACATCCGGTCTCGATCGAGGACCCCTTCGACCTTCGCGGTGATGTAGGTGCGATAGACCGGAAAGCAGGCGATGATTTCCTGAATGGCATGGGTCAAACTGTTGAGCGTGTAGTCCCGTGACCGCCGATCCCGTTCCGACAGACGATTCAATTGATGACCGAGCACGCTCAGTTCGCTGGCCATCGAGGCCTGCATGATGAGCTGTTTGCAGCGATAGGTCAGCTCCTCAAACGCTTCGTGCTTTCCGGTACACCGCGCGTAAATGGTATCGAACGCCCGTTCGTTCGCGCGGTCCACGAAGATCGCGTTCAGCCAGGCGAGAAACTCGTAGCCGGTCGTGCCGAAGACCGGCCAATTCGCCGGCAGCTCTTCGTTGACCCCAAGTATCTTTTCGACCAGCAGATACAACGGTCTGTCCTCTTCATGGGAAACAGCCGGCAGCTCTTTCTTCGCCCACTGTTGCAGTTTCTTGAGATAATCGGCCGGATCGTAGAGCCCGTCCACATGATCGATACGAAGCCCCGTGACGGCCCCGTCTTTCACCAGTTTCAACAAGAGCTGGTGCGTCGCCTCGAACACCAGCGGATCCTCCATCCTGATGGCCGCCAGTTCATTGATGTCGAAAAACCGGCGATAGTTGATCTCTTCCGCCGCCACCCGCCAATAAGCCAATCGGTAGGCCTGGTCGTTCAGCACGGCGTCCAGCAGATCGAAGCTTCCAGGATCGCCCTTCCTGCCATTGATCAAGCGGACGTTCTCATCCAGAAACATCCGGATCACCGCGCTGCTGTCGACCAGCGCGGACAGGCGGCGCTTGATGATTTCCTTCTCTCGATACCGTTCGGCGACCAACTCAGGCGCGCGATCCTGTCGAGACGGCAAATGCTTCAGCGCCGTGATGATGCTCTCGAGTTCCATCACCTGGGGACTCTTCGTGCCCGCCTCCTCGATCAAATCCGGCAGTCGATGCGCCAGAATCAGCACGGTCGGCTTCGGCGCCACGGGCAGCCTATGGTCGTAATAGCGAATCACGAAACGTCCGTTCTCGTAGACGACCGTCAATTCCTGATTCTCCAGCACCACCCCGTATTGGTCGCCCAGGATCGGCAGAAGTACTTTGTCTCGCAACTCCGGCTTCAGCGGATCCCAATCGATATCGAAAAACGACGCGTAGGGCGAGCTGGGCCCGTTCTCGAGCACGTCCTGCCACCATCCGTTCAACTGCCGGGTGATGCCCATATGATTCGGGACGACGTCCAAGAGCTGTCCCATCCCTCGCTGATGCAGCGCATCGACCATCGCGCGGTAGTCCTCCTCCGTTCCGACTTCCGGATTGAGGGTGGTGGGGTCCACAATGTCATACCCGTGCATGCTCCCCGGGACAGCGGTAAAATAGGGCGAACTATAGAGGTCCGTGATCCCGAGATCGTGAAGATAGGGAATGAGCGCCGCAACGTCGCGAAACGTGCAGGTACGGTTGAATTGAATCCGATAGGTCGAGACGGGAATACGAGGATGAGAAGTCTGTTGCATGGCTGGTCCTATGAACACACCGGCGCGTTGAAGCCGTATTTGCCGCCGGATAGCCCGCGCGGAACAACGACCAACCCCGAATCGGTCGTCTGATACCCTTTGCGATCCGCTTCGGACAACGACCCGATTTCCGTCGAGTCCGGGATGACGTTGAAGCGATCGACAATCACGCGGCGAAGCCGTGCCTTGGATCCAATCCTGACTCCGTCCAGGATGACACATTCGTCGATCTCTGCGCCGTGCTCGATCCGAACGTGACGGCCGATCACCGATCGCCGGATTTTGGAATCAATGACCAGACTGCCCTGTCCGACCAATGAGTCCTCGATCGTGGCCCGCGCAAAACTCGCCGTCGGACCGTCGAACGTATCCGTCAAAATCGGCCATTTCTGGTTCCGAAGGTCGAGCAACGGGGTGGACCCCACCATATCCATATGCGCTTGCCAATAGGCATCCAACGTCCCGACATCCCGCCAGTACCCCTGCTCCTCGTGGGGTTTCATTCCCGGCACGATGTTGTCGCGGAAGTTGTACGCCTGTACCCGATGCTTCTTGATCAGGTGCGGAATGATATCTCGACCGAAATCGTGGGTGCCCGGCTTCGAAGCGTCTTCTTCCAACACCTTGATCAAGAGATCCGTATCGAAGAGATAGTTGCCCATCGAGGAATAGGCCTGTTCGGGATCCTGTGGCATCGGCTTCGGCTTTTTGGGCTTCTCTTCGAATCCCGTGACGCGCCCGTCATGATCAGCCTGGATGATCCCGAATCCCGAAGCAGCGTGCAGCGGCACCGGCAAAGCCGCGACCGTGACATCGGCCTCCTTCTCGACATGACATCGGACCATCTGATTGATGTCCATGCGATAGATATGGTCGGCTCCGAAGACGGCGATCAGGTCCGGGGCAAAATCACGGATGAGATTCAGGTTGTGATAGACGGCGTCGCCGGTCCCCTCGTACCACCCTCCGCGAGCCTTCATTTGAGGCGGCACGACGGTGATGAAATGATGCTGGATCCGCCCGCCGATCCGCCAGGCTCTCCGCAGATGCTCGATCAGGGATTGCGATCGGTATTGCACGAGCACGTACATGGCCATAATGCCGGAGTTCAAAAAATTACTGAGCACGAAATCCACGATCCGATACTTTCCGCCGAACGGTACGGCCGGCTTGCTCCGGTGTTCCGTCAACGGCATCAACCGCTCGCCTTTCCCGCCGGCCATAATCATGGCCAGCACACGATGACCTTGCACGGTTGTCCTCACGCTCTGCGCTCCTTCCCGCTGTGCGGTGTTACGGCCTCATGTCAGCCTAGGCGACCACGCAACCAGGCTGTCGTTCCATGAACAGAGCCAACCGGTTTTCCACCCGGTCCCAATCGATCACGTTGAAGAAGGCCTCTACGTATTCGACACGGCTCAAGCCAAAGCCCGAAGGGACGGCATGTTCGAAGACGTCCATGACAAGCAGCGGTTGGGTTCCCACCAACAATCCGGTGTCGTGCTCGGAGAGCCACACGTTGAAGAGCCGCCCGGTCTGAGGATCGAGCGCCAAGATCACCCAGCCGACTCCCCGAATCCGGCCGGTCCCCTTGAACCCCTGTTCCCACAGGCCGTACCGGCCGAAATCTTCTTCGATCTTCTTGTAGAGCGGCGACCGATGGTCCGGCGCCGAGGGTGTTGCGGTGAGATTGTCGAAGTACATTTCATGCAACCGCATCCCGTTGAACTCCCAGGCGAATCGCCGTTTCATTTCCGCCCATTCAATCGTCCCGCTCTTGCCGACTCTGAGTTGATCGCGCATCATTTCTGCGAGCAAATTCGTGTGGTCCACATACTCCCGATAGAGCGCCAGATGGCTCTGGGCCCATGGCTCGCTGAACCCGGGAAGCCGGGCGAGATGATCGAACGTTTTCGGATAGTATTCTTTCATCCGGCCCTCCGTTTGTTGACCGCCACTGCGAGACCCGGTCGAAATGTGGATGACTCGAAACGCCGTTCGACGACACGCCAATCGATCGCTTTCATGAAGGCCTGCACATAGGCCGGTCGATCCATGCCATAGTCGTGGATATACGCATGTTCGAAGACATCCATGACCAGGAGCGGGATGGACCCCACGGGAAACCCGGCGTCGTGTTCGTCCAGCCAGACATTGAACAGTCGGCCGCTCACCGGATCGCAGGTGAGGACGGCCCATCCGATCCCCCGCATGCCGCCCACCCCCATAAACCCGCGCTCCCACGTGCCGAACTGACCGAAGTCCTGCCGGATCTTTTCATAGAGCGGAGAGGCTTTTCGCAGGGGAACAGACCGCGGGGAAAGATTCTCGAAGTACAGCTCGTGCAACCGCATCCCGTTGAACTCCCAGCCGAACCGCCGTTTCATTTCGGCATATTCGATCGTATTGGCCTTCCCCAGTTTCACCTTGTTCAACAAGACGGCCGCCAGATGATTCGTGTTTTTCACATACCCCTGGTAGAGCCCGAGGTGAGACTTCATCAACCGATCGCTGAACCCGCGCAGGCGTTTCAGATGGTCGAAGGTTCGTGCATGATAGGGCATCTTCGCTTCCTTTCCTTGGCTTGTTCGCTCACCATGATGATGAAGATGTTGAAACTTCTTCGGGGGCGACGCTTACCGTTCGACTCCCGCCACAACATTCTCCAACTCCTTCGGGTAGAGCATGATCTCGATTCGTCGATTGTGAGAACGCCCTTCCTCTGACTCGTTATCGGCCACCGGCCTGGTATATGCATGTCCGACCGCAGTCAACGATTGGGGCGCGATGCCGCCATGATCGACCAGGTAGCGGACCACGCTGGTGGCGCGCGCCGTCGAGAGTTCCCAATTCGTTTTGAACCGGCTCCGCAGACTGGGTCCGATCTGTACGTTGTCCGTATGACCACTGACAAGGATTCGCTTGTCACTCGCATCCCGCAAGACCGCACTGACCTTGTACAGCACCTCCATCCCCTCCGCGGTGATCTGGTCGCTCCCGGACTCGAACAACACACGATCCACCATCGTAATCGTGAGGCGATCACGAAACTGTTGCGTTGAGAGCTTGTCTTTTCCGATCTCTTCCAATCGGGCCGCGAGCCGCGCATTCTCCCGGCGCGCCTCTGCAAGACTCGCCTCGTCTTCGGCGGCCTGCTGGGCCGCCGCATGACGAGCCTTTTCGAACTCCGCCAGAGTCTCCTCATGGATCCGGCTGGACACGCAGCCGCTGAGCCCCAGCCCAAGGAGCGCCGAGACTCCTATACAGAGCGAACATCGTTTCACCCATGCGGTGGCGTTCGCTGATCGTCCCATCCGCGCGGTTGCTCCGCTCATCATGGCGTTCCCCTCCTTTCGACCACACCGGCCGTCGGTGAATTACCGAGATCCATTACCCGCTTTCAGCAGAGCCGGGAGGCTCCGCACAAGCACATCGACAAAGTGATTACGTCTGAGCCGGACCGACTCTTGGCCTTCGAATAAGACATGATAGGTCAGGAGGCCAGACGTATAGGCGGCGATTGCAGTTGCGAGGTCCCGTGCCGCGCCGGCCCCTCCCGCTGTGACGGCCGGTTTGACCAGCTGCGTGAGCCGGCGGAGGTGGGCGTCATAGATATCCCGCAACTCTTTCGCCACATCCACCTTGAGCTGCATCATGCCCCTGACCTGGTGAAACAGGAGCAGATAGTCGGGATGGTCCAGAAAGAAATCCACCCGGGCCTCAATGGCTGCCGACAAAACCTTGGACCCTGAGGAGGCGTTCCGAACCGCCTGCTCGGTCTTGGCCGATAACTCGTTCAATCCCTCTTCGAGCAACATGCGAATAATGGCTTCCTTCGAATCGAAGTACTTATAGAAGGTCCCCTTCCCTTGATCGGCCAATTCCGTGATGTCTTCGACTTTGGCCCAATAGATGCCCTTTTCTGAAAACAGCTGCCGCGCAACCTCCAACAGTCGTCTGTTCGTTCTCGCTTTCCGTCTTTCGACCCGTGAGAGCGGTGCGTCGGCCTCGGCTGACTTCTTCATCGTATGACTTCTTTCGCCTCCTGTGATGTTCAGATATGGTTAAGATTTCCCTCGGAATTCGCGCCGACGTTTCGGATCGAATTGAAGCTGCCGTGCTCGTTCATGGTCCGATGCAGATTTAACGGGTCTTCTTCCCATCGCTCCCCGTTGACCACGAACTTATACTGGTAGCTGCCCGGCCCCAGCCGCACCTTGACTTTCCAAAGGCCGCCGGCATCCCGCTTCATCGGCCGTGCCGTTGGGCTCCACTGATTGAAGTCTCCCGCCACCGTGACGACCTTGGCAGAAGGATCGAAGTACTCGAACAGAATAGCTGCCTTCGCAGGCGCGCGGCGCGCGGCGCGCGGCGACGATCGAGCCGGCGACTTTGTTTTCCGTGTCGGTTCTTTCATCCACTCCTCCTTGAAATTCAGCGAGTCGGCCGCCGAGCAGGCACCAGATTCCAAACGTGTCTGCTATTTGTGAGTAGCGCCTCCATTGTTCTTCTTTGACAATCCTTATGCAACTCCTGCCAATTCCTTGGGAAATGCCGGAGATTTCCCAATTTTATGGAGACTCTGTGCGATGCGCTTCGGCCTTCCCCAATCGCTCCAGAGCACGTCTTTGACGTCCAACGCCGATACTTTGTGGGGAACGTGTTCAAGAAGATCCATGGAGAAGTTTCGCGCCGGCATGGAGTCATAGATACCGCGCAACACCCGCGATTCGCTCGGCGAGCCGATGGTCGGCAGAAGGTCTTCGAACAAACGCATCATCGAGGGCAGGACCTTCGTTCCGAGCTTCCACAGGGTCTCGACTTTGGCCACGATGATCATGGTGTTCCACAGAACCCGACTCTCCATCAGAGACTTCGCCAGATGCCGTTCCGGTTTCTCGACAAACCGTCCGATGTGCCACAGGGAGTGGGCTCCGTACCCGCCCGCGTACCGATCCAGCTGAATGTACCCATAATCCAGATCCACGCCGTCCGGCCGGATGCCCAAGAGGATCAGACGATCGTCGAGCAAGTCAGAAACGAACACCGCATGCCTCAGCGCATTGATCAGCCCCTCTTCTGGGTGAACAAAGTGGTCGGACGGGTAGATCACCACGGTCGCCTGCGGATCTGCCGCTTGAACATAGGTGAGCGGAAGAAAAACTCCCGGCGCTGTGTCGCGATTGACCGGCTGTACCACGATGGATCCGCCGCGACCATCCAACTGACTGCGCGCGTGTTCTTCCTGGCGGCACCCCACAACAGTGACGCGCTGAGGTGGAACAGCCAGCCGATCCGCTCGATCCACGGTATGTTGCAGCATAGACCTCGTCCCGGTAAAGGTGCAGTACTGTTTGGGGCGGTCCTCTCCGAGCCACTGTTTGATCATCGGCGCCAGCCTTGTTCCTTCCCCGCCGGCCAGGACAATCGACCAGAGGTGAGGAATGACCTTCTGCGTGTCTCTCGCGTCCCATTTTTCGGTGGTCTGCATAGTCATCGCTTCCTCCTTTCTGTCGTCCCCTCACTGCTGATTCGCATCCCTCGCTTCAGCTCTGGGATGCTCGCTGTCAGGCACGGGCGGCGATTCCCGCAGGCGCGTGTGACTCAATCGTAGTTTCCTCATCCCCTCGCCCCATCACGCCGCTTCATTCCGCTCCAGATGTTCCGGCCTAATGCGTTCCCACATATGGCGATCGCGCGTTCGGCCGCGATAAGGAGCGCCCGGCGATTCCATCCGATGCGTCAGCACCAGAGGATCGATCACCTCGCCGCAATTGAGGCAGCGCCATCCTTCGAACCGGACACGCCCAGTGTCATCCCTCAGGTCAATAAAGGAATCTCGAATCATGCATCCTTTGCACCGTGGACAACCCATGATTATCCTCCTCCTTGATTAGGCCGCCATGTATACTGGCGAGCCGAACTCCGTACGACGTTACGCGTTCACCAGGGAACGGCCCCGCTCAACGACTTTGTGGATCGCGTGCGCGGCCTGCTCCGTCGCCTCCTCGGCCCTCTCCCGCACATCCCCTGCAAGGCTTGTGAGCTGACGGCGGGTCCTGGTCCCCGATTGCGGCGCGTAGAGAAGACCGGTGATTCCGCCGACGACACATCCGCTGAAAAATGAGAGCCCTGCTACCAGCAGTCCATTTCGTCCGTTCGTCATGATTCACCTCCCTTTCTTGTTCTTGCGTTAGGCGTCACAAGCTTTCCGTTTCACACCGATCACGTCCTGATCTGCGAATCATCCGTCGATCCTTAGCCTGATTCGAACCGTATGAAATGACTGCCCCGGTGCGTCCCGCCTCGGACCCAGGTTTCGCTGCTCCGGTCCCGCGCCTCCGCCAGACACGTCCGATCCGTCCCTCGCGACGGATGGTCCGCTTGATGATTCCGCGCATCGCCGTCATGCTGGCTCCTTCATCGCGCCCACGAGGCTGGGCCCTTTGGGCCAGCGCCTCTGGAGACGCACGCCGACCCCCCCGTGGTTCTCGAACTCATCGCCGAGCGGGCAGTGCCACACCACCGTCCCCTCAGCGAGCTCTTGCGCCTCCGATTGCTTCTCTAACGGAGCGAGACTGACGGTGATGTCCGTGCCGACCGGAACCATCCGCTCCGATTCGATGAAGATCATCTCGCCGCTCACACGCGGCGTCATACCCGCATGTCGGTTTCCGTCCGGCGTCCAAAAGGTCACCGGGTGATGCTCTTCGCTTCGATTGGGTGATCCACCCTCACGGACCCGGGTCATCAACTCACGACCCCTGCCCGAATCACTACCGAGGAACATTCTTCCACCCTCGAATGGACCCATTTCCCTGCTCGTAGCTTGATTCACCCCGTGCTCGCCCGTTTTTCTCTCATTGCGCCCGCTGTTCGATCTGCCTTCTTCCATATTCAACATCGCAATCACCTCCGGATCCGCTACTTGCGGTCATGTACGACTATATATTCAATTATGACTCACTGGTCATTTTAATAGCATTAATAGCACCGCGCCCTCCCTCTGTCAACCCCCTCTCCGCACAAATCGCTCGTGCCAGCTCCCCGGCGCTCTCAGTACCTCTCCCTTTGCGCCTACTCGAGTCGCCCGCGAGAACTATCGAGAGGAAGAAGGCTGGCTCAATGATAAAGCCAGTGCTCCTTGATCTGACGAGTTGGATCACGTGAATGGGTAAGGAAGCAGGAGGTCAGAGGCTCAACCGCGCTCAGGCCACAGGCCGGGAACGGTCAGCCCTGGCCCGTTCTTGATCGTAAGCCCAGCCGACTTCGAGGCCGATGAGCGGAAGGTAGGCAAACAGGGACGGGTCTGTCCTTCTGGAACGGATGTCTCCGAGTCCGTCGTGCACGCCGCCAGCCGGGCTTCTCTCGTGCGCACAGGACCACTGCCATGTTTTATCGCCCCCCCTTTCTTAGCATGAGCGGTACCCCTAACATAGAGACAACTGGCAGAAATAAAGGAGGACAATATTTATGGTCCAGCTCGAACACATCGAACGACTCGTCAAAGGCGAACACTGGAATCCTCGTGAATTGCTCGGCCCCCATCGCACCTCTGGGAACGGCGCGTCGGCCCTTGCCATCCGAACCTTCGCGCCGAACGCCAGTGAGGCACGCATCATTCCCGATCTGCCCGGCAGCAAACCGGTTCGGATGGACCGGGTGCATGAATCAGGATTGTTTGAGGCGATGCTGGATGCGCCGAAGGGCACGTTCAAGTACCGCATCCAGCTGACGGACTCCGAAGGGGCGGTCGTGGAGCGTCATGACCCCTATGCCTTCTCACCCCTGGTGAGCGACCACGACCTTCATCTGTTTGCGGAAGGAAGGCTATTCAAAGCTTACGACACCCTCGGAGCCCACGTCAGAACAGTAGACGGGACCACCGGGATTCACTTTGTCGTCTGGGCTCCGAACGCCGTGCGTGTCAGCCTGGTCGGCGGCTTCAACCACTGGGACGGCCGTTGCCATCAGATGGTGAGTCGCAGATCGACCGGCTTGTGGGAGTTGTTCGTCCCGGATCTGCCGCTAGGAACGTACTATAAGTATGAGATCCGCGCCCAAAATCAGGAGGCCCCCTTCCTGAAGGCCGACCCCTATGCGTTCGCCTCGGAATTGCGGCCACGTACGGCCTCGATCGTCCACGACGTCTCGGCCTACACATGGGGAGACCGGAAGTGGATGGAGGCCCGATCGCGGCACAACCCGCTGACCGCTCCCCTGTCGATCTACGAAGTGCATCTGGGATCGTGGATGCGGGTCCCGGAAGAAGGGAATCGGTGGCTCACCTACAGGGAGCTGGCCGAGAAGCTCGTGCACTACGCAAAGTACATGGGTTACACCCATCTTGAGCTGATGCCGGTCACGGAACACCCGTTCGACGGTTCGTGGGGCTACCAGGCCACCGGCTACTTTGCCGCCACCAGTCGTTTCGGTTCTCCGGAGGACTTCATGGCATTCGTCGATACGGCCCACCAAGCGGGCATCGGCGTCATCATGGACTGGGCGCCGGCACACTTTCCGGACGATGCGCATGGCTTGGCCTGGTTCGATGGCACACACCTGTACGACCATGAGGACGCCCGCCTCGGCTATCACCCCGAGTGGAAAAGCCGCATCTTCAACTACGGCCGGGTGGAGGTCACGAACTTCCTCTTGAACAGCGCCTTGTTCTGGCTGAACAAGTATCACATCGACGGTCTCCGCGTAGACGCCGTCGCGTCCATGTTGTATCGCGACTACGGGCGAAAAGAGGGCGAGTGGATTCCCAATCAATTCGGCGGCAACGAAAACTTGGAGGCCGTGGCCTTTCTGAAGGAATTGAACGTGCTCGTCCACCGGGAACACCCCGGTGCCATCACGATCGCCGAGGAATCGACCGCCTGGCCCGGCGTCTCAAAACCCACCTACACCGGCGGCTTGGGCTTCACCTTCAAGTGGAACATGGGCTGGATGCACGACATCTTGGACTATTTCGCAAACGACCCTGTGCACCGCAAGTTTCATCAAAACCAGATCACGTTCGGATTGCTCTACGCGTTCAACGAAAACTTCGTCCTCGTGCTGTCGCACGACGAAGTGGTGCATGGGAAGAAGGCGCTGTTGGACAAGATGCCCGGTGACCACTGGCAGCGGTTTGCGAATCTCCGCGCATTATATGGGTTCATGTACAGCCATCCCGGCAAGAAGATGCTCTTCATGGGAGGCGAGTTCGGCCAATGGTGGGAGTGGAACCACGACGACGGCCTGCAGTGGCACCTGTGCCAGCAGAAGCCGCACGCCGGCCTGCAACGGTACGTCCACGATCTCAACTGGCTCTACCGCAACGAGCCTGCACTGCACGAGGTCGACTTCGATTGGACAGGGTTCCAGTGGATCGATATCAACGACGCCGAACATTCCGTGATCGCGTTTCTCCGAAAAGCCCACGACCAGCAGGACCACGTCGTCGGTATCTGCAGCTTCACACCGGTGCCCCGCTACGGATACCGGATCGGGGTGCCCTCACTGGGCTTTTACCGCGAGTTGCTCAACAGCGACGCCGAGACCTATGGGGGAAGCAATATGGGCAACTCGGGAGGGGTCATGGCTGAGCCGATCGCCTGTCACGGATTCCCGAATTCGATCGTTCTGACCTTGCCTCCTCTGTCGGTGCTGTATCTCAAGGCGTGATGCCGCGCCTCCTCCGTCATTCTCCGACCCGACTCGGGACGGATGTCGTGCGGTCGGAGGGCGTCGCGTGCGGATGCCACCGCAAACCCAAATCGAGGATGCGCTGCAGGAGGGCGGGATAGGGGAACCCGCCCTCCGCGGCGGAATCGGAAAAATCCTCGGCCTTGGCGATCTGGGGATTCGGATTCGCCTCCAACACATACAGCTTCCCGGCGAGATCGAGGCGAAAATCGATTCTCGCATAGCCGCTCAGTCCCAGGCTGCGGAATACCCGTTTGGCCAAATCGTGAAGAGTCTGCCGCTGTGACTCCGTCAGATCAGCGGCGGCTCCGGAGCGAACGCCGTACTTCTTCTGGTAGGATCGGTTCCATTTCACCCGTGCCGTGGCGATTTTTCGTGCTTCGTCCGGTAACCGGCTCATGTCGAGCTCCCAGACGGGAAACCCCTGCAAGCGCTGATTCCCCAGCACACCGACATAGAGCTCCCGTCCTTCGACATATCGCTCCACCAAGGCTCCGGTGCCGACGCTTTGATGGATGAACCTGACCCTGTCGTGCAATTTGTCGTCATCATCCACGATGGAGGCCTGCGAAATGCCCAGTGAGGCCTCTTCCGACACGGACTTCACGATCAACGGAAACATCAGCTCCTTCGGCCGCTTGGCGGACCGGCCCAGCGGGACCGTAATGAATTCCGGAATCGGGAGACAGTGGTAGTACAAAATTTTCTTGGCCACCCCCTTGTCACGGGCCAGCATCAACCCTCGTGGATTGCAGCCCGAGTAGGGCACTTTCAGCAATTCCAAATACGACACGACGTTCTGGTCGTACAGGGCCACCCCGCTGAATTCCTCCAGGAGGTTGAACGCGATGTGCGGCTTCCAATCATCCACCGCTTGACGTATCACCGCCAGGTCGTGTTGCACTCCGAGGGGCCGCGCCTCATGTCCCATTTCCCGAAGCGTACTGACCACATCGTACTCGGTCTTCCACTCAGCCGCGTCCAGATCGATTCCTTCAACCGAGTCCGGCGGGACCAGGTCTTCATGCATGAGCACGAGTACGCGCAGCGGTTTCATAACGCCACCCGATGATGGCCGCTATGCAGGTAGTTCATCGTCTGCACCGTCAACAGAATCGTGACGTCTAGCTTCGCCTTCTCCGCTGGAACCGCCAGCCGGAGGTTCTGCTCCCGGCAGCGTGATGCGATATCTTCGAAGACGCGATCGATCGTGTATTGATACTCACCGGTCCACGCCGCCACCTCCCGGCGCACCTCCTGTCTGATGCGGGCAAGAAATTCGGACGCCGGCTTATTCATCCGGCACTCAGGCGCATCGGAGAAAATCCGGCGGAGATCGCGATCGTAAAAGGTCGGGTGCGGTGTCCCATAGTGCGCGCGCTTTTGCTCGTAGTGCTCGCGCAAGGTCTTGCGGAGTCGAGGCAGCGAGTCGACGCGCTGCTTGGTCGTCACTAACGGCCGGGCCTGGGCCAACGAGCCCATCAAACCCTCCATATATTCAAGCTTCTTGAGCGCCGGCCAATCCCCATAGCGTTCCCGCCACTTCGACCCCGGATTCAGCCAGACCGCGAACGTTTCTGCGAAGTCTTCGTCCGGATGGCTCTGCGCATACCAACTATCAAGGTGGAGGACGTAGCTCTTGCTGTAGGGCTTGGGGGCATAGAACTTCGGATACGGCTGTGTCGACTTGCCGAACACCGCTTGACGATCCCGCCGGCGACGGATGCCGTACGCGTTTTCCAGCGCATGCCCGGCCTCATGCCGGAGAATGCGCATGCACCAGTCCGGCGTTCCGCCTTCAACTTCCAGCATTTGGGCCAACTCGAGTTTCGCCAACCGTGGATGGGCCAGATAGAACGGGATCGCAATGCCCGGAACTCCGTCCGGCGAAAACCATTCCTCGGACAGCCACACATGCGGACGAAAGAGGAGGCCGTGGTCGGCCAACTCACGATACAAGTGCTCGATCTGAGCCGTGAGCGGACTCCCCTCCACCGTAAGATGGAGATCGCAAAACCGCAGATCGAGCAATCGCTCGTCAGGCCAATCGACCCATTCCGGCTGCATGGTGTCGGAGGGCCGATCGCTGAAGCAGCCGGGTTGCCCGTCGTCCTTACTCGTGCTACGCGACACGTGACTCCATTCAATTCGAAGCCGGTTGCGCCTGTTGCAATCCAGCCACATAGACCGGGGGAGGCGTCCCCCGTTTCGGCTCGCCCCAGTAGATCGTCTGATGCGGGAACGGGATCTCAATTCCCCTGGCATCGAACGTCTTCTTGATTCGGCGATTCATCTCCCGGCCGACCCGCCACTGTTTGATCGGCTGAGTCTTCATCCGGCACTTGATGATCACCGCCGAATCGGCGAATTGATCAACTCCCAACATTTCCAACGGTTCGAGAATATCATCTTTGAACTGGAGATCACTGCGCAATTCCTCCGCGATCTCACGTACGACCCCCATGACCTCATCGACATCCTCCCGGTACGCGACGCCGATGTTGAAGAGGGAGTAGGAGTAGTCCTTCGTCATGTTCTTCACTTTGTCGATCACGCCGTTCGGCACCACATGGACATTGCCCGACAGGTCGCGCAGCCTGATCGTGCGCAGCTCGATTTCTTCGACCAGTCCGCTGACCCCTGCCACCTCCACGACGTCTCCGACCCGGACGGAATTTTCCAGGAGGATGAAAAATCCGGAAATCAAATCCTTCACCAGACTTTGCGCGCCGAACCCGATCGCCAAGCCGCCGAGGCCTGCCGCAGCCAGCAAGGGCCCCAGATCGATGCCGATCTCCGAGAGGATCATCAGGACTCCGGCGAAGAAGATCGCGATCCGCGCCACGTCTCGCACGATATGCGTCAAGGTATACGCGCGCTTGATTTGCGCCTCACTGGGAATCGTACCTTCCAAGAAACTGCGAAGCTTTGCGACCGTGCGCTTGAGCAATGCCAACAGCACGATGATGGCGATGGCAATCAACACCACCCGCAGACCGGATGTCGCGAGCCATTCGATCGTCCGCTCGAGGTATCTGTCGAAATACGGTATGGGCATACGAACCTCCTCTCATATCAGATCCAATGGTGATGAAGGCGGGGGGCAGATCCCGTCTCGCGTTGAGGATCTTGGTTCAGGAAGAAAAGAAGACGGCTGTGCCATAGGCCGGGACCGACACCGACGCGCCTTGAGCGGAGACGACCAGATGCGTGGGCATCGAGCCCTGACCAGTCCCTCCGAACTCCTTGCCGTTGGAGTCAAGCCGGAGCCGCCATTTTCCCTGCGGCTCGCTCAATGTCACGGCGACCGGCGACTTGTTGAAGCCTAGGACCAGCAGCGATGCCGAACCGGCCTGCGCCGTACGATGCACCACCAGCACCTGCTCGTTCTCAAACGTCCACACCCTATGACGCCGAGCCTGGCCGTCACCGGCGCCCAACGACGATTCTTCTTTCCTCAACCGGATCAGCGCATGGGTCCATTGCAGCAACGATGCTTGCCGCTCGTCGAGCCGGTCGCGACTCAACCGGCTTCGCATAAAGGTCGCCGGGTCCTGTGGGTCTGGAATGTCGTCCGGATTCCATCCGAAAGGAGAAAATTCTCGCCGCCGGCCTTGTCTGACCGCTTCGACCAGGTCGCGGTCTCCGTGCTCGATGAAATATTGAAAGGGCGCCGTCTCTCCGTACTCCTCTCCCATGAACAACAGCGGAACGTTGGGAGACAACAACACCAGGGCGCGGATCACTCTGAGCGCATCCCAGGGAAGGTGGGTGCTCAGCCGATCCCCCACTGCACGGTTCCCGATCTGATCGTGATTCTGCGAAAACACGACGAACTGGGACGGACGGCAATGCTGCGACGAATTCCCATGCCGGCGCCGTCGATGCGCGGAATACCGGCCGTTATAGACAAACCCCTCGCGAATCGCCGCAGCCAGGTCGGCGATCCCATGAAAATCTTCATAGTATCCCTTCCGCTCGCCCGTGAGCGCCACGCGCAACGCATGGTGAAAATCGTCGTTCCACTGCCCGTCCAGTCCATAGCCCCCCTGCGCCGGCGGCTCGATGACCCGCGCATCGTTGAGATCACTTTCGGCGATCACGAGCACTTGCCGGTTGAGTCGCGCGGCCTGGGCATGGACAGCCAGGGACAGCTCTTTCAAAATGTGGATGGCGCTGAAATCGTAGATGCCGTGGATCGCGTCCAGCCTCAGCGCGTCGATGTGGTACTCGGTGATCCAGTAGAGGGCATTGTCGACGACGTATTGCCGGACGGCGTCGCTGTCCGGCCCGTCATAATTGATGGCCGATCCCCAGGGTGTTCGGTACCGGTCCGTGAAGTACGGACCGAATTCGCCGAGATAATTCCCTTCAGGACCGAGATGGTTATAGACAACGTCCAGAATCACGGCGAGTCCCTCGGCATGACAGGCATCCACGAACCGCTTCAATCCGCTCGGCCCCCCGTAGGTTGATTGAACCGCGTAGGGATAAACTCCGTCGTAGCCCCAGTTTCGCCCTCCTGGAAACTGGGCGACCGGCATGAGTTCGATAGCCGTGATGCCCACCGTCTCTTTCAGGTACGACAACTGAGGGATGATCGATTCGAACGTCCCTTCATGCGTGAAGGTCCCGACGTGCAACTCGTAGATGATCAGGTCATTCAAGAAACACCCCCGCCACCCTCCGTCCGTCCATGTGAAACAGTCGGGATCAACGACGGCCGATGGACCATGCACCCCATCGGGCTGGAATCGGGACACAGGATCCGGTCGAGCCTTCTTTCCGTCCAGCAGATACCGATAGCGCGCGCGCGGATCAACCTCCTCGACGATGACCTCGAAATATCCCTCCGAGGCGGGCTGCATCGGAATGGCCGTCCGATCCTGGCTCACGAGTTCAACCGCAACCTGTCGTGCGAGCGGCGCCCAGACTTTGAATCGGACGCGACCTGGTCCGATCAGGTTCGCTCCAACTTCCAACCGCCATGGCTTATCCATCATTCTTTCATTCCCCATTCTCACCCACCTGCTCATCCACCCACATTTGGTTCCGTCCCGCCAACCTTACCGGCTGGACTAGGCGTATACAAGGCCGATGGCCCGCAAAGTTTTCCCTTGCATAAGTCCGTGAAGGATCTTATGAGATGCCAGGAGGCAGTTCCACTCGTCCCTCACCAAACATCGGGTGACCTGCACGTTGCGCGACGTCGTTCATACCAGATCAAGGGGGACAGTGAGCCAGGGGCTGCAGGGCCAGGTCCCCGCGAAGTCATTGAGATCGCCTCACCGGCACTGACCCGGGTCCGCTAATCCGGCAGAGCGAACATGGAAGGAGGATGCATGAGAATCTGGCCGGGGAGGCCGTACCCGCTTGGCGCGACGTGGGACGGCGAGGGCGTGAACTTCGCCCTCTTTTCAGAACATGCCACTGCGGTCGAACTGTGCCTGTTCGACGGTCCCGAATCACCCAAGGAATCTCACCGTATTCGCCTGGAGGAACAGACCGATCAAGTCTGGCACGCCTACCTCCCAGGCCTCTGGCCCGGTCAGCATTATGGGTACAGAGTCCATGGACCCTATGCGCCGAACGAGGGGCAACGCTTCAATCACCATAAGCTGTTGATCGATCCCTACGCCAAATCGATCGCGGGAACGATCGAGTGGTCCGACGCCATGTTCGGCTATCGTATCGGCGATCGACAAGCGGATCTCTCGTTCGACACCCGCGACAACGCCGCCAATGTCCCGAAGTGCGTCGTCGTCGATCAGGCCTTTACCTGGGGTGGGGATCAGCATCCCAAAACGCCCTGGGACCGTACCATCATCTACGAGGTACACGTCAAGGGACTCACGGCACAACATCCCGAGGTGCCCGATCATATGCGCGGAACCTATTCTGCCCTGACCACCCCGGCCGTGATCGACCACCTGTTGGACCTGGGAGTCACCGCGGTCGAGTTGCTGCCGACCCATCATTTCGTGCGGGACAAACATCTGGCTGATCGGGGTCTGACGAACTACTGGGGCTACAACACGGTCGGATTCTTTTCTCCCGATATTCGCTACGCCGTCTCACCGGTGCGCGGACGGCATGTCCGGGAATTCAAGACCATGGTGAAGACGCTCCACAGCTCCGGCATCGAAGTCATTCTCGACGTCGTGTATAACCACACGGCGGAAGGGAATCATCTTGGCCCGACCCTCTCGTTCAGGGGCATCGACAACGCCGCCTATTACCGCTTGCTGGATAACGACAAGCGGTACTACATGGACTACACGGGCTGCGGCAACACGCTCAACGTCACCCATCCACGTACGCTCCAGCTCATCATGGACAGCCTGCGGTATTGGGTCACGGAAATGCACGTGGACGGATTCCGGTTCGACTTGGCCTCCACGCTCGCGCGGGAACTGCATGCCGTCGACCGGCTGAGCGCCTTTTTCGACATTCTGCACCAGGACCCGATCCTGTCGCAGGTCAAACTGATCGCCGAACCGTGGGACGTCGGAGAAGGCGGCTATCAGGTCGGGAACTTTCCCGTGGGCTGGACCGAGTGGAACGGTAAGTATCGCGACACGATCCGCCGGTATGTCAAGGGCGACGGCGGCCAAATGGCCGAGCTCGCCTATCGATTGACCGGCAGCAGCGACCTCTACGGGATGAGCGGGCGCAGACCGTTCGCCAGCGTGAACTTCGTCACGGCGCACGACGGGTTCACGCTCCACGATCTGGTGTCGTACGACCACAAACACAACGACGCCAACGGGGAGAACAACCGTGACGGCACGGACGACAATGCCAGCTGGAACTGCGGCGCGGAAGGTCCGAGCAACGACCCCCACATAGTCGAACTGCGCGAACGCCAGAAGCGGAATTTCCTGACGCTCCTCTTTCTCTCTCAAGGCGTCCCCATGCTCTGCGGCGGCGATGAAATCGGACGGACGCAGAAGGGGAACAACAACGCCTACTGCCAGGATAACGAGACCAGCTGGTTCGACTGGAACGTGGATCACGCCCAGCTCGAATTACTGAGGTTCGTCCGGAGCCTCATCGCGCTTCGAAAGAAGCATCCGGTTCTTCGGCGCCGCCGGTTCTTTCAAGGACGGCATATCAGAGGATCCGAAGTCAAAGATCTTTCGTGGTTTCGTCCGGACGGCAAAGAAATGACCGACGAAGATTGGAATGCCGGGTACTCCAAATCGCTCACGCTCCGGCTGGCTGGCGATGCCATCGGCGAAACCGATGCCAAGGGGCGGCCGATCGTGGACGACACCCTGCTGATTCTGCTCAACGCGCACCATACGCCGCTGGCCTTTACTTTGCCGGCCCACAAGGGCGGCATTCGCTGGCGTCCGGTCCTCGATACCGCGCTCACAGAGGAGACGGAGAAACCGGTCACGATCCTGAAAGGGGGCGAGCGGTACGATATGGAGGCCCGATCGATCGCCGTGCTCCGTCTTGACGGGAAGCACTAGCCTCGCTCCTAAGGGGCGCCTGCTCAATGGACTTGCGGTCGCCGCGACCACCTGCACTGCGGTCTACTGGTGGATCGGGACATCCGGGCTGACGATGGTGATCGGGATCTCCATGATCACGTCGATGTCCATCGCAGGACTGTCCGGAGCGATTATTCCCATTATCCTCAAGTCGTTGGATCAAGATCCTGCTCAATCTTCTTCGATCATATTAAGGCCCGTGACGGACGTCGTTGGATTGTTCAGCTTTCTCGGACTGGCACCGGTCTTTTCCCATCTCCTGGTTCGAGGATAATCGGATTAATCATGTTTCCCGGCATCAAGTCTGCTTCCGCACAATGCGGATTTTCCTAAATCTCCAGTTTGCCGTGCCCTGATGGTTGCGTAAGCCATTTGCCTGTGCGAAGAATCAATCATCCTCTAACTTTAGAGAGGTAGGGCTGATCATCAACCATAGTACGAGGAGGTACTCGTAATGAATCGGATTACAAATGGCGGTGCCTTGGCGATCATCCTGATCGCGCTGGTGTCTGGCTGTACCACCGTCGAACGAGCGACGGTGGAGCAGAAAGACGTGTGCCTTGATGTATGGTATGGATTCTGGCAGAAACCCTGCCCACGCGTCACCGCTGAGAAGCCTGACAAAGATATGGCGGCGCTGAACGCGGCTCGCGAAAAAGAGCACCAACGGCTCGCCGGGGACCTGGCCGACGCGCTGAAGCAGAATCGCGCCCTCACCGCTCGCGTGAGCGAAGCGGAGAAACAGCTGGCCGATCGTGATCGAGAACTGGCCTCGCTCCGATCGAAGGCTCAAGCCGATCTTGATCGGGCCAACGCCCGCGTGACCGAGCTGGAGAGGCAACTGACGGCCGCGAATGCTGCCTCAGCCGACAGAGATCGCCTGGCATCCGATCTCGCCGCGGCCCAGGCTCAGTTGGCTAAGCGGGATAAGGAAATGGCCTCGCTGCAGGGTGACTTGTCCGCCGAAATGGCGAAGCTTCAAGCAGCTGAGCGGGGATTGATCCGCGCGCTGCGGCCGCAAATCAACAAGGGCCAAATCGCGATCCAGCTGAATGAAGAACGCCTCTTGATCAATCTGGCCTCCAGCTACCTGTTCGGAATCGGCGAAGATCAGATCGGCCAAGGCGGCGTCGACGCATTGAAGCAAGTGGGGGCGATCTTGAAGGATTACCCTGAATACAAGGTTGAAGTGGCCGGCCATACCGACGACCAGCCGATCCGCAGTGCGCTCAAGAAAAAGTTCCCGACGAACCGGGAGCTCTCCGAAGCTCGGGCTGCCAATGCAGCCCGGGCGCTGATGGACGGAGGCCTCAGCAGCCCAACCACAGCGGGATATTCCGATACCAAGCCGGTGGCATCGAATAAGACAAGTGATGGACGAGCGAAGAACCGCCGTGTAGAGGTGCGAGTGACCAAGTAGGCCCCTCCGGTTTCTGACAGCAGGGGAGGCTTCCCGCATGTGGGAAGCCCCCCTGCCTTTTTAGGGCCTCGTCGTCTGCCTAGCTGATGAACAAGGCTCCCGGCTTACTGGAGATTGAAGAATATCGTGGTCAACAGGACGTGCTGCATCTGGTCCGGCCGCGGGGTCTCCTTTCTACTGAGGTATTGATTCATATACGCAACTTCCACCACCGTGGTCTGGTTGATTCTGTAGGCAAATCCCGCGATCGCCCTATTTTGGTCGAAGCCCTGCCGAATCGACGAGGCATCGGCATGGGTCAGATTGATAAAAAGTTCATCTGCGAGGATCAGGTTAATGCCTGAAGTAATAAAAGGAATCGGAATCGATATTTTCAAGAGGTGACGATATCGGTAGCCGACATCCTCGGTGCCAGGGATGTCAAAAAACCGCTGCTCAAACCGGCTTCGGCTTGTGACTGTTCCACCGGCCAGCTCGTCACGCCATACCCATTGCTGCCAGCTACGGTACTCATTGAAATCGTCCTTGAGGGCGAAGGGACGGCTCGTGGGAACCCAGTCACCGCCAAGCCAGACACTGTTGCGTTCATTTAAGGCATATCCCAGCGAAGGACGAATGATGCCCTGTGAAAATCTGGACGAATCATTTCCAAAACGGCCCTGCCCCTCGATGGAAAACCGGAAGCGGTTCCATTCTTGATCTATCGATGCAAACGATCCTGTGACAACAACACCTGCCCACGTCTGAAAATCCTCAGCCGTCTCTCTCGATTCCGCTGGCGTCAAAAGCATCTGCAGGTGCCCGACGATGACCACCACCATCAGGGCAGCTCTGTGCGCACACCGCCTTTTCACCAGAGCAGTCGCTCCGAGGCCCGCCTCGTCAGCGACCGCATCATCCGCCCCTTCCCAGACAGGTTCACTGTGTCCACAATCGTGTCCCAACCATCGAACATTTTCGCGGGCACCGGTGGCTTTTCGCCGGCAGCCCCCCCAGACCAAGCAGAGAGAACCCCATGATGTTCCTTAGAGATGCGCCCGTGGGGGGGGGATATTCCTTTTTTTATACCACACTTTCGGCCGGTTTGACCCCATCTCTATTTCGCGATCGTGATCGGCAACGTCGGCACGCGGGCGACGTCCGTCACCGTCATCTGATAGAGCTGACACAACAACTCGAACGCCTCTCGATTCCAGCGCGTCGTTTCCTTATCGCCTTCCGATCCACCCTCCATCGCATACCATCGTCCTTCAAGCTTTGCGGCAAACACCGCCTCCGATGGGCGGTCGTCCGTTTCCGCAATAGCGAGCGTTCTGACCGGATTCCGAGGCGCCTGGCTGCTGCGCGGATCCGGCGCGACGCCGAACTCAGGTTCCGCTGCGATCCCTCTCGCGAGAAAACCGAGAATGCCGTTGAAGCTGCGGAGCTTGATCTGGCCCTGCCACGGATAATCGCCGCCGGGATAGCCGGGACGAATGTCCACCAGAACATAATTGCGGGGATACCGATCGGCCTGTTGATGAAGCCGCCGCCGCTCCTCGTTTCCCAACGAGCCGGGATCATAATTGGTGATAGCCACTCGCCCTGCTACTCGTCGAGTCAGCTGCGCCTGCCCTCTCTCATCCCGGCTCCATTCGTAGCCTTTGCCGAGCGCTTGGCCGGTCATCGGATGATCGAGAGGAAGCGGCCAGGCCTCCTCGAAAGTGAGCGGTCCGATATGGAGTTCACGGGCAACATTCAAGGCCGACAGGTGGAGGATACGTTTTCTGAACTCCCGATATTCATCAGGCCTGTGCGGCAGATTGAGAGAAAACGTCCGTTTGCCGTCCGATTCGACGGCCAATCCGCGCCCCATCAGTCGGAGCACGATGGCCGGTTCCACCCCCTGCGCTACGAGGAAATCGAATTTCGTCTCATCCATCGGAGTCAGGATGCGCTTGGTGAAATCTTCGCCCTGAACGGGAATGATACTGACGGTGGGGCTCTCAGCCATGCTCGCGCCCAGATTGAACATATAGAAATTCCTGGCGAATACCGGGCCGCTGGTCTCGAACAGCTGGCCCCCGATGCCGCCGCTCGACCGGAAATCAAACGTCGCTGCGACGTTCGAGACGGCGGTGAAGTGCAGCGGCTGCCCCT
Source organism: Nitrospira sp. (assembly GCA_046604365.1). GTDB lineage: Bacteria > Nitrospirota > Nitrospiria > Nitrospirales > Nitrospiraceae > Nitrospira_D. The sequence goes on from JBJACV010000004.1 coordinate 182,805, forward strand.
GCTTCGCCCGCGCGATGTTCAACAGCAGCATTTCCGCTTCCAACAGATTGACCGTCCGGTCGTACTCCAGCACGGCGCGATGCATCGCCAAGGGCGACAGGCAACCGTTCAGAGTCAGCAGCGCAATACCGATACAGAATGCTCGCCGAACCATTGTTCCTCCTCCGTGATCTTTCTATGCGGACCCGATCCGCCGTCCGGTCTCCGGATCAAACAGATGAACGGTCGGCCGGCGCGCGACGACCGCCACCGAATCCCCGATTCGTGGAACGAACCAGGCCGGCGCCATTCCAATGATCGTCATGACGCCATGCGTATCTCGACAATCCACGGTCACCCATGCCCCCGATCCCGACGGCTCGATGAGGCGGACCGCGCCGGCCACGGCGCCTTCGTCACCGGTCTTCTCGGCAGGCTCTACGCAAATCGCCTCCGGTCTGATACCGGCCATGACCATTTGATTGTCACAGAACTCCGACAGCGCGCTTGGTCTCGTCAGCCTGAGCGGTCCGGCCCGAAGCAGACCTCCCTCGACCTGCGCCTCCAACAGATTCATCGGGGGATAGCCCATGAATCCCGCGACGAACAGGTTGGCGGGGCGCTGATAAATCTCGTGGGGATGATCTACCTGTTGCACCTCGCCGCGATCGAGTACCGCCAACCGGTCGGCCAACGTCAGCGCTTCCGTTTGGTCGTGCGTGACATACACGGTGGTAATCTTCAGTTCCTCATGGAGCCGACGCAGTTCCGCACGCATCGAGGCGCGCAATTGCGCATCGAGATTCGACAGGGGTTCGTCCATCAAAAACACGCGGGGCTTTCGGATCAACGCCCTGCCCAGCGCCACCCGCTGCCGCTGGCCTCCCGAGAGCTCGCGCGGTCTCCGATCGAGCAACGCATCCAACCCCAGGAAACCCGAAACACGTCGCACTTCGGCTTCAATCTGTCGCCGATCCAAGCCGTTCTTGCGTTGGGCGACGCGAAGCGGAAAGGCGAGGTTCTCGCGCACACTCATGTGGGGATAGAGGGCGTAGCTTTGAAATACCAACGCGATGTCTCGTTCCCGCGGTTCCAGGCCGGTCACGTCCACCCCGTCGAACAAGATGCGTCCGGACGTCGGGCGATCCAAACCGGCAAGAAGATGCAGCAGCGTAGATTTTCCGCACCCCGACGGCCCCACGATCGCGAACAGCTCTCCCTCACGGATCGTCAACGTCACGCCGGGAAGGACGCTCGTGGCACCGAATCGTTTCGAGAGATGTTCCAGCTTTACTTCCGCCATAGACGTTAGACTGCATTATTCCTGACGGTTGAATCGTATCGACTAGCCTTTCACGCTGCCGGCGGTCAATCCTGCCACGATGTGGCGTTGAAACAGGGCGGCAAGCCCGGCCACCGGCAGGGTCACAACCAGCGACGCCGCCGCAAGATCACCCCAGGGAATTTCATATAAACCCGGGAACAGTGCCACCGCGACCGGCGCCGTGCGTGTGGAATCGCTTGCCGTGAGGGTCAAGGCAAACATGAACTCGTTCCAGGAAAAGATGAACACCAAAAGCGCCGCCACGGCAAGACCGGGGCGCGCCAGCGGGAGAAGCACCGTGACCAAGACCCGTAGCGGTGTGCAACCATCCACACGCGCCGCGTAGTAGAGCTCGCTCGGTAATTGCCTGAAAACACTTGTCAGGAGCCAGACGGCGAGCGGAAGGGCATAGACCGCATGGGTCAGCCCTACGGCTACCAGCGTGTCCCGCAGCCCGAATTCCCGCATCAACAGGTACAACGGGCTGATCACGGCGATGGGAGGAAACATCGACGTCGTAAGCACGATCCCCAGAATGACCGGCTTACCGGCCATCGGCAACCGCGCCAAGGCGAAGGCGCAGAATGAACCGACGACGATGGACACCACAGTCGCGCTTGCCGCCACTACCATGCTGTTTACCAACGATTGCGCCAGCGGCGACTCCAGCAACACCCGTTCATAGTGCGACTCCGTGGCACGCTCCGGCAATATCGGCGGCAATCGCACGAGATCCACATCCGGCTTCACGGATGTGACGGCCTGCCAGAGCACCGGCCCGAGACAGAACAGGCCGACGGAGATGAAGATACAGAACCTCAGACCCGCTCTGCGGAACGGCCCGAATCCCCCGAGCCCGCCATGTTTCTCCACATCGCCCATCACAGCACCTCGCGCAAATGACGCCGCAACAGCAGCACGTACAGAGAGGAGAGTGCGGCGACGATCGCAAACATCGCCGTCGCCAAGGCGGAGCCATACCCGAATTGCAAGGTTTGAAACAATGTCTTGTATGCATAGATCGACAGCGTTTCGGTTGTGTTGCCCGGTCCTCCGCCGGTCAGCACGAACACCGCATCGAACACCCGGACCGCGTCCATCGTGCGAAAGACGAGCACGATCACGACGATGGGCATCAGGAGCGGAAGCGTGATTCGGCGAAACCGTTGCCACGCTCCTGCCCCATCGACCCTTGCAGCCGCGTAGAGTTCCTGCGGCACGGATTTCAATCCCGCCAGCAGCAGCAACGCCGCGAACGGTGTGGTTTTCCAAACATCCATGACGACGGCTGCATGGATAGCCCAGTCCGGGTCCGCCAACCAGTCGATCCTCGCATTGATGAATCCGGCCTGAAGAAGCAGATAATTGAGCAGGCCGTACTCCGGTTGGTACAGCCAAGCCCAGATCTGGGCCGACACGACGGTCGGGACGGCCCAGGGCAGGATGATCATGACCTGCGCCCACCGAGGCGATCGGCCGCCGCCGCCGGTCAGACTGTCCAGCAAGAGGGCCAACCCGAATCCCAGAAGCAGTTCAGCGGTGACGGATAGACCGGTAAAATACAACGTAGTCCGGCAGGCGGCCCAGAACCGGTCGTCACTCCACAGTTGGAGATAGTTCCAGGTTCCCACGAATTCATCCACCCCGAAGATCGGCAGGCGGCGATGCAGGCTCAACCACAAGGCCGCCATGATCGGAGCGAGGGCCAGGAGACCGACCAGCACGAGGGAGGGTGCGGCCAGGAGGTAGCCCCATCCCCGCTCGGACAGGCGAAGCAGGCCGGTCGGCCCTTCCGCTCCGGTGAATCGCGGAGGCGTCACAGGCGTTCCTCCTCGAACAGAGACGTCCGGCCGATCGCCAGACTCTCCGCCTGACGGCGGACGGCATCGAGGGTTTCCCGAGCCGTTTTGCGCCCGACCACGAGGGCGCTCACTTCTGGCTGCGCCGCTTGCGAGAGCAACAGATAATATGGCGTCACTGGCCGGGGCCGCGCCGCGAGAAAGATAGGATAGAGCTCCTTCAGCACGGGCCGGATTTTCACCATGGGTATCTCGGCATACAGCGCTCGCCGCGTCGGGTTGTACCCGAGCGCTATGGCCATCCTGCGTTGCGCCTCCGGCGATGTTAAGAACCGTATCAGCTCGCTTGCCGCTTCTTGGCGGGGGGAATGTTGCGGAATCGCGAGCAACCAGCCGCCCAAGACCGGGGCGCCGGCATAGCCGGGGAAGGATGGGAGCGGAGCCATGCCGATCTTGCCTCGAACCGGCGACCCCGCTCGCTCCAGCAACGACCAGGCATAGGGCCAATTGCGCATGAACAGCGCACGGCCATCCCCAAAGATCAGGCGGGTCGATTCTTCATCGGCCATACTCGTGGAGAGCGGCGTAAGCCCATGCACCGAAATGGTTTCACGAAGAAATTGCAGGCTGGTTTCAGCCCGGTTACGATCCCCTGTCCACAGATCCGTCCCGTTGCTTCGAATCACTTCCAGCGCCACACAGATCAGCCCTTCATATTGTTTCCCTTGCCATACGAACCCGGCCAGCTCGGGGTCTTGCTCTGCGTCGAGAATCACCCGGGCCGCATGCACAAGCTCAGGCCATGTCGCAGGAGGAGCGATCCCATGGCGGTCCAGGAGGTCGCGCCGGTAGTAGAGAACGCCCGCATCCACGTACCAGGGTACGGCGTACAGCTTATGATCGAACGTCGCAGCCATGATCGGCCCGGGAAAGAACTCATCCCGCTCAGCCTGAGGCAGGAGGTCGTCGAGGGGGGCGACCCATCCCGCCTTGGCGAATTCCTGCACCCAGATCGTGTCGACCGCGAGCAGATCGAAGGGCGCCTTCCCTCCGTCAAGGTTCATGGCATAATACTGGTGTTGGCCATCCGAGGAAGCAGGCAGAAGTTCCTCTCGAACGAGCACGCCGGGCCGGCGTTGTTCAAACTCGCGGAGCAGACCGGAAAGCACCGTCCCGTCTCCGGACAATTTCCCGTGCTTGAAGACCAGAACAGTGGCCGCAGGGTCCGTCCCCGCTCCACCCTGCGTGCAGCCGACCGCCGCCAGCACCAAGACGATGAGGAATGCGCGGGCCATCAGAGATGCCGGATGTCGTCCGGCTCGCGATCACGGGGCCGATTGGACAGCGTCCTCTCGAGATAGTCCTTCGCCAAATCTTTGGCTCCCAGCCCGAACGCCAAGCACGTTGCGAACACGACTCCTCCAAACGTAATTCCAAACCCGACGATTACCACGCTTTGCGCGATCCCCAGCTCCTCCAACGCCATCGCCAGCGCAAACAGTTGAACGCCCCAGCGTGATAGGTTTGCGATCAGCCGCGCAGGCGGGAGCCCCGCATTGACCGCCGCGATCAACACACCCTGCGAGATGAAATTGGAGAGCAGGTACCCGGCCACCAAGATCACGCCTCCGGTCAACACATGCGGAATATAGGCCAGGAACGATTGGGCGAACCGGTTGATCGGCTGGAGATTGAGCGCGCCAAGCCCGGCAATGACCGCGAACGCGACGACCATCCAATAGGCGGTCCGCCCGACGACTCGCGATGGATCGGCCTTCACGCCGCCGCGTGCCAGCGCGGCGTTGATGCCCAGACGGTTGCACAGCTCGTCCAACCGCATGACGCGCAACAATCGTTCGACGGCATGCCCCAATGCCCATGCCGCCGCGACGCCGACCCCGACGATGATGGCCATAGCCAGTACGTTCGGCAACACCGCCAGGACTTGCCCGCCGAGATGTTCCAACGGCGCAAGCAATGCCTTGTCAAAAAAGTCTTTCATATACGCCTCCCCTCATTCCGCGAACATCGGCGGACATCACGCTTGCGGCCGGCCGTGCCAGCGCTCGACGAGATAGGATTTTCTCGACTCATAGACTTGGCACAATTGTTCGATTCGTCCCTCCGCTTCAGCGGTCGTCAATCCCTGCGTCTCCAATACGAAGGTCGCCGTCCGGCCGAGATACAGCGGCGTCAAGGCCTTGAGCAGATGCTCGCGGGGCATCAGACGCGCACGGTAGGCCACGGCTGCTTCGTAGACGACACGCACCCACAAGTCGTCGGCCATGCGAAACTCTGCGGGAGCCGACGCCCGCAGCGGCAGAAGCTCCGCCACGATCTCCCGGCCCAGGATCTGTTCCCAGATCGGAGCCAGATCCTCCAAGCCTAGTTGAAACGCAGCGATCATGCGTTCCACATTCACGTTGACCGGCTCGACACCTACCTCATATTGAAACCCGAACATCTTGACCGGAATGGACTCCTTCCGATCGAGCCAGACCTTCTCGTGCTCTTCCATCAACGCAAACACCGCACCCAGCACCTGCATCAGCATGGCGGCCAGATCCGAGGCCGGGTCCTTGGGATTGTGAATTTTGGCTCCGAGAAAACTTTGGCACACTCTTGCGCCGCTGGCGATAGCCTCGGTCGTCATCCAGATGTCGATCCCGAATCGCGCCACATCCGATTCCCAGACGTGCTGATCCAGGTAATGTTCCGTCAAGCGTCCGGAAAATCCGAAATCTCCCCCGATCGGCTGCCGGACCCGCTGCCCGTACAGCGCCCGCGTCAACGGATACACGACGCTGTTCGTAATCGTGCCGTCATACTTGTGTCGCAAATAGTACGGCGCCACATAGTCGTACTTCTCCTCGAGAATCGGACGAATCAGCAGTTCGATCCATTCGGGCGTGATACTGCGCAAGTCCGAATCCACGACCGCGCAGGCCTTTGCCTCCAGACGCCGTGCGATTTCGAAGACCGTTCGAAACGCGCTCCCTTTTCCCGGAATCCCGTGATAGGGGGTGATGATTTTCTGAAGCGGACTCTGATGATCGCTGACGAGGAGCGCGCTGAAATCCACCACCGCCCGCGAGACCGCCTCGGATGTCCCATCCGACGACCCGCCGTCGGAATTGACCAGCACCGCGCGCCGGCCCGGAAAATACTTCGCCAGGCCGGCGCTCACGGCACGGACCACATGCGCGATGGTATCGGCATTGTTGTAGCTGGGAATGCCGACCAGAATCTCCGCTTCTCCGATGGCCTGCACCCGGGACTCCGTCTCCGGCGTGAGCGCCACCGGCGGTTTCTGCCGCCGACTGCTGGAGGTTTCTTCTATTGCGTCGGATCCCACCGATAGTCCTCCTCTACGGTCTGAACGAGACGATCGAAGATGTCCGGTACCGCCGCCGCCACACGACTCCAGTTCGATATCATGGGCACACCCAATGGATCTTTCTGAAAGACCTCGGAGGCGAATTTGATGCCCTTGAGGAATGTCTCGACCGCGGTCCGCTCCGCGTGCCGATCGAACTTCAGGCTGTTGATGGCGGCACTGTCTTCATACCGGCGAATGGCTTCTTCCGACGAACGGAGGTAGGTCGCCCGCAAGGTCTTCAACTCCGCATCGCCGAGCACCACTCCCTGGCTGGCCAGGTGCCGAAACAGCGACTTCGTGATGTCGATGGTCATTTTCAACAGGCCCTTTTCGGGATCGTCCTGAGACAGCGCCTGATGCTTGTGTTCGTATGCATCGGCAATATCGGCTTGGCACACCCGGCGCAACGCGCAATTGCGATACACCTCCGCCAGAATGCCGATTTCCAATCCCCAATCTCCCGGAATGCGATTCACCCAAGCAAGGTCGCGCACCATCGCAAATTCCCCCGCCAGAGGGTAGCGGAAACTGTCAAGAAAGGTCAGCAGAGGATGGGACCCGACGAGTTGCTCGAGCGAACGGATCATCGGCGTGATGAACAACCTGGTGACCCTACCGTGCAAACGATCCGTGACGCGACTGTAATAGCCTTTGCAAAATTCGTAGCCTAGATTCGGGTTGGTGAGGGGGTAACAGAGCCGTGCCAGATATTCGCGTTGGTAACTGACGATGTCACAGTCATGGAGCGCGATGACCTGGCTTTGGTGGCGAGCCAGCACATAGCCGAAGGCCAACCAACACGATTGGCCCTTGCCCGGCAATCCGATGTCGATCTCCCGTTCGACCAACGTCTTGAGAATGTCCTGCACACGAGCTCCATCGACCCACACGAGCCGTACGGGTTGCGGGAGCACTTTGAAATAGTCGCGCGCGCGCCGAAATTCGAGGGCCGATGCATGACCGAGCGCCACCACGATCTCGTTGAGATACGTCACCTGTTTCAACTGTTCCACAATGCCAGCCAGCGCCGGGCCTTCAAGCTCAGAGTAGAGGCATGGCAGGACCAACGCGATCGGGTTGATGGTCCTATATTGTTCGAGCTCCTGCTCGAGCTGTTCCACATTGGGAGCGCCCAGGCGATGGAGAACGCTGACCACTCCGTTCTGGAAAAAGTCAGACATGCAATCCTCCTTTCACATCCGATCGGGCCAGAGATAATGGCCGGGTCTCCAGGTCCATCCATAGGATGTACCGGCCTCGATCACTAAGCAAGCATGATCAACTGCATATTGTTATCCCTGAAGAATCTGCGGGGAAGGGCGCTGTGACATCGCTTTCCTCATTCCCAGGCCGAGAGTCCTGCACCACGCAGACAGCCAGAATCCTGTTTCCGGCCGACCTCTCTTCGGGTATGGTATGGATCACGGGGAGGACTTCTCGACCGATGACCACCGCATTACGACTCCGCCAATTTCTCGCGCACGAACTCTGGGTCATGGATCTGGAGAAGGTTCCTCATGCGTCGCGCTTCGCTCTCCACCTGTTGCGTTTGATCCTCGCCGTGGCATTTGAGGTTCGCGTTCGACTACTGGATGCGCGCGCGGCCGGCCTCGTCTACACCACCCTCCTGTCGCTCGTGCCGTTTCTGGCTGTGATGTTTTCAGTCCTCAAGGCCTTCGGCGCGCATCAGCAGATCGAGCCCCTCCTGAACCAGGTGCTGGAACCGCTGGGCCCCAAAGGCGCGGAGGTGACCGGCCAAATTATCGGGTTCGTCAACAATCTCAAGGTGGGCGTCCTCGGCGCGGTCGGCGTAGCCGGGCTCTTCTATACGACCTATTCGCTCATCGACAAGATCGAACAGGCCCTCAACGCCATTTGGAGGGTCCGGCAGGGCCGCACCTGGGCTCGAAAATTTACCGACTATTTGAGCGTCGTCCTGGTCGGACCGGTGCTGATCTTCACCGCAATCGGATTGATCGCCTCGGTGCAAAGCCACGCGCTCATCGAGCGTGTGACGGCCATCGAGCCGTTCGGCACCATCCTCCTGTTGACGGCTGAACTGATGCCCTTCGTGCTCTTATGCGGCGTCTTCTCGTTTCTTTACAAATTCGTTCCGAACACGCAGGTGACGGCGTGGCCGGCGCTAATCGGCGGCATGACCGCCGCCTTGCTTTGGGGCATAGCCGGAGAAGCTTTTGCCGCCTTCGTCGCCGCGTCCGGAAAATACAGCGCCATCTATTCCGGATTTGCCGTACTGGTGCTCTTTCTCTTGTGGCTCTATGTCGGCTGGCTGATCATTCTGGTCGGCGCCCAAGTGTCTTTCTTTACGCAACACCCGGCGGCCTACCGGGCGCAATTTCTCTGGCATCAGGAAACACCGGCGCTTCGGGAACGTCTCGTGCTGAACATCCTCGTCACGTTGGGCCGTCGTGCATTGCGCGGCGAGGGTCCGATGTCCATGGCGGACCTTGCACAGGAGTTGGGGCTGCCTCCATCTGTCGTGGAAGACCGCATCATGGAGCTGGTCGATCAACGTCTCCTGGCCCGCACGGCGGAGCCTGAAGGAATCGCCCTCATCAAATCGCCGGAGTTGATGCCCCTGCATGAAATCCTGACTCTTGTGCGAGACGGCCAGAGCTCGGTGCAAGGTGTGTCGGAGAAGTCCGAAGGACGGATCGACGCCCTCCTCCGACAGCGAAACATGGCCGTCGCGCGCAGCCTTGACGGCATGACCCTCCGCTCGCTGATCGCACCGCAAGAACAGACCAGCTCTGAACCGGGCTCCGAAGGGAAAGGCTAAATGATGCCGGCCACGGTTATTTTTACCGATCTGGACGGTACCCTGCTCGACAGCGTCGCCTATTCTTTTGCCGCTGCGCAGGAAGCCCTGACCGAACTGCGGACCCATGCCATCCCCCTCATCGTCGTATCGAGCAAAACCCGCGCGGAGATCCTGCCGATACGCCGTCGGCTTCTCAATACGCACCCATTCATCGTGGAAAACGGTGCTGCCGTTTTCATTCCCACGGACTATTTCCCCTTCCCTCTCGCCGACACGGTCCTCCGTGACGGATGTGACGTGGTCGAGCTGGGAACGCCCTATCACCGGCTTCGCGCGGCATTGAAGGACATCCAAGGGGTGATCGGAAGAGAACTGAGAGGCTATGGGGATATGTCCGTTGACGAAATTGTCGCGCGAACCGGGTTATCCCGTGAAGAGGCCGAATTATCCAAGCAGCGGGAGTACGACGAGCCTTTCGTCGTCGAAGACCCGGCAGTTTCCGAGGATAGGCTTGCCGAAGTGATCGCCGCGCGCGGTTTGCGCTACACCAAGGGGGACCGCTTTTCCCATCTTATGGGGCCTCACGATAAGGGACGTGCCGTGCGGTATCTCATCGATTGCTACTGCAGACAAACCGACTGCACACGGGACAGGCTCAGGTCGGTGGGGATCGGGAATAGCCTGAACGATCTCCCGATGCTCGAAGTGGTCGAGCATCCTATTCTCGTCCAACGCGCCGACGGCTCGTACGAGCCGGGCATCGACCTTCCACGGCTGACGCGCGCACCAGGACCGGGCCCCATCGGATGGAATCGGAGCGTGCTCTCGCTGCTTCAGGTGAACTAATATTTCCAAGTCGGTGTACCCTCACCGTTATCTCCCATCATCGGTCTGCTTCTCTAGCGTCGGAACAATCTGGCTTTGCACATCCTCCGTGATGGTGTATCGGACATAGGCGTTTTCGACCATCTGGTTGGCATAGAGCCGACCCGTCGGCGCTTTGACGTTCAACGCGAGACCGGCCTCTTTGTTCGGTTCGATCGTGACCGTCTGTTCAATATCGTCCCTGATGTAGGGATGCCAGACCTTGACCTTGTAGGTGCCAGGCGGAATATCCGCCAGGTGGAATCGTCCCTCGTCGTCCGTGATCGTATAGTAGGGATGATCGGCCACCAACGCCCAGCTTTCCATGTAGGCGTGAAAGCCGCATTGCATCGTGAAGATCCGGCGGCCCTTCGTCATCTTGACCGTCTGGGTAATCGGAATGCCTTCGTAGTGCTTGGTCACACGGGCGCTCGGCCCCGCTTCACCGGGATATCGCTTGCTGATCGGCAGCGGGACGTTGAACAGGACCCGCGGCCCCAGGTGCGACGTTTCATAGGCCTGGATATCGTGCATGGCCGGGTCCATATTCACGACTACGACGTCGTGAAGGTCACGGACCACGTTCATAAACGGCATAAACAGACAATCGACGGCTTCGATCCTGGGCGGCTTATATTCTCCGAACGGCTTCCCCTGATCGATCGCCTCAAGAAAGATCACGACGCGCCGGAACTCGCCTTTCGGTCCGACCTCGAAGGGCTGGAGCAATCTCCACCCTTTCCCGTCGGAAATCCGCCCGCAGTAGACTGCGTCCGGCAAGGTCGTCAGATTGTACCCCTTGGGCCCCGGCACCTTGCCGTCAAGAACCACCGTCCCAGCGAGCGCTCCGCCATCGACCACCGCAACCTCTTCGTAGGCCTGGGTAACTGGCGCCACGACCAGACTCACAACATAGATACACGCGACACTCAGAACTCTCCGGAGATTGGTATTCATCAGAGACTCCTTCTGAATTCGGTCGACGGACTCTCCTGCCGTCATACCGCTTCTTCGAGCTGAATGACTGCCGTTGGGCTCATGGAATGAAGGGGATCCGACAAATCCGTCCATATGTTGTACCGGACTGTTCCGACCCGCGTAAAACACAAGCTGACATAATCTCCCGCTCGAATCGTCACCATATCCTTGATCCCTCCGTACCATGTGGTGAAGCCCTTCCCGCAGCTTACTTCCTTGACCGGCTTGACCCCAAGAAATCCGAGATGAACGGGAACTGAGAGCAGGTTATGCCACCGAATTTCTTCGCCCACAGCGGCATACAGACGGTCCGGGACGATATGGGTCCGGTCATGGATATGTACGTCTCGAACCCGAGGCGGATCGTCCGATCCAGAATAAAGGACACAGCCGGAGAATACACAGAGGCAAAGAACAGAAATCAGGCATGTCTGTGTCTGCATGTTCCATACTCCTTGAAACTCCCTGAGAGCCAGGCCATAACGTTACGGGGCCTGGCGCCCTCGGAATGCGAAGGGCAAATAGCCGGGGCGCGCATACTCAACGCACGCCGATCCAACACCCACCTCAATCGAACGGGGATCAGTCGATACGTAAGAGAGTCACTGCCTGCGGCGGGTCGCAGCCATGGCGATAGGAAGACACCGTCAGATTGCGCGGCTGAGAGATGGTGCTATGAGGATAGGAGCCGTACATTCGCATTTCCCGGAGTCAGAGCCCTCGTGCTCCGACCGTCTCACAATATTCATATTTATGGATTCTGTCGGCTGCTTATGCAATCTCCTCTCAGAACATCCCTCAGGGACACTCATCCGGTTGACAAGACAGGCTTCTCTTAGAACGCCTCTTTCGTCGGTTCGGGCTCGGGGGGCACCGAGAAATCTGTCCGACATTGGCCATCGAATAACGACGGCTACTCACCAAAGAGAGCGCCGTTCATCGTGAGATGAACGGCGATACTCGCGGCATAGCCCAAGGCAATCACCCAGATCCATTTCAGGTGGGCAGAGAATGTGTAGATCCCCCGTGCCTGCCCCATGAGGGCCACGCCCGCTGCCGACCCGATGGACAACAGCGATCCGCCGACACCGGCCGTCAACGTCACCAACAGCCATTGGCCAAGACTCATATCCGGGTTCATGCTCAACACGGCAAACATCACGGGGATGTTATCGACGACCGCTGAGAGAATTCCGACAAGGATGTTCGCGGTCGTGGCTCCCAAATCCTTGTAGAGAACATCGGAGAGTGCGGCCAAATACCCCAGGGCGCCGAGCCCGCCGACGCAGAGCATAATGCCGTAAAAAAACATCAGCGTGTCCCATTCCACACGCTTCATGCTGATGAACACATCGAACGGCTTAACCGCCGGCTTGAACTCTACTCCCATACTGACCGATCCATCGAACACGGGAACTTCCGTCCACTCGTTCAGCTCCTTGCGCCGGATAAAATGCCCATAGGATTTCAGCACGCCTAATCCGGTCATCATGCCGAGAAACGGAGGGATCTCAAGAACATGATGCAGGAGCACCGTGCCGGCTATGGTGACCAGAAAGAGGATCACAACGACGTAGCCGCCGTGCTTGACCTGCGTCGGTTCTGTTCTGGCCGACGGCTTCTCGTACGGAATCATCATCGAGATCAGGGCCGCCGGAACAAGCCAGTTGATGAGAGAAGGGATGAACAGCGAAAGAAAATCGCCGACATGCACCACGCCTTTCTGCCAGACCATGAGGGTGGTGATGTCACCGAAGGGACTGAATGCACCGCCCGCATTGGCGGCGACCACCACATTGACGCAGGCCGCGCTGATGAATCGGCCGTTGCCTGCACCCATGGCCATGACGACAGCTCCCATCACCAGCGCCGTCGTCAGATTATCCGCAACAGGGGAAATGAAAAACGCGAGAATGCCGGTCAGCCAGAACACAGCGCGCAAGGACAGGCCTAATGACACCAGACCTGTCCGCAGCGCCCCAAAGATGTTCCGCTCTGCCATCGTATTGATGAACGTCATCGCGGAGAGCAGAAACAGCATCAATTCGGCATATTCCAGCAGATTATGGCGCAGGATCTCGGCGACGAGATGAGATTGCTGTTGAGAGGCATACGCGATGGCCGTCAGCACCCAGATCACGCCTGCGGCCACCATAACAGGCTTCGATTTTCTGAGATGAAGACTCTCTTCGACAATCACCAGAATATAGGCGGCCAGAAACACGGCGAACGCCGTATAGCCTATCCAGTGATCCGTAAAACTCACCATCGCACCCTTTCACCCTGCATCGCACAGCAACAGACGCATCTCAGCGCCATCTGATCGGATACTGTTGCCGTTTCTTCAACGCACAGACCACGCTTCACCGCGGCGATCATATCCTACCGTCCACGGGCATATGATTCCGGGGTTCGATCGATGCGATGCACGAGAAAGCGGATCACGTCCTCCATCTCATTCTGGTGTTTGAGGTAATACTGCGCCCGTGATTCGGCCTGCTGCCCGACACGTATACCCATCATGAGCCCTTCGGTCAGTCCGAAGACATCTTCGTCCGTCTCATCGTCGCCGACGAAGAACAGGCCGTCGCGCCGAAGATGAATCATGAGGGAACGCGCCGCTTCCCCTTTTCTCGTACTCCCCGGAGGCAAGGCATTCACCGACGCTTTTCCACAGATCAGCTGCGGGGCCGGCGTCAGTCGATTGAGCAGAAGGACCAGCGCAGCCTGGACCCTGGCGGACTCACCGGTCTCGCAATAATGGAAGGTGAGGGTGTAGTGTTTGGCTTCGACCTCTATGCCGGCAACTTTGAGCGGCTGGGCGAGGTCCGTCTCCACTTGCTTCATCCATCCAAGACAGACGTGCTCCGCCACACTCAGTGCGGCAGCCGGAGTCAGCGGACTCTCCACACCATGGTTCCCGATCAGGTACGGAACCGCACCGTTCACCCTCGGCGTCAAATCGCTGAGCGCGCGTCCCGACACGACGGCGCAAGGCGCGCGCGCGGCGAGTTCACGTAACCATTCGTGGATGGAGCGGGACAATTTGACGCCGTCGCGGTCCGGCGAGATCTTCGCCAGCGTCCCGTCGAAATCGAAGGCATACAGGACGGGACGGCTCGCGACCGTCCTCAGAGCTTGGCGTCCCTCATCCGACAGAAGATAGATCATGCTTGTCCCCCGGTGGTGGTTCGAGAATCCCGTTCGCCCATTTGACGGACAAGCCTGGCGCGCTGCCGCATGCGGGCCGCATCCATCAACATCCGGCCGGCCCACCGATAGACGTTGAACTCCTGCACGATGCCGCGCAGGCTCCGCATCCGGGCACGCTGCTCGGTGCCGGGCATGGTCAACGCCAGATGCATGGCCGCGGCGCATTGATCGATGTTATAAGGGTTCACCACGAGCGCCTCGACCAATTCGGTCGCCGCACCGGTGAACTGGCTCAGAATCAGCACGCCTTGTTCGTCGTCCCTCGCGGCTACGAATTCTTTGGCCACCAGATTCATGCCGTCGTGAAGACTGCTCACGACGCAGAAATCGGCCGCGCGATAATAGGTGGCGATCTCCTGCAGATCATGATGTTCCATCTTCAAGTGGATAGGCCGGTAGCTGTCTCTGCCGAACCGCCGGTTGATGCGATCAGCCGACGCTTGGACTTGTTGCGCCAAGTGCTGATACTCGTCGATTTTGGAGCGGCTGGGCGCCGCCAGTTGCAGGAATGAAAACCGCCCGATCCATTCCGGTTGCAGCTCCAGCAACCGCTCGACCGCCAGAAACCGCTCAAGGATGCCCTTAGTGTAGTCTAACCGCTCGACGCCGACGCCGACATGATGCGCATGCGGGAGGCCATGGGTCGCACGAATGTGCGTTCGGCACGTCGGGACGGGAGCTGCGTGGGACAGGACCCGGCTGGGCCATTCGATCGAAATCGGGTAGTGGTTCACCGCCGTCAATTTGCCGCCGTATGAAATGGTGGAACTGTCCCGATCGATTCTCGTTTCCAATGAGCGGTCCACGGTATCGATGAAGTTGTTGCAATGGAATCGAGTGTGAAATCCGAGAATGCTGCTGCCCAAGAGGCCTTCAAGAATTTCGCGATACCAGGGGCAGATGGCATACCGCTCAGGATTGGGCCAGGGGATGTGCCAGAACGTGATGATCGTGGCATGCGGCAGATGATCCCGAACCATTTTCGGCACGAGCGCAAGATGATAGTCTTGCACCAATACGACCGGGTTGTCGGTCTTGGCTTCCTCGACGATCGCCATCGCAAACCGTTCATTGATGTCTTTATACAGCTGCCAATCCGAGGAGCGGAAGATAGGACGGACATGGGCCAGATGGCACAGCGGCCACAGACCTTCGTTGGAAAATCCGTAGTAGTACCCATCCTCTTCCTCCGGCGACATCCAGATGCGCCGAATCTCGTAGGCAGGGTCATCCGGCGGAACTCGTACATGCCCGCGTGTATCGACCACCTCCCGGTCCGCGCTGCCGCTTCCGTGCGCGATCCACACGCCTGAGCAGGCTCGCATGATCGGCTCGAGCGCCGTGACGACGCCGCTGGCCGGCACCTGCACGTCGATCCGCTCGTCACGCCGGATATGGATATACGGTTCTCGATTCGACACGATCAGCACCTCGTCGCCGGCCAGATGGTTGTGGAGGATCGTCCTGAGCGTCGCCGGCTTCCAGCTCATCTGGCTCTCATCCCGCATACGCTTGTCCGATTGAAGCTCATGGATCATGGCGCGCAGATCCTGCGCGACAGGCTGCAATTCGGGCTTCTGCTGCTGATCTCTGATCAAACCGATCAACCCTTCGCCTCGAAGCATGCCCCGCACACCCGCCACCCAGCCGCGCCAACTTAAATGAGCGACCAGCACGGTGACGAGCGAGCTGATCGCACCGATGGCCACAAAAAGATAAAACAGATACCACTTCGTGGCACTGCTGCGACGCTCCACCCAACTCATGTCATGGATCAGCATCAGCCGCCCTAACGACCGGCCGCCGGCTTCCAACCCGACGGCAGCGACATGGACCGCTCCCTGTGCCAGCCGAACGAGAGCCGTTTCGCCGGCACTGACGGCAGCAGCGCCTTCGCAGGGGACCGAGTCGGGGTAGGTCTGTGTCTTATAGGTCAATTGGTTGTTCCGATCGCACAACCCGATCGCGAAGAGCCGTTCGTCTTTGATGATCCGTTGAAAGTACGCCATCAGTTTCGCCTTGGATTCCGCCTTGGATTCCGAGGCGATCAGCTCGGTGATCGGTCCTTCCATGGCTCCTGCGATAAGTTGCACCCGAATCTCGATATCCCGGACAAACCATTTCAACGTCAGCGTATCGACGAGGGGGATGACGGCGTAGGCCAGGGAGGCCAGGACCAGCACCAGCGGCAACAAGAATCGAAGCGACAAACGCATACATCACCTCTCATTTACATCGGCCTGAAAATCGCCTATGGTGAACACATGTATCCGTACGGGCTCGTCGGCAATTGTCATACGTCGGCACTGATCGGACTCAACGGCGCCGTCGAGTGGCTGTGCGCGCCGAGGCCGGACAGTCCTCCGGTCTTCGGTCGGCTGCTCGATCCCGAGGGCGGGCACTTCTCAATCGCGAGCACGGCCCATGCCGCCGACGTCTCTACCCAACAACGCTACCTCCCTAATACAAATGTCTTGCTGACGACCGTCACATTGACGAATGGCGATGCCTTCCAAATCACCGACTTTTGTCCGCGGTTCGAGCAGTACGGTCGCATCTATCGGCCGGCCGCGCTGTTCCGGCTGGTCGAACCGCTGCAGGGCACCCCGGCGATCCGCGTGAGCTGCCGTCCGGTTTCCGGATGGGACAAGACTCCGGTACAGCCCGTACGGGGCAGCAATCATTTGCGGTATGAGATTCGCGGCGAACTGCTCCGCCTGCTGACCAACATGCCGCTGACCTACCTCTGCGAGGAGACCCCGGTTGCGCTGACGCAGAAATTCTACTTCGGCCTGACCTGGGGGCTCGGCATCGAAGACGACCTGGTCAAGGTCACCCACGACTTTCTGGAACAGACCACGCGCTATTGGCGCACTTGGGTGAAAAACTGCTCGGTGCCGCTTCTGCATCAGCATGAAGTGATCCGGTCCGCCCTTGCCTTGAAGCTCCACTGTTTCGAAGACACCGGCGCCATCCTGGCGGCCGTGACGACGAGCCTTCCCGAACAGCCGGGGGGGCAGCGCAACTGGGACTATCGCTATTGCTGGCTGCGCGACGCCTATTTCGCGCTGACGGCGTTTCATAACCTGGGCCACTTCGAAGAAATGGAAGCCTTTCTGAAATTTCTCCTGAACATTGCGCACACCCATGAACATTCCCGTGATCGCTTACGCCCGGTCTATACGTTGAGCCAGGGACTGCCTCTTCCTGAGACCGAACATTCGAATTGGGCCGGCTATCAGAGCAGCACCCCGGTTCGCAGCCAGAACCAGGCGGCGGATCAAGTGCAGAACGACGCCTACGGCGAAATGATTCTGACCTTCACGCCGATTTTCTTCGATGAACGGTATGTCGATCTGCGCACCCGCGATCTCGACGGACTCCTGGCCCATTTGGCAATGCTCTGCACGCGCAGCATCGGCCAGCCGGATGCCGGCCTCTGGGAAATCCGCAACGGCTGGCAGGAACATTCTTTTACCAACTTGCTCTGCTGGGCCGGCCTGGAACGGCTGGAACGCATCAAACAGGCCGGACATCTCACGGTGCTCTCGCTGGATCTGACGAGCGCAAGAATCCGCGCCGCTGAGGCCATGCTCCGTTCCGTGCATGACGGCGCAGTCAGAAACGGCCCTTCCGACTTGAGTTATGACGCGGCGCTCGCTCAGTTGCCCATCCTCGGTTATCCGAACCGGCAGCTCTGCGAATCCACCGTGTTGCACATTGCCCGCGAACTGTCGCTCAGGCACGGCACAGAGAACACCGGATTTTTCTACCGGTACGTGCGGGAAGACGATTTCGGGAAACCCGATGCGGCGTTCGTCATATGCTCCTTTTGGATCGCTCAGGCCCTCGCTCGCCTGGGACGAATGCCTGAGGCTCAATCCATCCTGGATCGTGTGTTGACCGCCGCCAATCATGTCGGACTCTTTTCCGAGCATTTCATTCCAGCCACGAACATCCAATGCGGTAATTTCCCCCAGGCCTACTCCCATGTCGGCCTGATCAACGCAGCGTTCGCAGTCAGCCCCCCCTGGAGCGACGTACTGTAACCTACCTGCCCCCGGGAACGTCGGCCATCCCTATTCCGGTCAAGAATCCTTGTCGATAGGGCGCGGAGAAAAGAACGAGCTAATTCGTAGGAGGATGAAACTGCCGGGATGCCAGCACGAAAAGATGTGCGGATTGTGGCAGCTCACCTGCCGAAATGGACTCGGAGGAAAGCGTCAGAGGAGGAAGCGCCTGTGGAAGCGAGAACCCTTCCAGCGCTGACCCTGAGAACTCATCGGAAATATCTTCAGCAGAGAGCAAGGTCCCCGGCGCGCCCAGCATTTGCATGATGATACAGAGGCTTAGGGCCAGGGCGACAACGCACAAACTTCTGCGCCTGAGACCGACAAGATGCTGAATGGTCATGGCCGAATCCTACACGGATCCGATCTCTTCGACAAGGCGCGATCCATCGTTCTCCCCAATGCCATTGAAACACTTTACTCACTTCCATGACTAAGAAGAGCAGGAGGCCACACGGCAACTCGTCATGCACAGGCCGATCATCGATCACAGGGAAAGGTTTGCTACACCAGTCCATGCTCAAACTGCTCATCGGCTGGTCCTCACGGCCTTCACAATCTTGGCCTCTCGGATCCGATCCAAGAACCGATCCGGTGGGATTGCAGGCTTGACGATCTCCACTTCTTGCCAGCCTTCGTTCAACGCCCCCTTGTGGCCATCCATCTCGCGCAACCACTGGTCGATGCTCTCCTGCGTAGCTCCTTCACTGAAGGCGACCCAAAAGAGAAAGGGTTGGAGCTGAATGTTTGACCGGCTATCGGCTGCCTGCGGAGACTGTGGAGTTTGCACGACGGCTTTGGACACTTCTAAGCCCGCCGCTTTCAGCTTTTTCTTCAACTCCTCATTGTCCTGCTCCAGCCCGACCATTTTTTGGGACAACCGGTCGTTCGCCACAGTCAGACTTTGAATCTCGGCCTCAAGCTGTTCTTGCTCTGACAGTGTTTTGCCCATGAGCAGACGAGTCATCTGCCTGACCTCGTGACCGGATCCTTTCTGCTGCTTTTCCATCTCCTGCCTCACAATCAACATGTTGGACACAACTTTGTCCTGGATCGACGACAGCTTCGTTATCGCCGACTGCAGCTGCGCCATGTCATGTTGTTGCAACTGAATCGTATCCACCGTTTTCGTCTGCATCTGTGCCAACTCCCCCAACTGCTGCTCCAACTTCGTCACTTCGGGGAGCGAAGCCGCCCACGGCGCCTCCGCTTGCGTGACCAGCGACGGAGTACGCTCAGCGGCCATCCAGACGGCGGTGCGGTCTGCCGCCAATCCCACGACGACGATCGCCAGCAGGAACTGGGTAACAGCTACGATCCGAATCCCGGGCGCCATCGTGACCGCCGGAAGGCGAACCGCGGCTTCGGCTGAAGCGGCAAGTGTCTTCCAAATACGCCGCCAGCTGCTTGGGGCAGGAATTAACATGGCGGTCGCCGATCCGCCTTGTGGGGTATTATGGATGCGAAGTTGGATCGTATCCCCCGAAATCGGGATGTGGGCGGTTCGGAGTCCGTATTCTGGAGCGGCAAGACCGCCCAGGAGAACGCCGTCCTCAGATCGAAGTTGGACGGTATCGATGCGGGTCTGGAGCTGGAGCTGGAAGGTGGATTCAATCCCTCCTCCATCCAGTGACCCTACCCGATGCTCATTGACAAAGACGTGGATCGGATCGGATGAGCCGCAGGCAGAACGACGAGCGCTGACTTTCAGCCCATCGATCAGGTATGCACGATAACTCTCTAGATCTCGATCCTGTTCCATACCTTCCTCCTCCGCCTCCCTGTTACACCTGTCGATCGAGGCGTTTACGGGCGCACATGCAATTCGACTCTGGGCTTCCCGATCGTTTCATCTCCGTTCCGACCAAGATCCCAGGCGGTTTGAATACAATCCGCGCAGAGCACCAGGTGCCACAGCCGGTAATCACAGCCATGCCCTTCGGAGAACATCGCTCCCCACTGACTGCGGGATAAGCAGGGGTAATGGTCCGGTTCGCTTTTGCGATAGTGGGCTTGCGCGAATCGGACGAGCCGCTCGGTTTCATGATGGAATCGTTGCGGATGACGCTGCTGCTGAACCACGAGCTCCTCCAACTCCACATCAGTCATGCCGATTTCGTCCATGGTCCGTTTCCAGCCGGAATCTCGCCAGCGTCGAAAGTTCTTGTAGATGCGCTGACTCTCCAATTCATTCAGCCCGGTAATCGCGATGACGTCTCGCGGGCCCATTCCGTAGCAGTGGTGATACAAGGCGATCAGCGCGTCACGGCTGATCACCGCGCGAGCTACGAGCCCATCAAGATACCGGCCGAGCGGGGTGAGTAAGTCAGGATGATAGCAAAACGGGTCCGGCTGGCTGTGCTGCTTGGCGACGAACGAATCCAGGAGAAACAAGGGCCGGCAGGGCGCTTCGCTGCGCCCGCACACAAGAAACCGTTCGAGGTATTCGGCGCCCCAGCGTAAGACGAACTTTTCGTGCGCGACATCGTCGGCCCACTGGCCTGTTTCCCGCAAAAACCGTTTCGTAGAGCTGGTAGCCCGGTCCAGAAACACCGGCAGGGCTTGAGAGACGAGTCGATCGAACTCCTCTGCGGTCGACACCACATCCTCTAGCCTGATCACAGTTGTCGTACGGTCGGGCATCATCTGGTCTCTGCTGGAGTCAGACCGATTTCCTGTCGAAAGCATTGTGTCCCCGTTGAGAGAACATGCGCATTGGACAAATTCTGCCACCCATCCGCTTATTTTGTCCATTGTCCTGATCGCCGTTCGTTTGGTAAATGGTTGATGCTGGTCGTGCACAAGGCACGGCCAGGCTCAACCATTTCATCACTTTTTCCATTGGAGGTCCCCATGAAACAGATAATCGGGTTGATGGCATTGGCGGCATTCCTCGGCTTCGGCGCATTGTCCACGCTGGCGTTGGCTGAAGAGGACAAGAAAGAAGAAAAGAAGGGCGGCCATGTGATCGTGTTCGGCGATGAAGAAAAGAAGGAAGAAAAGAAGGGCGACAAGTAACCCTTCCCAGCGGGGCGCGGCTGTCAGCCGCGCCCCTGCCTTTTATTCACGCTGCGCCTCGGAAAGCCTATGGCGAGGTCGGCCATCCCCTCAATTGATTGTCCAGGTCGATGTTCCATCGTTGCACGTGTGATTCACGGTTATCTGTTTGGGCTGGTGTGTATCGCGCTGTGCATGCTCCTGTTATCGACTCCCGCTCTGTCGCAATCGACTCCCTCGCCACCGCTGGGGCAAATTCACGGTGAAATACTCATGTTCACCAGCGAACTCGTGGTCGTGAAACTGGCGGACGGCACCAGTATTCTCTTCCGCCTGGAAAAGGACACATCCGTGGATTCGTCGCTCAAGGTCGCCGATCGAGTCGAGGTCCGCGTCACGTCCGATGATCACGTCATCTCGGTCAAGAAACTGATGACGGACTCGGAGCCGCTTCAATAGAACTCGGCTTCTTCTGCAACTCATTGAGGCGCACAATAATGGAAAGATTCGCGGAAACTCCGCTCAATGCCGTCGCCACCCCTTGACCGCCTCCATGATGACAAACGGCAGAAGGCCCGTCGCGCCCATCAAGATCCAATCTTCGATCGGCAATGACACAACCTTGAAGATCGGCGCCGCAACTGGGATGGTCAGCACCGCCGCTTGAATGGCGAGCGAGAGCAAGACGGCAAGGAGCAGAGGACGGTTCGTGGCCACCCCTACCTGGAACAACGACCACCGTTCGCTCCGGCAGTTGAAGGCGTGCACCAGCTGCACGATGACCAACACGGTAAAGGCCACGGTTCGCGCTTGTTCGACATCCTGGTGGAGACCGTACAAGCTATAGGCAAACGCCCCCAAAGCGATGGCGCTCAACAGCAATCCCTCTGCGCCGATGGCCGCCAGTCTGTTGCCGCTCAATAATCGGGCTTCCGGCTTCCGCGGACGTCGCTTCATCAAGTCCGGCGCCTTGGGATCGACCGCCAAGGCTAACGCCGGGATGCCGTCCGTGACGAGATTCATCCAAAGAATCTGGATCGGCAGGAGCGGAAGCGGCAATCCCAACAGCGTGGCAAACAACATCACCAGCACCTCGCTCACGTTGCACGACAGCAGGAAATGGACGGTCTTCCGGATGTTATCGAATACGGCCCGGCCCTCTTCCACCGCCGCCGCGATCGACGCGAAGTTGTCGTCCGTCACAACCATGTCGGACGCTTCTTTGGTCACATCGGTTCCCGTGCCTCCCATCGCCACGCCGATGTCGGCGGCCTTTACCGCAGGCGCGTCGTTCACCCCGTCTCCCGTCATCGCCACGATCGCGCCGCTCGATTGCCACGCCCTGACGATCCGCAGTTTGTGTTCCGCCGAGACACGCGCGTACACGGCAACCTGCTCCACCTGTTTCGTCAACGCCTCATCAGACAGGCGATCGAGTTCCACTCCGGTCAGCGCCTGCCCCTCCGCCTTCAACAGCCCCAATTCTTCCGCGATCGCCGTTGCCGTATCCTTGTGGTCCCCTGTGATCATCACGATCCTGATTCCGGCATCATGGCAAACTTGCACCGCGACTTTCGCCTCCGGTCTCAAGGGGTCCTTCATCGCCGCAAGGCCCAAAAAGACCAGCTGCTGTTCGAGCTCCGACGAATGGTACCGGTCCGGTTCACTCGCCAACCGGCGCTGTCCGATGCCCAGGACACGTAGCGTCTGGTGGGCGAATCGCGCATTGGCCTCCAGCACGACGGCCCGAGCCCGATCCGACAACGGTTCGATCGACCCATCCGACGCGAGCCGGTGTGTACAGCGGCCTAACAGGACATCCGGCGCGCCTTTGATGTAGGCGACGGGACCATCAGACGTCCGCCGCACGATCGTCATCATCTTCCGTTCCGGATCGAACGGGACCTCTCCGAGGAATCGATGGGTCCTTTCCAGTTCTTCCATGCGCAGGCCGGCCTTCGCCGCTGCCACCAGCAGCGCACCCTCCGTCGGATCTCCGATCACCTGCCATGTGCCATTGTCTTGCTTCAGCGTGGCTCCGTTACAGAGCACGGAGGCAGTGAGGAGATTGCGCAAGCCAGCCGTGAGGGGTGAGGCGTAAGGGGCGAGGGGTACGTCGTCAGGAGAAGTCCCCTCACGTTTCACGCCTAACGCCTCACGAATCGTTCCCACCGGGGCATAGCCCTCGCCGGTCACGTCGAACACCTGGTCTCCGGCGAAAAGCTTCGTCACCGTCATTTCGTTCTTCGTCAAGGTACCGGTTTTATCAGTGCAAACGACGGTGGCGGATCCGAGCGTTTCAACTGCGGGCAGTTTGCGGATCAGGGCATGGCGCCGCACCATGCGAGTGACGCCCAGCGCCAGGGTGATCGTCACCACAGCCGGCAGTCCCTCCGGAACGGCAGCCACGGCGAGACTGACCGACGTCAGGAACATCGTCACCACCGGTTCGCCGCGCAGGTAGCCCAAGACAAACACGACACTCACGACCGCCAATGCCAGCCACAATAGGGTGTAGCCGAATTGTTCGAGCCGGCGTTGAAGCGGTGTTTCGGTCCGCTCCGCTTCCGCCGCCTTCTGAATCATGGCGGCGATGTGTCCCAGTTCCGTTCGCAGCCCCGTGACGGTCACCACCGCGCGGGCCTTGCCCGACACGGCCACAGTCCCCATGAAGACCATGTTGGCCTGCTCAGCCAGCGGCACCTCACCTCGATCAATGACCTCGGCGCTCTTCTCAACCGGCGTCGACTCTCCGGTCAGCGAGGCTTCCTGTGTGTGAAAATTCGTCGTGTACCAGAGCCGCGCATCCGCCGGAATACGGTCGCCTGCCTCCAGGAGGAGGATGTCACCGGAAACGACCTCACGCGCGGGAATCACATGCAAAACTCCGCCACGGACTACCCGGGCCGTCGCAACCGACATGCGTTTGAGCGCGGCCAAGGACCGCTCCGCCCGGAATTCCTGTATGAATCCGAGCAGACCGTTCAGGAACACGATGGCGAGGATTGCCGCCGCGTCGAGCCAATCTTCCAACAAACCGGAGACGACCGCGGCCCCGATCAGCACCCACACGATGACGCTGGTAAATTGCGAGAGGAAGAGCTTCAGCAGAGAGGGCGGAGGAGCTTCGGGCAGTTCGTTAGGGCCTTCCAGCTGAAGCCGTCGCCGGGCTTCCTCATCTGAGAGACCTCTTTCGACACTCGTGAGTAGATCCGTCTCCAAGGCATCTGTTGGACGAGTGTGCCACACTCCAGCTATGGACGATGTGTTCTTCATTGATTGATCACTCAAACGATCCGAGTCTGCGGCACTATATCAGTGGCCACGAATCGGCCAACTGCACGGCAAGCCAGGCAGTGTCCGGCCGGCATCGTCATATTGGATTTTGCAAGACATAGGCCTCTAGGATCTTTCCGGTGAACATTGTTCATGCAACCGATCTGACCCATTTCGCAACTGGGTAGGCGGCCTCAATGGGGAGTTTCGCAACAGACGAGTAGTCAGCAAATTCGCGGGAGTTGCTCACCGGACAACAGGTCGAGAATTCGGTGTGTGCCCAGGACGGTCTTCAGGACGACGGGAGATGAGCCCCTTGAACCGATTGACCCGACCTCACCGGCCAGCGAAGCCTTTCGCGCAACCGCGTGCTTGCGCATGATAACCAGGGCGCGCTCTGCGTGCGCTCTGGGTACGAACGCGACAAACCGCCCTTCGTTGGCAACGTACAGCGGGTCCAGCCCCAGCACTTCGCAGGCCCCTTGCACCTCGTTCTGAACGGAGATCGCCCGCTCGTCGATCGATAGTGTCGTTTCTGAGGCAGAGGCGATTTCGTTGAGCGCGCTGGCGAGCCCGCCTCTCGTCAGATCCCGGAGGCAATGGATCTCGATGCCGGCGGCAAGTAAATCCGCGACCACCCGATGCAATGGCGCCGAGTCGCTGACAATGTCCCCGCTAAACGACAACCCTTCCCGCACGCTGAGCACGGCCACACCATGGGACCCGAGGTCGCCGCTCACGAGGATCGCATCGCCCGGCACGACTCGTTGAGGGCCGACCGTCACCCCTGACGGCACGAGACCGATCCCGGCCGTATTGATGAACAGGCCGTCGCCCTTCCCCTTATCGACGACCTTCGTGTCGCCGGTCACGATGGCGACACCGGCCTCCTTCGCAGCCCGAGCCATCGACTCGACGATCCGTTGCAGCGTCTCCATCGCGAGCCCCTCTTCCAGGATGAATCCGGCGCTCAACCAGAGGGGAGTCGCCCCGCACATGGCCAGATCGTTGACCGTGCCATGAACCGCCAAACTTCCGATGTCGCCGCCTGGAAAGAACAAGGGCTGCACCACGTAAGAATCGGTGGTGAAGGCCAGAGTTCCTTTCTCCACGGGCCAGGTTGCCCCGTCATGCAGGTGCGTCGAGAGGGGATCGCCGAACGACCGGACAAACACATCCCGAATGAGCTGCTGCATGAGCCGCCCGCCTCCGCCATGGGCGAGTTGGACGGTCCTCTTGTCCGTGACCGGCAAGGGACAGGCCGGTTCAATGGATTGGTTGTTACTCATGTCTCGTATCTCGTGAAGCGTCGTTCGTATCTCGTATTTCGTGCTTGCGAGAGAGGCGAGATCTGCGCTAAAGGCGGGACTCGTCTCGACAACCTCCCCGACCCGCCGCGCTTTTCGCGCGACTCCCGCCAGTCCCGCGAGATACGCTTCACGCAGTTCCCATTCCCCTAACCACTCACTCCCTACCCCTTACCCCTCACGCCTTACGCCTCACCCCTCGCGCGGCCCCGGTACCGGTAATAGGCGGCGCAGGCCCCTTCGCTCGACACCATCGGAGCCCCGAGCGGACGCTCCGGCGTACAGCGCGTTCCAAAGGCTTCGCAGTCGGTCGGCTTGAGCAAGCCCTGCAACACCAGACCGCTCCGGCAATCGGGATCTTCTCCGCCTGACGAACTGGACTTGGCCAGGACGTCACGGAATCGCAACGCTGCATCGAACTCGGCATAAGCGGCAGTCAATTTCAGACCGCTCCGGGGAATCTCGCCGATCCCTCGCCATGTTTGCGCTGCCGGTTCGAAGACCTCGCGCAAGGCCGCTTGTGCCGCCACGTTGCCCTCCCGGCGTACCGATCTCGTATATTGATTCTCGACAACCGCTCGTCCTTCTTCGAGTTGGCCGACCAGCATCGCCACCCCTTCCAAGACATCGATCGGCTCGAATCCTGTCACGACGAGAGGCACATGATAGCGCCGGGCGAGATCTTCGTACTCTTCATAGCCCATCACGGTGCAGACATGCCCGGCCGCCAGAAATCCCTGCACGCGGCAACCGGGAGCGGACAAAATGGCTTCAATGGCCGGCGGCACGAGCACTTGAGCGGTGAGCAGACTGAAGTTGGCAACTCCCAGACGCCGTGCCTGGATTGCCGCCATGGCATAGGCCGGCGCGGTTGTCTCAAACCCCACAGCGAAACAGACGATCTCCCGATCAGGGTTCGCGCGGGCCAGTGCCAGCGCATCCAGTGGTGAGTAGACGATACGGATATCTCCCCCCACCGCTTTGGCACCGAACAGATCTCCCCGCGAGCCAGGGACGCGAAGCATGTCGCCGAACGTACAGAGGATGACGCGAGGGATCGAGGCCAGCACGACCGCGTGATCGATCAACGCCGTCGGCGTCACACAGACCGGACAGCCTGGCCCATGCACCAATGTCACCTTCTCAGGCAATAATTCATCGAGCCCAAACTTCACAATCGAATGGGTCTGCCCGCCACAGACTTCCATGATCGTCCATGGCCTGGTGACAGTGCGCTTGATAGCGCCGGCCAATGTCTCGGCATGGCCACGATCCCGAAACTCATCCACGTATTTCATGACCATGATCCCCAGGAACCCCGTTGTTCAACAACAGTGCTCAGAAAATCCCTTTGCTACTTAGGACCGTTTCCAGAAATGCGTGCCCCAATAAAAGCTGCTGCTGTCGCGTTTTGGCGGGGAGCTCTGGAAAAACTCTCTTCGATGTTAGAACCGGCTGCGTGTCGTGACCAATCTTGTCTGGATACAATGCCAGATACCATATCTGGAAAGCTTGCATTGAATACGAGAGCGTGTGGCCAAGATCTCCACACTCTAACGAGGCAACGAATATGAGATGATCATTCTCCTCTTCGTCGAAAGACAGAATTGCCTCTGCATCCCTGTCGGCATGTTTCAAGTAATTCTGAGCATGATTCAAAACTTCTAGCGCATCCTTCTTGCTCAAACCAGAGTCCTCAATGATCTTGGTTCGCCAGGAAGACCCTAGCCCCTGCTTCTCCGCAAGGTCGGCAAAGATGCCATAGGCCGCACCAGAGAGTGTTCGCACCGCTAGCGGATCTCCGTCCGTCAATAAGAGGCCGATGGCCACATCAAGCTGCCGGACCGCCGCTTCAGATTTTGTGCATGTGACTTTCATACGGGCCAATAATTAGGCGCTCACCAGCAGCATAGAACAGGAGTTAAGCGAAGAATTAGGTCTCAGAATGCAACTTCAACTGGGCGATCAGACAGTTTCGGACACCCCGCGTTCTTTCCCATTCAAATTGTTCTCTGAGCCGTATTTATACACCAGACTCCCTGCAGCGCATGGCTAGGCACAGATTTCATAGTAGTCTGCTGAACAGATGCGCTCGCCACTCCTGCAGGATCTGAAGAAACACAATCAACTCCCACCTCTTGCCACAAAGCAAATCAACCGCAGCAATGCACGGGGACTCTGTCGTCTCAGTGATACCAACCCTGCTTAGCGTCTTTGCGTCATTAACACCGCGATCATCCCCGGTTGGCCATCTAGCCCACTCGTCGTGATGCTTGAAATAGTTAGCAGAGGCGTTGATGAGTTCAATGCGCGTAACACCTTCCTTGAGTCTGATGGTATCGCATCCATAGCACTCTAACTTCTTCATCTCTAACACACGACGGCTCACCCTGAGGGCGTTTAGGTCTGAAACTGTCCCGATCGCATACGTTTGGGCAGCGACGAAGGCAAGGCCGAATAATGGTTCTGCGTGGTCACGTGCACTGATTCCATCGAAACCGTCTTCACTGTCTATGCGTTCATGAATCACGGCGAGTCCAGCGGCAAGGCCGGACAAAATATCGCGTAGCGGCTCTATTCGCCAGTCGAACTCCCTGGAATGCATGTGCGCTCCTGCGCTGGACAACGTTTAGGCTGATCCGCGTAAGAGCCGGATGTGCCACTTTCTGTCCGGGTAACACGCCATCGAATGATCCGAGCATAACGCCATAATTGCTGGCGTTTCAACGCGAGGCTGCTGTGGAACTATTTAGCGGGGTCTGAAACAGAGCGATTTCTCAAGCAGCATCCGTCTCGATCTTGCCAGGAAGCCTGCTGAGAATCAGTTTTTGCAGTTCGACCTTGTTGGCGGCATTGTCGATATCAATACCCACCAGCCGTCCACTCGAATCGTAATCGAGCACGACGCCCTCTGAAACTTCGCGACTTTCTACGCTTGGTCTTTCAGAAGGATCGATATACAGCGAATCAGTGTCCGGATGATAGTTGAGCTGCATTGACACTCACTATGACGAACTGCCAGCGCGGAGGAGATTTACCACGGCATCGACAACCTGCTTCAATGATTGTGATTGGAGTGTGGCGACTTCCGACAAGATAAGATCCTGATTGGCGGTGAAGAGTTTGCCGGGACGGGCATAGCTCAGGACTCGCAGTGACCCCGCGGAGAAGCTAGCGTCTTCCAGCTTGATTGCTCGGATGTCGCCGTAAGGCTTGCTTGTCACCTGGCATAGAATCAAGTCGCCTCGACCGGCATCAGCAAGCACCACAGCCGGACGTAGTTTGGTCTGTGACAAGTCAGAGAAGGGGAAGCGAACGAGGACTACTGCACCTGCTGTAAGTGTGACCATGCGCCGTCCTCTTCCGGCCGGTTCCAATCCTCGGCCAGCGCCGCTTCACTGAGCAACGCACTTTCGTGCACCCCGGCCACCGGATGTTCCTCCAGAATCATGACCAATGCTCGCCGGACTGCAGGAAGATGGACGGGCTCAAGCAATCGCACATTCCCGTGCTCATCGATCACGGCTTCGACGGTTCGAATCATCGGTTCTCCCTCCCTCTGAAAGTATACATAAACCGGTCATCCATGGCTAACACGGCGGCAAGTGAGCATCCGTGAGGTGAATGCGAGCCAGGAGGCCCTAAAGGGATTCGTGGCCGGATGTGCCGATTTTTGCTCTACAACACGTCACCGACTGTTCCGAGCATAACGCCATAACCGTTGGGGTTTCAATGAGATACGACTAACCCGCTGCCGGATTTATGTCCGTCCTGAAGCGCCGCTCATCACGTTCTCTTCGGATCAATGTGCTTCGTCCATTCATCCATCGTCGTAACCGGATGAATTGCGCCGGTTTGGGTCGGCGCCAACGGTTCGAAAAATTCCAGGAGAGACTGATAATTCTTGGCCTGAACGGTGATGTAGTACGTATGTTCCGTCACCGCCACATAGGCACTCAGGATCTTCACCCCTTTCTTGGCGGCGAGGTCCCGCTTGGCCCAGAACTCATTGAGCATAGTGGCTCCCTCTTTACTTCTTCCAGGGCAATTCTCAGGCGTGTGCGTCCAATGAGCTACAAACAACATCCCGTCGCTATCATCCATAACTTTTCTCCTCGTTTAAGCCCAATAGGGGTCAGAGAACAATTTCACCGTCACAATTAGCCCGTTTGAGCCGCGCCCTCACGTCCCTTCCTACTACCTGCTCTTTCAGCCCACCGCCCTGTTGGGAAATGACACTTCGAGCACAACACACCCGACATCGGTCTTAAACGGACCATGACGTTCCCCGGGAGGGCGGCTTGCGTAATCTCCCGCTTCAAGCCAGCAATTGAAGGCCTGGTCGTACAACCGCCCGCTGACAATAAATATCTCCTCGGGATATGCATGAGTCTTTCCCCCGAAAGTCGACGTATCAGCACCCGGCAGGAAGCGGGTCAGCCTGGTGTACTCGCCCGTATCCGGATCAATACTCAGGGTGATCTCTTCGGCCATCCCCTCCAGACCTTTGATGGGAGTCCAGCGGCTTCGTTGGTCGGGAGCCAAGGGGTTCCAGTAGGTTGTCGTCGATTTCGACATTACAGTCCCTGCGTCACGTGAAGTGGGGGAGTAACCAATGTTTAGGCCGACCCGCGTGAGAGCCGGGTCTGTCAAATTCTGTCCGCATAACACACCATGCCCGGCACTCAACCATCGGTCTTATCAGACGGTCCTGATGCCGCCAGGTCGGCGTAGGTCTGCAACGTTCGTCGTGCCGCTTCTTCATCCAACCTGCTGATCGCAAATCCGACGTGCACGATGACATAGTCGCCCACCTGCGCCTCCGGCACCATCGCCAACGACACGGACTTCGTCACTCCGGAAAACGAGACGATCGCCGTCCGCAACGGATCGTCTTCAATGGTCACCACCTGGCCTGGCACTGCAAGACACATCGTCTCTCCTATCTCTCATGACCTGCAATTATCGTAAGCACGTCTCCTGCAACCGCTACTGCCCCCTTACGACGATGTTCGTCGCTCGTCGTTCGTGAGGCGTATCTCGCGAGACTGGCGGGAGTCGCGCGAAAAGCGCGACTGGTTGAATAGAGTGTCGAGACGAGTCCCGCCTTGCGCGCAGGTCTTGCCTCTCTCGCAAGCCCGAGATACGAACGACGCTTCACGAGATACACGCCGCGACCACCGCCTGCCCCAGCGCCAACCCGCCGTCGTTTGCGGGAACCTGCCGATGTGTCAATGCGACAAATCCGGCCGACTCCAGGCGCTCCCTGGCCAGATCGACCAGCAGGGCGTTCTGAAAACAACCTCCGGTCAGCACGACTTGCTGCAGACCGACCCTCTCGGCCATCTGTCCGATGAGTTCGGCTAACGCGCGATGAAACCGATAGGCGATGAGCGACCGTTCGGTCCCACGGCTGAGATCATCGGCAATCCGCTCGATCATCGGCCTCCAATCGGCAATCCATCTTTGCGGGCCACTCCCTTCTGAGTTGAGGGCGATCGGATAGGCGTCGTCCTGTCCCTGGACCGACGCCGATGCCTTCATCGCCTCCTGTTCCAGCGCCATCGCCGCCTGCCCCTCGAAGGTGGCCACCTGACAGAGGCCGAGCATAGAGGCCACTGCGTCGAAGAGCCGTCCCATACTGGTGGTGATCGGTGAATGAATCCGTTTGGCCAGCATCGCAACCAGAAGTGGTTCCTGTTCTTTCCACGCACATTCCTGCTCGACGCCGACGCCACCCAACTGAGCCCCGAATGTTTCCCACCGGACAGCCAACGCAGCGCGCCGGGGTTCACGCGCCGCCTGCTCCCCTCCCGGCAGGGGGAACGGATGCAGGTGAGCCACGCGCCGACAATTCCCATAGGTCGCAGCCAGAAACTCGCCGCCCCACAGAGAGCCATCTATTCCATACCCGGCTCCATCCCACGCCACTCCGAGCACCTCTTCCGTTATTCCGTGTTCCACCATGCAGGCGGCCACATGTGCGTGATGATGCTGCACGCGAATGAGCGGCACATTCCATCGCCCTGCCAGTTCCTCAGCCAGGCGCGTCGAGCGGTAGTCCGGATGCAGGTCGCACGCGACGGTGCGGGGCTGTACGTTGAGCAGCCATTGGAGATCGCCAATAGCCTGCCTGGTAGCCCGTTCCGTTTCAAGCGTGGACAGGTCCCCCAGATGCTGACTCAATAGAACATGATCGGCATCGAGCAGCGCCACCGTGTTCTTGAGATGCCCGCCGACCGCCAGCACCGGACCCTTGACCAGGCCCGCCAATGATTCAGGAAGACGAATCGCGCGAGGAACCAGCCCTCTCGCCCGTCGAAGAATGAGCGGGCCGGATTTCGCCATGCGAACGACCGAATCGTCCATCGGGCGCGCGATGGGGCGATCGTGAAGCAGAAACGCATCGGCAATACCGGCAAGTCGACTCACGGCTTCCTGTTCATCCGTCACGATCGGTTCGTCGGACAGATTGCCGCTCGTGGCCACAACCGGAGTACCCAGTTCGCGCATCAACAGATGCTGCACCGGCGCAGAGGGCAACAGGGCCCCGACCGTCGAATTACACGGCGCAATCCCCTCAGCCAGGGAAGTCTGTTCTCGCCGCTGAAGAATCACGACCGGCGCAGCCGGCGAGGTCAACCACTCCGCTTCGGCCGGCGACAGGTCGCAAGAAGTCCTGATCGCCTCCAGAGTTGGAAACATCACGGCAAAGGGTTTGTGCGCGCGCCGCTTACGCGCCCGCAGCAACTGAACCGCTTTTTCAGAGGTGGCATCGACCCAGAGATGAAATCCGCCGATCCCTTTCACCGCCACGATGCCGCCGTCCCGGATGATCCGGCAGGTTCGGCCAAACGCCTCTTCCCCTTCCGCTAAGACCTGGCCATCGGGGCCCCATAGTGCGACAGCGGGACCGCACGCCGGACAGGCGATGGATTCCGCATGAAATCGCCGATTGTCCGGCGCATCATACTCGGCCCGGCAATCCTCGCAGAGGACAAAGCGCGACATCGTGGTGTTCGCCCGATCGTAGGGGACCGATGTCACCATACTCATGCGTGGCCCGCATTGCGCGCAGGAGAGCCAGGGATAGTGAAACCGGCGGTCGGTCTGGTTGAACAATTCGACCAGGCAGTCGGCGCAGGTCGCCAGATCAGGGGACATCGCGAGCTGCTTCGTGCCCGCCTCATGACTCGGCTGAATCGTAAAGACAGTATCGCCGATGACCGGGATTGCACGCAGCGTCATCCGTTCAATGTTCGCGCCGGGGGGACAACCGGTTCGAAGCCGATCGAGCAGCCGGTCGACCGCGTCGGCCGTTCCTTCCGCCTCGACCAGCACCCCCTCCGTCCCGTTCATGATCCATCCGGCAAGGCCCAACTCTCGCGCCACTCGAAACACGAAGGGACGAAACCCGACCCCCTGCACGACCCCCTCGATCTTCAGCTGCGCGCGTGTCGCCTGGCCGGTAATCATTCCGTCACCGTCACATCATGCACCACCACTTCCGGTCCCGGCACAACATCGAGATCGTGCGATCCGCAGGCTTCGCACGCGACATCCATCCGGCACACCTGTGACTTCACGCCGCAGCGTCGGCAGGTCGCCTCGACCGGTACCGTCACAATATCCAAGGCAGCCCCCTCTGCCGCTGTACCATGACTGGCCACATCAAACGCCGTCTGAAGCTGAGACGGATCATGATCCAAGAGATGCGAGAGGGCGCTGACTTTGAGCCGCACCACCGACGGTTTCGCCCCATTGGCCTCCCGAAGCGCCTGGTTCACCGCCTTGACGACCTGACCCATCAGATGCACTTCGTGCACGGAATCTCCTCGATTTCCTTCAGCACCTGCTCAACGATGCTATCCAAACCGCCGCGCACCGGTTCTGAAAGGGCCGCGCCGGATTCGAGGGAGTCGATCTCGATGCCGTACAGCATGACCCGCTTCGGCAATCGCCCCAATGTCCGCGCGAGATCGATCGCCTCCGCAATCCCTATGGCATGGGTCGAACAGGGAACGAGTCTCCTCCAACGGCTTTCCTTCGACAAGTCGAGTCGGACGGTCGTTCCAGGATGTCCGCCGCTTTTCACCGCGTCGATCAGCATGACTTGATCGGCGCCTTCCATCAGATCGAGCAACGCGAGGCCGTCTCCTTCTGCTTCCAATACCTCGACCGACGAGTCCAACCCCTCGCGCAAGCGGCGGGCCGCCAGGATCCCCACCGCATCGTCCCCCTTGAACAGATTGCCGATCCCGATGATACGAATTGCAGCCATGGTCTGTCTGGTTTATTTCGTCTGTCTTGTTGGTCCGGTTGATCTCGTTCGTCCGAACACTCGATCACCCCAACTAGATAAGGGAGACACACCACACAAACCTCACTCCACCTGCTGCACATCGAGTCTCAAAAAATGTGTCGCGCAGGAAATGCACGGATCGTAGCAGCGGATGACGCGCTCGCATGCGAGCGACGCATCTTCGTTCGAAAGATTCAACAGGCGGGGCATGAACTGGCGCAGGTCCTGTTCGATACGGCCCTGGTTCTGCGAGGTCGGCGGAACGATCTTGGCTTCGCGAACGATGCCCTCGTCATCCACCCGATACCGATGATAGAGAATCCCTCTCGGCGCTTCGGTACAGGCCGTCCCTGTGCCGGATCGGACGATGACCGCCAGCGCCGGCACGGGCGGAGGTGCGTACCGTTGAATCAACCGCAACGATTCTTCCAGCGCGTAGAGAATTTCGGCTGCACGGGCGATGATTCCATGAAACGGGTTGCGCAGCGGCAGCGAGAGGCCCGTATCGGCCAACACCTCCCTGACCATTGGAGACAACCGGTCATGGTTCAGATTCACACGGGCCAACGGCCCCACCAAATACGGCATTCCCTGAAACGTGCACTGTAAGGCGTTGGAATAGCTTACTTGATGTTCGGTGAAATGCTGTTCGAACTCACCCACGGAGATGCTCAGCCCGTTGCTGCTCTCCAGCCGGCCTTCATTGAACGGATATTCGTCGGGGTGACGCAATGCCACGTAGGTGTAGTCGGGCGCGAAGTCCGGATACTCGAAGGTCGCAGCCCAACGAATGGTTTCCGCCGCCGCATCGCGCGCCCACAAGAGTTCGGCTGTCAGATCTTCCAGCTCGCGGCGGCTGGGCACCCGCGAGAATCCGCCGACTTTGACCGACACCGGATGGACGGAGCGGCCGCCCAGCAGCGTCATGATCGCATTGCCGGCCTTCTTGAGCCGCAAACCACGGGTCACCAGGACCGGGTGGTCCTTCGCCATCGCGATGCCGCTGTCGTAGCCGAGAAAATCCGGCGCCTGCAGCATATAGACGTGCAGCGCGTGGCTCTCAATCCACTCGCCGCAATAGAGCAGCCGCCTCAGATCCCGCAGCGCACCCTCGACGCGCAGGCCGAAGATCTGCTCGATCGCATGGACGGCGCTCATCTGATAGGCGACGGGACAGATGCCGCAGATGCGCGCTACGATATCCGGCACTTCACTGTAGTGTCTGCCGACCAGAAACGCCTCGAAAAACCGGGGCGGCTCGAAGATGCGCAGTTCCACATCACGCACCTCGCCGTCTTTCACCGTGACGCGCAGCGCACCCTCGCCTTCCACCCGCGCAATCGTGCCGACGGCAATCGTCCTCGTCTGCCTTCCTTCCTCCGGCCCTGTCCGTCTCTCCTCTGTCACTCCTGCCCTCTCACATCTGTCTTCTTACGTCTTACGTTTCACGCCTTCTTGCTCCCCACCCCTTACCCCTCACGTTTCACGTCTTCCGTTCCCACGCCTCGCTCTCCTGCTTGAATGATTCCACTGCGCCGTTGATCCCGCGAAATCGCCGCACCACCTCGATCGGAATCAGTCGGAGCTCCTGATGAAACCGGTTCGCGAGCGACGCCGTATTGGGCGGCAAACCCGGTCCGGTCCGTGCCCCCTCGGTCGGACCGAAGCAGCCGTAGCAATCACGCCCCATGGAAGGACAGATCGCGCCGCATCCGGTCCTGGTGACCGGCCCCAGACAAGGCACACCCCTCGCGACCATCACACAGACATTCCCGCGACGCTTGCACTCGATACACACGCTGTCTGCAGAAAGTCTGGGTCGAACCCCGGCCAGCAGATCGGTGATAACCCGCAGCAATTGCCCCTTGTCGATCGGGCACCCCCACAGTTCGAAATCCACCCGCACATGTTCGGAGATCGGCGTGGATGTCCTGAGGCTTTGAATATACTGGGGGCTCGGATAGACCGCGCGTTTGAACGATTCGACATCCGCCCAGTTGCGCAAGGCTTGAATCCCGCCCGCCGTCGCACAGGCGCCGATCGTGATTAACGTGGCGGCCTGTTCACGCAGGGCCAGAATCCTGGCAGCATCTTCAGGCGTCGTAATAGACCCCTCCACTAACACGATGTCGTAGGGGCCGGGCTTCATACCGCTGGAGGCTTCGGGAAAGTAGGCGATGTCCAACACTTCTCCCAAAGCGAGGAGATCATCCTCCAGATTGAGGACGCTCAGCTGGCAGCCGTCGCACGAGGCGAATTTGAAGACGCCGAGCCTGGGCCGCCGCCTCTCTTTGTTCTCTTCCGATCGATCCAACATCCTCTCCCTTTAGGGTCGTTACGGTCGCGTCTCTCGTGAAGCGTATCTCGTATCTCGGAAGAAATTGTCCATGCGCATTTTCAGCGAAGATTATGATCCGCTACGAGATACGAGCGACGAACGACGCTTCACGAGCTACACTCCCGCTCGCCCCAACCACTGCGCCACCCGGTCGTAGCGCATGACCGGCCCGTCTTTGCACAGAAAGTACGGCCCCATCTGGCAATGGCCGCAGAGACCGATGCCGCACTCCATATGCCGTTCGAGCGAGACGTAGATCGAGGTTGCCGGAATGCCTCGATCGATGAGGATCGGCGCGCCCAGACGCATCATGATTTCCGGCCCGCACATCAACACCGCAGTCCGTGCCGGGTCGATCCTGACTTCATGAAACAGCTCCGTCACCACCCCGACATGGTATTGCCAACTCTTGTCTGCCCGATCACTGGTCAAATAGACCTCGGCATCAGGGTGCTGCCGCCATCTCTCGAACCGTTCCCGATAGAGCAAATCGTGGGGCGTCTTCACCCCGTGCAAAATTCTGACGGCGCCAAAGTCGCTCCGGCGGCGGAAGATATATTCGATCGCACCCACAACCGGCGCACAGCCAAGTCCGCCGGTGACCACCACGATGTCTTTTCCCCGCATATCCGCCAGCGGCCACCCCTGCCCGAACGGTCCACGGATCCCCAGCACGTCACCGATTATCATTCCGGCGATCGCCTTGGTTACACGTCCGACCGCACGAATCGTGTGATCGAGAGAGTCCGGCTCGTCCGGGTCCGACACGATCGAGATCGCCACCTCACCGACCCCGAACAGATAGACCATATTGAATTGGCCGGCGGCGAACCGATAGCTGCGCCGTACCTGCTCATCGACAAACTGCAACCGATAGGTATCGATATCGTCCGCTTCTCTGATCTTCTCCACAAGGGTAGCCGGCTGGATTAGATAGGGATTGGATACTGTCTGTGCCATGGCCTCTGAGAAGGGCGTCATACGAGGCCTGATTTCTGTGGGGTTTGAATCGAAGGCTTCAGCAACGCCGGCAACTCTTCGGTCAGGTCGATCCCGACCGGACACCAGGTGATGCAGCGGCCGCAGCCGACACAGCCGGATGTCCCGAATTGATCGACCCACGACGCCAATTTATGTGTCAGCCACATGCGATACCGATCCTTGATGGTCGGGCGAATGTTCTTGCCGTGAATGTATCCGTGCTCCTGGGTGAAACAGGAATCCCACAACCTGGCGTGCTCCGTGCGCTGCCCGGTGAGATCCGGTGTTTCTTCGACGGTATGGCAAAAGCAGGTCGGGCAGACCATCGTGCAGTTCGCGCAGGCCAGGCAGCGTCCCGCCACGTCGTCCCAGCGAGCATGCTCGTGTGAGGCATACAAGGCCTGCGGAAGTTCTGCGGTGTCCAGGCGCCTTGTTTGACTTCTCGCACAGGAACCGATGTTCGTTGCTGCTTCGTCGATCTGTGCCGGAGACACGGGATCGATCGCCAGTGCCGAGAGAATATCTCTGCCCTCCGGGCTCCCCGCTTCGAGGAGAAAGACGGTATCCAATTCAGTCAGGGCAAGGTCGAATCCGCTCGTGGCTCCGGGACCTGTCGCCATGGATGCACAGAAGCACGTCGTGAGAGCCCGCGTACAGTTCACGGCGACCACAAACATACTGTTCCGTCGCGCCTGATAATAGGGATCGGCATAGGCATCGCGGAGGAAAATACGGTCCTGCATGGCCAACCCTGCCACATCGCAGGAACGGGCGCCGAGCACAGCCACCTTCTCCGATTTCGGCATGGTGGGGAATGACGTGAAGCTGTTCTTCGATCGCTCGATGGTAAGCAGCGCCTCGCGCGGCGCGAAACTGAAGGGTTTCAGGGATTGCGGTCCATGGACAACGCCGAAGATGCGGTCATCGCCGGATTGCTCAAGCCGGTAGCGTCCCGGTTCTTGTTGATCGCGCCAGCCGATCGGAAGATCCGCCGTTCGTTCGACGGTCTCCCACACAACCGATCCGTCTCGCACAACCGGACCGACTACCCGATAGCCCTTCGCGGTCAAGACATCGAGCAGCCGTTGGAAATCGGCCTTGAGGAGAACACCGCACCTATCGGAGGCCGTCACCATGGCGCAGATCCTTTCTGCCTGTCTCCGAAAGAGCCGACCATGCGATCAGCTTCCCATCGTAAGAGTTCTTTCACTCTCTTGCAAGACACGAACCATCGCTTCGAAGCGTCAACGCTTCTCCGCGCCCCATGACGGAGCACGAACTTCGATCGCTCATTTTTGAATTGGACCGTAGAAGAGCGCGGAGAAGCTACGGAAGAGAAAACTGTGTGTCTATCACGATGGAACAACAGAACGCAGGCAGTTGGGCATCTTCCGCATACAGATCAGGGGATCACCAATCTCGGTAAAACAGATAGTATCCGATTGCGACAATAATCGCCTGAAGAACAAACAGCCAACGGATGAACCCCCAACCGATCGTGGGTTGCTCATCGCCCATTCGACGTTGCAGAGACTTATTGGCGAGAATAAAGCTCCCCACCAGCTCCCTTGCCTCGTCCCTGTTGATGTTCCACTCACGCTGAAGCAAGTCGATCGCCTCGCTCCTTTTGCCGCGCCAGAGCGCGTCATGCACGCTCTCGGGAAAGCCAGTGGATTGTTCCGGTTGGGTTGTCATTGCGGGGGAGAGTTTACCAGAAACTAGAGCGCTCCTGTCAAAGCCTTCTGATGAGGCGCAGGCCCCGTGGTATCACTGTTCCCCTCCTCCCGTTTTTGCCGCTATAATGGGGCACGGTGTCCGATTTCACACACCCGAACCGTCGCAGTTTGAACAGCCGGAAAGGAGGAACACCATGAACACAGCAACCGCTGAGGTCCCGATGCACCATCAGGTCCGAACCTTTGTCGGCGCACCCCTGAAAATGCTGATCGGCGGCAACTGGCTCGACGCCGCGTCGGGAAAGACCTTTCCGACCTATAACCCGGCCACAGGCGAAGTGCTGGCTCAGGTCGCCGAGGGCGCCCGCACGGATGTCGACAGGGCGGTCGCTGCTGCGCGAAAGGCCTTCGAGAGCGGCCCCTGGCGCAGACTCACCACATCGGAACGAGGACGATTGATCTGGAAACTCGCAGACTTACTCGAAGCCCACCTGGAAGAATTCGCACAACTCGAGTCACTCGACAATGGCAAACCGGTGGGCGTGGCGCGCGTAGCCGATGTGCCACTGGCTGTGGATCTCTTCCGCTACATGGCCGGTTGGGCAACCAAAATCGAAGGCACGACGATCCCCATTTCGGTGCCCTACACGCCGGGAGCCCAGTATCTTGCTTACACGCTGCGCGAACCGGTCGGCGTGGTGGCCCAGATCATCCCATGGAATTTTCCACTGCTGATGGCGGCCTGGAAGCTCGGCCCGGCGTTGGCCGCAGGCTGCACCGTCGTACTGAAACCGGCTGAGCAGACGCCGCTGTCGGCCTTGCGACTGGGTGAACTCATCTGCGAAGCGGGGTTCCCTGATGGAGTGGTCAACATCGTGCCGGGCTACGGAGAGACCGCCGGCGCGGCATTAGCGGCACACCCGCATGTGGACAAGGTCGCATTCACGGGCTCCACCGAAGTCGGCAAGCTCATTCTTGGCGCGGCTGCGGGGAATCTGAAAAAAGTCTCGTTGGAACTCGGCGGGAAATCACCCAACATCGTGTGCGAGGATGCTGATGTCGCGGCAAGCATACCAGGGGTGTCCAGCGCGATCTTTTTCAACCAAGGCCAATGCTGTTGCGCCGGCTCACGGCTGTTTGTCGACAAGCGTATCTTCGACAAGGTAGTAGAGGGCATCGCGGAGGACGCGAAGAAGATCAAGGTCGGACCGGGCATGGATCTCGACACCCAAATGGGTCCGCTGGTCTCGGATGAGCAGCAACGGCGGGTACTCAGTTATCTGGAATCGGGCTTTTCCGAGGGAGCCAAAGCGGTGGTCGGCGGACACAAACTGGGCACCAAGGGTTATTTTGTGGAACCGACGGTGCTGGTCGACACGACGCAGCAGATGAAGATCATGCAGGAGGAGATCTTCGGACCGGTCGTCTGCGCGGTGCCATTCACGGAGATAGACGAGGTACTCCCGTTGGCAAACGACTCGATCTACGGCCTGGCGGCTGCGGTGTGGACCCGCGACGTCAGCAAGGCCCACCGCATCGCGGCGCAGCTGCGCGCAGGGTCGGTCTGGATCAACTGCTACAACATTTTTGACGCCGCACTGCCCTTCGGCGGCTACAAGCAATCCGGCTGGGGTCGCGAAATGGGGCACGACGCATTGGAACTCTACACCGAGGTGAAAGCCGTCACCGCGCGGCTGTGAAATGATATCCGGGAACAGGAAGGTCGGACATGTCTCCTTCTCCACTGATCCCCTGGGAGGAAGGGGAAGAAGCGCGACGATCAGAACAGGGGATGGTGTGGCGCAGCGGAAAAGGGAGCGGCTGCCGGAGCCTCGCCGGCATTGCCCAGAAACCTCCAGACGCCATCTTCTTTGACCAGGTAGTGCACCTCACGGAACCAACTGTCGAGCGTGATCCGGTTGCCCGTTCGCTCCTCAGT
Organism: Nitrospira sp.; assembly: GCA_046604365.1. Lineage (GTDB taxonomy): Bacteria > Nitrospirota > Nitrospiria > Nitrospirales > Nitrospiraceae > Nitrospira_D. Next base: position 224,009 of record JBJACV010000004.1, read on the forward strand.
GCCATATAACCCCCCGGTGCACGTGACCTCCGCCTGAAGCCGGGAATCCACCTGCCGGACTTTGATGTCAGACAGCATATGGAGAGACTCCACCGCCTTGTAGTGCATAAACACTTCGCCCCACACCCGCCGCACGTCGGCTTCTTTCAACCCGTGATAATTGTACCCCGGCGAATAGAACGCCATGAGCGCAACGAGATCTTCCTTCTGCACCGCTCTCTCGGCTCGTCCGAATGACGCAAGCAACTCTTTCACGACCGGATGACCAAGCAGCCGTTTGTGCTCCTTGATCGTCTTTCCCTCAACCATCAACTGGGCATCCGGCAACACCTGCACTTTGGCGAACGCAGCTTCTGATCCCAGCACTGCGCACAGAACCAGACCCAGACCGATACGCACACTCACCTTGCCGTATGGCCTCAACCCGTTGTCTTTCCCGGTTATTTGCATGGTCAGGAGCGAAATGGCTGGACATCACCTGACTTGCGTAACATCTTGTTCACCTCGTCCAGATGCAGCTCTTCATCGACGATCATCTCTCGCGCAAATTCTTCCAACAGGATGGATTTGCCCTCGGAGGTTTTAAGAAGTTCGTAATAGGCGTCGACGGCCGCCTTCTCGTGCTCCAGGCTCTCCCGCAGAATATCTCCCACATCATGCTTCTCAGTTTCCAAGAGCGTCCCTATTTTCAGCGAAGGATGGCCGCCAAGCAAGGTGACCAGTTCGCCCGCTTTATGCGCATGGGCAAGGCTCTGGTCGGCATTCTCCTTCAGCCACGACACGATAGGAATGCGGTTATAGCCGTAGATCATGAGTGAGTAGTGCGTATAGCGTACGACACCCGCCAACTCGTGCTCCATAATCCGGTTGAGAATCCCTACTGCGCGTTGTGTGTCTTGATCGTTCATGTGATCCTCCCATTCAGTATGACCGTCTCGCCTGAGGAAGCGCGAACGGGTTAGCTCCGTTTCAGCCGATCGTTGATTCATGCCCATTGGATCAGGAAGTAGGCAACACCGGCCGCCAGCACCAGAAATCCGATCAGCCAGCGGACCATCCGTTTTTTCGCCGTGGCGAGCACCTGGTCCAGCTTTTTCTTGAGAGCCGGCTGGGAACCGATATAGGCGTCCACCTGTTCCTTCGCCTCTTTCAACCCGATATTCTGCTCCAGGCGAACGACCTTGACCGCCTCGATCACATTGCCTTGCCACAGCGCATCGACGGCTGCTTTGGGAAGATCCGAGAAGCGTCGTGATTTGTTCGACATCGTACCCATGCTGCGGCGATACGCGACAACGTCCGCTATGCGTTGCTGAGAAACCTCGGCCGATCCCGAACGGAGACCATTTTCACCAAGTCCCGCACGGAGAGCACCCCGACGATCTTCCCGTTCTCCGTCACGGCCAAGTGACGCACCCCCTGTTCGGCCATCGCTTTACTGGCATCGCGTATCGTGCGATTCACATCGATGCTGAATAGAGGAGAACTCATCACGGCACTGACGTGAGTGCTGCCTGCGTCCCGGTTGGAAGCCAGCCCCTTCCGGACCAGATCGCGCTCGGTCACGATGCCGACGATCTCGCCGGCCTCGATCGTCAGCAATGACCCCATCCGCTTCTCGCCCATCAGCTGAGCGGCCGCGAGTAGAGACGCGTCACTTTGGATCGTCGCGAGGGTGGTCGCCATCAGAACACTCAGCGGGCGGTACACCTTGTCAAGTTCACAGACGGGACCACTCGCCGCGTCCACAAACGATCGCACGAGGTCCCGCACCGAAATGATCCCGACAATCTCGCCAGCCTCCGCTACACAGAGGTGGCGCACATGATTGGTTTCCATCAAATGGCTGGCATCCAACATGGAGCGGTCCCCGGCAATCGTCAAAATCGGGCTGACCATCACACGATCCACCATCGTGACCGTGGGATCTAATCCCTGCGCGAGTACTTTCCGTACGAGATCCGTCTCCGTCAGAATTCCAAACATTCCTCGCTTGGGATCATTCGATTCCACCAACAGACAGCCGATCTGCTTGACACCCATCCGCTCAGCCGCGGCCGCAGCTGTCGTGTCTTGTGAAACCACCTCCAGGTAGCGATGCATATAATCTCTAGCGACTCCGCCCCCAGGCTGATTCATCTCAACTCCTTATTCCATCAACAGATTTCACGTTCGTTCAACCAAGTAAACACGACCACTATATCTGATTACGAAGGGCATGCACAGACAGGCACAACTGTGCCGCTATGCATAGATGTAGCCAATCAACCGCCAAAAGCGTAATCTCCTGCCCATCGACCCGCTTCACCGTTGGATGGAATGCCATGCATCGTCTTGACTTGAAAATTCCACCACTCGTCGTAGCTGCGGTAACTGCGATGGGCATGTGGCTTGTCTCTTACACCCTGCCCATGTTCGCGTATCCGCAGCTGCGAATCGTGGCTATGGGAATGGGAATAGTCGGGGCCGGTATCACAGGAGCGGCGATGCTGTCGTTCTGGGGAGCACACACCACAGCGAACCCTATGAAGCCATCATCCGCATCGTTCTTAGTGACGTCGGGAATCTATCGTTTTACGCGCAACCCGATGTATCTCGGCCTGTTGTTGCTCTTAGCCAGCTGGGCTCTATATCTGGCAAACATCCTGGCGTTTCTCTTTCTTCCTGCCTTCATCCTCTACATGAATCACTTCCAAATCAAACCGGAGGAACGAGCGCTGACGGACCGGTTCGGACGGAAGTACCTTGAATACACGTCTCGAGTGAATCGGTGGATATGACATCAACAACGTGCAGACGCTCAAGCCGGGCATCGTCTACTTTCTGCTGGTCTTCGGGACAGGATTCGTCCTGAGAACCTTTCGCGTGCGGAGGCGAAATCCATGTAATCACGCATGCTCGCTCCCTCTTGCTTTGACATAATCTTCCTCTCAGATGCTCGATCCACACACACTTCCACGGTGATCCACGATTCACCCGCTCTACGCACATGTTCCCGGGTTGACGCCTGTCAAAAACCTGGTACGCATTACGGTATGCGCATTCAACATTGTTTCCTCACCCTCGCTACGGCCCTGCTCCTCCCTGTGCTGGCCTGTATCGCGGCGCCCCGGTCAGTTCATGCCGACGCTTCCACTCTATCACCACGAACGGGGCGGGCCATTCAGAGCGACGACCCACTTCCCATGCACACCAGACGCGGCGGATGTAATCCGGCGGCCACCCGCTGCCAGCTCCCGCGCCGTCCCATCCAACCCAAAGACTCCGATCTGAACGAACGAGCTGAATCAGGCAGACGACTGAATCAAGAAAGCTCGCTCAATAACCGAAACAGAACCGGCCCTGTCATCAACGACCCCACCCGATAAGCGGCCAAGGCACGACTTTTTTCGCGCAATGCCCGTCAAAGACCAAGACCGCACGAACCGCCATGGATCATGCGGGCGAGGACGCGAGATGGGTTTCTGGTTCGGCGTGGCCCGCATCCTGCCGCATCAGTTCAGTGTTTCTCCTCAGCCTTCACGCCGGACCGGAACGTCGTGTACACATAGACCGGAATGGGCAGGTGGCCGAGATGTCTGTCAATCAACGGTTTCACGTCGTCCCACTTCAGCCCGCCCACCCCGGTGGCCAAGCGAGGCAGCGCGACACTGTTGATCTTCTCGGTTTCGATCAACTTGGACAGGGCCTTCAGGCAGTGGTTGACGTTCTCGATCGTGGCCCGACCTGGCTTGGCCCCGTGGCTGGGAGCCGGCTCCTGGGTAAACAGATTCACGACCCGGACGCCGCCGACACCCGCCCAGGTCCATAACTCGCCGGGCTTGGGGGTCACCGTCTGGCAGTAGTGCCGGAAGTCCTTGTACATCGCCGGCCAATGTTCTCTCAGCGACAACGCCAGCCCGCTGGCAAAATTGTCGTTCGGCGCAACTCCGTGCGCCACCGCTAAGGCCTTGGTCAACAAAATGTCTCCTGTTACTTCTTTCAACATGTGCCGTTCTCCTCCTTATGGACAACCCGCCTACATTCTTCTACCGAATGCGACATGAGGTCCTGAACACAAGAGCCCGGACTATGGCGTCTTTGAACAACGGAACCCATAGCCGAAATGCCGGTTCATCGGTTGAGCGTTGAACCGGTGCGCAGACCGCAAAAACTCGGACACGTACAGCCAGGACCCACCACGCACGACCTTCTGATCACCCTTTGCCGGCCCAATGGGGTTCTTTTCCGGACTGGTCACATAAGAGTCATGGTCGTACCAATCAAAGACCCACTCCCAGGCATTGCCGGCCATGTCGTAGATACCGTAGGGACTCTTCCCCGCCTCGAACGATCCAACCGGGGTTAAGGCCAGATGGTCATCCCAATCCTTTCTCCCGTAATTGGCGTGGAGCCGAGTCGGAGCTTCATTGCCCCAGGGATAAATCCGCCCATCGGTTCCCCGCGCGGACTTTTCCCACTCCGCCTCAGTCGGCAGACGCTTGCCGGCCCACTTACAGTAATTGACGGCATCCTCCCAGCTCACATTGACGACCGGCCGTCTCTGATGTTGGGGTTGATTCATGATGCTCCAGTCCGGAGGCTCCTCCATGCCCGTCACTTCCAGGTACCTGGCGTACTGTCCCACCGTCACCTCAAACTTATCCATGTAGAAGGCATTGAGGTAGATCTGTCGTATAGGCCTTTCGTCATCTCCGCGATTGCTTCCCCGCGTGAACTTCCCGGCCGGCACCAGCACCATCTGCATATCCAGCGAGTCAGTCTCCGCCAAGCCTCCTCCCGATCCCGCAAATGCCGGATGTCTCGCTGCGGTAGTGGATCGTGATCGTGGTAGTTTCGCCTGCAACTGTTGATAGAGCGGGTGCTGCTCATTGTTGAGACCCAGCTCATCGGCGCTGTGCAAGGCCTCCTCCGCCTGCTTCAGTTTTCCACCGGCCAGCAGGTCCTTCGCCTCGTTCAGGAGCCGCCAAACCGTCATTTCCTCCCGTAAATGCCACACCTTCGCTTTGGTTTTTGGCAAATACGACTTCGCGGGTCCAGACTTGGCATCCAGCTCCAAGGCAATCTCGTAATGTTCCTCCGCGCAGGCCCAGACTTCCAGGGCTCGACAGGCCTCAGCCAGGTTGAAATGAGCGTGCATATCGGACGGATCTTTGAGCAGGCCTGCGTCCAATGCTGCCCGCGCCTCCGCATAGTGTTTGTTTTTCAACAGGCCTTCCCCCTTGGCAAAGTCCTGCTCGCCACCCCCGGCGGCATGAGCAGTTGCAGACTGTGCGCTCACCCCAACACAGACGAGGAAGCACAGCACGGTCACTCTTATCAGCCTCTCACTCATGTACAGATCCCTCCCGGTTGACTGTGATGACCCGCAGAAATCAGCCTCGCCTCCAGGCCAAGACGAGTTAGCCGGCCCGGCAAGCTCACGAAAACTCATACAAGATTAGTGCCCACTTCACTCCGGCGGCCGACAGGCGATGATCCCACACCATGCGCATCGCGGGGGCACATTCTGATGTCGTATCCCATCTTCTTTTCGCTTCCACTTTCTCGCCCGGACGAGCAGGGGCACCTGTCACTGGCGGCACAGCGATCCCATGCTCATCAGCACAACCTCCAGCGTGCGACGGCATTGCGCCACCTTGGCGCCTTCATCGCTCCCCTTCATTTTTCTCACTGGGAGAGGGGCATCGTCGATCCCTTACCGCGCGCATTGAGGGAGCACATTCTGATCGTGCGGCCTCGGCGAGCGAAGGGATTGCCGATGCCCCTCTCCCTTTCCCTCTTCACACCCATTCCGGCGCCTCCTCTTTCCCCACCTCACGCCCCGCGAACATGCTATAGAGCGCGGGGAGTACGACAAGCGTCAGCACCGTTGACGTGAAGAGTCCGCCGATGACGACGCTGGCGAGTGGTCTCTGAACCTCCGCCCCGATTCCTTGCGCCAGCGCCAGCGGCAGAAGCCCGAGCAACGTCGTCATCATCGTCATCACGACTGGTCGAAGACGCAGGCTGCAGCCGGCCAGGATCGCTTCGTCGATCGTCTGTCCCTCATGGCGAAGCTGGTTAATATAGGAGACCAACACGATCCCATTTCCCACCGCGAGTCCGAACAGTTCAATGAAACCGATAGAAGCCGGCACGCTCAGGTACTGGCCACTCAACCACAGCGACACGAGGCCTCCGATCAGCGCGAAGGGGAGATTGAGAATAATCAATGTGGCATAGCGAAAAGAATGAAAGGCCCAAAACAGAAGAAAGAAGACAAGGCCCAGCGTGATCGGCACGACGATCATGAGCCGCGCGTTGGCCCGCTCCATGTTTTCGAACGCCCCGCCCCACACAACGCTATACCCTTGCGGTAAGTGAAGTTGTGCCGCCAACTTGGCGCGCCCTTCATCCACGACGCCGCCAATGTCCCGGCCGACGACGTTGAAGCCGATGTAGATACGACGCTTCACATGCTCTCGACTGATACGAGCCGGGCCTTCACGCATTTCGATCGTGGCCAAGTCTCTCATGGGAATGAGCGCACCGGAAGGAGACTTCACACGGATTTCTCCTATGGCGGCAACGCTGTTCCTGTACGGCTCCGGAAATCTCAGGGTGAGCTGAAACCGGCGCTCACCCTCATACACCTGCGTCGCCGCTTTCCCACCGATCGCGGTGGTGATGATCTCCTGCACGTCCGCCACGTTGATACCGAAACGGGCGATCTTTTGCCGATCGATATCGATAATGAGGTAGGGCTGTCCAGCGACCTGTTCGACCTTGATATCTTTGACACCATTGATTTGTTGTATCAAGGAGGCAATCTCCTGCGCCTTCTCGCGGAGCACGTCGAGATCGTCTCCGAACAGTTTGATGGCGCATTGCGTCCTGATGCCGGAAATCAGCTCGTCTACCCGCTCTTGAATCGGCTGGCTCATGAGAACGGAGATGCCGGGAATCTCCGCCAGCCTTTTCCTGATGACATCGGTCAGTTGCGACTGCGTCGCCGCCGTTTTCCAGGTGCTCCGGTCGTGCAATGACACAATCGGATCGCTCTCATACAGATCTTCAGGGTGGTAGGGAATCTCGGCCCGTCCAATTCTGCTCACGGCCATCTTCACTTCGGGAAATTCGAGCATGGCCTTTTGCGTCTGTTTCTCCATCTCGATGGACTCAGAAAGTGACACACTCGGCAGCTTCACGACTTGGGGGGTCAGGGACCCTTCCTCAAGGAGTGGAATGAATTCCCGCCCCACGAACGGAACGAGGGCAAGGCTGCCCAGCACGATCGCTGTTGAACTTGTCAGGATGAGGCCGCGGTGCCGGAGCGTCCATTGCAACACCGGCAGGTAGCCTTGTTTCATCCAGCGCGTCACGCGCGTCTCTTCGGGATGGTCTCCGCGCAAGAGTAGAGACACCAGCACCGGCGACAGGGTCAGTGTCACCACGACCGAGGCCAAGAGTGCGATCACCAGCGTGTAGGCCAGCGGCGCGAACATCTTGCCTTCCATTCCTTGCAGCGTCATGAGCGGCAGGAAGACGACGCTGATAATCAGAATGCCGAACAGGATCGGTCGACCGACTTCCTTCGTCGCATGAAGAATGACGCTGAACCTGCTTTCCTGCGATGCGCCGCTGTGTTGTGCGAGATGCCGATAGGCGTTTTCCACGACGACAAGGGACCCGTCTGCGATCTCGCCGATGGCAATCGCCAGCCCGCCAAGCGTCATTAAATTTGCCGAGAGCCCGAACCGCTCCATCAGGATGAACGTCACAAGCGGAGTGACGATCAACGTTACTGTTACAATGATGGCGCTGCGGACATGGCCCAGAAAGAAAAAGAAGATGAAGACCACCAGCACAATGCCTTCGATCAACGCGTCACGTACCGTGTGAATGGCGGCATTTACCAGTTCGATGCGATCGTAAAAAGGGATCAGCCTTGTGCCTCCCGGGAGAATATTACTCTGTTGCAAATCCTCTACCTTCGTCTTGACTGCCTCAACCACCTGACGGGCATTGCCTCCACGAAGCATGAGCACCGTTCCTATGACGACTTCCCGCTCCCCATTGAGGACCACCGCGCCATGACGAACGGCATGGCCAATGCGAACTTCAGCGACATCCCGGACAAACACCGGCGTGCCACCGACCTCTTTCACGATTATGGATTCGATATCACCAACGGTCCTGATCAACCCAAGCCCTCGAACGATCGAGCGTTCGGCATGACGCTCCAGCACGTTGCCCCCGACATTGGCGTTATTCTTCACCACTGCCTCGTAGACCTGGTGGAACGTCAAGTCGAACTTGCGCAGCGTGGCCGGATCAACCAGGACCTGATACTGCTTCACAAACCCACCCATGCCGTTCACATCGATCACGCCCGGTACACTCTTCAGCTGAGGGCGCAGGACCCACTCCTGCATGGTGCGCTGATCCATCAATTCCCTCTCGACAACCTGTGAATCGGTCGCCGTCGCATGGGGCCCTTCGACATAATAGTGATAGACCTCACCCAGCCCCGTTGTGACGGGGGCCATCACCGGTTCCAGCCCCTCTGGCAATCGCTCCTTTGCCGCCATGATCCGTTCCAACACCAGCTGACGGGCGAAATACATATCCACGTCGTCGTTGAACACGACCGTGACCTGGGATAGGGCGAATTTGGAAAGGGATCGGATCTCCGCCAGACCCGGCAGGCCGGTCATCTGAAGTTCGAGCGGATAAGTGATGAATCGTTCGACTTCGATCGGCGAGAGACCCGGCGCCTCGGTCAGCACCTGCACCTGGATGTTCGTCACGTCGGGGTAGGCATCGATCGGAATCGACTGAAAGGCAAAGAGGCCGGTGACGGACAGGAGACAGGCCAGGCCGATAACCAGAATCCGTTGCCGCAAGGAAAATTCCAGCAGAGAGGCGATCATGGCGTGGGCTCGATCTTGTGCCGCTCCATCTCGGATCTGAGGGCGAAGGAACCCTTCGTCACAACGAGCTCGCCGGCGCGCACTCCGCCCAGCACCTGCACCAGATCTCCCTGCTCGTCTCCCAACGTGACCGCCCGCGCTTCGAATTCCCCCGGCCCGCGCTGCACGAATACCATGGGGCCGGCCGGCCCGCTTTGAACGGCCTCTATCGGCAGGCTCAGTTCATCCGGACTCGACGCCGCATAGACACGAATCGCGGCGAACATCTCCGGCTTCAGCAGCCGGTCGGGATTACGCACTGTCACTCGAAGCCGCATCGTCCGGGTAGCCGGATCGAGCGTATCTCCAACGTAAGTGATCGTCCCCGAGAAAATGGCGTGCGGATAGGCGGTGAGGACCACATCGACTTTCTGGTCCTTGCGGATAAATCGGACGTCCTTCTCCGGCACGTTGCCGACCACCCAGACATCGGTCAGATTAGCCACGGTGAAGAATTTTTGGTGCGTTTCGACCACCTCGCCTCGCGTAATATTGCGCATGATGATCCGGCCGTCGAACGGCGCGCGTAAGGGTACATCAGCCTTGATCGTATGTTGCCGATCCAGCCGCTCAATCTCATCCGGCGGCACCCCAAGCAGTTCCAGACGGTTCTTCGTCTCACGCGCTTCGGCCTGTGCCGTTCTCATGGCAGCTTCGCGCCGCAGCAGTTCGGCCAGGCTCACGGCTTTGTTTTCATACAACTCCTTAGCCCGTGCGTGCGCCAGTTCAGCTTCATGCAGCCTTGCCGCAGCTTTCAGGTAATCCCCTTCCGCCACTCCAAGATCCATACTGTGGAGCAGTGCCAGCAAGGCCCCCTTCTTGACGTCTTGGCCGACATCCACATGGACTTTGACGACACGCCCGCGGATGAGGGTCGTAACCTCGGCTAATTCGTTCTCATTGGCCTGGACGGTGGCGGGAAACTCACGATGTGTGAGCAGTTGCCCCTGCCCCACGGGCGCAAGCTCCAGCTTGATCCGCGAGGACTCTTCAGGCGTCAGACGCACGAATCCGGATTGAGCGGCTGGTGAGTCCGGTTTGCCGACAGAGGCATCCGGCGGTTTGTTCTCACAAGCCATGCTCCCCATCAGCATGAGGCAGATCAGGAAGCTTGCCGAAAGTCGACGCACCAGAGCTCCACTTGTGCTTCGTCTCAGCCGAATACCACCCACCATCACCGCTCCCAGTCTCTCCTCTGAAGCCCACACACACCCATACCTCCCTCATCTGTTGAGCATGGGCCATGCCCCACAAAACAGGGCTTTTCTTGGTGAACAGGTTGGCATCCGTAGCCTTTTGCCACTGTCTCGAACTCGCGCCGTGGTGAAATGGGGCAGGAGGCGGAAAACTTTCGACACCACAGCGTCTATCTGTGAGATACTGGCAAGGGAAGAGTGACGGTTCTCATTTATGAATGTGCGGGCGCAGTTTCCCAACGAGCAGTCCAAGTCCGGGGAATTCACGCGGCAGTCCGATGCATTCCGAGGCTGGGTGACCGCTGACGGCAGTTCCGGCATTCCTTCCACACCAGGGCGCTACCACCTGTATGTATCGTGGGCATGCCCCTGGGCTCACCGCACGATCATCGTACGCAAGCTGAAGAAACTCGAAAAAGTCATCGGGATGACGGTCGTGGACCCGATTCGTGACAAGCAGGGCTGGGCGTTTCGCGAAGGGTCCGGCCATTCGCCCGATCCCATCAATGGATTCCACTTTCTCCGCGAGGCCTATGAAGCGACCGATCCTCACTATCGAGGGCGCGTCACCGTGCCGGTGTTGTGGGACCGGTTCACCAAACGCATCGTCACCAACTCCGATGACGATCTGATGAGAATCTTCAATAGCGAGTTCGATCGTTTCACAGACAGTAGGCTCGACTTGTATCCGGAAGCACGACGCCAGGACATCGACGAACTCAACCGCTTCGTCTACGAGAACGTGAACGATGGAGTCTATCGGGCAGGATTCGCCACGTCGCAGCGGGCCTATGAACGAGCCGTACGGCAGCTGTTTGACGCGCTGAATCTGCTCGATGCGCGCCTCGCAAGCCGGCGTTACCTATTCGGCACGACATTCGTCGAAACCGATTGGCGGCTGTTCGTCACACTGGTGCGGTTCGATGCTGTGTACCACGGCCACTTCAAGTGCAATATCAGACGCATCGTCGATTACCCGAACCTGTTCGGCTATTTGAAAGACCTCTATCAAACTGACGGCGTCGCCGACACGGTGAACTTCGACCATATCAAGCGGCATTACTACCTGACCCATGGCGAAATCAATCCAACCGGCATCGTCCCTCTCGGTCCGGACCAGGACCTGACTACCCCACACGGACGCGAGCGGCTACCCTAACTCGTCCTCCTCTTATATTGTCAAAAGTTTTGGACGGTCTTGAGGATATTCTCCACAGCGTTCGAATTCCTCTGAGCATGCGCGTTGTGCAAACTATTCATTACACGGCGTTTACAAGAATTGGTAATCCGCCATGAACTCAGCACGATAGTTGCTCACTCATCCTGAACAAGAGGGGCATCGTTATCCTAACCAAAGGAGTCGCTATGGATATGCTGACACTGTTCGCGATTGTCATGTTAGGGCTACTGGTCGCCGGGCTGGTCGTCTACAAGAAGAGCGCCTAGACTGTGACCGAGAGAAGAACGACGGCCATGACTCTGTACGGAGTTCATGGCCGTCGTTCTTTTCCTGTGTGGCTTGTGGAGAGTGCGCGCCTTCCTTACCGTACAACCAGGACTGAGCAGTCGCTCCGCTGGACAATCTTGGTCGATACACTGCCTTGGAGAAAGCGGGCAACGGCGCTACGCCCCTTGGCCCCGGTGACGATCAGATCCGGCTGTTCACGACCCACCACTTTCAAAATTTCCTCCGCAGCCGGCCCCACTCTTGGAAACTCCCTGACACGATATCCGGACTTTTCGAGTTTGGCCGCCTCCTGCGCAAGCAATTTCTCCCCGGCCTCTTTGACAACCGTATACCGTAGAAACGGCATGACGTGGACCAGAAGAATTCCGATCGGCTCAGCCGCTGATTTGACCTGAAACAGTCTGGTGAGAAATTGCAGCGCTTTGCCTGAGGAAGGAGAACCGTCCGTTGCGAACAGGATCCGCCGGATCGGCTTTGGCGGCTCCTTCACCACCAACACAGGACCGGAAGCATGGATCGTCACGGCAGTGGAGACGCTTCCCATCATGAGTCGGTCCAACGCATTCAGTCCTCGACTGCCCACCACCACCAATCCATTGCGTCCCGCATGCTTGAGCAGCGCTTTCGCGATCGCTTGCTTCTCCACACGCACCAAGCCTTTCAACCCGAGTGCCTTCATGCGCTGCTGCGACTCCGCCACCACTCGCTTGGCCTGAGATTCAAGGAAGTGAATGACTTCGCCCTCATCCGGCTCATTCCCACTCACAGACGGATGTGTGATCAACGGCGCCGGTACGGACTGAGTATCGAGGCCATGCACCCCGACGATACTCGGCACCGCCTTCAGCGGCAGTTTCGCCACCCATTCCAACGCCCAATCCCCATACTTTGACCCATCGATTCCAACGACGGCTTTCATCGGCGTCATCCTCCCGAGTTTGAGATTTCCGGTCGATCGATGTGAGACGGCACCGCTCTGCTCCCACTCGATTATGTGCTTGGGAAAGAACGCAATGACGATGCCAGGGTTGTGAGAGCGAGGAATCTCTCACCATCGAGTGATTGATTATTTCCTTTCTCTCGCTTCCGGTGCTGCCTTTTTTGAAAGCTGATGCCAACCGCCCCAGGGCACTCTCTCATCCTGCCGCGAAATGCAACACCTGACAGAGGCTGAAATTAATGATTGGCGATTGAACCGGCTTTTGGTAAAGTGCGCACCCACCTGCCGATAACGGGTTGATTTGCTTGATTTGATGGGGGGAGCGTGGTGAAAACTATGATGGCCGGACTATACGAAATACCGATCCAGTTGAAGGGAAAGATGGTTGGACTCACCCTGACTATTGCGCTTCTATCATTCTCTGGTTGCGCTAGCCAAGTAGCCTCAAAAACTCTTCAGCCCCCTGGAACTGAATACTCGAACACACCTGCTCATATTGTTATGGTGTCTTCGGCCGCTGCCCCCCCCACCACGGTTCACGGCAATTCCCAAGAAGAACCATTCGACCCCTTTGCCAAACCTGGTGAGACGGACCTCGAGGAATACGATCCGTTGGAACCATTAAACACAAAGATTTTTGAATTCAACCGGCAAATGGACCGTTGGGTGCTGAAGCCGGTGGCCAAGGGCTATGACTTTATCATGCCGAATCCTGTTCAAACCGGGGTCAGTAACTTCTTTTATAACGCGAGATTCGTTCCGCGGTTCGTCAATAACATCCTGCAGGGAAAGTTCCGGGGGGCGGGAATCGAGACCGGCCGTTTTCTCGTGAACACAACGGTCGGTGTTGCCGGATTTATCGATTGGGCGAGCGACATGGACCTGAAGACGCCTGAAGAAGACTTAGGGCAAACGCTCGGTTTCTATGGAGTTAAACCAGGACCGTACATTGTCGTACCGCTTTATCAGCCGTTTACAGTCCGGGACCTTGTTGGATACGTCGGGGATATTTTCCTCAACCCTATTCACTGGCTGGCTCTCCCCATCATTGAAATCGGCGATATTCCGTCTGCGATTCCCCATCAGAATCGAACCACGACTTCTCTCATCCTGTTCACTTCAAAAGTAACCGAAGTGGTGAACGACCGCTCACTCAACCTTGAAAAATATCAGGGCGTCGAAGAATCTACGGTCGATCTCTATAGCGCCGTCCGCAACGCCTATCTCCAGAAGCGGGCCAAGGCTATTCAAGAATAGCGAAACAGCCGCTGCCATCATTCAGGCCGTGCCGAGCCATGTCGAGGGACGAGAAACGATCGGCAATACCAGGAGGCGGTCCGGAAGATTCGATGGACGATTTCAACTGAAATATCAGAGGACTACTTGTGCAGTGATCGTGGGAAGCACCAGTGACTCGGTCATAGCACACACCACCACTCCACCCGGAAACCATCTTGATGAGAGGAGGATACACCTTACAAGAGACGAAACCGAGTCACCAAGCGCCGCCTATCGGCTGACTGAGACGCGACGGTTTACTGGCTTTTCTTATACACGACGAGCCCGCCGACCAGGATCCCGAGCATAACAACCGCAAACATTATAAATGTACTATCCATGGTTACTCCTTTCGTTCGAACCGTTACGCAACGAAGTGATACACCATAGCCACCCCCGCAAGGGTCGAAACTAACCACTCCCTCCTTTCTGTGTAGGCCCCTCTCTTCGCATCACGGCACCCCTCAGCGCAGTGCAAGATGCGCGATATGTTCGCGCTCATTTACCATTCCGAGCTTGATTTCTACCTAATGAGTTTATTCTCGACAAATGGCCTTGTCAAGATTGCGTGGCAGGTCCCGAATCAGCACCACGGACTTCGGCTGACCGACCCAATTAGCATGAGTACGAGCTGTCTGCCGAGCGTTATCGATTGTCGAAAGATTCCACAGTGCCAGAAACGGACTTGCCCTGTAATGCGACAGCGTGTCAATCCACAGTGCATGGCCCGCACCTCGCCAAGCCCGCAACTCCTTGATTCTGTACAATCGACCGGGCCTGCTCCCGCCTGCCATCAATGTGGCATTGCCGATGCAGTTGAGTCTGCAGCGGTCGCGCCTCACCGAAGAAAGCGCCTAGAGGCACCAAGGTAGGAATGACCATAACCAGCGCTATTTATTCATAACAGAAGGAGGGTCTGCCATGTCCGCACTCACCAGATGGGAACCGTTGTCTCGTTGGAGTCCGTGGAAAGAGCTCGAAGATGTGGAGAAGCGCCTGTCGACAATTTTCGGGCGTACCCCCATGGCGACGAGCGGCGAAAAGAAGGAGGCCATCACCGTCACAGAATGGTCACCTCTCGTCGACATCACTGAAGACGAGAAAGAGTATCTCGTGAAGGCGGAACTGCCCGAGATGAAGAAAGAGGAGATCAAGATCAACGTCCAAGACGACGTTCTGTCCATCAGCGGGGAGCGCAAGTACGAGAAAGAAGAGAAGGGCAAGAAGTATCACAGGGTCGAACGGGCCTACGGCAGTTTCATGCGGAGCTTCACCCTTCCCGAAGATGCCGACGGCTCCAAGATCAACGCCGAGTATAAGGACGGTGTGCTGAAGGTCCATCTTCCGAAGTCGGAGAAGGCCAAGCCGAAAGCGATTGAGGTGAAGGTGTCGTGACGAAAAGGAGGACATCATGTTCCGGCATCCCAAATATCTCGAGATCCCCTGGGACGTCCATTGGCAGCACGAAGACACCGAACGTCACCGCCGCTTCTGGTGGCTGATGGTCTTGCTGATCTTGGCCGCTATGTTCCTCATCGGAGTCGGGGTGACCAGCGGCATCAAGTAGTCTCACGGTCTGTCTCGGCATTCAGCCGGCCCGCCTAGGCCGGACAGACCGAAGAGGCTTGAACGGCCACATAGACAGGATAGACCGTATTATGATTTTCAAGAATCGTGAAGAGGCCGGCCGGCGGCTGGTGGAACGACTGATCCCCTACCGTGAACAGCCGGGAGCCCTCATCCTGGCGCTCCCCCGCGGCGGCGTGGCGGTCGGGTACCAACTGAGTCTGGGGCTGCATCTTCCGCTGGACGTGTTCATTACCCGCAAGCTGGGCGCGCCGGATAATCCGGAGTACGCCTTGGGCGCGGTGGGCGAGACGGGAGTGGTCTATCTGAATCCGGAAGCGATGGCGACGTGTCGTCTCTCCCGGGCGGATATCACACACCTTGTTCGAGCCCAGCAGGAGGAGATCGCCCGCAGGCAGGCTCTCTATCGGCAAGACCGTCGGTTTCCCGTGCTCACCGACCGTACCGTCATTCTCGTGGACGACGGAATCGCCACCGGCTCGACGTTCTTCGCGTCGGTCCAGTCGATCAGGAGCCTGAATCCTCGACGCCTGATTGGAGCGATTCCGGTCGGTCCGCCGGACACCATCCGGGAGGTCCGCGCGCAAATAGACGAGGTGGTCGTCCTGGCGACACCGGACCCATTCTGGGCGGTGGGAAATCACTACGTCGATTTCGGCCAGGTCGACGATCGTGATGTCGTGGAGTACTTGAACCTGGCTGAAGAAGCGATGCGTGAGCGGGCAGAGTCTTCTTCTGCCTAGTCGCATGCTTCGCGAGCGTTCGTGATGAAGCCGGTGGAGAATCTGGCTGTGATGCGACGAGGAAGGGAGAACACGATGCCTGTTGGAGGCCGGAACATGTATGCCGCCATCACTACTTTGCTCATGTGCTTTTCTCTGACCCTGACCGGCCCGGGAGGCACGGCACAGGCCAAGATCGTCGTCCCGGCCGGTTCCGTGATCGAAGTGGACGAAGCCACCGTCAAGTCTGTCGTGGCGATATTTGAGCGGGCCGAACAGGCGGCCAAGGCCCATGATCTCGACACAGTCATGGCCGCCTACTCTCAGCAATACAACTACCACGGACTCAAGAAGGATGACATCCGGAAGGTCTGGAAAGACCTGTTCGACGAATATCAAGAGATTGCCAGCACCCATCTCCTCAGCAAGTTCACCAAGGTCGGATCTGGAAGTCAGACCGTGCTGGAGGTCACCTGCACCGGCCATCTCTGGGCTCGGTCCAAGACCAGCGGCCTCTATGTCCCCATCGACAGCTGGCATGAGGAAGTGCACTACCTCGTGATGGAAGAAGGTGAGTGGCGCATTCGCGGCAATCTCGGCGATGCGCCGCGTACGCTTCCGTTCGGCACATCGCCCCATCCTCTGTTTTGACGAGGAGACGAAGGAGCACCACGTATGAGAATCGCGATCGGCATCGATTGGTCGGACCAGGCCTTTACCGCCGTCACCCAGACGTTTCATGTCTATCATCCAACAGACGTCACGCTGGTGCACGGGGTCAATCTCGGGTTTTTCGAGCAGCCGCTCATCGCCGAGATGACCAATCTGCAAGGCTACGACGACTTTCGTAACGCGATGGTGGACGCAGGCCGTCAACTGCTTGAACGCGCAGCCGCCATGGTTCCGCCCGACGTAGGGTCCGTGCGAAAGGTCAATGAAATCGGCAGCCCCGCTCAGATCATTCTCGACAGCGCTCAAACCGTCGCAGCCGACCTTGTCGTCGTTGGCGCGCGCGGCCGCAGCCGTGTCGTTGAAACCGTCCTCGGCAGCGTCTCTCATCGCGTGCTGTCGCATGCGTCTCGTCCCACGTTGATCGTCAAAGGACCCGCGCGGCCGATTAAGCGGGTACTGGTCGCCATTGAGGGCCATGATGACGCCGATCGAATCACGCAGTGGCTGGCCCGCCACCAGTTTGCGACGCCGGTCGAACTCTGTGTGCTCAATGCCGTCGTCCCCGTTGGCTTAGACAGCCCCTATGACGCGCTGGGGGCAAGAGCCTGGTGGGAAGGCGCGGAGTCCTATGCAGAGGAATTCGTCAAGGCCACTGCGGCCAAGCTCCTGGATTCCCGGTATACGGTCAGCACGAAGGTGGCGGTAGGCAATCCGGCAGCGATGGTCGAAGAACAGGCGCAAACCATGGATCTGGTGGTGGTCGCTTCGCACGGGCGCAAGGGGATCGACCGCTTCCTCCTGGGAAGTGTTTCGCACGCCATCGTCCATCGGGTGACATGTCCTATCCTTGTCATACGGTGAAAGGGATCGATCATGAAAACGACACTGGCTGCTGTTGTCATCCTCCTCCTCATCGGAACGTCCTGGGTTTCGGCGCAGATGTCTCGCGGAAATCCAAAGATCGGACAAGGCGTGTATGAACAACAGTGTCTCCGTTGCCATGGATCCAAATTGGACGGGAACGGCCCCGACAGCGAAGACTTGATCGTGCGTCCGGCCAATCTCCAGTCTCGCATCACCCGCTCGAAAACAGACTGGGAACTGCTCGTGGCGATCTCGAACGGCGTGCTGTTCAGCCCGATGCACGGATTCCGCGGCAAGCTGACGGACGAACAGATCCTGGACGTGTTGTCCTACATCAGAGCCATGTCGCCGCCCGACGTCGTCAGTTAGCAAGGAGTGACACGCGCACGGCACTCATCATGTCGGCACTCCACAATGACAAAAATCCGGCAGCTGAGCCGCTGAAGCCGTTTTTCTTTCCCCGTCATGTCGCCGTGGTCGGCGCCTCCCGTAAGCCAACCGGTATCGGGCATCGGATCATCGAATCGCTGCAACAGGGCGGCTTCGCCGGATCAATCGTCCCGGTCAATCCACATGCGACGGAGATCGCTGGGCTACGGGCATTCCCCTCACTGAGGGCCATTCCCGGCCCTGTCGATCTCGTCGTCATCGCCGTGCCTGCCAACGCGGTACTTGCGGTCATCGAAGACTGCGCTGTCAAACAGATCCCGGCTGTGGTCCTTATCACGGCAGGATTCGCCGAAACGGGCGGATCGGGAATCTCGCTCGAAGAGCAGCTGTGTGCACGAGTCCGTCAGCATGGCATTCGCCTGATCGGGCCGAATTGCTTCGGACTGATGAACCTGGATTCCGCCATCCATCTTAATGCGACCTATACCCCGATGTTCCCTCCTGCCGGTCGAGTCGCTCTCGCTTCAGAAAGCGGCGGGGTCGGGCTCGCAGTGGTGACGGCGGCCAGACGGTTGAATCTCGGCCTGTCCAGCTTCGTCAGTGTCGGCAACCATATAGATGTCACGGTGAACGATCTTCTTGAGTACTGGGAGCAGGACCAGGCGACAGACGCGATTCTGCTCTATCTCGAAACCATCGTCGATCCTCGCCGCTTCAGGTTGATTGCCGAACGGGTGGGGAAAAAGAAGCCCGTCGTCGTCATGAAAGCGGGTCGGACACAGGTTGGACAATCAGCGGCCGGATCTCACACGGCGGCACTGGCCACGAACGAAACGGCGGTTGCCGCATTGTTCACACAGTGCGGCGCAATCCGTGCGAAAACCCTCGAAGAATTTCTCGCGCTCGCCTCTGGCTTATCCAATCAACGGCTCCCTTCGGGTCGCCGAATCGGCATCTTGACCAATTCCGGCGGGCCAGGCGTCCTCTGCGCCGACAGTTGCGCAGCGGAAGGGCTCATGGTGCCGGAATTGTCCAAGGAGACACAATCCGCGCTTGCCTCCTTTCTTCCTCCCACAGCGGCACTGAACAATCCTGTCGATGTAATCGGCTTTGCAAGCAAGGACCAGCATGCCCGGACCGTTGCCACCATGCTCAAGGCAGACGAGATCGACGCCCTCATCATTGTCCACGTATCCGTCAGAGTCGAAGACAATGACCCGGTTGCTGCAGGAATCCTGCGAGGAATCAGCGCCGCTCGACAGACGGACCTCAACAGGAAACCGGTGTATCTCTGCTGGATGGCAGAAGGAGATTTGGATCGAGCATTCACGGTAGACAGAGAGGTCATTCCTACCTATCGGCACCCTGAAGTTCCTGCCCGCATCATCAGCCGTGCCATCGCCTATGAAACCTGGCAGCAGCAGCCAATCGGACAGGCGCCACACAACTCAGACAGTGACCTATTCATGGTGAAGTCGATTTGCGCAAAAGCCTTATTGGAACGCGGATCTGGCTGGCTGACGACGGAAGAGACCCATGCCATCCTCGGCGCAATAAATCTGCCTCTTGCGCAAGGAACCGTGGCGGCCAGCGCCGAAGAGGCGGTCAAACTGGCGCAGAAGATCAGATTCCCCGTTGCAGTCAAGCTCGCATCACATCAGATTGTGCACAAGACCGAGGTAGGTGGAGTGCATCTGAACCTGGCCGATGAACTAGCTGTCCGCAATTCGTTCGAGGCGATTCGGGCCAGGCTCGCGCAGGTAAATAAATTGGACGCGATGGAAGGCGTGCTTATTCAACCGATGCTGTCAGGAGGTGTGGAAGTGATGGTCGGCATGACCCGCGATCCGCTCTTTGGTCCCTTGATCAGCTTCGGACTCGGTGGCATTCACGTTGAGATACTTGGCGATGTTCAGTTCCGAGTGGCACCGCTTACCGACAGGGACGCAACCGAGATGGTACGGACGATCAAGGGCTACCGCTTACTCACCGGCTATCGCGGCCAGCCAGTGGTTGATTTAAACGCGGTTGACGATGTCCTCTTGCGCATCTCCCATCTCGTGGAAGCGATTCCAGAAATCAGCGAGCTCGATCTGAATCCGGTCTTCGCGATGCCGGAAGGACAAGGCTGCCGAATCGTGGATGCGAGGATACGCATCGAACTACCGCAACGCACCGGGTAGGGAATTGTTTCCCCTGCAAACCCGACCCGCACTCTCCGTCCGATCAAACTACCGCAACATCAGCAGCCAGGCACGGATGTCGGCAATCTGCTGCTCGGTGACCGCGCCCTTCAGCGGCGGCATGACGTGCTGACCTTCATAGACAACTGTCCAAAATATCTTCTCTTTCGACAGCACGGAATTGCCTGCCAGCCGAGGACCAATGCCGCCGGTCCCACGGGGACCATGGCAGACAATGCAGCTCGCCTCGTACAGTTTCTCGCCACGGTTGCTGTCCCCGGAGGTAGGCTTCTGGCCGATGTCACTGGAACTGTTCTTGGGAATTCCTTGTGCGCCGACATCACCGGCATGAGCATCAGGGCTGATGAGGGGCGCAGGTATTCCGAGAAGAGCCATCCAAAGCACAATGGAAGTCAGGAGTTTTCTCATGGGAAGATTGTTCTCTTTCTCCGGCCATCCCACCGCATGACCGCACTTACTCTTCTGCGGGGTTGAGGTCTTTTCGTATAAACGCGAGGTAGAACAACGTATCGGCGAGGTCCTGATCGGTCATGGTCGTGTCGGGAAACATGCCGGTGCCCGGATGGCCTTCCCGGATGGCGCGGGACCGCTCCTTGTCGCTTTTCAGTCTCAGACCGACCGGATTGCGCAAGTCCGTTGGGGGAGGATTCAGCCGCGCGATGAGCGCCGCGGTGTCCTTTTCCAAACGGGGTTTCCTGGCGAGATACCCATCAATTCCGTGACAGAAATAACACACGCCCTTCCCGTTGAAGATCTCCCGACCCCGGGCAACATCTCCCTTCAATGTTCCACCGGGTGGCGACGGAATGGACTCGGCCAAGGCGGGCCTATCCGACAGCAGTGGAAACGGCATGCCCAACCAGGCTGTGAGCAGAATGCCGAAACCGTTCAACCGGCTTGTTTTGTTCATGTGGTCTGTCTTGTCTATCTGGTCTATTTCGTTTGTCTCGTTTGTTTGGTTAACCAGAGCAACCAGCTAATCAGTGCTGTCCGCAACAGGCATTGTACCGGTCTTCCGGAATAGCGTTCATGCTGCTGAAGATCGCGGCGCGTTCTTCCGCACTGGTCACGTTATCGAATGCCCACTTTCCGTGACGATCAATCCTTTTCCGGGTTGGGATCTTTTCTGATGAACGCCAGATAGAACAAGATATCGGCCATGTCCCGATCGGTCATGGTGAAATCTTTAAACCTGCCGGTACTCGGATGGCCTTCCCGAATGGCGCGCGCTCGTTCCTTGTTCGTCTTCAGGCGAAGGACGCCGGTATCACGCAGGTCGGTCGGAGGCGGATTCAGCCGCGCAATGCGCGCGGCGATTTTCTCTTCCATTTGTGGCAATCGATCGAGATAGCCGTCCATTCCATGGCAGTAGGAGCAGGCCCCGGTGCCGTGGAAGATGTCCCGTCCTCGTTCAACAGTAGGCTTGCGCTTCACACCCGGTTGTGAGACAGCCGACTCGGCCCAGGCCGGCCTATCGGACAGCGGTGAAAGCGACATGCCGAGCCAGGCTATGAGCAGAATGCCGAAACCGTTCAACCAGCTTGTTTTGTTCATATGGTCGGTCTTGTCTATCTGGTCTGTTTCGTTTGTCTCGTTTGTTTGGTTAACCAGAGCAACCAGCGAATCAGTGCTGTCCGCAACAGGTATTGTCGCGATCTTCCGGAATAGTATTCATGCTGCTGAAGATCGTTGCGCGTTCTTCCGCACTGGTCACATTATCGATCGCAGGATAGAGCGCCCGCTCTTCTTTCCGATTATGAGAGCCCAATAGGTTGAGCAGCGCCTGCTCTTCCCGGTCGGTATCGGGATTCTGGCCCTCGACTTTTTGATGAATCGCGTCTAGGTATTGCTTGATCTGGCTATGCTCAAACCGCATCACGGGTGTCGGCCCGTCTTCGATCATGCCGGTCTTCTCTTCCCAGATAGGAAACAGCAGCTCCTCTTCCCACACAATATGACGCTGGAGGCCGATCTTGAATTCTTTGAACGCGTCTTTGGCCTTGGCAAAATCGACCCGTTTCAGTCGTTGAAACGTCTTGAACAGCTCATCCAGCCGATCGTGATCCGCTTCATAGAACGTGGTGATCGTAGCCTGTTCGTTCATGCCGCTTCAGCTCTCCCTGTTATGAACCTGTACGTGACTTGAATGGCGATTGAGTCGTACGAGAATATGTCCGTCTTTTTACCACAATCGACCGACCGATTTCGTCAGCCCGTTCTTTCCGCCAGATTGACCCGCTCCCAGTAGGCATTCACGCGGCTCTGAATATGGGCGATCGCGTCCTTCTGTACGGTGGGCTCGAACAGGTGGCGGAAGCGGCCTTGGAGCTTGAGATACTCTTCGACCGGACTCAGCTTCGGGAAATACGTGTGCGTAACCACGCCGTTGATGGCTTCTTTGAGCGGCCAGAGGCCGCATTCCACCGCCGATCGCGCGACATCGGGTGTGTAGGCCGGGTCGAAGAGCCAGCCGGTCGGGCAGGCCGCGAACCCGAGAAAGAGCTTGGGGCCCTGATAGGCCGCAGCGCGTGTGAACTTTTCTGCGAGATCGAGCGGAAAGCGCGGCGACACCGTCGCAATGTACGGAGGGTTGTGCGCCCGCCAAATTTCAAAGATGTCTTTCTTCTCCTGTGTCGAGCCGGTCGGATGCTGCACGGCGCAGGGGGAGGTCGTCGTGCGCGCTCCGTAGGGTGTCGCGGGACTTAACTGGACACCGGTATTGCCGTAGGCCTCGTTGTCGTAACAGAAGTAGTAGAAGTCGAGACTTCTGGTGATGGCCCCCGAGGTGGACGAAAGCGCCATGTCGTAGGTCGAGCCATCGCCCCCCAATACGACCACCCGCACATCTTCTTCTTTCGGCAACCGGCCTTTGGCCATCAGCACATCCAGCGCATCACGCACGCCCTGAGCGCCGGCCGGCGCCGATCCCATCGTCGTGTACAGCCAGGAGGCATCCAGCGGGGTGAAGGGAAATGACGCCAGGTTGGTGAAACAACCGGCTGCATTCACGTAGACGACGCGACTGCCCAGCACTTTGGAGGCGAGCCGCAGAGATTCGAGTCCGCCGCAGCCGGCGCAGAGCGGCGTGCCGGGGAATACATGCTCTTGACGCGGGAGCTGATGCAGATCCTTAAATAGGCGGGGTTCCCAGGCCATATTCTTTTTTACCTGCCGGTCTTCAGTTCATGCGCGAGAAACTGCAACTGTTCCATCTCCCGATGCTCAGCCTGGGTGTACAACAGGACCGGTCCGGTCCCTTTGCCTTGGGTTCCCGCTTCGGCTGTCTGCTCGAAGATGGCGCGAAATTCCCCCTCGGAAATATCCTTTCCTCCCAAGCCCCCGATGAACGAACAGAGCGCCCGTGGCCGCTGCGTTTCATGATAGAGGCAGGCCGCGATCTCCTGAAAGAGAATCCCGCCCTGCCCGGGAGAGAGATTCTGATCCAACACCGCCACGGCACGCCGGCCGCACAGTGCGTGGCGAATCGCATCGGCCGGCCAGGGTCGGATCAGGCGGATCCGCAGCAAGCCCACCCGGCGACCCTCCTCTCTGGCCGCATCCACCGCGGCCCTGCCCTTGCTCGCAAACGCATTGGTCATGACCAACACATCCTCCGCATCCTCAAGCCGATAGCCTTCCACGACGCCATAACGACGGCCAAACAGCCGCTCGAATTCAACGGCGGCCTCTTCATGGACTTGCAGGGCATTGACCGACGCGAGATGGATCTGATGGCGAAAGTAGCTGTAGGTCGATCCACCATACACGGCGGTTCCCAGCGCAAGGGGGGCCGAGGCTTTGAATCCCAGATGAGCCGGTCGAAAGGGCGGGAGGAAAGTCCCGGCCGACTTCGGGTCAGGAACCGTCACCGGTTCGCGGGTAAAGGACAGGTAAAAGCCGTCGAGATTCACCATGACCGGCAGGCAGACACGCGGATCCTCCGCGATGCGATAGGCCATGAGCACCGAGTCCACCACTTCCTGACAGGTCTCCGCGTGGATCTGCACGAACCCGGAATCACGCGCTGCCAGCACATCGTTGTGATCGGGCTCAAGCGTAATGGGTGAAGCCAGCGCCCGTGAGACATTCACCAGGACAAACGGCACCCGCCACCCGGCCACGGTGTAGAGGACCTCGAAGGCATGCAGCAGCCCTTGGCTTGATGTCGCGGTGAAGACGCGGGCACCCGTCGCGGCGGCGGCCCCCGCGGCAGTCATCATGGAATGTTCGGAATCGAGCGTGACGAAGCGGGCGTTCAAGGCACCGTTTCCGCACCACTTCGACAGCGTCTCGATAATCTCCGTTTGCGGCGTGATCGGAAAGGCCGGCACATAGTCCACATCGGCGAGTCGCGCGCCCCAGGCTGCCGCCACATTGCCGGTCATCATCAGCTGGTCTGTCTGGTTCATTTGGTTCATCTCGTTTGTTTCGTTCGTCCGGTCGGTTTTGTTCCGCTGGTTCCTCCAGATCAACAAAACAAACCGGATAACCAAACAAACTAGTTTCAGGTCTTATTCGTCGCTTCCGTTTCCCGCTCGACCGTCAAGGCATCTGTTGGACAGACCTCGACGCAATCGAGGCAACCCTTGCAATGCGGATAGTAGATGGCCGGCTTGCCGTCCGGCTTGATCGTAATCGCGCCCTCCGGGCAATTGGCGAAGCAGAGCCAACAGCCGTTGCATAAGTCAGGACGCAGGACGGGACGGTACGTCCGCCAGCCGCTCATGGATCGGATCGCCGAGTTGGGACCCGCCGTAATTCGCGCGGTTCCTCTGGCCGGCGACTCATAGGTCGGCGCTCGAAGCTGCACCGTGGCCGCCTGACGGGGTGTCTCTGCCTCGAAGTCCGCCGCCGGCACCGTTTCGTAACAGTGCCTCGCGGCTGTTTGATTCTGCGTAATAACCGCATCGGCAATCCCGAGATCGGCCAACTCCCGCCCGATCGCGTCATAGACTGATTCCCAACGAAGCCCGATGAACCGTCCTGCAACGGCGCCGAGCAAGGCGCTGATTGCGCCACGTTTGCCGAATTGTCGCAGTGCGATATCCGTCAGATCCAGCGTGGTCAGGCGGCCGGGAGGAAAGCCCTGGGCATGGAATTGATCGGTGGTCATCTGTGAGTTGACGAAAACCACCGTACGTTCATCGATACCTTCCGACACACGGGCGGCCGGATCGGGGATGAGCGACGCGTCGGCCACGACAACCAGGTCGGGATGAACGATCAAGCCCCGTTCGCGGATCGGGTCCCTGGCAATACGCGTGTAGGCGGCCACTGGCGCGCCACGCCGCTCGGCCCCATAAATCGGCGAGTCCTGCGCCACGAACCCTTCCAGAAATGCGGCGGTTCCCAGAATGCGGCTCGCCGTCTTCGCCCCCTGCCCCCCTCGGCCATGGAACCGAACAGCAATCACGGCTTCTCCCTAACTGGATTTGTGTTCCAGCCTTTCCTTCATTGCTTCTCGGCCGGCTTTGACCGCCGCCTGCACATCCGCATTCTTCTCCGCCACGTAGCGCCTGCCCCGCTCAATGGTCTCATCGAGCGCTGCCCTCGCCTCCTTGGCCTTTTCAATAATCTCGTCCTCAGTCTTGTCTGTATAGTCCTTGATCGCGCGACGGGCTTCTTGCCCCGACTTGGGCGCGAGCAATAGACCGGCAATGGCCCCCACAAGGGCACCTCCGATGAAAGCTAGACCGATAGCGGGCCCCGAACATTCAGCGTTCTGACGTTCCATGAAAGTCCTCCGTTGGTGAATACGTTCCCGCCGACTTAGTAAGCGAAATCTGCGCCAGCAAGGAACGATGAATGAGCTCACCTGCTGTTGCGCTCTTCGATTGAATCACTCAGATCGTCAATGTTGATGTTGCTGACCTCCACTTGCCTCGCTGCTCCCATGATCACCGCCGCCCTGCCCTCCGTGATCTCCTCCGCTTTGTCCTCCGTGACCACCGCCCCCCATCATTCCGCCACGCCCGCCGTGTCCGCCTCCACTCATGCCGCCACCGCCCATTCCACCCATGCTTCCCTTCATTCCACCGCGGCCCATTCCGCCCATCCCGCCGCTGTGCTCTCCCTCATGTTCGCTCTTCATCGCTTCGCGGTGGGCACGGTCTTTCTCCCGTTGGTCCGGCGTCAATAGCGCCATCCCGTCGTGTTTGGCCTTAATAGCCGCGAACATGAGCGCTCCTTCTGCGTACTTCAGCTGATTCACTTTGGTTTTGATCGCAGCGAGTTCCGCCTTCTCATCTTCCAACAATGCGTGGAGTTCGAGTTTTGCAATTTTGACATCGGCTTCCAACCTCGCCTCTGTCCGCTTGAACTCCAGCTGCATGGCTTTGAGTTTACCGATCTGTTCCGGCGTCAAGCCGATCTCCTTGGCCTGTTTCAGCAGATGCTTGAGGTAATGCGCGCTATGGTCGTCCTGTTCCTCCTGATCGTGGCCGCCATGCATCATCTGTCCATGGCCCCCGGCGGCAAAGCTGGAAGGATACGATGCTCCGATCACACACAGAACTCCGACTGTGACAACCATCCATCGTGTCCTCGTCATGGCACTCGCCTCCTCTGAATCGAGAGAACTCTCAACCAACCTTCGTTCCTTGAGTCGTCACCCCGCCTGATCCTCGATAGACACGCCGAGGCCGATCCATGCCCGCAAAAGATCATGCCGCGTAATGGAGTAGGCGACTTTCCCGTTCTTCTTGATCGGCAGGTTCAGGAGCCGCTTCTCTTCCATGATCTTCACGGCCTCATCGATGCTCGTCTCCTCGGTCACCGCGATGCGCTCCTTGGCCATGATGTCTTCCGCCGTCAGACGATTGAGATCCTTGCCCGCCTCCAGTGCCCGAAGAATATCGAACTCACTGATGAAACCGAGGAACGCGCCCTGCTCATCGATGATCGGGGCGCCCGATGTATGCGTGGTGAGCAGCTCAACGGCGATGCCCATGGCATTCTGCTCGCGACGAAATACGAGTTCATTCGTCGCGCGTATTTGTCCGACAGTTTTGAATCCCCCGACAGGAACCCCTGGCCTGGCTAGCGTGGTCATCGTATTCTCCTCCTGGTTGATGGCGGCACACCCGAACAGATTGATTTCCTGGCGTTGCGCTCGGTCAGGAATTGAGCGATTGCAACTGCCTATTTCTTGGGAGCCGTTTCCATGAAATAGGACTCAGAGAAATCTAGTGCGATTCCGGTGCCGTCGCGGTGGCTTCAAGCAGGATGCAACTGAAATCCGCTGAAACAAGGACTTGGGGTCATCCGATCGAGTACAGAGGGTGCGGAAGTGATGCAGGAATACTCAGGCCGTACTTGCTGCCTGGGGAAAAATGCGACAACGGATGGGAGGACGCAACCACAAACAAGACGATGGGCCTACAGGACCAGTCATTGGGACTGTTGCGAGAGCTACCCCTTTACGGAATTCTTGAGCCCCTCTACGATGCCGGGATTTCAACATGGCCGGAGGATCGACCCATATTGAATGGGTCTCAGGAACTCTGCGGTCGCACCGCGACCGTGATGAGAATGGCGGAATTGCTAAGCGCCTTCACGGAGTGGGGAATTCCGGATTCCAATGCCAGGACTTCCCCCTTCCGGACCGGAGTCGTCCGGGTACCGGCCGTGAACTCGATGTGGCCGTCCAACACCTGCACCGTGATCGGGCCGGGAGCCTTGTGAGTGGGAAGGCTGGCGCCTTCACTGAATGATCGGAATATCAGACGCAAGCTGTCCGTCTTCAAGAGGATAACGGTTCGATCCTTTCCAGCCTGAGCCGGGTCATGCAAGCGGACGGACTCGAGCTGCGCGTCCACATCGAACACCGCCATCGGAGATGCTTCAGTGAAGGTTGTGACACTGTCTCTCATTGGAAGTTCCATCATATCCTCAGCCTAGACCACAACGGGGCGGGATCGATCTCTTCTCAAGAGATCGATCCCGC
>JBJACV010000005.1:0-240110 GCA_046604365.1 Nitrospira sp.
ACCGAAGCAGCCCACGGGGCGTTACGTGCTTCCGCTCACGAGCCAGTCGCAGCGCCTCGACGGCCACATCAATGCCGATTTTATTCCGAAACTTAAAGCAGTCCACCACTGTCTTTTCTGGGCCATAGACGCGAAGCGGGACCCCCTCGATGGAATGCGTTTCGACCCCTTCAGTGTACGCGGCCCCCGTCATCAGAAACACACGAAGCGGAGGGTGATCGAGCCGTGGATACCGGGTCCGCCGAGGCAGCGCAATGTGGACTTCGTGCGGAATTTGGGTGGTGAGATCATGGAAGGACAGCGCCGAGATGAGACAGATCACCGCCTGAGGGACTCGACGCGCCACGACCAGGAGATCCGGATGGCTCGGCTCCGGCAGTTCGGCCAGCCGGTACACTCCCCGGGTCACAGAGACAAGCCGCCCGGCGTCACGAAGGCGGTAGAGAATGCGTGGATGGATCCCCAGCTTCAGCGCCTGAGAGGTCCGAAGCACATCTCGATGGTGGCGAAAAACAGCTTCAGCTCGACGTTCCAGGTCAACGCGCTTCATATGTCTGGATACTTATGCATGCACTTACAGCTACATGCAAACAATTGTATCCACCCAATCACCCGTCCCAAAGTCGCATGACATCAAGCGAGCGATCACGCGAGCTTGGCTATCTTGGATGAGAATAATCCCATCCCATAATTGAGAGAGGCACAAAACAACCTCCGACTCTCAAAGTTTTTCCAAATGCTTCCCAAGCCAGGGACAACGGAAGATTCGAGTGACTGACAATGTATCCCCCGCCAGCAATGAAGTTATGTGGGCTATGCAGCTTGAACAGAAAATGAGCACCAGGAGGAATAGCCTTGAAATTTCCGGTTCCGCCAGGCCATCAGAAATTTACTCTGTCCGACCTGTGGCTGGCTAAAAACTCAAACCACTTGTTGTCTGTAACGCCGACGTAGAATTTCATAGGACTGCGTGTTTGTTGGATACATTTGACCTGGGAGCAATTAACTGGCGGAGCCGACGAAATGAGCGTTGATTCACCCCGCGATCCTTACACCCTAGCCTGGGCAATCCCGTCAACTCAACACATCCGAGATCACCTTGGTGATCTTCGCCGAGTCTATGCTTCCGTTCGCCTCGTCGCGCGTAATGATTAGCGTCCCGTTCTCACCCTCTCCTTCTTCAGGTGGCAGAATTGAATGAGAACGGTACCAGGCCAACTTCTCTTCCCATCGGCGTCTGTAGCTCGGTACGTGCAGCATGCCGCAATGCTCCCAGTAAATCGTCAGGCCGGATTCCATGTCCTCGATGGTGAAGTCCGGGTACTTCGTGACACCGTCGAGTGTCAGCGGGCGTTCGTAAGCGTAGTCGACACCCTTGGCGGAAAGCGTGTTCGCGATGATCACCTCAGACTTCGAGCGCACCATCTCGTTTCGCACCGTGCGGTGGATGAGATCCTTTTCGAAGAAGCGCCCGTCGACCTCGATAGGTGAAGGTGCGACGAAGAGATTGGTGAGGCGCCGGGCGGTCTCGGAGCGATCATCAGAGGAGTACTTCCGCAGCTCCGTGCGAGGCCCCTGGTGAAGGATCACCACGCGGTTCTTCTGGCGGGTCAGGGCAGTGTACAACAGCTCACGCGAGAGCAGCCGGCAGGGATTCGGCAGCACGAGGATGACCGTCCCGAACTCACTGCCCTGCGACTTATGTACTGTCAGTGCATAGGCGAGCTCGAGGACGGCGTTACCCTCCTCAGCGAAGTCTCGATTCGTGAAGTCGTACTTGAAGCCAGGCTGCGAGGAAAACTCGACCTCGAGCTTCCAACGGAGATCGGGCTTACCTCTTCTCCAGAAGTATCCAACAGCTACACCGATCTCACCGTTGGCAATGTAGGCATTGTCATTCGTCGGAAACACCTTGCGATGTTTGTTCCACCAGAGCTTCGGGTCCGTATTAACAAGGTTGATGACCTTATCTCCGTACACGATCTCCTCGCTGCCCATCGGCTTGGGGAACTTCCTTTGCCAGCCTTCCTTGCAGGAGGCATCCATCAGTGGCTGTCGGAACTGCTTGTGGATGAGCCGATTCAACTCGGGCACGCCGTGGGCCGCCGAACGCACTGGAGAAAGGATCTGCCAGCCCTCGGCGATCTCGGCAGCGCCCGGCTGGTCGCCCTTGCGCGGGTTGAAGAATCGCATGTCGTTCCACGATTCCCCGCCAAGCGTGGCGTCGAAACCGGCAACGTCATCAGGTCCGGTGAGCGCCCTGCTGCCATTGGGGCGCTGGAGCTCTTCGACCAGCACGTCGATGATCTTCGAGCGCATTTCGTCGGCGCTGTCCCATTGTACGAATCGGACGTGCGGACTCTCGCCCGTGCGGACGACCTTGTCGAAGACGTCGTCCTCTCCGGGCGCGATGGGCGAGCCGCTGAACCACTCGGCAAGTTGCAGGTCCTCGCGATCCTCCCCGGCCTGCCGGCGGCGAATCGTCAGCTCTGCGTAACCGGCGCCGATGCGCGGGAACTGCTCCATCACCCCCTCTGGAGCCAACCTCTTCACGATGTCGACGAAGGGTCGTCCGGCGCCGATCGGCGGAAGCTGGCGCGGATCGCCGATGAGCAGCAGTCGATGCACCCCCTTGAGCGCCTGGATAAGCGCTGCGAGCATCTCCTCGGTGAGCATCGAGGCTTCGTCGATGATGACCGTGTGTGCGCCAGCCTCGGTGAGCTGCTCGGAGAGGCAATAGCGCCCGGTGGACCCGTTGTAGCGGTGCGGGCTCAGGAACTGCGCGATGGTGTAGCCTTTGAGCTTGAGTCCCTTAGTCGACTGCTCCATTCGCACGCGAGCCTTGCCGGTGGGAGCGAGGAGCAGGATGCCGCCGGCCTCGATCTTCGGATGCGAGCACAGCACCGAGAGCAATGTCGTCTTGCCCGTGCCCGCCGGTCCGATCAGCACCGACAGCCGCGACTCGGCCAATTCCTTGAGCGCCGCGGTCTTCTCCACGCGCGCGCTCTCTTCCAGTTCATCAACGATCTCGATAACCTGTTTGGAGAGGTGCTCGTCCAGCAACTTGCGCCAGTCCGCCTCGACGATCAACCGCTTGCCGCCGATGCGCTTCTCGACCGCCGAACGGATGATGGCCCCCATCTCTCCAAAACGTCCCAGCTGTAAAGCCGGCGCGCCATTGGCCATCGCGACCCCACCGACCGCATCCCCGAAGGCGTCCCTGGCCACGTTCATGAGGTCAGCATCCACCTCGCAGCATGGCTGGAGCGGAAGTCCCCGGATCCCGAGCACTACTTGCGCCTGCGGAACTAGCGTGCTCCCCGCTGATGCCGCGTCTTCGAGCACCTTGACCGCGAGCGCGCGCACGCGCCGGGCATCCGTTCCGGCATCGAGTGCACTCGGCTCGGGCAATGGGTGCTTGTCGCGTATCACGGCATCCGGGAAGACCCCGCGGTCCACCATCCAGACGCTGACCGGGTCGTTTGTGAGGCGCGTCAGCTCATAGAGCAAGTAGGGGTTGGCGAGGATGGCCTTGTCGGTGGCCTCGATGCCGGCCTTCTCGCGCTCCTCCTGAACGTAGAGCGTCGTCATCTGCTCCCGCGTCAGATCGAAACGGCTAAGCAACTTGAGCAACGCCCGGCGCTCGTCGGGCAGTCGCGACCACTTGGTGCAGAGCGTCTTGCCGATGCCCTTCGCTAGTGGCGCGGGCAGCACTTTCGCGGGCTCGGCAAACATCCTGGCAATGAGCGGCCAGGGATCCGCGTTGTCGCCAACTTTCTCGGCCAACGCGCGGGCGACGAACGTCGCCGATTCCAACCCGAACGCCGACAGCGCCGCCCCCAATCCTGGGCACGGCCCTCGCGCCGTCCACAGCTCGCCGAGGCGTGCGTCGATCCACTGCAGGCACGGCCCCCAAGGGCCCGGGAGGACCCCCGTCGCCTTGCACAACGACTCAGCACAGGCGAGCAGCGACGCAATCGCGCCGTCGTGGCTGACGAGCTGCGAGGCGTGGGAGAACTCGAGCAGCCGGTCCGCTGGTGAGAAGGCCGCAATCTCGGCAGGATCGAACTCCGGATCTTCGACGACTTTGGCAATCGCGGCGTGATACGGCAGCAGGAAGCCATCCTTGAAGTCGGGGCGGATAGAGTGCTGGATCATTCGCTCCCACAGCATCGAACGCAGCTTGCCCTTGAGATCCTTCGTCGTATACGCGTACTCCTGGAGCCCTCCGACGTGCTGCACGCGTCCAACGCCGATGAGGATGCGGCCGCCACCCGTGTCCTCTACAAACGGCACTTGCTTGGCGTAGAAGAAGCAGAGCGACCGCTCTGGCTTCAGGTGGCCGGCGAAGCAGTCGAGCAGGGCGGTCTGGTTGAAATGCTCCTGCACCCACTGCGTCTTGAAGCCGAGATCCGGCTCGCGCTCGGCCTGCACATCCAGCGCGTGCTCTTCCCCGAGCGTCTCCATCGCGTCACGTAGCAACCACGCGAACGGAACCGCCGCTGCCGAGTACGGCGGATGACGCAGCGGCGTCTCCCTGAAGTGACCGTGGCTCGTTTCCGGCCCTCGGTTGTAGGGATGGTTGGCCATCCGCACGTACTCGAAGGGCGCCATGAACCCCATGCGCTCGGATGCGCAAGCCGGCCATTTCGCCTGCGGCAGCTCGTCGAGGCGCTTGCCTGCGACCCCCTCTTCGGCCGCGTCGTCGCGTTCCTCCGCGACGCGCTTGAGCTTGAGGCACGAGCCGTTCAACCTCGGTGCCGCGCACACCCTGCCGTCCCAGCCGGTGTCGTGCCAGGGGACGCGGATGGAGATGTGTCGCAGCGGGTAGTTCATGGCTCGCGAACCATCAACTCTTGCCTATACCCGCGGGCGGGAATTTCCAGCCCGGTGTTGGTCTCGTGGCTAACCCCGACACTGGCGGCGTGGCGTGATTGTGGCGATCGAGAAAGGCCGCAATGTCATCGATCTCCAAAAACGCGATTGAAGCCTGCGGCTGGCCCTGGAGATGAAATACCTGGCGGTTGTGTACATCCTCGGTCGGCCAGTAGGCATTACTACCGCCATACTGCCCGTTGTTGGCGACTACGACAAGTTGAAACATGTGGTAGTGCAAAGCCAGCGCCATCTGATCGAATGTCTTCACATCCTTGTTGAGTGCCGGGATCGCGAAAACATCCGCCACATCCCTCAGATCAGCGGCCAGCGCCAGATCTGTGGCGTCGTAGCAAACGGATGCAGTGAGCCACACCGATCGGTCATGCGGATTGGCGGACCATGGATACCCTATCAACCACTGGCACGGCCGAAATCCCTGCAGACGAATGGTACCGCCATTAAATGCCTGTTCGTTTGGCGCAAGGTGAAACTTTCCCTGGCGGCGTATCACAATTTGCAAACCATGAGCATCGGACCATTCCGGAATGATCCACATCGCCGAATTTACCAGGGGCTGACCGGGTACGAGGCGCTCATATGTCAGCCCGGTTAAGATCATGGCTCGGTGGGCTCGCGCGAATGGGATCAAGTGGGTACGAACATCGCTCGGATGCGCCGCCAACTCAGGCAGAATCAGCCAATCCAGGCGTCCCTCACGCCCCTTGTGCGTCTCCCGCAAAACCAGCATTCGCTCGACAGCGGCAAGTGCTGCTGACAGATGGTTGCGGTGTCTCCTCCGAATCGCCAGATCGTCAAGCGAGAGATCAGCCTCTTGGAAGTCGTCGGATGCTGGGATCGCGGTCTGAACGACGCAGGCTCGCAGAGGCCGCGTGGGGTTCGCTGCGGTTGGCCGCTTCGCAATCAGCGGCAAGAGAAGCGCGCCGGTCGCGCGGCCTCTTCTCTGCTCAAGTTCGTCGACGCGCTCATCTATCCTCCTGATCGACTCCTCGATGCCACGTCCAATCCAATCGAATTCCTCCGAAATGCGGCAGCCGGGCCAGCGGAGAAGAGCCAACAGAAGTTGCTCCATCCAGTCCGTGATCGGAAGCCAATCGTCACCGAAGGCCGCCTGCCCGCTAAACAAGCCGTACAGCCTCTGGAACCAGTGGCTCTCGGCCGCGCGGTATGCAGACTCACTCACCTTCGCCTGCACTGATCGCACGGGGCGGGTGAAATCGGCCTGGCCAGACAAGATGAAGCGCATGAGGAATCCGACCTGGAATCGCCAGCGCTCACCGGCATCGCACCAAACTGGAGTCTGATACAGTGACCCAGCGGGGTCCGCGCGGCTCCCCAGGATCCGTAGTTCATCGATGTCGGCGACCCCCGCGTCGTCCTTCCACTTCAGCTCCACCTGGCAAGGCGTGATCACCTCAGGTGGGTTTTCCGCCTGTTGCCGCTGTCGCAGAAACGCGCTCGCGAACCTCAGCAAACCCAGCTCGTTCCTGAGAGCGCCGGTAGGGTGCTCGCGCTGGACGATATCCGCAAGCACTTCGCTGTCGCCGTCTGGCCCTCCGCTCCTCCTTGAGAGATCCTCTCGCATCCGCGCTGGAAGGTCGCCGAAGAGATGCCTATCGTCGTCAAAGAGCTCCAGCGTGAACGATGGGTCTCTCTCAGCGATCTGCCGACCACGCAAGGGATTGAGAGTTGACCGCGTGAGTTCAATTGCTCTCTGACGGTCGACGAACGCCCGCCTCGCTAGAACCGCGAGCGTCGCGAAATCGGCGCTACGAAGCCGGTCACCCTCTCCGCGCAGGAACCGAATGAGTTCTCTGTAGCGGTGTGTCTCGGCGTCCGAACCCGTGCGTAAGATGGGTGCGCTCACGGGATCGAAAACGGCAAGGTAGAGCAACGCTTGCTGCCGCAGATACCAGGGAATCGTCGCCATTGGCAGAGCCGCCAGACGGACTGCCTCGTCGCGAAGCGCCTGCCGATAGGCTCGCAGATCAATGGCCGACGGAAGGGACTCGGTGTCCGCGACAAGTCCAGTCTCGGTCGCTCCGGCTCTCAGAACCTCCGAAAGGCAATACCAGGCGACCCTTCGAGGTGCCTTACGCCGCCCACCGCGCTCCGTAAAGGGTCGAAGAAGGCCAAGAACTTCCCTCAAGACCTTGATATCCGGCCATATGTCGAGGCCAATCCGGAGGAGTCGGACATTCGAAGGGTCTTGCACCCAGCGCTGGATTAGTCCGAGAGCAAAGGCACGGGCATCTTCATCCAGCTCGCGCTGGGTTCGCGCCGCGCGCAGCCCCCCAGTCGGTGCCGCTGCTTCCGCCCCTGAATCGACCGCTTCGCTTTCGAGCAAAGGCCGGATGGACCGGAAAGTCGTTCGAAAGCGGGCTGCCCCGAAGCGTGCGACCGTTTCGTCGCGCACATCTGGCACGGGTGAAAGCCGCCAACCGCTTCCGTCCCCCACACTGAGCGCATCCTGGGCCCGCATCAGACCTTGGATTGCGTCGAGGATCTCTTCGCCAGCGACCGCATCAAACCCTCCCGACACAGCAGTCTGGATTCGGTTCATCCTCGTGCTCTGTCGAACCAGCGGACGCTCGTCACCGCCGAACGCCGCAACCTTGGTCTTCTCAGCGGATAGCTCGAGACCGTTGGCTCCTCGCGTCAGAAGGTCGCCTATAAATGAGCACACGGCCGTCTTGACGTCCTCACTCGTAGCGTTCGACTGCGAGTCAAGGGACACCGTAATTCGCAAATCATCTACGTATCGGCATGCGTCCAGGACGAGGATTCCCGGCGCGACTTCGGTCCCGATAGCTTGCTGCAGGCTCACATCAAACGACAACAGCACGACGTTCGCGAAGAACCCGGAAGCAACCAGACCTTGCGGCAGAGCCACTCGAGTAAAGTCGCCGAGATCGGCCTGCTGAGCGTAGATGCCGACCTCGCGTTCATCACGAGCGTGCCAACGCCAATCGAGCACGGACCTCGCGAAAGCGAAAAAGTCCGCTTCGTCTTCCGTCTGGCGGATTCGCTCCAGCGCTCCCGCAAGAAGGTCAGGTCGGACCCGGTCGTAGAACTGCCTGAGATCGGCATGAACTACGAAGACCCGCCTGCCGGTTGCCGCCAGGACGATGCGGCCCACCTCCTCCGGGCGCTCGAGGAAAGTTCGGTAGTCCTTGAAGTAGGTCCGATACAGCTTCGAGGAGCCCCACCGGTGACGCAGTTCACCATCGACAGCATCGCAGAACAGACGGTTTCCGTAAGAGACGACCCGCCTTCGAGATTGCTCATCCCTTATAGGGCTACTTGAATCGCCTTGAAGGGTCTCGACCCGATCCGCCAGGCACAGCATGACCGCCGTGGCCACCACCTGATCTGCAAGGCTGACGTGAGCAAGGGGGCGAAGTCGCGCCGCGGTGGCAACTTTCTCGATGGGCTCCCACGCACCGGACTTACCGTCCACCCGCCATCGCTGGCTCTTCGGGGCCGGGACGATACGAAGCGGCTCGTTCTGCCAACCTCCTGACGAGCCGAGGCGCTCGCGAATCTCAGCCAAGAATTGCGGAAGATTGACGGCTGCACGATCGAGTGCAAGCGTGTCCGAGAACCAGTTGTGATAGCGGATGTAGGCCGCCGTCTTCTTCCACGCCTGGACGAGGACATACTCCTGACGGAGCAGATCTCGGTTCGGTTGCAGCCGTTCCGCGATCACGATTGGCCTCGGACCACCTCTACAAGCTCCGCGATGACCTGTAGTTCGCCCTCACCCGCGCCGGTCAGAACGATGGGCTGAAAGTCAGGATTGATCGGCTTCAGGGTGATCTTCGAGTGGCGCCAAGAGTCGCCCTGCTGGGCCTTCTCGCTCTCGTAGCGCTTGACGGTGTAGCGCTGATCCGTTTCCGGATCGGTGGCATCACGGAGCTGGACGAGGACGGTTTTGCCTTGGCGCGTACCCTCTACCGGAGCACGGAAGAGGCAGTAAGAGCCATCAGGAATGTCGGGCTCCATGGATTTGCCAACGACCTGGGCGACGAACATGCCGGGGCGCAGGCGGTGATCGGACTGGATCTCGATCCAGTCGAACCCATCATCCTCGACATGTTGCGGATCGCTGAACGCACCTGCAGCGGCCTTGAGTGGAACGAAAGGGACACAGGTTTTGTAACGTTCTTCTGGAGTGGGCTTGACGATGCGCGGCTGAAACGGAACAACCTTCACTTGAGCTGAGACGGTAGTAGACTTCTCAGTCGTTGTCTGAAACGCGCCGGGCCAGCCGCCGTACTGCTCGATAACCTCGTCAATCTCCTTCATCAATCGGATCGTCTCGGAGAGGGCGACGACGATTTTCTGGTAGTGGGCGAGGTCGTCTTTCGAGAGCGTGCGGCCCTTGCGGTCCTTGAGCCACTTCTCGCAGACCTGGTAACCACCGATGTGAAAGTTCCACACTGCCTCAGGTACGCCCTTGAAGCCGGTGGTCTGGGCTTTGTCGAGCCAGACGGCGTTCTTGGCCCACGAGATCTTCTCGACCTCGGGATTCCGACCGCCGAGGTATTCGGTGATGGTGTGATCGAGCTTGGAAGACTCCAGCAGGTGCAGGGCGACGAGTTCGCCGCCGAACCGAGCCAGCGCGCGGAACAGCTCCAGGCTTCCGGTCAACGGCAGGCGCGGGAAATCTATCTTCAAAAACTCCGTGTACCGGCTCCGGTAGCCGGGACTGTGAAACACCGCGTAGGCGTAGTGGAAGATGTCGTCGGGCGTCAGGCCGCGCGGTAGGCCATCAGCGGCCTGCGGTAGCTGAAAGACATCGGCGAATGCCTTAAGAAAGGGAGGTGCGAAATTCGGATGCTGCTTGCCGTCGTCGAAGCACAATGACCGCTGCGCTCCGCTACTCGGTGCTGTTGCGAGCGGGAAGACGTAGTTGACGTCGTATGCGCTGACGCTCTTGTGAGCGGGAGGTAAATGCGAAACGAACACCGAGAAAACATCTTGGGTAATGCGTGTGGTGATTAGTGCCTTGTTGCCTCGAATCTCGAGATGGCGCGTCAGTTCCGGGCGCGGCCAATCCACCATCCAGTCGGCCCAATAAACTTGGCGCTCATCAAACGGGCGATAGAGACAGCGCCGCACATGGTCGCGCGAGTTTTTGTCTGATTGGGCACGCTTCCGAGCACTTGGGACTTTCCAGCCGCGAGTATCCCCATCCGGGTATTTGGCTGAACCGCAGCCTTCAAAATACTTCGTGCGAATTTCGGTGTCGGAGAGCTTTGGATTTGCGAAATCGGCGATGCGTGCGAGCAACGCCTCCTTGTCGAAGTCCACGACAAAATGGTCTCGCGCAGTGATGAATCCGGCGCTGTTCACTGGCATCGCCTCGTTGATCTTCCAACCGGTGTCGTATTCGGCGCGGCAGGCCGTGTTCTGCGGCTCGAAGAAGTAGTACGGGGAGTCGGGCGTCAGCGTCGAAAAGCCACTATTCGCAACGTGGTGCTTCGTGAGCCACGCATACTTCGATTCGCGTGAACCCCACAAATCGAGGTGTTTGATACAGGTCTCCGCGCCGCCTCGAGTAGTAAGGCAAATTGCGACGCCTTGTCGAATATCGAAGACGTTCTTGTCCTCAGAACCATCTGGCGATTCCTCCTTCTTGTTCGCGTTGCCGTGGAGGTCGAGGACAAACATCTGCTGATAAGTCCCCATGAGACTTTGCCGCATTCCGCGAAAGGTGGGGTTGTCGAGATACCCGTGATTGGAGATGAAGCCGGATACGCCGACACGCGCGCTTTCGATGGTCGTCTGCGCCTTACGGATGAACTTCACATAGTCGTCTTGCAGCCAGAGTTTCTTCTCGCTCAGCGCTGCTCCGTCCACGACTCGATAAGCATCCACGATGCGCTGCGCGTAGTCGGTCATGTTCGACGAAATGCCTGAATACGGCGGGTTGCCGATGACGACGGTGAAGCGCTTGTGCTGTTTGATTGCGTTCACCGCGGCGGCTTCGTGAGCGAGAGCAGGGATGGCAAACTCGAAGTGCCCCGAGAAGTCCTGTGCCGGCTCCAACGCATTCGTCAGGTAGATCCGCGCGCGCTCGTCGCTACCGAACCGGTAGCCCGTTTCGTAGAGCTTCAATCCAATCTTGAGGTGCGCAATGGCGTAGGGCGCCATCAGCAATTCGAAGCCGTGCAGGCGGGTGAGCAGGTGCTTGGGGACATACTCGTTCCACAGCGCGTCGATCTTTTTCTCGGCATGGCCTTGCGCCTTCCACTTGGCGACGAGCGTCTTGTGGATGAGGTCGATGACCTCCACTAGGAAAGTACCGGTGCCAGTGGCAGGGTCGAGGATCTGGACGA
Organism: Nitrospira sp.; assembly: GCA_046604365.1. GTDB lineage: Bacteria > Nitrospirota > Nitrospiria > Nitrospirales > Nitrospiraceae > Nitrospira_D. The sequence goes on from JBJACV010000005.1 coordinate 11,241, forward strand.
AAGATTGCTGGGCGGGGACACCTTCGGGGACCGTGAGACCCGCATGGTGGCTAATGATCTCGCTCCAGGTAGTGGTGTCGGCGAGCCCGTCGGCGAGACCGAACACGCTTCGCAGTAGCTCGTCCACCGATCGCACAATGTAGGAGACCACCGGGCGCGGTGTGTAGAAGACGCCTCGACTTACCTTTTGGTGCTTGTCATACTCTTTTAGGAATAGCTCATAGAAATGGATGACTGGGTCTTCCTCAGGCTTGAGGTCCCCGAAATCCAATAAGACCGCCTCTAGATTGGCGTCGTCAAGCAGTTCTACGACCTCGCTCACGCCCAGTTCGTCGAAGTCGATACCCGGCCCACCCGCCTTGCCGCGCCGGCCTCCGACGTGAAGAAAGGTCTGCATCAGCTCCTTCAGGAAGGGATTGGTCCGCATGTGCGCAGCAAAGTCGTCCGCCGTCTTCTTATGCGGGTCGGCGATGCGCGCCGAAAGTAGCCCGTAGGCGATGGTTTGGGCGTACATGTCTGCGAAGCCGTTGGCATCGAGGTCATGGATCAGGGCCTCTTGGAACGCCTTCATCAACTTGGTGAGCGAGCCGCGGTCGGTTTCATGCGCGAGTGCGGTTTTAATGCGATCGCGGATCGCGCGGGCCAGTTCAGCGAGGCGGATGGAGAGATCGTGCGAGGTGGTGACGACCTCGCGGTGACGGAGATCAAACGCCGAGCGCCAGTTCTTACGCCATGTCCCGATGTCCGTGTCATCATCAGGCCATGCGAGTTTGGTGGTGAGCTTCTCGGCGACGGCATCGAGGTGCAGAGGAGTATCGAGATTGTCCCATCCGAGCACCTTGAGCGTCGGCAAGTCATGTTTAGTGTCTGGCTGGGAGAAATGGGCGAAGCTGATCTGACGTTCGTCGCCTTCCCCATACTTCGAAACAAAGAGCAAATCGTCGGCAGCCCAAGCAGCCCTCTCTGCACTATTGGCAGACGCCCGCTTCTTCCTGGCGACCTGATTGAGAATACGACGGAGTACTAGAACCGGAAGCTTCTTCGGCTCGAATTTGATGAAGAAGATGCCCCAGGGTTGGCGCGGCGACAAAGGACGGAGGCGCTTGATGCTTTCGATCTTGGCGGAAGCCGTGGGATCAATCCCAAGCTCTTCCGCGGTGAAATCGTAGAACAGGTCGTCTACTTCCTCGAACGAGTCTTTGGCGATCGGCCAACCCATTTCATCGCGCAGATAGGCGATGAGTTGATCGAAACGTTTGATCTTGGCGAGGGCAGCGCAATGGTCGGTCGGCATCGGGGCTATTCCTCCGGTTCGCGTCGGGCGGGTCGGCGTCCCTCAAGCAGGCGCCGCTCCCGTTCGAGTTCGCGCCTGAGCTCCGATTCCGTCGGAAGATATTTGACGTACTTGGCGGCAAAAATCTGCCGTCCTTCTGCAAGCACCGAATACTTCGCGATCGCCTCGTTCTTCCTGGAGCAGAGGATCAGGCCGATCGTCGGATTATCGCCGGGTGGCCGCGCATGGGCGTCGAACAGCCGCACATAGCTGTCCATCTGCCCGATATCCTGATGGGTCAGCTTGCCGACTTTCAGATCGACCAGCACGAAGCACCGGAGGAGGTAGTTATAGAAGACGAGATCGACATAGAAGTCCTCTTCGTCGAAACGCAGCCGCTTCTGGCGGGCGACGAAGGAAAAGCCCTTGCCGAGTTCGAGGAGAAAGGCCTGCAAGTTGTCGATAATGGCCTGCTCGACCGCCGATTCCCGCAGGGCCGGATAGTCGGAGAGGTTCAGGAACTCAAGCACATAGGGGTCGCGGATGAAGTGTTCGGGTGCAAGGGCGGCGAGCGTGGTTTGCGCCTCTTTCCGCACGGGCGCCTTGCGTCGGCTGGCCAGGAGGCGATCATAGTAGAGGACTGAGATTTGACGGTCGAGTTGGCGGGACGACCAATGCTGGTCGGCAGCCTCGTGCATGTACCATTCCCGTGCCTTGAGGTCTTCCACCCCGAGCAGCAGCCGGTAGTGTGTCCAGGAGAGTTCCGGCCTGAGCTCCGGGATGTGGTGTTGCGCCGGGTGATGGCGTGCTGATTCGGAACGCGGCGCGTTCCGTTTTCCGGCTTCCTCCGCCCCTGCCTCCGAGGCGAGAGCGGGATAGGCCAGGTAGAACTGGCGCATGTAGCGAAGATTGCGGACATCGAAGCCCCGGCCGAAGTGCCCGGTCAATCGTTGCGCCAGATCCTCCAGCACCGCCTCCCCATAGGCAGCGCGTTGACGCCCGCCTTGTTCGTGCTCGACGATCAGCCTGCCCACATGCCAGTAGGCGCGGACCATGGCGACGTTGACCGCGCGATAGGCTGACGCCCGTGCTTGCTCCAACACCGACCGGACATCCCGGTACAGCGAGTCCGTCCGAGCGGGGCGCTTCTCGGCCATCTCAGTTCAACTCCATCCAGCATCGCAGCGCGGGTTTGACACCGACAGGCGCATCCACCCGCTTGAGGTAGGTGTCCTTGATATGCTTGAGCACTTTCGCCCGCAATTCCTTGAGCGTCTTTTCTTCGGTGACACAGTGCCTCGGGGTGTTGGGCTTGGACCGGATGCTCTCGAGCATTTCGCCTGGTTCGGTCAGGATGGCGTTGCGATCGAGGTCGTACAGGTACCAGCGCGTAGTGCCGGCCTCCTCGGTGAACTGCCCCTTTTCCTTATCGAGCGCGGGCAGCGCGTAGCAAAAGAAGACCCCGCGGAGGCCTTTGGCGACGCGCTTACGACCGCTAAACACCGACCCAGGCAATGTCTTGAGCTTGCTCTCCAAATCTGGATCGGCCTTGAGCAGCGCCTGGTATTCGAGGTGCATGTCCTCGATGGCGGTTTTGGTGCCTTCGTAGGCATGATTGAATTCCTTGAGGGCTTCAAACTCATCCTCGGGAGTCAGGAGTTTTCGCCCTTCGATCCCGAGCGTCCTGGAGATGAGCAACGTCTTCTGGGTGACCCGCGTGTAGAGAGTGAGGATCGCGTTCAGCTCTTCGGGGGGCAGGAAATTCCAGAAACTCACTTTCCCGCGCGACGATTCGACTTCTGGATGGTCGGCGATGAGACGTTGTTCGACCTCAGGATTCATGCGTCGATCCACGCGGCCGATGCGTTGCATCAATCGGACAGGGTTCCAATGGATATCGTAATTGATCATCCGCGAGGCGTCCTGAAGGTTCAGCCCTTCGGACAGCACATCGGTGGAAATGAGAACCCGGATTTCCTTCCGCCCCTCCTTGGCCAGTTCCGCCGAAGACGTGCCGTTGTAGTAGGGTGAAAACCGTTTGATCACATCGGCACGGTTGGTCTTGGTGGCGCTATCCACCTGGGCGACACCATCGATATTCGCTTCCTCAAGCTGGTGCCTCAGGTAGCGTGCGGTGTCGGCAAATTCCGTGAAGATGAGTACCTTTTGACCAGCCAGATCTTTTGACTTGAGCACGCGGATCAGCTTTTGGAGCTTGTCGTCATGCTTCGGCTCAAACTTCCGAGCTTCGGCAAGGAAATGTATGATCTGATCAAGGTCCCGGAAGGTTTCCGCGATCATCGTACCGACGTCGTATTCCCCTCGATCCAAACGCTCGACATCATCGAGCATTTCCTGAGGGACAATATCCTCGTCCTCCGACTCGTCTCCATCTTCAGCCCATAGCTCAAGCTGACGTTCGCGAACATATTCCAATGCTTTCGCATTCTCTTCTTTCCAGCGCTCGAGCTTCTTTTTTTCGGTCGCGGTTTCGCAGTGGACCTCCAGAAATGCCAAGAGTCTCTGGAGCAAGCGATCGCAGGACAGTTCGAATGCCGTCACCGAACTCTCGAATCGTTTAAGGAAATTGGTTCTGATCAATCCGACGACTTGCTTCTGCCGATTCTCCTCCCACGCGTCGATGGTTGTATCCGGCCCCTTGTACCAGAAGAGGGGATAGTACATGGGCAGCGTAAACAGTGGATTCTCGCGAGTGAAGGCATTCTCAAACATATCGAGCAAACGGCCATAGGTTTTACGGATCGAATACTCAGCCACTTGTGGTGCCTTGCGGTCCGGAAAGGCAGTGGCTTTGCCGGTTTCTCGAATCTGGCTTTCGCGGGCATAGGCTCGGCTGCGCTGCACGACGAGATGTCGGAACACGTCATCCGCCGACAAAATCTCCTGCGCTTCCGTGATGCTCTCCGCGATATCCGTCACATCGTGTCCGACTTTGTTGCGGAGTGTCTTTTCAAGCTGGTTAAAATGCGCGCGCAGGTTATTGATGCCCAATGTTCGGGCGAAGTACGTCTCGTCCTTGCGAGTAAAGAGCTCCGCCATGTGCCGGAAGTCGCTCAACCGGTTGTTGATCGGTGTAGCGGTCAACATGAAGAGCGTCTTCTGCCTGATCGTGTTATCCAAAAGATCGTAAAGCCGGTAATAACGGGAAGGATCCTTTTCCTTGCCGGTCGCGCGGCGACCGGGGTTTCTGAAGTGGTGCGCCTCGTCGATCACGACGACATCGGCCAACTCGGCCACGCGTTGGAAGCGAGCTGGAAAGTCGCTTTTTCGGTTGAGATCCGTATGACTGAAGACCGCGAGATTGCTGAAATCTGCCCCTCCCCCCACGCCTCCGATGTGCGGCAACCATTCCCGGAGATGAGGCTCCCACACTCCCTCCTTCGCCGCCTTGGGTGCAAAGAGGACGACGCGCTTTCCTTCATGCAAAATTAGTCGCTCAATCAACATGAGCCCTACGAAAGTCTTGCCTAATCCGACCCCATCGCAGAGGAAGGCGCCACCATGCTGGCGGGCGATCTTCATGAGCGCCCAATACGCTTCCTTTTGATAGCGGTCGATCCGAGGAAACATCTTTGAGCGGGTCTCGTCCCATTCGGTTGCCGTGAGCTCATGTCCGCGAAAGAACTCGCGGAGCGCTTTTGCATATATGTCAAAGGGCAGATACTCAAGTATATGCCGCTCAATCGTTTGGAGGATCTCGGCGGTCACATCTTCCGCCTCGTTCCAATGCTCCTCGTACCATTCCTGCAAGACGGCCACTGGCTGGCCGGTAATCTGCACATTCAACTCAATATTCTTTGTGAGGCCGGGATGGGTGAAATTCGAAGAGCCAACAAGCGCGGATGAGCCAACAACTTCTAGACGGGCATGGGTAATGTAGGCTTTAGCGTGGAATTTGTCTTTCCGATAGACGCGGCAACGGATCTTACCAGAGTGGATCCCCTCAACAATGCCGGCAACGCCAGTGAGAAACTCGTTCTTATCTTTCTCGCTTTCCAAGCTGGAGTCGAGGCGCCCTTTGACTCGGCCCAACGCTTCCACAAATGCATTCTTGGTTTGGAGGGAGACCTCATCCCCCATCAATATTCGGATCTGATCGACCTTCTGCCATTCACTATCCAGAGCCAGGAGTGAACCGATCTCGAAATAGCCGGTCGCGATGTCGATGGACTTCGAGATCTGACACCAATCATGAAGGTACCGCAGGACCTTCCAATCCTCTTCGCTATTGTCGACGATGAAGAGTTCGCTGCCTGTTAGGCTGGTACGTTTTGGCATGACCAATTCATAACGTCTTTAATTCACCGCAGAATACCCCTTTCCTTGCGAGAACTCCATTATATATTAGGGATGGGAGCAGGCTGTGGATGGCTCACCTGGGATGAAGGGCGGATGGCGAAACTGGGAAGAAGAGCCTATAACCTATGGCGCATGGAAGGAGCCCCGGAGCTGACGGCGGATGGCTGATAGCAGGACTGGGATGGAGTGTGACCGGCTATACCGGCCAGCCTTGATCGGCAAAGCTGTAGCAGGTCTCGCCGGCGAGAATGAGGTGATCCAACAGATTGATGCCTAGCAGCTCACCGGCTTCGCGCAGACGCTTTGTGAGCACACGATCCTCTTGGCTCGGCATCACATCCCCTGACGGATGATTGTGCGCGCAGATCCACGCCGCAGCGTTCATGAGGATCAAAGGCTTGAAGACTTCTCGCGGATGGACGATCGCCAAGGACAATGAACCGATCGAGACCACATTGATTCCGATAATTCGATGTTTGGCGTCGAGTCCAAGGACGAGGAAATGCTCTCGATCAAGGCCGGCAAAATGTGGGCGCACGACTGATGCGGCAAACGTGGAGTCCCGTACGGCTACTGGGGTAGATTCTCCCCTCTCTTCGCAGACTAACGTCACACGATATCGGGGTGCCCGATAAGCAGAGACTGCCGTGACTGCGTTTGATTGCCGTGTGTTTGTGCCTGCCTGCTGCTTCAGAGTCTGTTGCATCGCCGTTTCTCCTTGAAAGATTGTTGTCCCACCCCGCACAACAACCGGGGGTGGGACAATCAAGGAGAACGCGAGCACAGCGCTCTCGCAGCGGACAGGCGTGGACGGCTTTCTCGCGGGAAGGCCTGTGCCGATGCTCCTCAGCGATGGCGAGCCGCTAACCTGGGATCCGCACTACATGCGCAACTATTATTCGGCATGTCAGCAACTTCTTCATCGTTCTCTAAACCTTCACACTCAAGCCAGAAACCACCATATATGAGGCAATCTCAAGTTTGACACCGCTTTTAGCAGTGTGTACGCTTCGTACCCATAATGAGCCGAAGTACCATACAGACGAGAGAGATCAAACTCTTGTTCATGCAATCAGGAGGCATATGTGCGTTTCCGGAATGCAATCGTACTTTGGTGGAAGCCGGCAATGAGAAGGATCCTGCTGCGATCCTGGGTGAAATGGCTCACATCGTAGCTGACAGCCGACAAGGGCCTCGTGGAAATGCTGAGCTAGATGAAGAAGAGAGAAACAAGGCGGAAAATCTCATCCTATTTTGCGGAGACCACCATAGGCTGATTGACTCACAGCCACACACTTATAGCATTCCAGTCCTGCAACAAATAAAGAGCGATCACCAAAATCGAATTAGGAATCTCACCCAAACAGCGATCAGAATCCCACCCCCTCCCCTAGTTAAAGAAACGCTGCACAGTACTCTTTTGCCCATCACGCATGTTCCAAGCCAAGTATTCTCAGCGCCATGCAATTTTGATGAAATAAGTGATTTGCGGCAGGCGATCGACTTCTCTAAAAGCAAAGGAGAAAACGTACCGTATTACCTATCAGGGAAAACGTTGTTTGCGTTTCATGACCTACGGAAAGAGAACGGCCCTTTCCATATCGCTATTGACAAAAAGATGGCGACTGCGACCCCGGCACAAGACTTTTGGACTGACCCAGACGGAAAGCGCAAATATGTATCGCTTCTCAATCGCACCCTAAGAAGACAGTTGAGTCTACTTAACATCTCTTATGATCCACTACACTATCGGTACTATTTCAGAACAATGGAGCTGGGGAAAGAACGAGAGGTGAGTTATAGACCGATGAACGCAACCCGAACGACGCGGAAAGTTGTTTGGCAGCCCATTAGGAAGCGCACAGGGGAACCGAAGAACTTTTGGTGGCATCTCGCCGCAGGACTAAAATTCATTCAGCTGGAACAGCGGCAATGGTACTTGAGCATACGGCCAGAGAGGCATCTGACACGTGACGGTGTAATTCCTCTAGAGCCCAACCAGATAGGCAGACGCGTGACTAGCCTCAAAGCAAGAATGTACAACGATATCTACCTTAAGGAAGTTAATTTCTGGCGCGATTTTCTTTCGGCTGGGCAGCCTCGAATCTTTTTCAATTTTGGAGACCAACATGCAGTCATCGATGCTCGTTTTCTAAATGTCGATGTTTTATGGCCAGGTATTCCAGGCGACGAGAAGCCGTTCAAAAACCAAGTGGCCGAAGAGGACCTGTTTACCCTCGCAGACTTACTTGATGCTGTCTCTGGCGATGAAGACAGGGAAGAGGCAGAAGAGAATGAGGGAGAAGAGTGGGAAAGTTAAAACCCCTACCCCTTGAACAGCCAGCAATTCACGCAGAGTGGTTTGAGGAGCCTCGTCTGTTGTTTGCTCAAAACCAAATGCACTCCGATCCTAAAATTGGCATTCCCCTTTATGGTCCAAGATCATTGGGTACCCCGCGACACAAGTCGGAGGTCCACATTGGCTTTCTCGGTACTGGCGAGACAATAGCGAAAGCCAGAGATTTCTACTCGGCATGCGCAAAAGGAGTAGATGGAGACGAAGAACGCTGTCCTTTTCCAGGCTGGCAAAAAGACAGAGGGTTCAGAAGCGAGCTGCGCTTCAACGACAGGGTGGACGAGATCATCACTAGAACTGAGTGTCAGGACATTTTGAATATCAAGAGCGGGAAACAGCGTTTTGAGACCCTCTTAAGCTTGTTACAGGACAAGACGCGATTGATAAGCCAGCGCGATCAGCCCTTAGATTATGTCGTACTTGCCCTACCACAAGACTTCTATCTCAAGTGCCGAACAGTTACCTACCAATTAAAGGGTGTCGGCCATGTCCATCGAGATCTTCGTCGCGCCTTCAAAGCGATGGCCATGAAATATCAAAAACCGACACAGATTTTGCGCGACACCACTACTGGATTAACACCAGCTCGGCGACTGGACCACAAATCAGTTATTGCATGGAACCTGTTTACTGGAATGTATTTCAAGGTTGAGGGACTGCCCTGGGGCCCCATAGGTCTTCCGCCAGGAAGCTGTTTTGTTGGCATTAGCTTTTATCGTCCCCTAGGCTCGGTTTCAACTCTTCGTACAAGCGTGGTGCAGGCCTTCGATGAGAATGGTGAAGGTCTGATACTCCGCGGACATGATTTCAAATGGAATGAAGATAAGGAGGGTCGCTCCCCACACCTTTCTTCAGAAATGTCAGAAAAGCTTATTCGTATGGTATTGGACAGGTACCAGGCTGAGCGCAAACAGCTTCCGCTCAGAGTTGTAATTCACAAGTCATCCAGATTTGAGCATGAAGAACGGGAAGGCTTCGAGCAAGCCCTTAAAGGAATTAGCCAACATGATCTAGTTGCGCTCGCCCCAAGCAGCGATGTACGGCTCATTCGTACTGGACAATACCCTCCGTTGAGAGGGACGTATTTCTCTGTTGGTAACGCCTCGTATCTTTATTCAACAGGCTACCTGCCCAGTCTTGGCAAGTTCCCACATGGCCATGTACCTTCTCCCCTTCAAATCGCCGATCACGTTGGCGATACGCCACGACAGAAGCTACTCAACGAAGTCCTACTTCTTACAAAGATGAATTGGAATAGCGCAAATGTTGACGGCTCCAAGCCTATCACTCTTCGATTTTCCTCCTTGGTGGGTGACATCATGAGGGAAATCGGCGATGACAACCCACAGCCGAAGTATAAGTACTATATGTAGATAGGGACGTGGCCTTGCTCAACTCAGCTTGGGCAAGGATGGCTGCTTTATCTTCTGGCCATTTTGGACACGGGCCCAATACCCACGCGGCGGGACAGGCACCATGAGTTTACGGCAGACCTTTCCCAGCATGACCCCGGAAATGCCGTACGACTTCGAGACCTCAGAGACCGGTCTGGACCACACTTGATCGTAGAGGGCTGTCCGATCATAGCGCCTCAAGAGCCGTGCCACTTCGTCCTTACGTCGCTCCGCATCACTGACAGGCTTTTTCCAGAGGCCCAGCGCGAGCAACCGCGCTTGCATATTGGGAGTCCGGATAAGTGCCTGGTAGGTTTCCGGCGCGCAGATCTCTGGCCGCTTGAGCCGTTTCACGATCGCCGTGAGTCCATAATCGTGCAGCTTGAGCAGAGAGCGCCTTATATTATTGAGTGGTCGCGGATCCTGTTCTTCCCAACGGACTCCACAGGAAAGGACAGCCTCGATCACTCCCGATCCCCTCGGACTGCTGAATGGCAATGGCGTGGCCACCCACCAGAGCTGTGAAGAGAGAATTGACGTAATGTCTTTCGGCTTCTGGATCGTCGAGAGGAAAGACACGATGGTCTCATATCTCGCGTATCGGTACAGCTCATCAAAATTATCACGGGCGGGATCGGGTCCCAGTCGCTGAAGAATGGCCAGATCGCCTTCGCTGGCGGCCTCTTCTATCGCCGACCACCCGCTGTTCTCCTCTCCGTCCTCCGTGTCGCATTGTTCCGCGGTGTCAGAAGCCGGCACATGAGGATCTGCTCCGGCCCAGAGGCAGAGCGCGACACCTCGTTCATTCCCCTTGCGAACCTGGTAGCGGAGCGCCAGATTCAATTCGCGCTGAATCTTCGGATCTTCTGTACGATGTCGTTTAACAAATCCCAAGAGCGGTCGATTCGATGTCCCATGCCCCAGGATCGATGCCATTTCATGGCCTTTGGTGAGGTCATACCCGGCAGCCCGAAAGCGTTCATAGAGTGCCGTGTTATAGGTGCTCAACGCCGTGTAGAGATCCACGCTCTTCAGATCTGCTCCCCACTCCAACAAGAGATCGAACAGGTCCCATCGCCTGATTTCTAAGGCCAGGTCCAGCGGTCGATACCGTTCAAGGTCAAGCTGATAGCCGTTGCTCAGAAGCAGCTTGGTGAGCGAGTGTTGTCCGGTCTCGATAGCGATCTGCAACGCTGTTTTGGGTCGCGTCCCCTTCACAATCGCGGCAGGCTCAACTTTCAACGGACGGCCTTCAGAAATCCAGGTTTCGACCTCATAAAGACGTCCTTCTCGACAGAGCTGATGGAGGAGCTTGAGTTCTTCAAGTGATCGAGCAAGAAGAGGCTGTCGGTGCGATATCTGCTGTTCAGTCATATTGATCACATCTCATGGGGGCTGACAGGCTTCTGATATATCCCATCTCATGCCCCCGCCTATTAAAGGATGGTCTAGATCTCTGATCACCGGGGCCTTGCTATAAATAAGCGCGCAATTATTGCCACTCGTTGTCAATTCGCGATATTTTCGTCATGCCAGTTCCTTGGTAATAAGACCATAGCGGGACTTTCACCAACAACAGAGGCGACCGATGCCGGCCCATGCTCGTCGGACTGAAAAATTGGATCTTCGGGTCAGCCCCTCGGCAAAGCAAATGCTGGCAGCCGCGGCCGCAGCCTCTCATCGTACAGTCAGTGCGTTTGTCCTTGAAAGCGCACTCGCTCGGGCAGAAGAAGCCTTGGCGGATCGTCGAACCTTCCCGCTCAGCAAGCCCAAGTGGACTGAGTTCTTGGCCGCACTGGACGCCCCGACTCGCCCCCTCCCCCGGATGCAGCGTCTCCTCACGGAGCCAGGCTTTTTTGATGTGACACCACCAAGCGCTCAAAACAAACGGTGACGAGACGCATCCAAAAGATTCAACCGCATCATGCCGTGGACGGATTCGACTGCGGACAGGACATCCTCAATCGCTTTCTCCACAAGCACGCGCTTCAGAACCAACACAGCGGAGGAGCACACACTTATGTGGGATTGGCCAATGACGCAAACGAAGCACTCTGGACATTCGGCTTTGCCAGTTGAACTAGACCGTTTTCGAGAGCTATTTATGCATTACAGGAAGGTTGTGGAAAATGTACACTAACAGATTTTGAATTATGCCTGCTCAATATTGCCTTATTTACTTCTATTACCAGCGCTCGGCGATCTATTGATGTCGAGACCACACCATGGGCCCCAAGTGTTATATAGTTTGACTGCAGGCATCTTCTCTCTCCTGTCACGAGGATCACGACCGGTAAATCTTCGCTTACCTGCGACGACTTTTGGATGGCCAGTGGAGCTCGCCGTCAAGCTCCTTAAGCAACGGCTCCTCTTCTTCATCCTCATCCTGATTGTAGCGGTCGTTTCGCGGTGTTAGGCTTTCATCGAACCAGATAAGTGAAAGGCACTGATTCCATTCCCGCAGCAAAAGGGCCTCCTCTGCGAGCACTGGACGATTCCGAATACCGTCGTTGAACCATACATCCGATGGGAGCGTATCGTAATCCTCAGTCTTGGAGGAGCCCTGCATTAAACGATGAGCAACGCTCTCTTTGGGAATGGGAATATTGAAGTCAATCCAACCCTTCATTTCGTTCAAGAACTTCGAGCGGGAGACATAGCGGACATAGCCGTCTTCACTTAATACGAACGCACAGGGTTCGTTGGCGCTGAGAGCGAACCGTGAACCGGTCGTCGTTATCGAGGCCTTGTACTTCTCCGCAAGCTCCTTTACGGCAGCCATGGAGATATCAAGCTCGGTAACATCCCTGCGGAAAAAGTCATATGGGAGCAGGCATTCCGCCGCAAACACATCGCAGAAAACTTCCTCCTGAGGACGGCGGCCATAACGCATCAACGTGTTGGAGGTCAGCTTCGCGCCGTGGTGCTCAGATGGTAGCTGAAGAACGATGTGCGCAATTTCATGTAGCACCGTGAACCGTTGACGTTCCTCACGATGATTACCATTCACGATAATGATATTCTTGCCCTTCAACTGTGTGGTCTGACCTGATTCATCATCGGCCAGATCATTAGCGATTTTGATTTTGGCATTCGCCCTGGCAGCAAGTTGTTCGAGATTGACCGGAATGGATGCCATACCGGTGCTCCGGACAAATTGGCGAGCTTTCAGGATGACCTGAAATTCGTCCATTCAGTCCTCATCCTGACTGAGAAACTTGGCAAGGCGATCGATATGTTTTCGCCACTCGTCTTTCGATTCCGGGCGCTTTCCACGGAAACTCGTCTGATAGGCCGGTTCCAGTAGTTGGAGGTCACGGTCTTCGTCCTCGATAAATACATCAATAAGCTGCTCATGGACGGTCTTACCTACTAGCAGCTTTAACAGCTGTGCGCGTCGCGGCGTGAGCTTCAAGCACCTTATGAATGACGCAACCACTTCATCGGATGGAGCAGTCTTCTCATCTTTCTCCAGCCGGTGAATATATGCATGGTCAATCTCGCATAGTTTCCCGAGTTCCCGAAGACTTAGGTCTCGGCCCTCCCTGAACTTCTTCAGCGCGTATCCAAATGACATTGGTATCCTCTTGACAGAGACACAAAACATCTATATGCTGTTGTCTGTACTGGACAACAGATGGTTATTTAACCGCTTTTACAAAGATAATATTGATCCATAACTTACCAATACCTGTAGCCTGTACAGGCATACACTATAACTAATGAACATCAGATTTACAATGCAAATGTGCTCCTGCCTACGAGACGAGAATAGAAAGGCGATCAAATGAAGAACGAAGAAGAACACCACCTCCCTAAACGCCGCATTCTCTGCATTGATGGAGGTGGAATTCTCGGCACATTCCCCGCCGCTTTTCTTGCAGGTCTCGAAGAACATCTAGAGTGCCGCCCTATCGGGTCGTACTTCGACCTCATCGCTGGAACATCTACCGGTGGCATCATCGCGCTCGGCCTCGGCATGGGGCTGCGTGCATCGGAACTTCTGGACCTTTATGAAAAGAGGGGTCCGGAAATCTTCGGGCAAGGGCGAGGAGCAATCGCGGACTTCATTTTTGACAAGCTACGGTGTGGACGCTGGCTGATGATGAACAAGCACAATTCAAGGCCACTGCGGACCGTGCTTGAAGACACTCTTGGGAGCAAGCACATCGGAGACGCTCGCACACGGCTTCTAATCCCCGCATGGAATCCGGTCGCACGGTCGGTCTATATCTATAAAACAGCACATCATGCGCGGCTTCGTAACGACTACAAAAGCTTGGCAGTTGATGCCGCGTTGGCAACCGCCGCCGCGCCAACCTACTTCCGCCACCACATTACGGAACATGCTGTCGGTCTCACCGATGGTGGAACATGGGCAAACAACCCCATTGCGCTTGCCGCTGTAGAAGCAATTACGTTGCTTAGCTGGCCTCGGGAGTCCCTACACATCCTTAGCATCGGATGTCTAGAAGAGACATATACGGTCCCGAAATGGGCAGGCATTGGATCGCTTGGAACGAAGGCAATCAAGCTGTTCATGGATGGCCAGTCGCACAGCGCGATGGGCATCGCGAAGCTGCTCACCGGCCATGAGCATGAGCGCACGGCTATTCATCGGATCAATCACACTGTTCCCTACAACGCCTATAATATGGATGACACCCGCGTCATTCAGGACCTCAAGGGACTTGGATTCTCCATGGCACGTGATCGGCAACCGGTTCTCGATCCCGTGTTCTTCGGCTCACCTGCCGAAACCTTCGTGCCAGTTTACGCTCTGAATAAAGAGCCCGGTGATGCAACAGAAAGGAGATTATCGTCATGACGATGGACAGTAAGAAGTATTCGACGTTTCTCGAACAGGTCGCAACAGAGATCGATATCCCGCCCGGAAAATATCAAGACGCCGTGAATCGTTACCAGGCTGTCGGAGAGTGGCTGCATGATGGCTGCTACCACAGCTGCGAAGAGAAACCGAACATCTACGTTCAGGGCTCGTTTCGTTTAGGAACTGTCGTGCGCCCAATCCGGAATGGAATCGAGGCGTCCTATGACATCGACCTCGTGTGCGAGTTGCCCCTGCACAAGGGCCAGACCACGCCTCAAGCTGTGAAAACCACGGTAGGCGACCGACTTCGTGAGCATGGCACCTATAAGAGAATGCTCGAACCGGAAGGCCGCCGTTGCTGGACGCTCGACTACGCCGAGGAGGATGGCGTCGGGTTCCATATGGACGTACTGCCAGCGGTTCCCGAGCCACGTGGACTACTCGACACAGCCATTTCGATCACACACAAGGCGGGTACTGTCTATTCGTGGTCTGCGAGCAACCCGCGCGGATACGGCGATTGGTTCGACCAGAAGAACGCCGCTGCCTTTCTACGAGAGTCCCTGGAGCAGAAGCGAGCCATTCAGCGCCGGGCGCCGAATATCTATACAAGCATCGACAAAGTGCCTGACCAGTTGGTCAGGACCCCGCTTCAGCGTTCGATTCAGATCATGAAGCGTCACCGCGACCTACGTTTCAATCATCATGACCGTCTCGACTATGCGCCAATCTCAATCATCCCTACTACCCTGGCAGCCACTCTTTACGCCAACGAGGCCGACATCTACTCGGCCCTCTTTGGTATTATCCATAAACTTCAGGGTCATGCTGCCCTGGTCGAGGGTAAAAACATCGACCAGTCACTTTCGGATATCGGTTTGATCCGGCGTTTGCCAAATGGAAAGTGGTACATCGGTAATCCGGCAAACCCGGACGAAAATTTCGCAGACCGTTGGCATGAGGACAATCATGCCAGAGCGCGTGCCTTTTTTTCTTGGGTCGATACCCTGCAGAAAGACCTATTGAACATCGTCAACGAAACCAGGCCGCGCGTGTTGAAGGAGGAGCTGGGCCGTGCCTTGGGCATGGGAGTTGTGACGAAGCACCTCGATGCTCTGGTTCCGCCGAGCGCAGCATTCGACACACCGCCTCGCATCCATATCACTAGTCCTGCTAAGCCATGGCGGGAAGAGTGATGGAAGAAGTTCGGCGGCAAATCGCCGAGCTGACAGACGTTCACAAGAACCTGGCGACAGTTGTTGAGGGCACAGCCGAAACGATTGTGGCCGGTGCGCTTCCGTTTGAAGCATCCGCCGACGGTCTCGAAACCATTGCGGAGTCATTCGATATCGAACTGACTATACCGGGAGATTTTCCCACAACATTACCGACCGTGAAGGAGACGGGTGGTCGAATAGGCTCTGATTATGGACATCGCAATCCAAGTGGTACGCTCTGCCTCGGAGTTCCCGTCGAACAGCGTCGCTTGATTCTTGAAGAACCAACGCTCCTCGGATTCGTTAATCGTCTTGTGATTCCTTATCTCTATGGTTTCTGTTTCTTCAAGAAACACGGACGACACCCGTTCAGTGAAGCGCGGCACGGGAGCGAAGGCATTTTGTACCACTACATGGATACGCTCGATCTACAAGACGAGGTCTCCGTTCTCACGATCATCTGCTTTCTCATCGAAACCGGCTATCGTGGTCATCACGATTGCCCGTGTGGTAGCGGTCGGATAGTTAGAGCATGCCACGGCTCAAAGCTGCTGCTGTTGAAACACACCCATAGCGAGCAATCCCTTCGGGAAGACTTTGAGGCAGTCCTTAGTCTCTGCATCCCGAAGTTCGAGAGCGGACATCTCTCCCTTTCAGACCCCTTACGCAAACAGACACTTCGAATTCTCAAGCGATTGGATACACACCGCGCGCGTAAAAAGGATCAGCGCAACACCTCTTGCGGGTCATCGCCACATAGAAATTCTGTTCAAAGATGAGCGGCGGTTTGCAGTAAAGAGCCTTATTCGATAGCTTCATTGGGATGCTTCTGCGGAGGAGAGCCAACATTTCCCCTTGGATTGTGTTCCGCAGGGGAGCAATATCCCCTTGGTTGATGGTCAACCTGGGACGCTCCTTGCGCCTCTCGATTCCCTATGGTACAGGTTCAACTATGCTTCCAACGAAGGCATCCGATGGATGATAAAGCACTACTTGTACGCTTGAAAGACCATGAAGACGGCTTTACCGAACGTAAACCAGAAGGTGCTGGTAGCGCTAATGCTGAACTTCGTAAGACCTTGGTTGCCTTCGCTAATTCCGTCCCAGAAGGTAAGACCGCCATTTTGTTTATTGGCATCAGTGATACGGGAACTCTGCTAGGTATAAAAAACCCCGATTCTCTTCAGAAGACCATAAGGGAAGTATCGGAGCGAGACTGCTTCCCTCCTATCACGTGTCAAATCAGGATATTTGAAAGTGAAGGGAAAAGTCTTCTCGCCGCACTGGTAACGGCCAGCAAGGATCGCCCACACTTTTCCGGTCCTGCGTATGTACGAGTCGGGGCGGAGAGCGTGAAGGCTTCACCAAAAGTCTATGACGAGCTCATCGCGAGCCGAAATACGAAAGCTGGAAAGATTCTTCGCATCAAAGATGAACATCAGCACATCGCCTTTCGCTGCTTTGAACGAGATAAATGGTTACGACAACGCCAGGTCTTTTCGATTGAGTGCCAAATCGAAGAATGCGATGGTCACAGTGTGAGCCTGTATGAGATGGCATCTGGCAGGCATTTCTCCGTACCGCTGGAGGAAATGACAATCTACCATGATCATGCTAAACGGATGATGGTACTGGATGCCCCGGTTGGACTATGGATGAGTTCGTTTGGAATGTAGAGCTATTGGCATTTGGCAAGGTATGTAGCCTGAGTTTATTGGTCGAAATGTAACTGCCGTACATCCTCGTTATACTTGACTTCGTTGCTCAACACCTGGCGCTTCAGATCGAACATAGCGACCAGAGCGCTCACGCGAAAACCTTACATTCATGGAACCGCGCTGAGCGGGCATATTTGTCCAGATCTGATTGCACCTCGTGGGAAGAAACCCGAAGCACAAAAATGCCCCTGACCGCCAGAGCGATCAGGGGCGAGAGGCTGATGCCTCAGGATAGCCGCTGCCTGGTGGCCTGAGGCGACAGGAACCCCTGTGCTTTCAGATTGCGGAACCACATCCGGGCAAAGCTCTTGAGCTCGGCCTTGAGCCGGGTATCCACATGGGTGGCTTTGCCTTCGTCATTGTACCGATAGACCTCCTGATGGATGCCGGCATAGTCATTCCGGAAGGAGATCGGCTCGGCCAGCTGCGCACCTTGCCAATCGATAAACCGAAAGACCATTTCGGAGTCAAACATGACATCGCCGTTTTGCAGGCCGGTATGGGCGATGGCGACCAGTTGATGCCCCTCGCCACTGGTGCCGATATGCTCGACAGATAACGGCATATAGCCTTCCACGGTGAATTTTACAGCCTTATCACCGCCAAGCAGCCACTGAAGCAAGTTTGCAAAAGATGTATAGGTCTTCATGATGAATATCCTTTCAAATATGAACGGGTGGCCCTTAGGCCACCCTCGTGGTTGCTTGACGATGACGGCGGATAAACGCCTTGGCCTCCTGGGCGCAATCGATTAGCGCATCCAGATTGCGGACCAGGTAGGACTGGCCGGTTTGCCATTGGTCGGAGCGATCCTTAAAGCTCCGTGAAAAAGTCACGGAGAAGAACGGCCCCTTCTCGGAAGGATTCTCCCAGATGGAGGCCCGGACCGAGCCGACGCGGATGTGATGGAAGGGTTTTTGGTTGATTGCCATAACGTGTTCTCCTTTCTTGGTTGTTGAACTTTGGCTTCTCGCTGGAAACCGGAAGCCAAGTTCAACGAGCAGGAGAACACAGGCGGCCTGGATGGGCGGTCGGCAAGCGCTGGTCAAGCAGCGGCCATGACAGCGTGCTGGCGTGAGACGGTGCACAGCGCGAAGCACTACGACCGTCAGCCAGGGCGGCGAAATGGCAAGCACCCAAAAACTTTTAAAGGGGCAAAAGCGGAATCGGCTGGGGATTTAAATGAACAAGCTTAAGTTTGATCTGACAGACGATATGAAAGTGTAAACATATCGACCGGCAAGTCTCGGCCACGAGCGGAAGTTCGGCCCCGAGATCGCACCGCCATAAAGCGGTCCTCATGGCATCCAGATCAGCATGGACGGCACCGGCTGCTGGCGGGACAACGTGTTTGTCGAACGGCTATGGCGGAGCGTGAAGTACGAGGAGGCAATATTTGCAGGCCTATGACAGTATCAGCGCCGCCCATAAGGGCGTAGAGCGGTACCTGACGTTCTACAACCGGACGAGGCCGCACCGATCGCTTGACGGCAAGACGCCCGAAGAGGTGTACTGCGACAACCTGACGCCACGGCTCACTGCCGCGTAGTCAGACCATCGCGAGGCGCCACTTAAGAAATGGAACATTCTGTCCAACCAGTTGGGGCCACCTCTAGGAGACCACCCATTGTTGTCTTGAGCATTCGCGTCGGCGCCTGTTAACAGCAATCGAGTGACCTCATCAGACTGCGAGTCTGCTGCTGCGTAGTGGAGTGGCGTCCTGCCGTATTCATCAACACCGATACGAGGTAATCGCTTGGGTTGCACGCCTGCCATTACCCAGACCAGGACTCCGACCCGCGGACCCTACTTTTATATGCTTATCCTAGAAATCAAAGAATGGCAAAATAATTAGTTGAGGCGACTGGCTGTCCGGGGGCATGTCAAAAACGTTGTGAAGAATTAGCCGCTATCTGTTGGATTCAGTTGAAGATCAAAGGAAGATTTCGAAGAGGTCGGAAACAACTCTTTTGCAATCGATCTTGCTCAGGAAGCCGTCTGACTCTCCAATTCAGTGCATGTATCAAGGGGCTCGGTGAACTGAGGTTCCCCGACACGAGGTGAATAAATATTCCTTCAACAAGCACCAACTCTCCTTCACGGACAACATCTACCTGCCCCTGAATGCCACACGTCCCCCTCACTTCAACACGAATTGCCCCAGATTCATCTTCCACGGTGAAGATGTAGCTGTCGTACATGATTTTGCACTTCTTCCCTCCGGGCAAAGGTGGCAATGTTTCAACCTCTCGCGCTTTCCCCATCACAGCAACAGTATGTCCCTGATATGACGTGGCGCTCTCCAGCAATGTTTTAATCAGGATGGGCTCAGCGGTGGGGCCGGCTACCGGCGGTATTGTTTCGGAATAAATCGGAGAAGCCGCCAGTACGCAGCCGAGTAGACTCAACGCCAAGACGGACGAGGGCATGCTGCCCATGAGGCTATCGGCTATCATGGCGCGGCTTTTGACATCGATAAGTCTACGCATGTGCAGGCCAGTGCCCAGCAGAAAGATTCCTCATCCGTCCCTGCGAGTCACAAAACTTTCATAGGGTGCTCTGTCACGATCTGGCTGTTCAGAAACAACCGTGTTGAATGCGCCTCTAGGCAAGAGCGTCGAATATGTGCCCCTGAATGTGATCAGTTTTCTTGACGTTCGACCCATTTGAGATTGACAGCGAGACCGCCATCTTCTGACCCAGGGGAATTGAGGGCAGCAATGTGGACCAGAACATCGACCATATTCCCCTCCATGAGCAATTCGGTTTTTAAGGGTCCAATATGCCCATCATTTCTATTATAGAAGATCTCGATCGTGCCCGTACTATCTGTGAGTGAGAAAACTTGCGTCTCTGCCATTCCACTCCCATGCGATATGGTCCGCAATGCCGCCACTTGTCCCTTACATCTCGCCAGACGCAGATTGTATGCCTGCGGATGAGAAATGATCTGGCCGATCTGAGTCACTTCATAGGATGTCAATGGGAGTGGTTTGGATTGGATACGTGGACCACCATAGACCACAGGGGTGCTTGTGATGGAGGCCATCGCAAAAAAGAGTGCGGCTAAAAACGCAATTCGAGATGTCGGCTGCAGAATTTTCAGGCAGTCTCTAATCATTTGTTTTTGGACCAGCATCAGCATAAGTCAAACTCCATGAGAAATCGACCAACGTTGGGCTGGCATTTCACATGGGGATTTTCGGGAAGTTTACCCCCCTGGGGTCTCGATGCCGCTGTCATCCGATGGAACCACCGGATAACGGTCGGTCGTGGACTTCGGCTCAGGGTCAAAAACGGACGGTCGATGATGGCCTCGACATGATCCGATCGCCAGCGCTTCCATCCAAATAGATTCGGCTCCGTTCCACCGAACTTTCGCTCGCGCACTGACGCACAACGGGTTACCCCTCCGCGGGTTATCGTGCAACCCCGTGCCATGACTGCTTGCCATGATCTCCCCGAGGCCGTCTGTCCGCCGAAACGGGGCAGAACCCATTGGGCTGTCGAAAGTGAGATGGTTGCCGGCAATGGCGTATCATAGGACACCCTCTGAATTGCAAGCACTGCCCAATGGCCATCCCTTTCGGTTTTTCGAATGAAAATCAGCAGACCTTTAATGTAATGAATCGTGATGGCGGCGTTCAAAATAAGAGGATCAATCGACTCCAGCGAATCGATAGAGACTTAGGAAGCAGCTACAAAACCTCGAAAAGGGAAAGCCGTTGACTGATCAACCCTTTGTGAAAATACCCCTGAACAAGCTCATACCTCCGTCTCTTCACCTAAAACTGCCTACTCAATCAAGTGTTAATACAGTGTTAGAAATTCGGACAAATCGGCCAAATTCGCGCCAGAAAGAAACAGAAAGAGATAGGTGGATAAAATGCGAATCTCCGCTCGTGACAAGGGGATTGGCCATGTCGTCAATGACTTAGCCAATCCCCCTTTGCCTGCTTAGAAGGCTGATGCTCTATCCGACTGAGCTACGGGCGCACTTCTGATCGTGGTGAGTCCTGAATTTTGAAGCTTCGGCTTGGAATCATGCCTCTACCCATCCATCTAACCCACACTCAGCACTATCTATTCCGGGTAGCTAGTCTGAAGCGTTACCCGGTTTGCGTCAAGCCCCACAGCATCCATCGAGCAATACCGGAAACGATTCTTCAGTCATGACATTGTCTTGACACACTTTTGGCAATACGTTACTTTATCAAAAATGAGAGGTGTCCTATGCCGGCTCGCGCACTACGGACTGAAAAACTAGATCTTCGGGTCAGCTCCGCAACCAAACGAACGCTGGAAGCTGCTGCCGCTGCCTCTCATCGTACCGTAAGCGCGTTTGTCCTTGAAAGCGCACTGGCCCGCGCCGATGAAGCATTGGCGGATCGGCGAATATTCTCTTTGAGCAAGGCCAAATGGACTGAGTTCATCGCTGCGCTCGATGCTCCTCCCCGCCACCTTCCTCGGATGCAGCGCCTACTAACAGAGCCAGGGTTCTTTGAAGCAACACCTGCGCCGGACGCTCAAGACAAACACAACACACGTTGACAAGGCGCATCGAAAAGCTTCAGCCGCACCATGCCGTCGACGCATTCGACTGTGGGCAGGAATCGCTCAATCGTTTCCTCCAGAAACACGCGCTTGAGAATCATCGCAGCGGCGGATCACAGACCTATGTGGGATTGGCCGAGGAAGCCGTGATCGGCTACTACACGCTCGCTGTGGGCGCGGTGGAGCACGACCAGGCCCCGGAACGAGTGAAGAAAGGGCTCGCCAAGTATGCCGTTCCCGTCATGCTGCTGGCCAGGTTAGCCGTCGATCTCCACTGGCAAAAGCAAGGAGCCGGTGCGGCACTACTGAAGGATGCAATGCTCCGGACTCTGCAAGCAGCCGACATAGCAGGAATTCGCGCCTTGGTGGTTCATGCGAAAGATGATGTGGCGAGAAAGTTTTACGAGCGCTTCGATTTCTTCCCGTCGCCGACTGATCCCTTGCATCTCTTCCTGCTCCTCAAAGACGTTCGGAAGAACGTCTCATAACAATTTCTCGGCTGGATCGATCTGCTCCACTCCGTCTAAATATTCTAACCGTATGGTGGTTACACTCAGTGAGAAGACGCCGAAGGCGCTTATCCGCCGCCGTCAATCGTCTAGAGGCGATAAAGAGGCGACGGCCCACACGAAGTGCGGTGTGGTCGGGGCGAGAGGATTTGAACCTCCGACATCCTGCTCCCAAAGCAGGCGCGCTACCGGGCTGCGCTACGCCCCGACGTTGGAATTACAATCACTTACACATTGCCCCGATGTCGCCGTAGAGGCAAGTGTTATTACAGTGTTAGCCGTATATCTCTGAAGCTTCGCCGCAGCTTCATGCAGGTCTTCCGGCTGAATCGTATTATACCGCCGATGCATCTGTTCCGACTTGTGGCCGACAATCTTCATTGCCGTCATTGTATCAACCCCTGCCCGCCTTAGGTTCGTGCTGGCCGTATGCCGAAGATCATGAAGCCGAAGCCCCGTAATCCCTGCCCGCCGACATGCCCCAGCAAAGGCCGTTCGTGGATTCTTCCAGGGCTTCCCGTTATACAGGAACACCCGTTGAGTGTCTAGGCGGCGCTCTCGATATAAGGCCGTGAAGGTATCAAACACGTCGGGGGTCATGGGAACGACTCGCGTCTCCCCGTTCTTGGTCTTCCGTAGCGTGAACTCCCGACGGCGCATGTCAACGTCCGACCACTCCAGCTTAAGCAGTTCCCCTTTTCGTGGCCCGACGTGGTAGGCGATAGTCAGGAAACACAGCAAGTGCGGCGCTGCGGTTCGCTGGAGCGCCGCCCATTCTTCCACGCTCGCTATTCGGTCCCGTTCATTCTTCGGGTCCGGCTTCGCAATATGCGAGGCCGGATTGTCGAGTATCAGCTTAAAGCGGTGACTCTTCGCCACATTGAACATATGCGTCAGCGCCGTATGGTCATGGTTGACCGTTTGCACTGAAACAGGCAACGGGCTGTCTCGCCGTTTCCATCCGCATATGGCACAGACTGATTTCCCTAACCGCTTCCGACACCCACCACAACGGATCATGGGATACTGCACGCGCTGCGCCCGATATGCCGCTACATCTTCAGGCGTGATGGAGGACAATGGCCGATCCCCGAAGAATTCGACCAAATGCCCGACCTTGAGTCTTCGATCTTCATAGGTCGCAAGCTTGCGGACCACCTCAAGAGAGAGATACGTCTCGGCCCATTCCCGGAACGTCACGGCCTGCGCCCGTGCCACTGCCGGACTAAGCATCTGCCCTGCTAAGAGCCGAGTCTTAATGACCGCTTCTTGGTCTTTGGCATAGCCCCGATTTCGTGAGCCGACTTTCCAGCGCCTAAGCTTCCCCATCCCAGACGGTGCCAAGCGAAGCACTTTTCCATCGTCAAGAACCGGGAACTCGACATAGTAACTATCCCTCCGTTTGGTCAGTCCCATTGGACTACCTGCCTTTCCGTGGCTGTAGTGCCACTTCTACAAGTTGGTTAAGAGAAATCCGTAACGCCTCGCACAGCTTCAGGAGCGTAGAGAGTTGAGGGTCAAGCTGTCCTGCTTCGAGTCTTGCCAAGGATACGTAATGGACTCCCGACAATTCCCCAAGTTTACGCAAGCTCAACCCCCGTCGCTCTCGCCACTCTTTCAGCCGTGTCTTCACGGTTTATTAAGTTAGTCTATTAGCTAACGCATGTCAATCGTGTTTCCGTGGCATCGGCATCACGGTATGTTGTTTAAGCCAAGCGTGCAGCATGGCCTCGTCGAACTTCACCAGTCGCCCCACCTTCACGAACGGAATTCGCCGTTGGCTGACCATGCCATACACGGTATGGGCTGACAGCCCCGTTAAGTGTGCTGCTTCTTTAACTGACATGAGCCGCTGCATGGTCTTCTACTCCTTCAATTAGCATGGGTTCGTTTGTTTTAGGTCGCTTTCCCATCCGATACGGCCATAGAGGGCACGTAGTAATCCGACATTCACGGATTTCCTTGGGATGGTTGGATGTACAATCCATACACTTCGCTCTTATCGCCTTCATGGGTGTCATAGGATACCTCTGGATACCTCTAGAAAATAAAAACCCAGGGGCTAGCTCACGATTTCAAAAGAAATAGCGGTCGTGGCTAGGGTAACCCTGGGCCTCATGTAGTGAAGTTATTTCAGTGCGCTATCTAGCCGCTCATATACCCTCCCGACCATTCAATCGTGGTGGCTACTGCTAGTCGCCCCTGCGGGGCGAGGGAAGAGCGCTTCCGTGCTCGGCCTCTCTGATAAGAGGCCTCGCACTCCAGCGCCTTCCAGCTCGCCACTGTGAATTAGGTGAGGCCACGTTCAAATCTGCCACTCAATCACCCAGACTCCCCCGCAAGAGAGATGACCGAATAAGCCAACCTGAACCCAGCCCCACCAGAACAATCAATCAAGCGCAAATTCCAGTTAAGCGGTGGCCAAAGCAATCCCTGCTTCCTCTTTATAAAGATAAGAGGAAGCCTCCTTGATGGAGCTTCCTCCCTGATCGAGAAGCCCTTGATAGCGACATGGCTTGGTCAAGTACGGATATAGCCGGGCGAGAACCCTAGCAACCTTTTCACGTCCAGTAAGCTCATATACCCACTGAAGAGTTCTTCCTCCTCCTCGCTTGTATGGCCCATACAGCTTGCCTATTCCCAGAACGGCTTGAAAGCGTGCCGCCTTAAGCCCCTCGAACAGGAACGTTACACGAAGATATAGGGTCCTATTCTTTTGTTTGATATAGCCTCCGTGATCAAAAACACCCGCAGCCCAGGCTAGATCTGTTGTTAACTCCTCACTCATTGATACCTCCTCTAGGCAGTGTGATAGGAACAATGACTTGCTTCCATAGACGGAAGGGTCCCTAGGGGTACCGAATACTGCTACTACCATGTAGTAGTGGATAGAGCGCTAGAGGATACGGTGTATATGGGATACGTACAGGGGGAGAGAGATATGTACGTATGTACTATCCTAGGGGAACACAGTGAGCACACCACGACGACGGGAGCGGCTCTTAGCGCAGAAACGCCCTGACCACTCCCTTTTGGGGGACCTCCTGCGGGAAGAGGTAAACCCGCAATTTAACGAGTCAAGTCCTCTCTTTTCAAAAAAGGCCACTAATTTATTTCCCCTACAAGTATTATAGTTGTCAAAAATGAAAAGTGCGGTGGTCCAGAAAATTAAATTGTTTTAATGTTCTTGGCGATCAATCCCCCCCAGGCAGAGCGCCCCTCGCCTGGAATTCTTCGACCCAGGCCAACTTACGGCCTGTCTTGCGGTTTGATCCTTCGCTCTCCTACAATACGTTTCGCTACGAGGCTCCCGTGCCGCCGTGGAAGTGGCAAAAGCGGTGCTAAGGGACGGGGCATTGTCGATCATGCGACCGCTACAGTTGCTTCTCTACAGTTGCTACCAACCTGCTTGCTGACGCCTTTAGCGCACAGGATAGTTTGAGAATCATGTTCAGGGTGGGCGACTTCAGCCCTCGTTCAAGCTGGCTAATGTAGGTTCGGTGGACTTCTGCTCGAAAGGCAAGCTCCTCCTGAGAGATGCCGAGGCGCTTTCTCAGCCGAGCCACCTCTCTACCAAACAGCGCCTCTGGTGAGGTTCTCGATCCACGGGTTCCCATGCCCGTGATGTTGACCTCTTGAATACTATCGAGCTACAGACTAAAGTATTCATCCGGTCTTGCCTTCACGAACGTGGCCTATGCTTCTCAACTCTGGCTCTGCCATTGCCGATTTCACTGAATACCTGGCATGCGGTATTTGGGGGACGCGACACAACCGAAGGAAGCCCAGACTAGAGACACGTATAGCTCTCAGCCTTCCCGTGATTCTCCTCCCGCTTCTGTTCCTGAACAGTACCCCAGCATATGCGGAATGGATGGAAATAGATAACGGCAAACCTGGCATGACCATTTATGTGAATCCCGACACCATCCATCGCACCGGGAATCTCGTAACGATGTGGGAGTTGTACGACTTCGAGACCGCAGAACACGTAGCAGAGCACACGCACTTATCGTTCAAGACCCATAGTGAATACCACTGTTCAGACGGGCAAACCCGCTGGCGACAAGCCACCTATTTCTCTGGCAATATGGGGCGCGGTAAGATCGTGTATCGCCACCAACCAGAAGACAGCTTGAAATCGGTTCCAGTGAATAGCGTTTCTCACGATCTGTGGACATTCGCATGCGACAAGAAGTGATCGCGGAGCCACCACCACCCAAGTGAAGGTTCGGCAGTGAGCCTGAATTATCGCCTCTCCCCTGACAGCCCACTCCACCACCCAGACGCACCAGAGCGAATCTTTGGCGATCCTGGGCAATATGCTTTGTGCCAACGAACGAAGGACCTGCGCGAGCTTGGCATTGGCTTGGATAAAATTTGGTCTAGGAAGTTCCATGCCGACATTCTGGAGAGACCGGTCCATTCCGTCTTGACTCAGGAAGAAATTGACGAGCTACTGACTCCTGCGGGGACGGTCTGGTTTCTCAGCAATGCAACCGGGTTTGACGTATGGGAGGCCTTACGACTGTATGAAGCGGGCGTGCCCTGGCCACTGCGGGCACTGGATGACGACTTGCAATGGGCCAGCGGTTTTCTGAAGCAGGAGCAAATTGATTTTCTTGCCCATCTCTTCCAGCCCGTTGGAAGGCACACGCAAATCATCATCGAGTTAGAAAACCATGGGTGGGAAGCTCCGAACCAACCGGATGGGGGCTACGTCAAGCAGATTAGAGGTTATTGGAAGCACCTTGCGAAGGAAACAAATGAAGATATTCGCATGGTCAGATGGGCTGCGCTGGTGCTACACCGCTACTACGAGTGCATCCAACGGCATGTGAAGCAACAACGAGTAAACGCCTGGCGTCTCAATGGAGAACGATTGTGAATGGCAACGAGATCGCCTGTTCCGCACTCACTAGCAATGCTCATTCGAGTTAAGAAACACCTATAAATACCGCAAATACCGTCAACGATTCATCAAGCAGCGAAGGCCGTGAACAGCATGAATGGTTCTGCGAATGATAGACCGTCTCAGATATTAGAGAAATTGCTAGACAGGCAGCAGCTCCACGAGAAATATTACATGGATCACGAATGTTGGAGGGAAAAACAAGAGCGCCTTGCCGAACGGCTGCACGCACCAATACTTATTTTGTTTTTCATACTATTCGTTATCTCTGTTGAGTATTGTCGTGGTTTCGATGAAATCATTATTGGACTGACGATCTGTGCGTTATTGGGGTTCCTAATGTGGGAGCGACATATATTCAATGGCTTTAGATCAGACGCAACCAGCAGGGACGAAGAGCAAATCGAACTCCTCGCGCTTGGATTGGAATTAGCCCGCACCGCCGGTTATCCAGTAAGGATTACCAACGAACCAGACGACCTCTTCATCAGTACGTTGATTTGCCAGGGCCGCATCTTCCTCAGCACCTCAATACGCATTGACGGCACCGAAGAACCATTCATGAAGATCTATTTAGGCGCAAGAAAGCCCTACAAAGGGTCACCATTCTTCTCTACTAGTTGTGAACCCCAACTCTCCATTTCAGTTGATATTGATCGTGGCACCTTGAAAACTGTAGAGGAGTCACTCTAGGCTGATTGCTCAGGCACCTTAATTTGGCAAAGGCCATTAACTCACGATTATCTGAGATCTCGCATTACAGATTACGCGCACAAATAGGCTCTTTATGGCCTGTTTCCTGCGTGCATGTAATCCGCCTCGTCATTTCCCTTTTTTGTGGCCTGGATCACAGCCCCCCAATCTACCATTCACGCTCATTTAGCATCCCCACAACCCGTAACTCGATCGTATAAGTGACACATTAAGTGCGACATTCTATAATTCCGACCGAAATTCTAACCTCATGCAGAACATCATGGGAGAGTCACCATGCAGCTTTTTGCACTACTTCTGCTTTCGATGTTGACCAGCGGTTGTAGCTACCTGCTCTGTGGCTACGGTTTGAGCTGTACGGCGTACTACGAGGAGCGACTGGACAGGATGGAGATTGAGTGGAATCAGTGGCTTGGCAAGAGCAAAGATGAACGGATTAAGAAAGAGGGTCCACCTGACATATGCTCACCGCTGACCGACGGCGGAGAAGTCTGCGAATGGAGAGAGAGCGGTGTAAGTTGGGGTGGGGGTGGGTACTACTCTGGCAACTTTGGTCAAAGCTCTGTCAAGGGGTCTTCTTGGATGCATCGAAGAATTTTCACCTATGATCGCGATCACATCGCGCGGGCCTGGAGCTATCAAGGAAAGTATGGCAGCCGCAACAGTCGCCCGGCATCAAGCGCAATCGTCCGATAGCATGACGCGAGAAAGATCGTCACGATAAAAATTTCTCCCACCAGTTGCCGCGAGGTGGCTTCGGACGCCGATGTCAACAAGACAGTGTTAGCGGAGAACCTCTGGCTCTTTTCCCTCTGCCACCCCCTTTTTTTCTCAGCCCCGGAAAAGTTTTCAGGAATAGTTTTTGGCGTGGATGCTGTCACCCAGTACAGCTACCCCCCATGGGACCCCCGTAGCTATAACATCCACCACGCAAGTGTGGGTGCCACCTCCAGCCAGTACACAGACAGATCAGCAAGGCAATCCGGCATGGTGCAAGGCCACCCGCTTCAGGTGTTAATACGGTGTTAGAAACAGGACTGATTCAGGCAGAAAAGCGGACAACACAACTGAATTGGACTGACTGGAATAAATGGAGAATCGCTAGTAATGACAAGGGGATTGCCCATGTCGTCAACGACTTGAGCAACCCCCGTCTTTGTGATCCCAAAGCAGGCGCGCTACCGGGCTGCGCTACGCCCCGACGTTTCTCGGCACTTACAGCAGATCTCGCAACTTCAGAAAAGCCTTGGCGCGATGGCTGATACGGTTTTTTTCGTCCGGCGTCAATTCGGCCAGGGTCTTTCCCAATTCAGGCACGAAGAACACCGGATCATACCCGAACCCCTTCGAACCAACCGGCGCGTCTGTAATTGTCCCGCACAATTCCCCGGTCGCGACTTGCACCCCACCCCCGGAAGATAGCACAAGCGCCGCCACGGTGATGAATCGGGCGGTCCGTTGCGCGGGATCCACTCCGTGCAATTCCTGGATCAGCTTCCGGCAATTATCCTCGTATGTCGCATGCTCCCCGGCGTAACGCGCGGCGTAGACCCCCGGGCGTCCGTTCAATGCATCGACTTCCAATCCCGTATCGTCGGCTACTGCAGGAAGGCCGGTTGCGGCGGCCACCTCCCGGGCCTTCTTGATGGCATTGGCCTCGCAGGTTGCCCCGTCTTCAACGACCTCCGGCACATGAGGAAACTCGTCCAATGTTCTGATGGTGATGCCCAGATCACCCAAGATCGCGGCTAACTCCGCGCCCTTGTGCCGGTTGCGGGTTGCCAATACGATTTCCTTCACCACCGGCACGTCAATCGAGCTCGCCGATCAATTCTTTCTGAATCACCGTCAACCGCTGAATTGCCTGCCAACCGAGAGCCAAGAATTCGTCCATGTCCTGTTTTGCAAAGGGCGTGCGTTCCGCCGTTCCCTGTACTTCGACATACCGCCCCCGGCCGGTCATCACGACATTCATGTCCACTTCAGCCATCGAATCTTCGGTATAGGCCAAATCCACCATGACTTCGCCGCCCACCTTCCCCACACTCACGGCCGCCAGGTAATCGATCAGAGGCAGACGCTTGATCAGCCCCTTTTTCTTGAGCGCAAGACAGGCATCAGCCAGGGCGATGAACGCGCCGGTAATTGATGCCGTTCTGGTCCCCCCATCCGCCTGGATCACATCGCAGTCGAGCCAGATCGAACGTTCACCCAACTGAGACAGATCGGTCACCGAACGCAGCGAACGGCCCACTAACCGTTGAATTTCTAAGGTTCTCCCGCCCTGTTTCCCCTTGACGGCTTCCCGCGACGACCGTTCATGGGTCGCACGTGGCAGCATCGAGTATTCTGCCGTCACCCACCCGGTCCCTTTCCCCTTCAGAAACGGCGGAACCTTTTCCTCCACCGAGGCGGTACAAATGACCTTGGTATCCCCCATCTCAATGAGAACAGCCCCCTCGGCATGTTTGATGAAGTTTCTTGTCACCTTGACGGGGCGAACTTGATCTTTTGTCCGCCCATCGAACCGCACTAAGCCCGTGATTCCGCTCATTCCATCTCCCTTTCTTCAATACCGTCGCGATTATAGTGAAGGGCCGGAGAAAGCGCAAACGCTCGGCCGCTTCACGCATTGTTGCACGGGTTGAGATAATTTCATTGCATCAGTCGTGGAGATCTATCCAACTTGTACAAAATTCGGAGACCACCGCGGATAATTCTGTACACCTGATTCCGTATTAGGTTGACGCGCTGTCGCTCACCACGTTACTTCACCGGTGATGGCGCAACGCGGCACACAGCACCAGGCATAGCAATTCATCTCCGGTACCATTTTTTTAAAACGGATTTTCCGTCAAGCACCTCGCCGCACCAAATGAATATTCAATGGCATAAAAGATGCAGTCGCGTTATAGATTCTTTGCAGTCCTTCAGATAGGACCGAATCGACCGATACACACGTGGACAGAGAACAGCAACCTTCAAACTCAGTTAGCCACCGACACCCCATGCAAACACCTCTGGATCGAAACGCGCACCAAGCCTTGCTCGACAACCGCAACATTCTGATTGTCGATGATGAAGAACCCATCCGGCGAGTGATCGGCTATCTCCTCAGCCCTCACGGATACCCCGTCGATTTCGCCGCCGACGCCCGCGAGGCTCGCAAAAAATTAGACACACACTCCTTCGCACTCATGCTGTGCGATGTGAACATGCCCGGTGAGTCCGGTATGGACCTGGTCCGAAATATTCTCTCGGAACGTCCGGAGACCGCCGCCATCATGGTCACAGGACTCGACAGCTCGGTCCTGGCCAACGCGGCCATCGAGGTAGGCGCGTTCGGCTATATCGTCAAGCCATTCGAGTCCAGCGAGGTGTTGATCAACGTGGCCAACGCCCTTCGCCGCCGCAAGCTGGAATTAGAAAACCGTTTTCACCGGGAGAATCTGGAAGATATTGTGCGCACCCGCACCATAGCCTTGCAGCAGGCGTTGGACTGGCTGGAGCGCAGCGAGAAAGAGTTGCGCCTCTCGCGCGAGGAAACCATTCAACGCTTGGCTATCGCCGCCGAGTTTCGTGACAGCTCGACCGCCCGGCATATTCACCGAATGAGTCACTACTGCGAGTTGCTCGCGCGCCGAAGCGGAATGTCCTCCGATCGGTGCGATCTGATCCGCACCGCCAGTCCCATGCACGACATCGGCAAGATCGGCACCCCTGATCATGTCTTATTGAAACCCGGAAAATTCACCCAGGAAGAATTCGGAGTAATTGCGCAACATGCGGAGATCGGCTATCGCATCCTCAGTGGATCAGATGCGGAACTGCTCAAAGTTGCAGCCGTCATCGCCTATACCCACCACGAGCGATTCGACGGCACCGGCTATCCACGAGGCCTCAAAGGGGAAGCGATTCCCATCGAAGGCCGCATCGCATCTATCGCCGATGCATTCGATGCGCTCACAACCCAGCGCGTCTACAAACCGGCATTTGAAATCGGCCATGCGATCGAACTCATGCTCAAACACCGCGGCGAGCACTTCGATCCCGAACTGCTCGACATCTTCTTTTCATCTACAGACGAACTCGTGCAAATCCGCGACCAATATGCCGACTCTACACCCCCCGAAAAACTCCTCGACTCCTAGAGACCCGCTCCATTGTCCGTGACGGTTCATCGCGGCATCGACTGGATGCCTGCGCCGCGTGAACGACGACAAATGTAGCGGCGCATCGGCGCTCCACGACAACAGGAAGACTGGAAGAAGAAAGGATTGCCGGTGATGGCAAACAAAACGGCGGCGGTTCGGAATCGGGCGGAACGCAGAAACTGGATCGCTTATCTCTGTGAAGCGCTCGTAACCTCAGGCGCCATGCCGACATGGGAGGCCGCCACCTACCTCACCGAAAACCTCTTCGGCGAGAAACCCAACCCACGCTTGCTGACTCCCGTAAACCCTCACGAAGTGACCTCACAGTTTCTTCGCCGTCTCTACCAGCCTCTCGTTGAAGCGGCATCGCGCGAGACAACCCTGCCCTCCTCCGCAACCCTGCATATCTTCACCGACATCAGCCTCACAGGCAACTCTGCCGTACTCATCGTCCTCTTTCCCGGGGACAACAGACCTCAGCAACTGCTCCTGCTGGACGCTGTCAAAGCCTGGGACCTCGTTTTTCCTGACGCCGAGTCATTCAACCGCTGGGCAGGCGAACGGTACCACCGGATCGTGCATGCGCTTCGCGGCGCCGCCGTCGACCTTCAAGACGATTTCCTATCGTCGGCGGTCTGAAGAAACCACGTTCCTCGTGAAGCGTATCTCGCATCTCGCACACAAATACCTGGAGGCACTCTTTCCTTCCTGCGCTTCACGCTTCACGAGATACGCCCGCCGAGTAAGACAACAGCTGCTTGGCCTCAGATCACAGAGACAGGTGATTCCAACAGAAGTGCGTATGTGTCAGGCAGATCAGCCCGGTTCGTAATTGAGATTGGGCGAGAGCCAGCGTTCAATCGTGCGCTGGTCCATCCCCTTACGGAGGGCGTAGTCCTCGACTTGGTCTTTCCCGATCTTACCAACGGCAAAATACTTGGCTTCCGGATGGGCGAAGTAGAATCCGCTGACGGCCGCAGCCGGCAGCATGGCGAAGCTTTCCGTCAACGTGATGCCGGTGGTCTGTTCAACCGACAACAGATCGAACAACAGCCGCTTCTCCGTATGGTCCGGGCAAGCCGGATACCCCGGCGCGGGGCGGATGCCGCGATACTTTTCACGAATGAGATCGTCCGCCGTCAGCCGTTCGGATTTGCCGTACCCCCATTCTTCCCGCACCTTCCTGTGGAGATACTCGGCGAAGGCCTCGGCTAACCGGTCCGCCAACGCCTTCGCCATGATCGAATTATAGTCATCATGATCCTTATCGAAGCGTGTGCAGAGTTCCTCCATGCCGATGCCGGACGTCACCGCAAAGGCTCCGAGGAAATCCTTTCGCCCGGAATCCTTCGGCGCAATGTAGTCGGACAACGCACGATTGGGCTGCCCGTCAGGCTTTTCTGCTTGCTGCCGCAGCGTATGGACAGTCGTAAGAACAGCCGTACGCGACGCATCCGTATAAAGCTCGATATCGTCACCCGCACCGGCTGCCGCGAAAAACCCATACACCCCTTTGGCGCGAAGCAGTTTCTTCTCGACGATCTGGTCCAGGAGTTGTCGTGCGTCATCGTACAGTTCCTTGGCCTTCACTCCGACCGTGGCATCATCAAAGATCGCCGGATAGCGCCCCCTCAACTCCCAGGTATGAAAGAACGGCGACCAGTCGATGAAGGGAATCAGGTCGGTCAACGATTGGTCCGCGATCACTCGGACTCCCAGGAAACCAGGCGTCGGAATGTCAAGTGTGGCCCAGTCGGTGGCCAAACGATTGGCGCGGGCACGGGCGATCGGCCACACCGGCTTGCTGCTTCGGTCTTGATGAGCCTGACGCATCCGGGCATAGTCTTCCTGAATCTGGCTGACAAAACCCGGCTTCTTCGCCTCATTCACCAAGCTGCCGACGACACCGACGGCCCGCGAAGCATCCAGCACGTGTACCACAGCAGGCTCATACGACGGCGCGATCTTGACCGCCGTATGGGCTTTGCTCGTCGTCGCGCCGCCGATGAGCAACGGCACAGCGAACCCCTCACGTGTCATTTCCTTGGCCACATGCACCATTTCATCGAGCGACGGTGTAATCAGGCCGCTTAAACCGACGATGTCGGCGTTCTGTTCACGCGCCGCGGCCAGAATCTTTTCGCACGGCACCATCACTCCGAGATCGATGACCTCATAGTTGTTACAGCCGAGCACGACCCCGACGATATTTTTCCCGATATCATGCACATCGCCTTTCACCGTGGCGAGCAGCACCTTGCCTTGCGATCGGTAATTGCCCAGGCGTTTTTTCTCTTCCTCCATAAACGGCATGAGATAGGCGACGGCCTTCTTCATCACGCGCGCGCTCTTGACCACTTGCGGCAAAAACATCTTGCCGGACCCGAACAGATCGCCGACCACATTCATCCCGGCCATCAGCGGCCCTTCGATAACCGCCAACGGCTTCTGGTACTTCTGCCGCGCCTCCTCCGCATCCTGGTCGATGTAGTCCGTGATGCCCTTTACCAGCGCATGGGACAGACGATCTTCAACCGTGCCCTGACGCCATTCGTCGTCCTTGACCGCGACTTTCCCCTTTTGCTTCACCGTCTCGGCAAATGTCACCAGCCGTTCAGTGGCATCGGGCCTCCGGTTGAGCAACACATCTTCGACCAGCTCGAGCAAGTCTTTCGGAATCTCCTCGTAGACGGCGAGTTGGCCGGCATTCACGATACCCATGTCCAGCCCGGCTTTGATCGCATGGTAGAGAAACGCCGAATGCATCGCTTCACGCACGACATTGTTGCCGCGAAACGAAAAGGAGATATTGCTGATACCGCCGCTGACCTTGGCTCCTGGCAGGTTCCGCTTGATCCATCGCGCCGCCTCGATAAAATTCAGCGCGTACTCGTTATGTTCTTCGATCCCGGTCGCCACGGTCAAAATGTTGGGATCGAAGATAATGTCCTCGGGCGGAAACCCGACCCGCTCGGTCAGGATGCGATAGGATCGCGTACAGATCTCTTTCTTCCGCTCCAGCGTGTCAGCCTGTCCCTTTTCATCGAATGCCATCACAACCACCGCCGCGCCGTATCGGCGCACGAGCGTGGCCTGTTCGACGAACTTCTGCTCGCCTTCTTTCAAGCTGATACTGTTGACGACGGCTTTGCCCTGGATATTCCGCAACCCCGTTTCCAATACCTCCCACTTGGAACTATCGACCATGATCGGCACTTTGCAGATATCCGGTTCCGACGCGACAAGGCGCAGAAACTTCTCCATCGCCTGATTGGAATCCAGCATGCCCTCATCCATATTGATGTCGATGATCTGCGCGCCACCTTCGACTTGCTGGCGCGCCACGGAGAGTGCGGATTCATAGTCGCCCGCCAGGATGAGTTTGGCGAAGGCCGGAGACCCGGTAACATTGGTCCGCTCGCCGATATTCACGAAATTGGAATCCGGACGGATCGTGACCGCTTCCAAGCCGCTCAGCCTCGTATACGGAGCCACCGCCGGAATCGTTCGCGGCCTGATATCGCGCACCACCTCGGCAATCGACTTGATATGGGCCGGCGTCGTTCCGCAGCAGCCGCCCACGATGTTGAGCCACCCGTTCTGCGCCCACTCACGCAGCTGGGGCGCCAGACTGTCCGGTGTTTCAGGAAAACCGGTCGGCAGCAACGGATTCGGCAATCCGGCGTTCGGATGGGCGCTCAGATAGACCGGCGCAATGCGCGATAATTCTTCGATCAGCGGGCGCATTTCTTTGGGCCCGAGCGCGCAATTCATGCCCACGCTTAAGAGCGGCACATGGGAAATGGAGTTCCAGAACGCCTCAACCGTCTGTCCCGTGACGCCTCGATTGCTCCCGGCCTGGATAAACGTGACCGACGCCATGATCGGCACAGGCCGGGCGCCTGATGCAAAAACCTGTTGGATCGCAAAGAATGCCGCTTTCGCATTCAATGTATCGAAGATGGTCTCCACCAGCAGAAGATCGGCCCCGCCGTCCAGCAGTCCGCGTACCTGCTCGCCGTAGGCCGCCACGAGTTCTTCATAGACCGTCCCGCGGGCTGCGGGGTTGTTCACATCCGTTGAAATCGATGAGGTCTTGGTGGTCGGTCCGATCGCTCCGGCGACAAAACACTGTCGCCCCGGTTGTGCGGCTTGAACCTTCTCGACCGCCCGTCTGGCACACTCCGCTCCCGCCTTGGACAGTTCATAGCCAAGAGACGCCATGTGATAGTCCGCCAGCGAGATCGACTGAGAATTGAACGTGTTGGTTTCGACGATATCGGCCCCGGCTTCCAGATATTGCCGATGAATGGCTTCGATAATGCCCGGCTGTGTGACGTTCAAGAGATCGTTGTGGCCTTTGAGATCTTTCTTCCAATCCTTGAACCGCTCGCCTCGAAACGCTGCTTCGTCCAGCTTACGCTGCTGGATCATCGTCCCCATAGCGCCGTCTAGAATGAGAATACGCTCCTTGAGCAGCGCCTCGATCTGAGCCTGTTGCCTGATCTGTGTAACCAACTCTCGATCCTCCCCAATTGAAAAACTGAGTCGTGATCATACTGGATGCATGCTGCACCAGCAACCCGACAGAAGCGGTATCCTTGACATCGATTTAGTCTCGCCGATACCATTCCCGCCTATTATGACTGCCGCACTGGTTCGCCTTTACCTAGCCGGGCCAGCCGTTCTCATCACCCTACTCCTGGTCGTTCTATGTTGGCTGCGTCCGCCGAATCTTGATGCCGCTCCCTACTTTGAAGACGGTTTTCTCGGCCTGACTCAGGCAGAGCTGCATGCAAAGATGGGCCGCCCCCAGGCGGTGCGCGACCGCAAATCCGCCCTTCGCGTCTTCACGTATTATCCGATCACCGACTGGTCGAGCTATTTCAGCAAGTTGGTCTCTCCGGAAAACGGAGAAGACGTCTATACCTTCACACGCAACGGGACGAATATCCGCTATTCATTCAGCTATGCGGCTGATCCGAACGACCAGCGCGAGGACCGGCTCCTGTTCGTGCGCCTGGTGGATATTGAATTGTCCCCGCCCGTGCCGATCGACCGGCTGCCGTCATTGATTCCCGAGTTTCGCCCGTCGGCAGAGCAGGCCAGCCCCGCCTTCCGCTCCAATATCTGGGTGTTGCTCTTCAAAGGAACACCGTCACCGGAGGCCCGCTTCATTATCAGGGAGCAAAAGAAAGACCGGCTGGATTGGCTCTTGAGCTACCAACTATTTTCGATGCAGGGACTTCCCGATCGCCTGACACGATCCGTCTTGATCGACCGGGTCGAAATCGGCGCTCAAAGCCTGCAACTGGTCACCCAACGGCAGCGGCATACCCATGAACCCATCCTCAACCCCTATTCCGGCGAATTCGCCCGCCAATCCGCCGTGCCGGCTTCGCCGGCCAAGACCATTCCTGTGCCGAAGTACGCAGAATAGACCACTGGAAGTGTGAATCCCGCCGAAGGAAGGAGGGTTGTTACGGCGCTTGCTGGAGACGGTCCTGCTGAGCTTGACTTGTGGCCGTTGCCTTCTGTTTCATGACATCGAGCGTGCCGCCCGTACTCGTATAAATGAGCACCGGTGTGCCGACCCCCAGGACGAACAGTAAGCCCAACGCCAACAACCGTATCATGGGACTGTTTTTGCTGAAATACATGACCAGGAGCAAAAAGACCGCTGCTGCTCCGGCATAGTTGAGGATGGTCTCCTGATCCAAACTACTCAGGTTCGCACCCGATGTGCCTGAAGACCCCTTAGACCCGATCGCCTTTACCCGGTCTTTGATCGTCTCCTGAACCGATTGAAAGGCCGAAGATACTTTCGACTCCGGGTCAGACAGTTGCTGGACCTTCACCTTCGCCCGGTATTTTTCAGGAATGGTTTCCAGTTTGTCGGTATAGACAGCATTTCCCTTGTCATCGATATACGAATAGATGGCACCGGCAGATGCTTCCGAGAGCCCTCCCTGCCCCAAAGCCAGTCCACAGGCAAAGACACAGGCCAACGCCGCACGACAACATTGTTGTACTGTACCCTGATATCCCATCACCTGCCTCACTCACCCGATCCACATACCCTATCGACAATGAGTATACAGCCTCCTCTTCTATTGGGAATCGTTTTCACAAAATGTGCCGATTCTTGACGCCCCTTCCCCCCCCCTGTTAGCATTCGCCGCTTCCAGGGGTCGTCCGACAGGCTCCTCACGCACTATGACTACCGAGACACCCAACCCTGAACCCGCCTTGCTCGAACCGCAACCCGACGAGGAATCGTTTATCCGACGCCGACCGGTACGGATCATCATTTATACGGGACTTGTCATTTTTGCCCTCATGATGGTGATCTGGCCGATGATCGCCCAGCTGCGGGACCCGGACTTTCAGCAGCATATCGACCAGCATCGCGTCATGGTGGGCATGACGAAAGAACAAGTCCTAAAATCCTGGGGTGGGCCGCAGACGATCCATACCACCTTCACCAAAGATGGTATCCGGCAAGAAGAATGGATTTTCGAAGACTGGGAAAGCACCGCCGTAATCCGGCATCGCTATTTATATTTTGAGGAAGGCACACTCGTCGGAGGATGGTACGAGGGAACAAGCGAACGCCGGTCTGGTGACTTCCCTGCAGAGAAGCCGCACCCCAAAATCCAACCGTAGTCATATAGTCGTGGCAATCGACCCTGACCGTGTTTGAGCGCTCGTTCCTCGTGAAGC
This sequence comes from Nitrospira sp., assembly GCA_046604365.1. Taxonomy (GTDB): domain Bacteria; phylum Nitrospirota; class Nitrospiria; order Nitrospirales; family Nitrospiraceae; genus Nitrospira_D. The sequence continues at coordinate 49,916 of JBJACV010000005.1, forward strand.
CCGCTTCGCCGACGATGCGAGGCGAGCGTATCTCGTATCTCGCCAACAAAGATTGGCGCACCTTCTTTCCGTCCTGCGCTTCACGAAATACGTTTCACGAGCGACGAAGGTGGGAACAGCCGATCAGTCTTACCGCAGCGGCACTTGTGAATGACAGGAATTACGCTGAGGCTTCCCGGATAGACAGCCTGAGTCGGCTGAGCAGGATTTCGGCACGGGCTTGGTCCGACACATCCACCATCACACGGCTGACGAAGAACGGCACTCCCGGATACAGGCTGCTCATATGCTCGCCGTGAATGACATAAGCGATACGGTTGCCGTCGAGCAGGCTCTTGATGATGGCCAACTCGCCCACATCCTGGGTATTGATGAGATGAATCATCCGCATACTCACCCCATCCGCAATCGTCTTTTCGGGCGATCGAAAAGCCGTTCGTCCGATTGCACTTTTCGACCTCTCCCTTTACACTCCGGGTTAGTTATGGCGTTTCGGTAATGCGCGCGCGCCGCTCCTGACCGGGACCGCCTGAAATGGTGAGTACCCGTTTCCATTCGCGCACCTGGTAGATCGCCCAGGCATTCGGCTGGCCTTTGAAGAAGGCTGTCGGATCTTCGCCGCTGGCGTTCAGGAAAATCGGTTCCGTAAACCCTTCTTCCAGGACATAATCAAGAAGGGATTCAGTAGTAAAACCCGCTCCACGGAGCGTCACCTCGGCTAATAGGTTGAGGATCTCCTCGGGATTTTGGACCGTAATCGGATTCATTGATTCGCTCCCATGTTGTGCCCGCGAATTGTAGCGACGCACCACTCAAGAAGGCAAGAGACGATGGCTGCTTACATGACGAACTCAAAATTTCTCGACGCCCTTCTCCGCATCATGGATGGAAAGCACCACTGGGCCTGGGATCACTTCGCGGCCGGCACCCTCACAAAAGAACAGTTAAAGATTCACTTCCAACAGGAATATGCCGTCTACGTGAGAGATTTTCCTGTCTTTCTCGCCCGTATCCATGGGAAGAATCCTCCCGCTCCCGTCCGCCGCATGCTGGCCGAAAATATTTACGAGGAAGATACCGGAGGCCTCTCTCTGGGGACGTCCCACCCCGCGCTCTTTCTCTCCATGATGGAGGGACTGGGATTCAACCCTGATGACTTCGAGAGGGTTCGCCTGTTGCCGGCCAGCCGCGCCTACCGAGCCTGGCTCGACCGGATGTCGAACCATCGCCATTGGGTGATTGGCGCCGCCACACTGACGATCTTTGTCGAAGGCAGCGTGAAGGACCGCAAAGAAATCCATCAGCCGTCTGAACCTAAAAGCGCGGAAGATATCGAAGCGGTCATCCGGAACCATCCGCTCGTTCGTCACCATGACCTTTCACCCGACTACATGGATCTGATCCGCGCCCATCAGTTGGTCGAAGCAGGACATCGCCATGATGCTTATGACATGGTAGTGAACCACACAGCGCCGCCGTTGAGACGATCAGTTCTCACCCACCTCAAGAAAAGCCTCGCCTGTTGGCTCCGCTACCGCGACGCCGTTGCCAAAGCCTGCGGGATCAAGAAAGGGCGATGATCAGACTCATTGCCTGGGCCCTGCTTTTCTTCGCCATGTGCCAGACGCCATCGGCCATCGGCTCCCCTCTCCCGGACGGCATGGTCACGATTCCTGCCGGAGAATTCCTCATGGGCAGCCCGGACGATGGCGCCAGTTTCGACGATGAACGGCCGCAACGCCACGTCTATGTCAGCTCCTTTTTCATCGACCGCCACGAGGTCACCAACGCCCGCTACAAGCAGTTCGTGGACGCCACCGGGCATCCGGCGCCGACTCATCAAAAACCGGAATTCAGGTTGTGGTTCCACGGTATCCCACTTCCCGGCAGCGAAGAGCATCCGGTCGTCAACGTCAGCTGGGAGGACGCCGTCTCCTATTGCCGGTGGCAAGGCAAACGGCTCCCGACCGAAGCGGAATGGGAAAAGGCCGCGCGCGGTACCGACGGCCGCCGCTATCCCTGGGGAAACCACTGGGACTTCTCCAAAGCAACTAGCGCCAGTTACTGGGCCGGCCGCACGGTTGAATTCAAAGACGGAGAGGAATGGAACGCCTTCTGGGTGACGGGCGAGGGAGCGCGCATCGCCCATGAGCGGGGACTCAGGGGCGAAGTGCTCACCCTGCCAGTTGGCAGCTTTCCGGACGGCGCCAGTCCCTATGGTCTCCTCGATATGGCGGGCAATGCCTCGGAATGGGTACAGGACTGGTACGAACCCTATTCCTATCTCAACGCCCCACTCTCCAACCCACAAGGGCCTAACGGGCAGCTGCTCAAGGTGGTGCGCGGCGGGTCCTGGCTCAAACCGGCGAGAAACCTCCGTACCTCAGACCGTGACTATGGCTATCCGGCCGACCAAGCCAGCGGCATCGGCTTCCGCTGTGCGAAAGACGCGTTTTAACTGGCTATTCCGGCCTGGAATCACACTGATACTGTACTAGTCTCTACCTGGCGGATCAGCCAGTAGCGCCTTTATGGTCTTTTCTCCTAGTATCACGGTATCTCTCGTGCTCGTCGTTCGTGAAGCGTATCTCGTATCTCGCAAACAAAGAGGGATCGGCGCACTTTTCGTCCTGCGCTTCACGCTCGCTCGCCTCGCGGCGAAGCCGAGGGCCTCGCTGAGTCGAAGCGGGCTTCACGAGATACGCTTCACAAGGTGTATGCATGGACACATTCCGGGACTTCAAGCGATACGCGGATCAAGTCGCCGAAACCGCCCGCTGGGCGGCGCGGAAAGGCTGGGCGCCGGCAACGAGTACAAACTATAGCGTTCGCTTGCCCGATGAAGCCGCGCCGGCAATCTGTGTAATTTCCATGTCCGGCATCGACAAAGAACAGCTCGATACCGAATCAGTCCTGGCTGTGGATGGCGAGGGACATCCGGTGAATGGGGGTCAGCTTCGCCCATCCGCAGAGACCCTCCTCCATCTGATGCTCTACCGCAGGCGGAACATCGGCGCAGTCCTTCACACCCACTCCGTGGCCGGCGCATTGCTGTCCCGATCAGCCGAGACGGCAGGCTACGTGCGCTTCTCCGGCTGGGAACTGCTCAAAGGCCTGGAGGGAATCGACCGGCATGACTGCGAAGTCCGGCTGCCAATTTTTCAGAACTCACAGGATATGGCGCAATTGGCGGCGCACATCGAACCTCGCCTCCCGGATACCGAAACCTGCTACGGCTTTCTATTGGCCGGCCATGGCCTCTACGTCTGGGGCAAGACACTCCCGGACGCCAAGCGTCATCTTGAAGTGTTCGAATATCTCCTCCAATGCGAGCGCGAGGTACGACATCATGGCTGAACTCCGGGTGCCAGACAGGCACATTCATCTGGTCAAAGAACACGAGATCCGCCACTTTCTCCAGGAACGCGGTATCTGGTATGACCATCGGCCTGCCGAAGCCTCGCCAATCGGTCCGAACGACGAAAACATCTTGCAGGCCCATGCCTGCTGGCTCAAACCCTTCATGGACAAGAACGGCTATCGAACCGCCGACGTCATCCGGGTCACACCGGCGACTCCGAATGTGCCCGCCATCCGGAACAAGTTTCTCCGTGAACATACCCATAGCGAAGATGAGGTTCGGTTCTTCGTCGACGGCGAGGGCCTCTTCTGGTTTCACAAGGAGACACCTGAAGAGGAAGTATTCTCGGTCCGATGCACAGCGGGCGATCTTTTGACCGTGCCGGCCAACATGAAACACTGGTTTGACCTTGGCGACTCTCCCAGGGTCTGTGCTATTCGGATTTTTACCGATCAAGCAGGGTGGGTTCCCCACTATACCCAGTCCAACATCGAACAACGGTACGGCTGACATGGCCATTCGTTGCATTCTACTCGACATCGAAGGCACGATCATTCCGGTAACCTTTGTCAGAGATGTGCTCTTCCCTTACGCCAAGAAACACATCGCATCATTTTTACACGATCATCGGATAGACCCACAGGTCCGCCAGTGGGCGGCGGTGTGTCATGAAACCATCGCGCAAGAATCCGGCGTGCTGCTTTCATACGAGAATCTGGCCGGTGTCCTCAGCCAATGGATGGAAGGGGATCGCAAACACCAGGGGCTAAAGGCTCTACAAGGCATGATCTGGGAAGAGGGCTACCGAACCGGTGCGTTCGTGCCGGAATTATACGACGACGTCGCGCCTTCCTTCCGTCGCTGGCGACAAGAGGGCTTCACGCTTGCGATGTATTCCTCCGGATCTGAGCAGGCGCAGCGTCTCCTTCTTGCTCATACGACCGACGGAGACCTCACTCCAATGGTTTCTCACTGTTTCGATACCGGCATAGGGTCGAAATCAAACCCCGCATCCTACAGACGTATCGCCGACTGTCTCGGACTCCATTCTGAGGAGATTTTATTTCTATCCGATGCCGAGCCGGAACTGGATGCAGCCACCACCGCAGACCTTCACGCTATCCATGTCGTACGTCCAGGGACCAATCCGAGCGCCCGACACCCATGCTGCTCGACGCTCGATGATCTGCGCAGAACAGACATGCCTGTTGCTGATATCAATATGCTGGCCGCCCCTTTAAAAGCACATCCACCCGCTCGACTCTGACCACCGGCATAATCAGACCACGCCCCTCCTCTTCGTGGGAAAAGTCATAGACGATCGACTCAGAAGGAATCAGCGCGCCGGTCATAACCACAAACACTTCCACTTTCTTATGCGCGGCAAGACGCCGATTGATCGGACCGACAAGAGTACCATGCGGCATAACCCGTAGATTGCCGGGTACCTCCTCAGGCTTAAATCGAACAATGCCCCAACTAGTCTGATTGAACTCCGGTCCAATCGACACCGGATAACCCTTGGCCTGCCGGTCAAATCGAGACAATTCTCCGGACCACACAAATGCCACATGCCGGGTCAGAGCCGGACTCCCCTCACGCGCGGCATCCCGTTCCCGGTTCAGATTGAACAACCGCTCATCGTGGCCGGGATCATGATGACCATGACCATATACCGCAGGCCAATCGGGAGGAGTCCCGTCCAGCGCCGCAAGAAATGCTTCAATCGCCTTCCGCTCAATCAAGGGATGCGTGCCGGGAGGGAGAATCGAGTCAAGCCGTTCGAGGGAAATCGTTCTCAGCGACGTATGTTGGGCTGCATCATCCGATCGTGAGACGGCCGGCGCGACAAGCAGAACCAGGAAGAGCAGCAGCGGGAACAGCCGCATCGTACGCCTATCCCGTACTGGCGCGAGCCATGGCCCGATCGTAGGAAACCTTGAGAGAGACCACTCCCGGGTGAGCAACCGCCAGCACTCCAATGTCGATGAGCACTGCGAGGCGAGGCGTTGGATCGATTCGTCGAAGACCGGATCGAGTCAGACCGGCTGTGTCCAACGTCTTTTCATAAATACCCAGCCAAGATTCTGTCACGGCGCGCAAACCTACATCCGTGGGTTTCATACGGCCTAACCGAACTTGCTGCAGCAGCTTGATCAGAGGGTCGGACTGCAAGATAGCCGAGATCGCGCGTTGCAGCGCCTGGTCGCCGGACTCGTCCATGTGAGGCTAGTTCATCGAGCAGGAACCGGGCCCGCGCGGATCGCCGCAACTCCCGCAAGACCCTCCGCTGCTCGTCACAGGCCATCCGCCGGTGGCCCCGACTCCAAAAGCGGAAAACTGCTTGTCCAATTTGTTTGTTTTACACTGAGGACAGGCTGCTTCCGCAGAACCCTGAAGCAACAGCTCGAATCGATGATTGCATTCCCGGCAGACATATTCGAAGATGGGCATGAGAAAGCTCCTTTTCGTGATTAGCATTATACGATTGCATCTGCCGGATCGCAACGAGAGGACTCATATGTATCAGGAAGAAAAGACCTTCACACTTCGATTCAGTCTGGAAGCCCGATTCCCGGACGAATATGAAGGCGACCATGATTCGCATGCGTGGGTACAGGCATGGGAAACGCGCATCAAGCCGGAGATGATCAGGGCGGTCTTTGAATCGCTGCGGCGGACACCTCACTGGACCGCTCACACCCGCAACCGCGGCAAATTGCCGGAGGATGAAATCGAAGTGGTGCTGGAACGAGACTTCTCCGTATCTACGCCTTTTCCCGGGTGAACGATGCAGTCCCACCGCGACATCGGCATCTACCTGCACATTCCCTTCTGCCGGCAGCGCTGCCACTTTTGCGCCTTTTACCTTGAAGTGGCAGGAACAGATCGGGGCATGGATCGTATCGACGCGTTCCACCTCGCGCTTGCACAGGAAATCGAACTCCATCGCCGACAAGATTCGATCGGGAGCCGCCCGTTGCAGAGTGTCTATTTCGGCGGCGGAACACCGACGGCAATTCCTGCCACCCAATTGGTCTTGCTTCTGCAACTGGTGCGAACCGCCTGGCCGATACAGACGTCCGCCGAAATTACGGTAGAAGCCCACCCCTCGACCGTCACTCCAGCAGACTTGAAAGTTCTCGCGGATGCCGGATTCTCCCGCATCAGCTTCGGCGCAGAATCCATGGACGAACAGGACTTTGCCCCGATCGGCCGGCCCGGACGAGTGCAGGACACGGAAACCGCCGTTGAAGCCGCGCGTGCTGCCGGCTTTGTCAATATCAGCCTCGATCTCATGTACGGGCTTCCCGGCCAATCGCTCGAATCATGGGCACACACCGTTCAAACGCTGCTCTTGCTCAAACCATCACACATCTCGTGTTACGCTTTAACTATTGAAGACGGCACGAAACTCTCCAGAAATATGGCTTTGAATCTTGTGCCCAGGATAGACGACGCGCTTCAGATCGCCATGGAATCGGCGGCGGAAACCATCCTGAGCGAAGCGGGATTTCTTCGATACGAGATCTCCAATTATGCCAAGCCGGGCTTCGCCTGCCGCCACAATCTGCTCTACTGGACCGACGGCGATTATTTAGGCCTTGGCCCAAGCGCCCAGTCTTATGTGAACGGAGTCCGCTTCGGCAACGTCGCTGATTTGACGGCCTATGTGGGCATGCTGGCAGAACACCATCTACCGATTACGGAACGCACCGACCTCTCGAACTTTGAACAACAGCAGGATGCGCTGATCTTTGGACTTCGCCTCCTCCGTGGTGTTCCGTTGAACCGGGTACGGGATTCGGAACAGCACAGCAAAATCCATACGCTCATTGAACAGGGTCTACTTGAGTCCACCACGGACCGAATACGGCTGACACCGTTAGGGCGGCGTTACGCCGATACCGTCGCAGGCGAGCTGTTCTGAGCCTGCGTTCTTCATGACAGTTCGTGGCGAATTGCTGACCTCTGCGCGACAGGCGGGAAGAGCGTGACTCGCGAGACACGCAAGTCCGGTCCTTGCCAGTCTCGCCTGTCCCGCCACGCTCGCCCTTCACGCGCGGACACATTGACAAGCCGTACGGTCCGGCAGGAAACTATCGAGCATTGCGGAGGTATCGTCATGCCGGTGAACATGGATCCATCGAAAAAGCGACGCCGCACAATTACACCGCCGAATCCGGCATCGGATTCTGCCCGCCTGAGCAGTAACTCCACGCCTCAACCGCAAGCGTTTGGAGAAGAAACTGAAACTGATCGCGAGAAGGATTTGGCCGAAGCCGAGTCGAAGAACCTGTGGGATGCAACCGAAGTCATCGACATGGACAAGGTGTGACACGCGCGCGATACGCGAGAAATGCGAGACCCGCGAGATGCGGTACGATACGGCCTCCGACCGGTCTCGCTTCTCGCGCACGTCGCGTGCGTCTCGCTCGAGTCGTGATCACGCCGGCAGGAAGTAAAAGGCGATGGCCAACATTGCATACACACCGACCAGCATCACGCCTTCCATCCAGTGCGACTCGCCGTCCATCGACACAAATCCAAGAATCAGCACCGACATCGTGACCGCCGCCACCTCAAAAGGGGTGAAGATTAAGTCCAGCGGGGCCCCGAACAGATAGCTGGCAAATACCAGGAGCGGCGCAACCAACAGGGCAATCTGCATACTGGATCCAACAGCAATGCCGAGGGCCAGATCCATCTTGTTTTTCATGGCCATCAGCACCGCTGTAGAATGCTCAGCGGCATTGCCGAGCGAGGCATTCAAGAGACTCCCGACACCGGCCCCGACATGGGTCGTGATATGCTCCGTCGCTCGACCGAGCAGTCCTGCGAGGGGAACAATAACCAGCCCCGATGTGATAAAAATAAGGAGCGGGTCGGCCTTCAGAAGTTCGAGGGCTACCGTCACGGGGACAAACAGCAGAACCAGGTCAAGCCAGGAGGAAAAGATTCGTCGCACCATGGAAACCTAACATGAGCACTATCGTTTGTCGATCATTGTCATGACACGATCCGGCGTCTTATTTTATCCGTTTCATCTCTGCCACGAGCGCACCTTGCAGTGGCTGCTGGAGCGGTATGAGCAGGTGCATTTCCGTGACTATATGGCCGTACAAATCAGTCCATTTTGCGGGACAACCGCCTTTCCCGAACGCATGGGAGATTCCTTCCCGGACCTCCTGACAAGCAAGCAACTGGTGCAGGGTTACAATGTCAGCGGGCCGCTCAATCCGAATACCTGTATTGCCGTAGATCATGATCTGACGGATTCAACCTGGCGCGCGCTCTTTCATAGAGCGCTGGTGGAGAATCGACGATTCCAACGGGGTCTGTTCGATGGCGCAGACATCACAGGGCGGGATAAAGATGGCGCTGCCGAGCCAGCTTTGATGGTTCGATTGAAGGATGTCTCGTTCGAGACGGCTCCCTTTACGGTAGCAGGTATCCGCGAACTCAGCCGGCGACGGCCCATCGGCAGAGAAGCCGACCTCTTCGACTACGGCCTTGCCCTGCTGAAAACCTCAGCCTCACTGGTGTATACGATACAACTGGCTATAGCGGGACGACTTGCCGTGGCAACCGACTCGCGCGCCCACTTCACATTACTCACCCGGCTTGTGGAACGAACAGGCGCCACCATCGAGAACAGGTTGGTCGAGCAAGGCGCGTCTTAACCATTATACTCAGGTCTGCTAGAATTCCCCTCCATGCCTACGCCCTCGACGCCTCTCACAATCCCCAAGACGACCGAACGTATTCAGACCGGCGCCGGCACAGGATTCGAGTCCCGCGTGGTCGTCTTCAATTGCGATTGTCATACCTATCAACAAGTCATCGACCTGTTCTGCCGGTTCATTCCGGGCATGACGTCGGCAAAGGCCTTCGAGCTGGCCTATCGCATCGATCACGAAGGAGAAGCCGTGGTCTATAACGGCTCACTCGAACAGGCCGAGGATGTCGCGGCGAAACTGGCCGGAGGGGGACTCAAAGTCGTGGTGCAGTAGCCAGGAAACAGCTATTTGTGCTTGGCCTTTGGCTTTTTTCTTGAGGCGGCTTTGGCCGGCTTGCCTGCGGATTTCTTCGCAGAAGCTTTCAGCGGCTTTACGGGTTCCGCTTTCGGCGGTTTTGCCGGCTCCGGCTTGACTCCTTTAGCTGGTACCTTGACCAAGACCTTGCCCTTGCCCTTGCCTCCCTTAGAAGGCGCCACAGGCATCACATAGACTGCGCTTCGATTCACCTTGGCAAGCTGCTCTCCGCTCAGCACACGCACTTGGTAGAGCTCGAACAATTTACCGATGGCTTTCGTATCACCTCGCCTGGCTGCATTGAGCAGCTTGCGGCGTTGGTTCATTTCCTCTTCTTCGGTATGAGAAGCAGCGCGCCGTTCCATATCTGTCCTTTATCTACCTTCCTAAGCGCTTCATGATACGACCATGCAGGCGCCAACCAACACATGATCAGCCAGAAAATGGAGGGAGTATAGCAGAGTCAAGCCGAGATTTGGAACAATCCGGCTTCGTTTCACCTACGCCGCGCCAGCATGTCTCGAATCGCCTCAATACCATACACCACGCCCCTAACAGCCATTGAGCCCCCTCAGCCGCAGCGTGTATACTCCGTTACGATTTCACAATGCCTACAGGAGAACACATCATGGATCAGCACAAACACAACCAGCCGACCGTCGCCGACGACGTGAACGCACGTGAGTTGCTCCGCCGAGCGTTTGACAACACCGCCCGATGGCCAAAAGAGTTCAATGGCTTCACTGCCGACCTTACCGTGAACGTCAACGGAAAGGAGACCAGCGGTCCCGTCCTCGTCAAGAGTCCACGTGAAATCTCCGTCCAACTCGGTGATGCCGACACGCAAAAGTGGGCGCAGGAACAACTCAGCATGATCGCCGTCCACCGTGGTCCGCGCAGCTTCGAGGAATCGGACGGAAAATACTCCTTGACGATGGAGGAAGATGGGCACCCCTTGGGCACCAAACTCATCATCCACGGCTCGAACTCGTTTTATCGGCTCAAAAATAACCGCATCACCCAGATCAATCGGACAATGGCCCATCCGGGCATGACCCCGTTTGCCTTTACGATCAATGTCGAGGACAGCGCCGTCACGCAGGATCAGAAGAATCTGACGACCCGATACACCGTCTACTACTACTCGCCCACAGACGGCAAACTGAACAACGTGGAAAGCTTCACCGACACCCACACGCGCCTCGGCGCATCCGATCTGCCGGCAACCCGTCGGATCATTTCGTACGAGAACGGCACTGTCACGGTGAAAAACCTGACCTTCACGAACCATCGTCTGTTGTAATTATGGACTTGAGAACCAGTTTCCCTCGCAGCATGAAAGTCAAGATTGCGGGCCACGTCCATGTGGCCCGCATGATCGACAAGTGTCGCGCCATGCTGGCCGGAACCGAGGGGGAATACATCTACCCCTGCCCGATGGACGAACGGCTGATGGAGTTTGCCGGCATCACCGCCGAACAATTCACGGCGGCCGTCAAGACCCATCCTACCGATGAAGGAATAGCAGCGTGGTTTCAGCAAGCGGCAAGGTCGCACAGTCCGGCTGAATTGGAAGACTGGAATCAGAAACTGCTGGCACGCGGACCAAGTTCTCCTGAGAGCGCGGCCAAGTTCAAGAAGTACCTGGACGCCATCGACCCCTCCCGCACCGACCTGACGGCATGGTCCGATCTTCAAGATTTGGAAGAGGGGCGGGTAGTACCGAGACGAGAGCCGATACCTCAGCATCAATAGGTCAGCGCAGGGTATTTCCCGATGCAGGTGGGATTTTCTACCTGCGCCACCATGAAATGCGCCGCATCAGAACGGGAAATAGCGCCCACCCTCATTCCCTTCACAAGGTCATCCAGTACGCGATAGCGGCCTGTCATTTCACTGTTGGTTAATCGGCCAGGGCGCACGATCATCCAGCGCGAATACGAGTCGGCGATCAGACGCTCCTGCTCGCCCTTATCCGCATACACTTTCTTGAGAAGCAACGTGAAGAGGAGCTTCATGGGAAACGAGTTGTAGCTCCAACTGTCGCCGGCGCCGAAACCTGTAAGCGCGAGCAGTGTCGGAGTGGAGCCCATCTCCTTAAGCACCCGCAACAAGATGCGCGCAGAGTCGGAAAACAGGCTGGTGGCCAGGGGGCTTTTCACACCGAGTGTGATGAGAACAGCGTCGGCTCCCTCCACTGCGGCCCTGACATCGTTTGGATTTGTCGCACTCCCCTGCACCCTTCTCAGCTTGGCGTGGTCCAGGAGCGGAACAATCCGGCGGGACAAGCTGGTGACCTCATGTCCCTTCTGAAGGGCGAGACGCGTGGCTTCAAGGCCCACACCGGAAGAAGCCCCAACAACGGTGGTTTTCATATGACCTGTTCTCGTTGCAATCAGCCCGTCAGCATCTTACCGCATCCCTAGAACACCATGGCGTGATCGCACAGATACGTACCGTTTTGGTGAACCAACACCAGCTCGGCAACAAACTCACCCTTGGCTTTGGTAAAGAATTGCTTCCAGATGATCACCGCCGAATCAGGCCGCTTGAACACGGCTACCGGATGCCGCTCGGCGAATAATCCTTTTTCCGCCTGATACTGCCGACAAATTGTCTGAAGATAGTCCTTTGTCACTATCCCTTTCATGCGATCGCTGAAATCCCTTACATGAGCCTCATAATCGATCCTTGTGGAGGCAGCCATCAGATTGTCCATAATTGGAGTTGCGATGTCGAGAATCTCCTTGTCTGACATGGCCTCGAAATTCATGTCGTCTCCTTGTACATGCCGACGGCAACAACAAACCCCTCATCTTGCATGTCCCGCACGGGCAATCAATTCTTTGAGCCCATTCAAATCCAGCATCCCGGGCACGAGTTCATTCCCGACGATGAAGCCGGGTGTCCCCGAAATACCGAGATCCTGAGCGAGGGCTCGATTCTTCTCGATGACGGCCTGCCACTGAGGATTGGCCATGTCCGCTTCAAGGCGTGTTGCGTCGAGGCCGACGCCGACCGCGATCTTCAAGATTTCTTCCTTGGTCATGTCGGTGTGAGATGAAAGCAACGCCTCGTGGAAGATTTGGTGTTTACCTTGCGCCTGAGACGCGAGCGCGGCCTTGGCCGCGAGCTCCGAGGGTTCGCCTAGAATGGGAAAGTCCTTATAGACCACCCGCACCCGGGGATCGTCCTTCTGGAGTTCCGTCACAGCCTGAGCTGCCTTCTTACAATAGCCGCAGCGATAGTCGTAAAACTCGACCAGGGTGATTTCGCCCTTCGGATTTCCGCTGACCGGTGACGCCGGATCGTGAAGTAATTCGTGCTGCTTCGTCACCAGGGCTGATTTTTGACGCTCCTGCAACTCTGCCTGGCGTTTAGTTTCCATCGCCTGCAGCGATTGCATGATCACTTCCGGGTGGGTACGGATGTAGCGTTCAATCGCGGCATCAGTGAGATCTTGCGAGAAGGCCGTGACATTCTTCGTCTCATTGGGCGCGGTTGAACAACCGGACACAACCAGCGCCAGAGCGGCACAGACATTCAACGAAAACAAGAAATGACTCCGGATATCCTGACTATTCATGGATAAGATTCCTGTTCAGTGAGCGGGTCAGCACACGATCATGTTCTTTCATCGGCTACGAGAGGCCCACGCTCCTACGCGGCACATTCTCAGCCGGTTTGCAGGTTCCGTCAAGCTGCCCTTGAGGGAATGCCTCCCATATATGTATAAAATGTCCCATGAAGTACCTTGACGCCCCGGGGCCTAAGCCATTCCACCGACGCCACAACCTGTTTACGCAGTTTACGAGCAAGGCTCGCCTTTTTCCGTCTTTCGCACCAAATCGGCCAATCAGAAGCGCTGAAACCTTGGTAGGCCTTTGATTTTCCTTCATATCGCACTTGGCACGTTTCTGGAAGAGAGGATGGGGATCACAGGTCACCAGCGGACATCCTGCATGTCCCGTATCCAATACGTTGCCGGTGAGACACAGACTGAGGAAAGGAGGTGGCAGATCATGGATTTATTGATTATCGGAATCATGGCAGCGTGCGTCATCTTGGTCGTCGTCCATAATGCGCTGATCGCATTAGATTCGGATAGCGAGTAGTCCAACAAATGATGCCATCCTGACACAAGAGCGGCTCGCCCCTGAACAGAATCTGGACACATCCAAACCGGAACATGGGCTGGGGAAACAGGAATCTGGAGTCTGTGCGTAATAGTCCTTTTGGTCTTCCGCTGGGCCGAAAGGTTGATTCTATCCTAGCCCGCACCATTCATGAACTCTTCTGCTGTGATCCCACTCGTCGTTCGTGAAGCGTATCTCGTACCTCGCAAATAAGGATGGGCCATACTCTCTTTCCATCCTACGCTCGCCTCGCATCTTCGTCGAAGCGGGCTTCACGCTTCACGAGATACGAGCGACAAAGAACCACGCTGGAGATTGCAGCAAACGCACTCATGAATTATGCGGGCCCAAGACCTCCCGCCAGACAAGAGCCAGATCCTGGAGCGCTTTGCTTCCATCGCCCACATAAACCGAACCATGCATCGTCGCCAGTCGTTTCGGCTGTAGTGCCGCCAGCCGTTGCAGCGTCGCATCCGTCAAGGTGCAATAGGGCATATAATTCGCCAACGGACCCTGCTGATACTCCACCAATGTCTTCCGACATCGACCGAGCACGTCCGACTCCGTCATCGGCTCCACATCACCGTCTTGGTGAAGGAGATCCGAGCAGAGAAGCGTCCGTTCCGTCTCTTCAAACAATAACCCCGCCTCCCAACAATGAGGCACATGCGGCGTCGCCAGAAAGCGGAAGCGGTAGGTCCCCGTCTGGAGCACCTCCCCATCCATCATCCCTTTGGCAGGACGAAGCGCGAGACAATCGTCCACGCTCACCAACTTGCCCACAAAACTGCACACCGCCTGGGACTGCGGAGCCAGTTGCTGCCACTCCGGCAGAGTCGCGCATTCGTCCGACTCAAAATGGCTGAACCCGATCCAACGCAATGTCTGCGGATCAATGAGCGATGCCACGGCTGCTTTGACCTCAGAAAACAGGGCCCGCGGGCCCGTATGAAATAACAGCGGCTCGTCGTCGCGCACCAAAAACTGGCTGAACTGAAGATTGAACGGTTCGACGAATGTCGTGATGCGAAACAGATCCGGGGCTATCTCAGTAATGTGCGCCATAGAGCCTCCAAAGGGAATACGACAAAATGCCGGCAAGAGTGATTGAATTGTTTCTGTGCCGTAGGTTCCCCTGTATATCGGATGAACAGCGCACAGAGGCCCTAGCAGACTGCGTCCCTCGCGTTCTCTCATGGAGACGATTCGGTCAGGCTCAGACCACTGTTATGTTCACATCAGTTTCTCCGCAAACGACGCAAACCGATCGCCGTGCTTGGCTGGCACTCGCTTACCACCCCAACTGCCACTGATGCCCATTCCGCTCCACAAGTGCGTCGGCTTCCAGAGGGCCCCACGTACTGGCGCTATAAGGATGCACAGCCCGCTCGACGGTGAGCAGCGGATCGTACAAACGCCAGGCGGTTTCGGTAAACTCTGCGCTGACAAACAGCGTCTGATCGCCGGTCACCACGTCAAGAAGCAGCGTCTCATAGGCTTCAGGAAGCTGGCCGAAAGCCTCTTCATATTCGAACTCCAGCGCCCGATCGCTAAAACGAAATGGGCGTCCAGGACTCTTCACGGAAAAACAGAGCGAGAACCCTTCGCTTGGTTGCAAGGTAATGAGGAGCTTATTGGGCGGGATGCTCCCCGGTTCAAGCGATCTGAAGACCTGGATCGGAGCATCGCGAAACGTTACGGCGATCTGAGTCAGTTTGCGCGGAAGCCGTTTGCCGGTCCGGAGGTAGAACGGCACCCCCTTCCATCGCCAGTTGTGGATCTCCGCTTTCAACGCGACGAACGTCTCCGTGATCGAATCCTTCGGCACGCCCGGTTCCTCACGATAGGCGGGAATGGTCAGGTCTGCGACTTGCCAGGCAGTATATTGGCCGAAGACGACGTCGTGTTGGCTGATCGGTGAGACGGAATGCAGGACCTTGAGCTTCTCGCTCTGGATCGCAGCGGCTTCAAATGAAACCGGGACCTCCATCGCGACGACGGTCATCAGTTGCGTCAGATGGTTCTGCACCATGTCGCGCAAAGCGCCGGCCTGTTGGTAGTAGGCGCCGCGATGCTCGACGCCGAGATCCTCAGCCACGGTGATCTGTACGCTCTCGACGCTGTCGCGATTCCAAAGCGACTCGAAAATCGGATTGGCAAACCGGAACGCGAGGAGGTTCTGCACCGTCTCTTTCCCCAGATAGTGGTCGATCCGGTAAATCTGGGATTCGTCGAGATATCGATGTAATTCGGTGTTCAACGCCCGCGCCGAGTAAAAGTCGTGCCCGAACGGTTTTTCAAACACAACCCGGACCCATCCCCGCCCCTTGAGAAGACCGACCCGATCCAATTGCTCGATGGTCGCCGGCACGGTGGCCGGCGGCAACGCCAGATAGAACACAAGATTCTCCGGCATGTGCCGGGTTCGTTCCAACTGTCGGATATACCCTGCCAACGGCTCGTAATCCTGCGATCCCCCTTGGCCTAGGGTCTGATAGTGAAGACAGGTGTTGCACCAGGCGCGAAGCTCGCTGGCGTTACGCCATCCCGCTTCGTGCAGTGCTTCATAAGCCCATAGGCGAAACGCCTCTTCGCTCATCTCCGGCAGCGCAGCGCCGACGATCAACCTGGTCGGTTTCTCCACATTCCCGGGATCGCGCAAATGATACAGCGCCGGCAGAAGTTTCCGCCGGGTCAAATCGCCGGTCGCGCCCAGGATGATAAAGACGTGCGGTTCTAGTATGGATTCTTGCACTCGCGTCGTTCCCTTGCCGCATATTGTACCAGTTCCAGAGAACGGAGGGCCGTACGTATTACCAACGTGGCGAGCCCGGCCATTCAAAAGACGTCCAGGCAAACGTTATTCGCAAATCCGCCTTCTGATCCGGCAGTCGGAAGATGCCGCCCGGTCTGCTACGCTCACAACTCTGCGCCTCGACATCATGATTGCTCGACCGGCTGCTGTTGTTTGGAGTCCTCCACCTGTCTTCAGCATAGAGAAATCCGCCCCATACTGGGCACGACGATGTTTTTCCTAAGGGGGTTCTATAGTGGCCTACGGATGGAGCCGGTTCGAATTCGCTTGAAGGCTTGAACCTGTCCGGTGGTCGCGCGAGCGGAGTTGGTCGAAATACGGAGGTTCTCCGCGGGAGCACGCTGATGAAAACAGGAGCCGCGTGAGGAGATGATCGGATTGCAGGAACCGACCGCTTTCGGCTTGTGAATGAACGGCTACAGAACGCCGGCCAATCGATTGAGGCCCATCGTCGTGTGCATGAAGAACAGCTGAAACGTTTGGTAGTCCGAGGCAAGCACCGGTTGATTGCGCATACCATGATCGCAATAGATCAACCCCATCGGCCTCGTGCCCACTCGCAACGGCGCCAGAATCGCAGAGACGGGGTTCCAGATCTCGACAAATTCCTGTTTCATCGCTCCGTCTATCTGATTCGTAAAGTCCGACATGAGAAGCGGGTCGAACCGCTTGAGGACATTCAGAAACAATTGGTGTTCATTGCTGAGAGAACCAGAGAGAGCCCGAAGATAGGGGACCATAGGCATCGCCCCTAACACAAGCCGGCCGACGAGTTGATCACTGTCGTTTATATCCAACAAGGCCAATCCAACCCGATCGAATCCTGCGTCTTTATGCAACGATTGCACGAAAGATCCCAACAGACTGTTGAAATCCTTGGCCTCGCGCAGTGAATCCTGAAAGGTCTGCAACGTTTCGAGAGGGCGCGCTTGAATGGGAGCCGGAACCTGTGGGGATACTGCGGGAACAGGACGCTGACTCTTCCGGTCATGCGTTGGCTCCACCGGAGCTTTGGTGAGAGGCGAAGGCTTGCTGTTTTCTTCGGAAAGGGACGGCGTCGCGACTTCGGCCATATCCATGGAAAGTCCCATCGAACGAGCCAGCTGCCGGCCCCGGTCTATGGCTCCGAGCATCAAGTCCGCAAACCGGTTAGGAGGGAGGCCGCTTCCAATCAGGAGTGCCCGCTTGGCTTCGTCGATGGCCTGGCGCGAACCGATACCGGTCATGGCTTCGACCAACCGGATGGAACCGATGATAATTCCCTGATACGTCTGCTGTCCGCTCTGCCAGCGACCAATCGGTTGCTCACGGACCATGCCAAATAGTTCTACTAAGTCTTCAGGTAAGTTCCATATCTTGGCTAAAGCCTGAGCCAACAACATGCGCGGGATTCCGATTATGCGAGTCTCTTCGATTGCACGCTCCGCCCCGAGTTTCGGCTTGGCATGGATGGCCTGCACAGCCTGGTAAACCTCCGGCGCCTGGTATGCGATCGCGAGATCCCCGATGGAATAGAGTAAGGCGCCGGTAAACAGCTGCCCCGGTTGAGCGTATTCCATAGATGCCCCCAATTCTCCGGCAACCGTCGCCGCGATAAGGGACTTAGCGATCAACCCTCTCAGCTGCTGCTGTCGTTGCGGCCAATGGTTCAGTTGCTCGACCAGATGGGCCGCCGCCACGAGAGATCGTACCGTATCCAACCCTAACCAGCTGACGGCGTGGGGAACAGAGGCGATCGTCTGCTGAGGGCTATACGCGATGCTATTGGCGACTTGCAGCACTTTGCACGTGAGCCCATGGTCGCGACTGATGATTTGCGCGAGACTGTTCGCATTGGAGTTTGGACCCATCACATTCATGACCTGCTGGCACGTCGACTGTAAGATCGGCAAGCATCGATTGCTTTGATCGAACAGGGGCTTGAGCTTGTGGTGGAGGCGAGGGCGAATCGACTCAACTAACGCCGATTCCACAGTGGTCGATAATGAAGACATCCGGACTCCTCTGGTCGATAACCGCTATCTATTATCGGTTACGATCGTAAGAAGCTTGAGCTGCACGAATCGTAGTGGACTAATCAGATATCCACAGAATTGAGGAACAGTCGGTGACGATAAGGAGAAGATGGCGGGGCTAAATCGGAAAGTTTTGAGTTGTGAATGGGGAATGTTGAGTTACACCCGCCAACTCACGATTTGACACTGTCTCACTCATTTATACCCCTCCCCGCTGGTCCCGCCGCCGAATCCACCCCAGTTGCCGCCGAATCCACCCTGCCCGGTTCCCCAATACTCGCCCTTCTGAATGCGATCATAGGGATGGCGAAGATCCGGACGGCTGATCCACCAAAAACACACAATGGCGATAAGACTGGTGCCGAGCGCGAGCCAAAATCCGATGCCCCGGAAATGCGTTTTCGACAGGGTGCCGACGCGGACTTCCTGAGACGGCGCAGACAAGACCACCGCTGTTCGATACAGCCCTTCGCCGAAATGGCCGAGCTCGATCGCCGGTTGGAGGTATTGGCTCCCCGCCTCGCGCCTGACCTCCGGTGTGATGATCGGCAGCATCTGGCGTCCCAAGGTAATCGCCGCTTGCCGTTCCTGCACTGCGACCAACACCATCACGCCATGCTCTTGCTGCGTGGAGCCGATGTGCCATTGTTCATAGAGCGCCGTCGCATACTCATTCGCCGAAGAAAACGGCGTGATGCTGGGCACCGTCACCACAACCATCTCAACGCCGGTTTTCCGCTCAAGATCCTGGCAGACCGAGCGAATCCGCTCTTTCCACTCGGCATCGACCACCTGGGCATGGTCACTCACATAGCCCATCGGACCGGGCAGCTGCGGACGGTTTTTCGGCCGGTCGTAGAACGAGGACTGGCCCGCAGCCGGCCAGGGCAGCACGGCGCTCATCAACAGCGCAGCGGCAAAATACGCAGTCCACACCTGCGTCATCAGTGCCCGACCTGCCGTTCAACCGCATCGACCAATCGCCCGAGACCGTCGAAGTAGCGATCCATGACTCGCGGTATTTCCTTATGTCCTGGAGAGATGTGTCCCCGCTTGATCGACAGCGCCTCAGACAGGCCTGTCAGATTAATTGCAAAACAATCTGCGAGGTCTTGCACAAGAGGCTCGCCGTGCGACAGCACCGGCCTGCCCAACAGTCGTTGCACACCGCGCAGCACCGGCAATACCGCCGTAATCGAGAGGGGCAACAACAACATCATCGACTCTTCCGTGGTTTCCCCTTCCACCAACCGCTGCCGCATGCGGACAAGATTCCCCCGCAGCGATTGCAAGACCTCTCCGGCCAGATGACGTGGATCGACTTTGAATCCGATAAAGGGGTCCTGTCCCCACAACAGCCGATGACAGTCCTGGATATCCTGATACTCCAATGGAAACACGAGGGCCGACGCCTGGAGATCGGCCTTCGTGAGAAACAGCGGCACCACGACTTGATCTTTACTCCACTTCTTGTGCACCCCGATATAGGCCTTCAAGAGCGCCACATCGTAGGACCGGAGAAACAGCAGAATGTTCAGATTCGACCGGCCGGGCAGAAACTCTCCACGGACTGCGCTGCCAAAGAGCAGCACCGCGTCGAGCTGCTCGCCGTAGGCCTGAGCCACGTCCTTCACGTACGACCGAAGCAATCGCTGCGTCTCGTCCGGCACCCCATCAATCGTCCATTCCACGGCCGCCATCCTATGACCCCGCCCCCCGCGCGGTGCGCTCCGGTGCATGGGCCGCAGGGTCCGGAAGAAATCCCGCCGCCATCAAACGATCCGCCATACCAAACGGAGGGCTGGATCGCAATCCCGCCGTCGTGGACAGCACGCGATACCGCAGCCGCTCATTGCGATCCAGCGTGCGGAATACGCGATCGCGCAGGAACGCAACCATGGGATTCGCCGTGTTCCAAAACAATACTTGCTCATCCGCCAGACGCTGGAGCATGGTGATCTGAGGCCGGCGCTGGTGTTCGAAGCGCTTGAGCCGCTCGGCGGAATAGTCCTGTGATGCCAGACACTCAGGCAACAGATCCGCCAGCGTCATCGCATCCACCATCGCCTGCATACGTCCCTGGGACGCATGGGGATTCATCGCATGCGCCGCATCCCCGATGAGTACCGCGCCGTCGGCAACCCACGTCGGCGTCCGCACACGCCCGGTCGGCATGAAAGCGGTTTGACTCCAATCAGTCAGCGCTCGAAACAGCATTTCGTTAGACGGATCAATGGCGGTCCACGCCTGTTGCAAGGCAGAAAGGCCCTGTGACTTGACCCGGTCGTATGAGCCGGTATCGATCATGTAGAAGAGGTAGACCTTGTTCCCCGCGGCGGGAAACATGCCGAGAATCGTCCGCTTCCCGACAAAGTATTTCGCCTCGGTCACCGGTGTAGGCGCATCCACAATCGCGATCAGATACCCCTGCGGATAGAGATACAGATCGGCGGGGATCTGCAGGGCCTGGCGGACTTTTGAAAATGCCCCATCGGCGCCGACAACCACCTTGGCTTTTATGGTGATCTCATCGGCTCCCTTCTTCGCCGTCAGCCCGACAACCCGACCGTTCTCCTTGAGCAGACCGGTGAACGCAGCTCCATACCAGAGGGCCACGGACGGCTGGGCCTGAATCGCATCGAGGATGGCATGGTGCGCCACATTCGGCAGCGTCACCACAGCCTTGTTGTACGGAGCGGGCAGGTCGCCATAATCCACCGTGCAGAGCCGCTCGCCGCCGACCTTGCAGAAATGGAACCGGCGCACCGTCCGTGTCGCATCCTCAGGCAGCTTGTTCAACAATCCAAGCTGATCGAGCACCCGTTGCCCGTTGGGTTGCAGGATCTCGCCACGCAGACCTCGCGGCGGCCCGGGGGCCTGTTCCAGCACAATGGTCTTGATCCCCTTCTGCGCCAGGGCAAGGGCCAACACCGCCCCGCCTCCACCGGCCCCAACCACCGCAATGTCAGTCTCTTCATGCTTCACATCCGACCCCATACCATGGTGATCTTGACCTGAATCACAGGCTCCCGCAGGATGTTCAAAAAGACCGTCCAGCGAGGCCGCAGCGAGCGAACAGGCGAGGAGGTACATACCAAGCTTTGCTTGAACCGCTCGCTTCGATCACATGCGAGCGGATAGGTTCCTTGCCTCCGCTGATTCCGTACGTCGAGGCCTTGAGCGATGCGAGAACAAAGCTGGCGGACTTTTTCAACATCCTGCTACTTCCATTCCTCAAACCGCTCACGATCCTTCCACATCGACAGGAACTTCTCGCGGGATTGCACCGCGATCGGATGGTCTCTGATGACATCCAGCCGTTCATCGTTATAGCGATTGCCGCTGGTCGTATGATTCATCGATCCACTGGCCGTGACCTCATCATCGGCCACCACTTGCTTCAGATGCATGAGACCATCGTGCCGATTGATCTTGACGGGAATCCCGGCTTCCCGAAGGGCCGACACAGCCCTCCGTTGATTGGGATCATTGAACCTCTCGCGGTCGGTGATCACCCGGACATCCACGCCATGTCTTTTGGCATTCAGCAGCGCTTTGACCACAATGGGTGACGTGAGTCCATACACAGCCACGAAGATGTACCGTGTGGCCTGCTCATAAATCTGAGCGACCTTCCTAAGGGGCTCGTCCTCAGGCGCGTACCAGACCTCTATCGACGCCGCTGAGGCTTCCTGGCTCGTGACACTCAGCACGCCGACCAGCAACCAGACCAGCAGGCTTCTAGAAGATCCCTGTCGCGCGTTGAACCAGCGAAGTCCCATCATTCCTATTCAAACAGTTCGCGAAAGTGATCCTCCGATGCCTCCCAAGCTTGCGGCGCATGAGTGTGGAACCAGCGCGTGAGAAATTGTTTCTGGCCCGGCGTCAACATCTGCTTGATCTGGTGAGACCGTCCTTGGAGGGGCTGAAGAAATCCGACCTGCTTGGCCACATCCAGAGTGGCAGTGCGGACATAGACATTGGTAAACATCTCGGGCTTGTCGTCCTCGCCCTCGCCCTGCACCCAGACGGAAAGAAACCGGTCTAGCCTGAGCCCGGCGCTGTCCATCGCCGGTTCGGTATCATGAAACAATTCGTTCTCGGACTCCGTCATCGGCGTGTCGTCCGCAGCCCGAAACAGGAAATTCTTCTTCCACATGGCGCGATCTCCTAAAACCTCGGCATAGTGGCGGCGATGCCGGATTAAAGTCAAGGCTACTGTGCTGGCGTCAAACGTCCAAGCGGAACTAGAAGCTCAATACTTTCTTCAATTCAATGGAGCGGGCGAAGTGAACATAGGGTGATCGCTCGCGCTTGAATTCACCGCGACAAAATAAAGGTGTCAGGAACCATTAACCGCCAAAATCCCCAACCGTCAGTTTGAACAATGGTTCCTGACACCTTTTCTCGTCCCGTGTCAGCGGTCACGTACGATTCATGGCAGCTGCTGCAAGAAAGCACCGGAATGTCTTCGATCACGACGAGGCGGGGACCACGACCGAAGCTCTTGGTTACTTTCTTGATTGAAGCGGACTTCTTGCCGCAGATTTGGCAATTCATGACGTTTCCTCTCGATAGACGGTTAGCACGGGAATGGGGACATTCTGAATTGTTGCGAGCAGACGCTTGAATCACGCGCCAAGAAAATCAGAATGCCCCTATTTCGTCTCTTGACAGGGAATATCAGCGTTTACGCAGCGGTTTTCTTCTTGATCCGGGGGCCAAGGGTCACGAGACGGTTGCGATACTTTTTTCGGATCGCAGCAATCTCATCTCGAAACTTCTGTGGATTTTCTTCGATCTCTTGATCCAACTGTTTTCGAATTGAGCGGACTTCCTCAACTATTTTGTCTTTCATATTCCGCCCCCAAGCATTTCTTCCGGTGAGGCAATTTCCGGACAAACGATCCCTTCATCTGAGCAAACCGTCTTGAAAATTCTTCTCACCCTGGAGTTTGCCATATGCTTAAAATT
This sequence comes from Nitrospira sp., assembly GCA_046604365.1. Taxonomy (GTDB): domain Bacteria; phylum Nitrospirota; class Nitrospiria; order Nitrospirales; family Nitrospiraceae; genus Nitrospira_D. The sequence goes on from JBJACV010000005.1 coordinate 73,252, forward strand.
CCAGCTGGCAATATAATCCTGGCTATTTAACGCGGCGATTGCAAGATGATACCCATCCAGCCTGGACTTCTCTGGAATGTTCAATTCCTTCAAAATTATCGCCGCCAAGCGTTCCACAGATTCCGAAGTGTCCAAAATCGGAAGATCTTCAATTGCTCTTAATCTCTTTGCCGCCGCCGCTTTGTTCCCTTTTTCAATTTCATCAAGGACATACACCGAGATGTAGAGAAGGTGTGTGTTCCGGCACTCCCGCCACCATTCCTTCGATAATTTCTGGTGTGCCTGCTGGATTACATCCTTGCTGGGTCTCGCCACAAAATATGAAATGACCGAGGTGTCGAGGTAAATCCGATTTTTCATTCTCGAAAGTTACCTCGGAAATTTTTGTTGGTCAATTTGCTGTTCCTTTTCTTCGTCCGCTCAACTACCTGGAGGCCAATCCGCAAAAGAGCCGGATCCGCCACGGACAACACACCTCCGCTGTTCGTAAACAATACGCCATACCCATTGCCGTTTCAATGAGTTGCGGCTGCCGGACCAATTATCACGAATGTTTATCCGGATCGGCATAACGCCCGTCCTTGCCTGCGCTCACATCCCATCCGGCGCGCTGTAAACACCGGCCGGCCCTCGATAAAGGGTATGCGCATAGATCATCTTCGTTTTGACATCGCAATGGCCTAACAACTCCTGGACCGTTCCTATGTCGTAGCCATCTTCCTGCAATGTGTCGAGTGGGGAAGTGCTGCCTCAACTGTTCTTACGACCGATCTCCGTGACAGTGTCCGCCTCTGCATGCCGGGCAGAATGAATCCAATCTTCAGTCCATGACTCTAATAGCGAATACGGTCGCCTTGACAAGCAGAGTACGCGTTTGCTAGCTTGACAAAATCCCTAATCTCTATGCCAACTTGGGAGCATTCATGCAGGTGAAGATCAACGGAAAATCAGAGGAAGTCCAGGGGGGAACCGTCCTCGACTTGCTCAAGGCTAAAAAGATTGAACCTCAAATGGTCGCTGTCGAGGTCAATGACAAAGTCCTGGATCGCGAACACCTTGGCACCACTCCCCTCAACGAAGGAGACCAGGTGGAGTTTTTGTTTTACATGGGAGGGGGCCGGTGACGATGGTACTGCACAAGGACATTACAGAGCTGATCGGGAGTACCCCGCTCGTCCGGTTGAACCGGCTGTCAAAACCAGGCGCCGCAACAATCTACGGCAAGGTTGAGTTTTTCAATCCCGGCGGCAGCGTCAAGGACCGGATTTGCCTCAACATGATCAATGAGGCGGAACGCCAGGGCAAACTCAAGCCCGGCGGAACGATCGTTGAACCGACTAGCGGAAATACCGGTATCGGCCTGGCCTTGGTCGCGGCGGTCCGCGGCTATAAGCTGATCCTAGTCATGCCGGAAAGCATGAGCATGGAGCGGGCCAGCCTGCTGTCGTCCTATGGCGCGCAGCTCGTCCTGACCCCGGCCTGGGAAGGCATGAAGGGCTCGATCAAAGAAGCGGAAAGTATCCTGGCGCAGAATCCCTCGTATTTCATGCCGGACCAGTTTTCCAACCCGGCCAATCCGGCCATGCACCGGATAACGACGGCGGTTGAAATCTGGGATGCCATGAACGGACAGGTCGATGCATTTGTTGCAGCGGTCGGAACCGGCGGCACGATCACGGGATGCGGCGAACTGTTCAAGGAAAAGAATCCGGCCGTGAAGGTCATTGCCGTGGAACCGGCCGGGTCTCCGGTGTTGTCCGGCGGCGATCCGGGTCCGCACAAGATCCAAGGGATCGGCGCAGGCTTCATTCCCAAGGTCTTGAACCGGACCATTCTCGACCGCGTGATCACCGTGACCGACGACGAGGCCTATCAGACCGCCAAGCAACTGTCTAAGAAAGAAGGCCTGTTGGTGGGCATTTCAGCCGGCGCCAACGTGTTCGCGGCGCAGAAAGTCGCAGACGAATTGGGGGCCGGAAAAAACGTGGTGACGATTCTCTGCGACACGGGCGAGCGGTATATCAGCATCGAGAAGTATTTCAATATCTGACGTGAGGGGTGAGGCGTAAGGGGTAAGGCGATAGTCAGGAGTGCACTGCCTTGGATTCACACACCTCACGCCTAACGCTTCACGCCTCACGGAATTAAGCGATGGAATTTACTGAAGAGCAAATAAATCGCTACAGCCGGCATATTCTGTTGCCGGAAGTCGGCGGCAAGGGGCAGAAGAAGATCGCCAAGGCGAAAATTCTTCTGGTCGGCGCCGGAGGGCTCGGCTCCCCGGCCGCGCTATACCTGGCTGCCGCCGGAGTGGGCCGGATCGGCCTGATCGACAGCGATGTGGTGGATCTGACCAATTTGCAGCGCCAGATTCTCCATCACACCTCTGATGTCGAGCGTCCCAAAGTATTGTCCGGAAAAGAAAAGATTCAAGCATTGAATCCCGATGTGGCCGTTTCGATGTACGAAGAACGCTTAACCGCCGGGAACGCGTTGAAAATCTTCGCCGACTACGACGTCGTCATTGATGGCGTCGACAATTTCACGGCGAAGTTTCTGATCAACGACGCCTGTTTCTTCGCCGGGAAGCCGCTGGTGCATGGCGGCATTCTGCGCTTCGACGGCCGGGTAACGACGATCATCCCCAAACAATCAGCCTGCTACCGCTGCGTGTTCAAGACGCCACCGCCGCCCGGTTTGGTCGCCTCCTGCCAGGAAGCAGGCGTCATCGGCGTGTTGGCCGGCATTATCGGCACGATCCAGGCTACGGAAGCGTTGAAACTCGTGCTCGGCATCGGCCGTCCGTTGACGAATCGGATGCTCGACTTCGACGCGCGTAAGACACAGTTCCGGGAAATCAAAGTCCGGCGCAATCCCAATTGCGCCCTCTGCGGTGACCATCCAACGATCACCGAGTTATTCGACGATGGGGATCCCTATGCCGGATGCGCCATGCGTCCATCTGCATAGGATTTGAGAAGGTGGTGCGACGATGAGCAAAATGAAAGCGCTGGTGTGCCGCGAATGCGGGAAAGAATACCCGACCAAGGCGATTCACGTCTGCGAGATGTGTTTCGGCCCGCTCGAGGTGAAGTACAACTACGACGAGATCAAAAAGACGATCTCCCGCAAGAAGATCGAGGACGGCCCGCACAGTATGTGGCGCTATCTCGACCTGCTGCCGGTCGAAGGCACGAATTTCGTCGGGCCCCATGCCGGGTTCACCCCGTTGGTCCGCGCCAGGAATCTCGGCGCCTATCTCGGCCTGGACGAGCTCTATATCAAGAACGACACGGTGAATCACCCCACCCTGTCCTTCAAAGATCGCGTGGTCGCCGTCGCCTTGACCCGCGCCCGCGAGTTGGGGTTCGAGACCGTGGCCTGCGCTTCGACCGGGAACCTGGCCAATTCGGTGTCGGCCCATGCCGCAGCGGCCAATCTGCATTGCTACGTGTTCATCCCCGGCGATCTTGAAGCCGCCAAAGTGCTCGGCAATCTGATCTACAAACCGCACGTCGTCGAAGTCGAGGGCAACTACGACGACGTCAACCGGCTGTGCAGCGAAATCGCCGGTGAGCACGGCTGGGCATTCGTCAATATCAACATTCGTCCCTACTATGCGGAAGGCTCCAAAACCCTGGCCTTTGAAACGGTGGAGCAGCTGGGTTGGAGAACCCCGGATCAAGTCGTCGTTCCGATGGCATCCGGCTCGCTGCTGACCAAGATCTGGAAGGGCTTGCACGAGATGAAGTACGTGGGGCTGATCAATGAGGTACAGACGAAAATCAACGGCGCCCAGGCAGAAGGGTGCTCACCGATTTCGACTGCCTTCAAGGCCGGCCGCGACTTCTTCAAACCGGTGAAGCCGAAAACCATCGCGAAGTCATTGGCGATCGGCAACCCGGCCGACGGCTACTATGCCCTGAAGGCGACTGCCGAGAGCAAAGGCGCCATGGAGATGGTCACCGACGAAGAAGTAGTGGAGGGTATCCAATTGCTGGCCCAAACCGAAGGCATCTTCGCGGAAACCGCGGGCGGCGTGACCATCGGCGTGCTCAAGAAGCTGGTCAAACAAGGCATCATCAAGAAGAACGAGATGACGGTCGCCTATATTACGGGCAACGGATTGAAGACACAGGAAGCGGTCATCGATGCCGTCGGACGGCCGACCCGCATTCAACCGAGCCTCGTGGCGTTCGAGAAAACCTTTAAACTCGGGAAAAACGGTGGTGGTGACGCATGATTAAAGTCCGTATTCCGACTCCTCTGAGACCGCTGACGAAGAACCAGGGTGAAGTCGATGTGGCCGCCGGCTCCGTTGCGGACATGGTCGACAGGCTGGAGGCATCTTATCCCGGCATCAAGTCGCGCCTCTGCGACGACAGCGGCGAATTGCGCCGGTTCGTCAACATCTATGTCAACGAAGAAGACATCCGGTTCTTGAAGGGCAAAGACACTGTATTGAAAACCGGAGACGAAGTCTCAATCGTGCCGGCCATTGCGGGAGGCTAACCATGGCACATGTCTCACACTTGCGATTTCACGTCCGGTTTCCGGAAGACAAAGTGAAGGAGCCGATCATTTACCAGATCGGCCGCGAATACAACATCGTCACCAACGTGCGTCGCGCCGACGTGCGCGAAACCACAGGCTGGGTCGATGTCGAGCTGTCCGGCGAAACGGCAGAAATCGAGCGCGCAATCGAAGGCCTGCGCAAGAAGGGCTGTGTCGTCGATCCCATCGAATTGAACGTGGTGGAATAGACTGGTGAACGGTTTGGACTCATACCCCTCACCCCTAACCCTTCACCCCTAACGGAATGTATGGAACTCACTGAATCAGAAATTCAACGCTACAGCCGGCATATCATTCTCCAGGATGTCGGCGGCAAGGGACAACTCAAGCTCAAGCGGGCGAAAGTCCTGCTGATCGGCGCGGGAGGCCTTGGCTCTCCGGCCGGACTCTATCTGGCCGCCGCAGGCATCGGCACCATCGGATTGGTCGACGGCGACGTGGTCGATCTGTCGAACCTGCAACGGCAGATCATGCACTCGACCGCCACGCTGGGCCAGCCGAAGGTCGAATCCGGGAAGAAAACGCTCTCGGCCATCAATACCGAGATCACCATCAACGCCTATCACCAGTTGGTCGATGCCCAGAATATTCTTCCCCTCATTTCTCAATACGACATCGTACTCGACGGCTCGGATAACTTCACCACACGGTTTCTGGTCAATGACGCCTGTTTCTTCGCCAAGAAGACGCTGATTTCCGCCAGCATGTTCCGGTTCGAGGGGCAGTTGACGACGATCAAGCCGCATCAAGGCTACCCCTGCTACCGCTGCCTTTATCCCGAACCGCCGCCGGCCGGCTTAGTCCCGAATTGCCAGGAGGCCGGGGTGTTGGGCGTATTGGCCGGTACCATGGGAGTCTTGCAAGCCTCTGAAGCCATCAAAGAAGTGCTGGGCATCGGCGAAACCATTGCCGACAAGCTGCTGATCTACGATGCGCTCGACATGAAATTCCGCAAGGTGGGACGTCCCAAAGATCCGGCCTGTCCGCTCTGCGGGCCGAACCCGAAGATCACAGATCTCAGCATGGACTATGTCGTCAGCTGCACGATTTGAGCGTGAAGCGTTGCTCGTGAAGCCCGCTTCGACTCAGCGAGGCCCTCGGCTTCGCCGCGAGGCGAGCGAGCGTGAAACGCAAGACGGAAACGGACACTAGCTACTGTGGCCGACCTCACCATTCCTCAGCACATTCTCGACGACATGATCGCCCACGCGCGCGAATTGGCTCCGCACGAATGTTGCGGACTCCTGGCCGGAACCGGCGGCGTGGTGAGCCGGATCTACCGCATCAAAAATATCGTGGCGATGGAAGGCGCGCAGAATCTCTCATCCTTCGATCCTGCCAAAGCCGCGCATTTGGAACGGCTCTCACCGGAAGAACGGGCGGAAATCGCCTTCGTCATGGACATGCAGGATTTTTCAACCGCCAAGAAAGATATGCGCAACAACGGCCTCGACCTGCAAGTGGTCTACCATTCCCATCCTCACGATCCGGCCCGTCCCTCCGTGACCGACATCAAGATTGCCACCGACTACGAAGAGATCTGGCCTAAGATCAACCTGCCGATTCCCGCCTATCTCCTGATTTCTCTCATGCACGCGACACCGGATGTTCGGTCCTACTGGATCAAATCCGGAGAGGTCTCTGCCGCTCCGTTCACCGTTCGGTGATTTCACATTTTTGCAGTTTTCTTCCTCATCCTCGAATGCGATAATACGCTCCCATTGATTCCTCTCCAGAAGGAGTGATCGTCATGCCCTCTCTGCTTGTAACCCTGCTCGCTGCCCTGCTGGTCTCCGGTCTGCCCGATACAAGTCTCGCAGTAGAAAAGAGCTTCTATAGTCCGGTGATCCATGTCGACGTGGAACAGCACCGCATTCTGATCTCCCAGCTCGGCGGGGTGTTCTATATCGATGTCCCCGAAATCGCGCGGCCCCACATGGAGAAACTGCCGATCTCCGGCTTGGTCGATTTCGTTGTTGAGTGGAAAAGCGACGATGAAATGCCTGTGCTCAAAACATGGAAGGTCAAATCCGGCGAATCGACCTGTCTCTACTTCAACGGGAAAGAGTGCAAGTAGTGATGATACTATCTCTCGCGGGTCTGCCGTTCAGAACTTCCTAACGTATTGCCGATCAAAACACCGCAGTCTCGCTTCGCGCCGCATCGTTCTCGAATAATATGACAAGAACTCTTGTCTTCTCATCTCGACCGAGACAATGCTCCCCTGACGGCCCAACGGCCAAGAGGACAGATAGAGCCCGCTCCGGTCCGGTTGGTCGTGATAACAATGATGAACCCGTCACTGTGGTACCATTCCCGTTGTTGAAGGGGATGCCCGGCTCAATGGGATGGTGATGGTGCGTGATGTCTTACTGTCGCTTTCAAGGGCGCGGGGCATGCGCTTTCTTCGGTTCAACAACACATGCTAACGGGGGTACGACGATGAGAATAATTTTCTCAGTCCTCTTGATTCTGGTCTTGATCCAGACGACTGTCTCAGTGCGTGCTGAGCCACAAGATTTCACAGTGACAGCAGTGATGAAAGGTTCGACGACGATCAGTGGCCAGAAGATCGAATATCCCAAAACCGATAAGGCGGAAATGGCCTCAGTCCTGGTCGAAATCCAACCGGGGAAGGAGAACGGTCGCCACATGCATGCCGTCCCCACCTACGTCCATGTCCTTGAGGGAACCATGACGGTGGAATTTGAAGATGGCGCTCGACAGACATTTGACGCCGGGAGCGGGTTCCTTGAAGTTGTGAACACCGTGCATAGCGCAAAGAATTTAGGCGAGATCCCGTTGAAATTATTGGTTGTCTTCGTAGGTGAAGAGGGAAAGCCGAATCTTATCCGACCCGAAAAACATCAGACATCAGATACGACAAAATGATTCAAAGCTGATGTTTCTGAACCATGTTGTGACCGTTTCCAAGGCGGAGTAAATCACGAGGTCAGCTCGTGAATGAGTCGGGGCTTTTTCCGACATCCCCAATTCAGCATAGGCCGTACATAATCGAAGTCCTCTCAGTTTCGCCGGCTGTGTCGCTATGGTGTGCCGCTCGTATCAAACGTTGAGGGTCTGCCTTCGGCAGAGCTGAAGGTTTTTCTCCAAAGGCAGGTTTGGATCGAGGACTGCCATCGGCCACGGTGCGACAGTCGCTACGGTAAGCTCCGCGCCGGGAAGCTGCCGTTCATTAGAGATGGCGCTCGCCTCGCGCTACGCGTGGCTGGATTGGGTCTGAGTCGGCTGGGGAAGGGTCGTAGAACAGGAACCTCGCACGCGTATCGATGTCCAACAACCTGCCCACATGTCTTCCTGTACGTTCTCCGACTCGGATGGAGCCGGGGAAGTAAGCTTGCGGATCTCGAACCAGATGTCATTCACACCTGGCCAGACGTGGCCTATGACGGATGGATCAGACGTTCGCCCCAAACAGTTTCATGCCGTTGTGAATCAACATGATGATGGCGACCCCGATGGCGAAGACTGCAAAACTCTTTGCCAGTGTTATCGGCGCGACCTGTCGAACGATCCACGATCCCCCGGTCATACCCACCGCGCTGCCCAGCAGCAACAGACCGGTGAGTGGCCAATCCATCTGTCCCGTCTGCAGATGACCGACGAGGCCTCCGACGGCGACGAGCGCAATAATCAGCAGAGAGGTACTCACGGCCATTCTCATGGGAAACCCGAGCACCGGCCCGAGCGCCGGCACAATCACAAATCCACCGCCGACACCGAAGAATCCCGTCAACAGACCGACCGCAGCACCGATCAGCGGGACCTTGATCCAGCAGGAACGAGGAAAGCGTTCTGCGCAGCTCTCGCCGGTAAATTGGCTGTCGATTTGACCGCTGCTTCGCCACATCCGTCAAGCCGCCACGATCATTACGACACCGAACAGCAGGAGCGCCACTTCTCCCCGCACGACCTGATGGCCGAGTGCGCCAACCCACGCGCCGGCTGCGCCGGTGATACTGAAGATCAATCCAGGCTTCACCCTCACCTCACCAGACTCTCTTCGTTGATACACGCCGATCAGCGCCGAAGCCGCAACCACGATCAACGACAGAACAGTAGCCGGCTGCACCTGCATGCCCGGCAGATATACCAGAAGCGGAATTGCCAGGAGAGAACCTCCCCTGCCGATGGCTCCCAGCGCAAGGCCGATCAATCCCCCCGACAGAAGGGCTAGTCCTGCATGGTCAATGGTCATTGGTCCATCGTCGTCCGTGCCCCCTTGTTCTTTGCCTCTCCTGCACTTCAGGAACCTCTCGATCGCCGCCCCTTCACTTCTCCGTCGGAAACCCCGCCTGTTTCCATCCCTGCATCCCGCCCATCATTACCTGGACCTTCGGGAAACCCGCCTGCTGAGAATTTGCGCGGCGGTATGGGCTCGCCCTCCTGCTTTGCAAATTGCGATAATCTCTCGATCGCGATAGGTTTCCAACTCGGACAGTCGATGTGAAAGCTTGGCAACCGGGATGTTGGTCACCCCTTTGATATGACCAAGTTCCTCGCTCAACTCGTGGCGGTCACGCACGTCGAGCAGGAACAGGCTGGCTCCTACAGCGAGTTTACGGGAGACGTCCTCCACAGGAACCCCGACGACCTGCTGATCGTTCGCCCCAATTTCCAACGTTCCTTTGATCTCACAGGCAGGGATATCGACCGGAATCCAGGCCGCCTTAGGATCGCGTGCGCAGGCATAGTTGGCCTTCAGAACATCCTTCATCCAATCGGCAGGACCGAGTGTGAGCCCTTCGAGGTAGTCGATGTACTCCTGTTTGGTGCGAGGTTTCAAATTTGGATTGCGGAGTTTCTGGTCTTTTAAACTCGATGGTTGGCGCCCCCGATACTCGTGGGCCGGATACACGATGAGGTGATCAGGCAGGCCGAGCACCCGCTGCATGCTGTCCCAATGTTCGCCTGGATCACCGCCGGGCAGATCCGTACGGCCCGCTCCAGCATCGTCCAAAAACAGGACATCTCCGGTCAGAATGCGATCCTCAAACACGAGGGCAAGGCTGTCTTTCGTATGACCCGGCGTGGTCATCACATTGACCGGAATATTGCCGAGGTGACATTCGAACCCGTCCGTCAGGTGAAAGGTCACGCAGCGGGCTGGAGCCTTTTGGTGCATGACATATTGACAGCCGATCTGATCCTTGAGCACGGCTCCACCGGAAATATGATCCGCATGGGTGTGTGTATCGATGACATGTGTCAGCGTGAGTTTCCGTTGATCCAGCGTCTTCAGGTAGTCCTCGACGTGCTCCAGAACCGGGTCGACGAGGACGGCCTCTCGACTCTTCTCGTCGCCAATCAGATAGGTCCGGCAGGCATTGGGATTGAGCTGTTCGAATATCATACTGCGCCCCTCCTTCTTGTAGACGATATCAGTCAATGAGAGCCATGACCACAGGAAAGGATTCGCCTGTCCGTGGCCCGCCATATTCTGTGTCCATTTACAGGATGCTTCAGGCTTTCTACGAGTCTGATCTGTTGCGCGAGTACCTGAAACCCGTCGGTCGTGGACTTCAGCTAAGGGTCGATAGCTGACATTACCTGCCCAGGTCGAGGCTGAACTGCTTGAGCTGATGTCGGTGCAGATAGAAGTGGGGTATCAAGCGGATAGCAAACGCGGCCCTGTCCGAAGAACTCTACTTATTAGGCCGCGATATCTTCGACGATCAGATGCCCGCGATTAAAATGCGGGAGGTCAAATCCGGTGAATCGACCTGTCTGTACTTCAATGGGAAGGAGTGCAAGTAGGAACCGGCTACTCCCCGCTGCCCGCCATGTCGTCGATCAGGGGGCGGTTGATATCGGTACAGCCCATGCAGATCAGGTCAAAGAGTTCATCGTGGTTGGCGACGAAGTTTTTGGCATCCACGAGTTTTTCGTTCATGACCAGGGAATGGCAGGTGTCACAGAGCATCATCAAGCCGCGTGAGACCCCCACTGTTTTTCTTCCCGTACTTCCAGCCATATCGATTAGACCGATCCTTTCTGCAGGGCCATGAGAAAATCTTCCGTTTCGAGATCAATACCGCATTGCCCGCACTCATAGGGACGATCATCCTGCGGCACGGCCAAGGGCGTCGGCTCCACCCTCCCCCGGCAGACATGATAGAACTTCCCCCTGGCATGCTCATCGTCCAAGGGATCGCTTTCATAAATCAGCACCATGATTCGCTGATACTCCCTATGCCTGCCGGCGAGTATACCGACGGGCCTGCCCTACCCGCAACCGCCGAGCGTGCCGTAGCCGGCAAGCCGGGCGTCCCTCGTCATTCGTCATCAGTCATTCGCAGAGCAGTGCTCGTTTCACTCTTGCCAATGACCAGTGACCTATGACGTATGACATGTCACACCTGGAACTGCGCTTCGTACAGACTCGCGTAGACTCCCCCGCGGGAGAGCAGATCGTCGTGCCGGCCGTCTTCCACCAATCGGCCGCCATCGAGAACCAGAATCCGATCGACATCGTGGAGTGTGGACAGCCGATGGGCGATGATGAAGGTGGTGCGCCCTCTGGTCAATTCGGTCAAGGCTTCCCGGATTTTCACTTCTGTTTCCGTATCGATGTTGGAGGTCGCTTCGTCGAAGATCACGATGGGAGGATCTTTCAACAGCACCCGCGCGATCGACACCCGTTGTTTTTGACCGACCGACAGTTTGACGCCGCGCTCGCCGATCCAGGTGTCGTAACCTTCCGGCAGCGCCATGATAAATTCATGCGCCCGCGCAGCCCGCGCCGAGCTTTCGAGACGTTCCTGATCGGCGGCGAGATCGCCGTAGAGGATGTTCTCCCGCACCGTCCCGTTGAATAAAAACGGCTCTTGCTGCACGATGCCGATTTGTCGCCGAAGATAGGCCACCGGCAGATCGCGGATGTCCTGCCCGTCGATCAAGACGGCGCCGCCTTTCACATCATAGAACCGCATGAGCAGCTTGAGCAAGGTGCTCTTCCCCGCTCCGCTCGGTCCGACCAGCGCCACACGCTCGCCTGCCGCGACAGAAACAGTCAGACTCGGGAGCACCGGAACATCGGGACGATAGTGGAACTGTACCTGATCGAATCGAACGGCTCCCTGCACCCGGTGAGCGGGAGTGCCGACGCCAGGACGATCCGTCACCTCCGGAACTGCGTCCAGGACATCAAAGACCCGCTCGCTCGCCGCCAAGGCATGTTGGAGCATATGATTGACGGAGTGAATCTGATTGATCGGCACATAAAACAACGCCAGATAGGAGAGAAACAACACCAGCTCGCCCAGCGTCAGCCGGCCTTCGACGACTTCCCCCGCTCCGTACCAGAGAATCAACACCGTGCCGAGGCCGGCGAGCAAAATCATTCCCGGTGAATAGATCGACCACAGCACCATGGCTTTCAGATTCGCGTCGCTATAGGCGCGGCTCAACCGGTCAAACCTCGCCTGTTCGTACGCCTGTTGCATGAACCCCATGGTCTCCCTGATTCCTGAGAGAGCATCTTGCAAATACCCGCTGAGTTCCGCCGAATTCTTTCGAATGTGCCGGTAATAGCCATGCACCCTCGAAGTAAACCAGCCGGCTGACAGCATCAACAGCGGAATCGGCAGGAGTGACAGCGCCGCAAGCTTCCAATTGAGCATGAACAGCATGATTGTGATGCCGATCAGAGTCAGCAACGCCGTCACCACGCCTTCAAGCCCGTCGATGAAGATCCGTTCGACGTGCTCCGTGTCGTTCGTCACCCGCGACATGATCTCGCCCGTCGAGCGATTCTCGTAGTAATTCAGGGAGAGCCCTTGCAGCGCAGAGAAAATCTGCCGGCGCAAATCGTGCACTACCGTCTGTTCCAGCTGATTATTGAGCCGGATCCGGAGCGAGGCGAACAGATTTTTCACCACATAGGCGCCGACCAGCAGACCCAACGCCCAGGGCAGCAAGGCCAGCTGCTTCGCTTGAATGACATCGTCAATGACGATCTTGATCGCCCAGGGAGGCACCAGCTCGGCGGCTGTAGCGCAGGCTGCACAGAGCAGCGTCACAGACGCAAGCCTGCGATGGGGTTGGAGATATTTCAGGACGCGAAGCAGTGGTTTCACAAAATCAAGAGGGCGGGGCTCAGATCACGTTTGTCGGTTCTTTTTGCCAGTACTGCGAAAACTCAGGAAGCTGGGTCAAGGTGGACATGTCTTTCATTCGATCCAGAAACACTTTGCCGATCAGGTGATCCATTTCGTGCTGAATGCACACGGCATAGAGGCCTGTCGCCTCGAAATCCAGCGCTTTGCCCTTTCGATCCAATCCCTTCACGCGCACCACCGACGGTCTCGTGACCTTCCCTCTCAATCCATCGACGCTGAGACAGCCTTCCCAATTTTCGACTTGCTCAGGGCCGTAATAGACAATCGAGGGATTGATGAGAACGGTCTCGGGAAAACCGCCTTCGTCCGGACAGCCCATCACCACGAGTTGGATTGAACGGGACACTTGCGGCGCAGCCAGTCCGATTCCAGGCTCGTCATACATCGTTTCCAACATCTCATCGATCAAGCGTTGCAACTCACCCGACTTGATGTCCCGCGGGTCGATCGGAGCCGCTGTTTTTCGAAGGATCGGATTGCCGAGCTTGGCGATTGTCAACATAACCGAAGGTCAGAAATTATTGTTGCCACACCCGTCTACTAGATACAGTCCTAACACAGGCCCCTCCGGGCCTGCAACCCTCCCAGCACACTGGCGCAGTCTCGGGCAGATTACGATCTTCGCTTCGGCCGTGGCGGCTCAGGAATTTCGAACACCAGTTGGTTGTCGTTCCACCACTCGACCCATTCGCTGACCCAGGCTGCGCGATCCTGCTTCGTCGACGTCTCCCAATCGTGAAACTCGGTCTCGTGGCGCGTCAAAATCCATAAGGAATGGAGCGCCGACAATGCCACGAACCGCTCATCATCGGTCACCATCGAAATCAAGACGGGGATCACCGATTTGTGCCGCACATACCGCGCCTCGAACGCCGCCGCCTTTCTGACAGACGGATTCAGGTCCGCCGCCATCACCTCGATCGCCTCCGGCACCAGAGACGGATTCAACCGAATCCCAACTCGCAAGGCATGTTCGCGCACGCGGGGAATCTCGTTGACATCTTTCGCCGTGCCGACGAGCGCCGGGACTCCCGACACACCTTTCATCATCGACAATGTTTCAATGGCATTGTACCGAACCCTGGGACTCGGCATGGTCAGGGCCTTGACGAGAACAGGAACCGACGACTCTCCCAAATGTACGAATTCCCCCATCGCCCAGAATTCTTGTTTGCCTTCCAGCAGCGGCAGCAACGCTTCGGCGCGCGTCAGCTCTTCAGGGCTCAACGGATTCGTATTGGGAGGAACCGAGACATCCGGCACATCCTGATTGCCGGGCGGCGCCTCATACGGCACTTGAACCGTCCAGACGTCCGACGCCTGGACGCTATCTGCCTCCAGCCCGTACAAACCCACCATCAGCTGCACAGCGAGCAATAGAACACGTCCCCTTATGATGCGATGCGTCTTCACGAAACCTCCGCTCCTTTCCACCATTACGGCAGCGCGACTATCCCGTATGCCGACAACGGCAACGACCCCACACACCCTGTTCCTGGATTATGATACACCTGAAACCAGTCAGTGCCGCTGTCATCGGCATCACGGTCTCTGATGGGACTGTACGATGAACTGCGCATGACGGCGGGTGGTTGTCGTACTCGGACAACGGGATAAATCGCCTGCCCCTGACTGAAGCTTCACGGCAAGAGGCAAGATCAGCTGTCCAACCCATTTCGGGAGTCGGTATCTCTCAGGTGTTTTCTGACGCGCACTTTCTCATGATGTTTGCGAAGCAGTTGCCGACGGATGGCATCCCGATCCTCTGCGACGATCCGGACCAGCCGGTCCACATCCTCCGCATGTTCCCGAACCAGCTCGGATAGTTTCTGCAGCTGCCCTTCCAGCCGCTCGACACGCCATGCCATGTCGTTTACGGGCTCCACAGGTTTGTTGGAAGACTTCACCGCAGGCTTGGAACTATTTCGAAGGGCGGCCACAACAACGTCGCGTTTCATGCTCACTCCTTTGTTACTCCACATGGAAAGCGGACGACCGCTGGATTCTGTCGGCTAGTATTATCCGCAAGGAACGGGAAGTCAATGATTCCGCTTTCTTTCTATTTCATGCCGGTCCTGCTAGAATTCGCCGCATGAAGAACATCTTCACGATGGTCCTCGCCGGCGGCAAAGGCGAGCGGCTCTTTCCGCTCACCGACCAGCGCGCGAAACCGGCCGTCCCGTTCGGAGGCAAGTACCGTATCATCGACTTCACCTTGAGCAATTGCCTGAATTCCGGACTCCGGAAAATCGCAGTTCTCATCCAATACAAATCGCACTCGCTCGACCGGCATATCCGGGTCGGCTGGAATGTGCTCAATGCCGAACTCGGAGAATATATCGCCTCCGTCCCTCCCCAGCAGCGCATCAGCGAAGACTGGTATAAAGGCACCGCCGATGCCGTCTACCAAAACATGTTCCTGCTCGACAGCGAGCAACCCGAGTTTCTCCTCATCCTGGCCGGCGATCACATCTACAAGATGAATTATTCCGAAATGTATTATTGGCTGCTCGCTAAAAATGCTGATGCGGTCGTCGGGGCCATCGATGTCCCCATTCAAGAAGCGACACGTTGCGGGGTTATTTCAGTCGATAACGACTATCGCATTATTCGCTTCGATGAGAAACCCGCCGACCCGACCCCCCTGCCCAACGACCCAACCCATGCATTTGCATCGATGGGCATCTATTTGTTCCGCACCAGCGCGATTCGCAAATTCCTGATGGCAGACGCCCAGGAATCCGGCGCCCACGACTTCGGCAGGAACATCATTCCACGGATGATCGAGGAACAGCGCGTCTACGCGTTTAAGTTTCAGGATGCGAACAAGAAAGCCGTTCAGTATTGGCGCGACGTCGGAACACTCGATGCGTATTGGGAGGCCAATATGGATCTGGTCGCCGTCGATCCTCTCTTCAACCTCTACGATCCTGAGTGGCCGATCCGCACCTACCAGGGCCAATTCCCTCCGGCCAAGTTCGTCTTTTCGCAGGACTATCAGGGAGGGCGCATGGGCGTCGCGCTTGATTCGATCGTCTGCGGCGGCTGCATCGTATCCGGCGCGCGGGTCCAGAATTCCGTGCTGTCGCCCAACGTCCGTGTCCTGGACCATGCCGACGTCCGCGAATCCATCCTGATGGAAAACGTGACGATCGGCGCCCACAGCCGCATCAAACGCGCCATCATCGACAAAGACGTCACCATCCCTCCGCATACGGAGATCGGGTATAACCGGGACGCCGATGCCCGGCAATTCACCATCACTGATTCTGGTCTCGTGGTCATTTCAAAGGGAATGAAACTGCATGCCGCCGTCGATTCACCCGGTTGACCTTATCGCCTCGCTCCGCCAGAAGCACCTGACGCCCGCCATCGTGTTTCTCACATCTCGACGCGCCTGCGATGAGGCGATGGAATCCTTCGACCATGCCGATATCGTGCTGCCTCCGGTGCGTCAGGATGCGATCGCGGCGGCGCTTGAACGGGTCATCACGCAATATCCCAGCGTCGCAGATCATCCGCTCATTCCCACGGTGCAGCGGATCGGCGTCGCAGCCCATCATGCCGGCCACTTGCCCTCCTGGAAAATCGCCATCGAAGAATTGATGCGGCAGGGTTGCCTTGACGCCGTATTCGCCACAACCACCTTGGCCGCCGGCGTCGACTTTCCCGCCCGCACGGTCGTCATCACCCAATCCAGCATCCGCAAATCGCGCGACTTCACCGACCTCACCATCGGCGAAGTGCAGCAGATCGCGGGACGAGCCGGCCGCCGCGGAAAGGATCAGGTGGGGTTTGCCGTCGTCACGCCCTCTCCCTATATCGATCTCGGCGTCCTCACGAAGGGCTTCACCGGCCATCCGGAATCCATCGACAGCCAATTTACCATCAGCTATCCCATGGTGTTGAATCTCTTGAAAGCCCACCCCCATGAACAAATTCAGGCGATCCTGGCCAAGAGCTTCGCCCAATTCCAGCTCAACCAGCGGGCCGAGCTGTTGGAACGGAAGCTGGATGCGCTCCATGTACAGATGGAACCGTTCGGTCCCCGCGTCTGCACCGATTGGATCAGCCAGTGGCAAACCTTCGATCAAGTCCGAAGACAACGGCCGCAACGCCATCAAGTCCGCCGGCATGAATCGCCTGAGTTGTCCGCCCGTTTCCATTTCATGACGCCGGGGCGTGTGGTCGGGCTCGCCCGAGGACGCGGGATTGTGCTCCGCCAATACCGTAGCAAGGGCCAGAAGAATCCGATGATTTCCGTCCTGCGGCTGGACGGCGCCGTCACAGAATGTCCCGCCTCCAATGTGGGCGACATCTTCGACCGGATATTTGAATGCGACGAAACTCCGGCGTTTCCCTGGTGCTCGGCTGCCTCGTTCGACGAACTCAGCTATCAACTGACGGAACTCCCCACCCGGCTGCCGACTCTGCCTATCATGGTGCCCAAAGACTCCGAAATGCTCCCGGATGCGATCGTCCAATCCCTCGGCGACTTCCCCTGCCCGAGCTGTCCTTCACGGCCGGCCTGCCAGAAGGACTTTGCGACCGCGCTCCGTCTCCGCCAGGAGCAGCACCGCCACACCAAATCCATCCAGGCGCTACGGGCCAGCCTCTGGCATCGGTTCCAAGAGCGAGTCGAGGTGCTCCAGAAATTCGGCTATCTGACGCCGTCTGTCCATCTCACGGACGAAGGGGAATGGGCGCGGCTCATCCGCATCGATCATTCACTGCTCATTACTGAGCTGATTCGGGCCGAGGCCTTTACCGGCGCCGATCCGTCCCTCCTCACCGGCGTCATGGCCAGCATTACGCACGACGACGACCGCCCCGGCTCGTTCCCACGCATCAGCCCCGGATTGAGTTCCCTCTTGGGCCAGGTGCGAAAACTGGCGGAGAGCCTGTCCCCTTACGAAGATCCCCCGCTTCTACGGGCGGATGTCGCGGCATTGGCCGAGCGTTGGATCGCCGACCCCACACTCACATGGATCGGCCTCTGCCGTTTGACGACAATGGCAGAGGGCGACATTTACCGGCTGCTCGCCAGAACCCTGGAGTTTTTGTCGCAGATCCACACCCTGCGCGCGACCCATCCTGGCTTGGCTGATACGGCATCACGCGCAATCGCTCTGATCCGCCGCGGCGTGCTGGAGGAATTGCCATGATCGAAGACGTGAAGGGTGAGGGGTGAGGCGTAAGGGGTCAGACTCCTCTGATCATGAGAACGTGACGGCGGCATTCATCGCCTCACGCCTAACGTTTAACGCCTTACGAAGACCACTATGACTATCGACGAACTTGAACAACTGCTCGTTCAGCAGCCGGTTGCGGTCCTGCATCGCTTGGCGCGCGGCCGCGTTCATCGGCACTTTCGGGCCGGCAAACGACGCCTGATCGAGCTGATTCTCCAGCATTCGAGTCAGAATCTCGCCGGTCTCGAATCTGATGTACAGGCGCTGATCGCGGAGCGGCAATCGCAGCCGCAGCCTCCCCAGCCGCCGGCTCGCCCGGCAGGCCGCGCGGCAGTTGCTCCTCCGAGAAGAACTGCGCCTCGCGGTGGAGAGCCGGAGACCGCCGAAGCCGCTGTATCCCTGGCCGCCTGGCTGGAAGGGATCGGCGTTCCGGCTCCTCAACCATTCGTACCCGATCCTTGGCAGGAAGAAGCCTTGGCAGCGCTCGATAACACGGATGTCGTCGTCAGCGTCCCGACCGGAAGTGGAAAAACCTACGTGGCGGTGGAAGCGGCTAAGCGGGCGATCGCGTGCAATCAGACGGTCATCTACACCTCGCCCTTGAAAGCGTTGTCGAACACCAAATATACGGAATTTTCAAAGATTTTCGGCCCGGATAAGGTGGGCATCCTCACCGGAGACCGCCAGGAAAACGGGCAGGCGCCGCTGCTGATCATGACCACGGAGATTTTGCGCAATCTGCTCTACGATGCGGCAAGCGGAGAAATCGATATCAGGCTGGATACGCTCGGGCTCGTGATTTTGGACGAATCGCAATACATCGCCGATCCTGAACGCGGAGTCGTGTGGGAGGAAACCATCATTTTTTGCCCATCACAGGCCAAACTTTTGCTTCTGTCGGCCTCGATCGGCAATCCACAGGATATCGCCGACTGGCTGACTTCTATCCGGCCAACCACCTGTCGGTTGGTCCGCCACAGCAAACGCACCGTGCCGCTGCGCGCCGGCTACCTGCATCCCAACGGCAAGCTGGTCCCTCTCTTTAAAACCGTGGCTATCCCATCCGGCCACGCAGGCCACCTTCACCCGGAAGCCAAGCGGCTCTTTTTTGAATATGAAGAAGAGACGTTGCCGTCGGGCAGGCCACGGCGATAACGACTGGAACTGTTCGTCGCGACTAAAACGAGGCGGTGAGACCTACCGTCGGCCCGTGGCGAATGGTTTGAAATTCGGTCAAAGGAGCCGACTGAGACCCGCTTGCGACAGAATGGATTTCCCACGTCCCGGTATAGGTGCGGTTCCACCACACGCGGTAGCCAGCGGTGACCGCAAGGGAGCGAGTCAACATGAACTTAACCGTCGGTTCTGCGCTGCCGCCGACTCCAATCCCCCACATGGAAAAACTCGGATCCTGCCGGAGGTCAGACCTCAGATGATGCACGTCTTCGTTATACACGATGCTGACAGGACTCACGGCAGCTTTCAGCCCGATGCTCAATCGCCCGGTCAGCCGATAGTCCGTGTTGATTCCAACCTGAACCGGTGTAATCCAACGACTGGTGTTGGTAATCGCGCGGGCTCCTGAGCTCGGAGGGGCACAGGACGTAACATTTGAATCGCACACAAGCCGATCAAACCCGGTTGCCTCGTGCTCAGCTTGCCAATACCGAAGGCCTCCCACCACATCCAAGTGTCCGCGCCCGTTTGGAAACTCCACCGCACGGTAGCCGACATTCCCGTTGACATACCAGGTTCCCGTTCCCGTGACGTTGCTGCTCGTCCGGGAATAAAGATATTGACCGGCCAGATAATCGTCATCGATCAATCTGCCTCGATCGAAATCAATTGCAAATCCGACATCACCCTGCACATGCCACCGGCGGCTAAGATGGAGCTTGGCTCCGAAATCAACGATATGGGTATCATTATCCTTATACGTCAGCTTTGAAGTAGGATCCCCTAGGATGGGATTGAGCCTGGAGGCATCGTGGCTCCATGTGGTTTGGCCGTTCGTAAAGAACCAGGACCCAACTGACAGCTCCACACGCGGCCTCGTCTGAGTATCAATATCCTGAGCCCAGGCAGAGGCCGTTGTGGTAACAACAACCCCCAGCACAACCGCCAGCAATGGCCGAGCCAGCCCGTTCCATGTGTTGCTCACCGTCTGACTCCACCCCGTTGAATCACCACGGTGTCATAGCACCGTTCGGCCGTATCCGGCATGACCCGTTGGCAGGATGCACGGATATCTTCTTGTTGAAATTGCCGCTGCACGGATGCGGAGAACCAGACCAACCAGGTTCCGATCACCGCCAAGAGCACCGCCCCCGCCGCCAAGTATCCCCAGCCCATCCATGACGATGTCGCAGCAGGCGCCGCAGGCACAGGAGGCGCTTCTTCATCAGACACAAGATGAACCGACGGCATAACGGATTCTCCTATATTCTTCTGATCTTCTTCGTTTCACATCCTCAATCTGTTCACGACCGTCCTTCGCACGAATCATACCTGAGACCTTGCATCCTGAATAGACTTTTCAATTCTCCATCAGGTCGGCGCATAACCGACACGATTATCTTTTCGGCGCCCCTCGCAGAAAAGAACTGGAACTCTGATCGGTCATCTTGGTAAGATGCGCACCCGGTAGGATCAGCGGCAGGAGCATCACCAACCTGCTTCACATCCGCCCCTGCCGCTCCTGAACCAACAGTTGCGTGCCGAGGTAGCTCAGTTGGTAGAGCACAGCCCTGAAAAGGCTGGTGTCGACAGTTCGATTCTGTCCCTCGGCACCACTCACCGCATGCGCCGGATACTTCTCTGACAATTGGAAACGGTTCCTGATCTGACGGCAGGCCGCTACTTGGCCAGCGTCCTGATGTAGGCGAGCACGGCCCGGCTGTCTTGTTCGGAGAGCCGAGCTTTCCATGACGGCATATTCGGATTGCCTTCATGGATGGTCTTGAGCAAGGCCGAGTCGGACTTCTTTTTGATCGATGGCGACGTGAGATTGGCCGGATCGGAGCCCAGAAGTTTGTAGCCACCCCCGTCGCCTGCGGCTCCATGACAGCCGGCGCAATATTTGGCGTACACTTTCTTTCCTTTGGCCATTTGAGCCTGCTCCGAATCGGCCACTACTTGCCCGTAGACCGGCGACTGCCCGGCCCCCACTGCCGCCATAAGAATCAGTCCTAGCCCGATCTGCGTCGCATTCATGAGGTCACCCTCGCTTGTTCCGGGTCCGACCCGCCCGCTGCGTCTTCGCCGAGCCCGTCGGACTCCGCCCCTGATCGTTGCCCATCTGCCTCGGGTGAGGACCCGGCCGACCGGCCTTCCATCCAGCGATACAAGACCGGCAACAGGACCAGCGTCAGGAATGTCGATGACACCAGTCCTCCGATCACGACGATCGCCAACGGCCGTTGGACCTCCGACCCGATGCCGGTCGCGAAGGCGAGCGGCACCAGCCCGAGCAACGCTACCAACGCCGTCATCAACACCGGACGTAACCGCAAGAGCGCCCCGGAGGTGACCGCTTCATCCAAACCATATCCGTCATCACGGAGTTTGTTCATGTAGGAGACGAGCACGATGCCGTTCAGCACCGCGACACCGAACAGATTGATGAATCCGACGGATGCCGGCACGCTGAGATATTCTCCCGTCAGCCACAGGGCGACAATCCCGCCGATCAAGGCAAACGGCAGGTTCAAAATGATGAGCGTCGCCTGGCGGAGTGAGTTGAAGGTCGAATACAACAAGAAGAAAATCAAACCGATGGTGATGGGAACGATGACGCGCAGCTTGGCCATCGCCCGCTCCATGTTTTCGAACGAGCCACCCCACACCACGGTATAGCCGGGCGGGAGATGGACCCGTTCGGTGATCTTCTGCTGCGCTTCCGCGACTAAGCTGCCGATATCCCGCCCCATCGTGTTGAAGCCGATCGACGCATACCGCTGGAGCCGTTCGCGGCTGATCCGGCCAGGCCCTTCTTCCAGCTTCACGGTGGCAAGATCTGACAGCGGAATCAGCGCGCCGGAGCCATCGCTCATCAAAATGTTGCTGATCGTCTCGACACTGTCCCGGTATTGCTCGGGAAAACGGACCACCAGATCGAACCGCTGCTGTCCCTCATACACCCGGGTTGCTTCTTGGCCGCCGATCGCCGTGGTAATAAGCTGCCGCACGTCGGCCACGTTGATGCCGTGCCGGGCAATCCTGGCCCGGTCGATGTCGATCGTGAGATAGGGCTGTCCGAACAACTGCTCCACCTTGATGTCACGGACACCGGAGACCTTGCCGAGCACACCGGCGATCTCCTCCGCCTTGTTCTTGAGCACCTCCAGATCTTCGCCGAACAGTTTGACCGTCGCTTCCGTCCGCACACCGGAAATCAATTCGTCGACCCGTTGTTGAATAGGCTGGCTGATCAGGAAGGTCGCGCCGGACACCTGCGACAGCCGCTCGCGGAACTTCTGCATCAGCTGGGGCATGGTTTTCGCCGTCGTCCATTGATCCAGCGGCCGCAACCGAACGACGGGGTCGCTTTCATTCGGCTCCTGGGGATCGTTCCCCAATTCGGTCCGTCCGATCTTGGAGACCACCATCTCCACTTCCGGAAATTCCATGATCGCCTGCTGCATCCGTTTCTCGATCTCGATTGAGGCCTGGAGCGACACGCTCGGGAGCCGGATCGTCTGCGGAGCGGCCGTTCCCTCGTTGAGCGTCGGGATGAATTCGCTTCCGAGAAACGGCATCAGACTGAGGCTGGCGAGCAGGGCCCCTATTGCCAGCGCCACCACCACGTTTCTATGCCCAAGCGCCCATCGAAGCGCCGGCGCATAGATCCCTTTCAATTGGCGGACGATCCAGGGATCGTGCTCCGGCCCCCGCTTCAGCATCAAGGAACAGAGGACAGGGGACAGCGTCAGCGACAAGACGAGCGACACCAACAGCGCGATCATGATGGTGTAGGCCAGCGGCTTGAACATCTTGCCTTCCATCCCCTGAAGCGAGAGCAACGGGAGGAATACCAGGATGATAATGAGAATGCCGAATACCACGGGTTGGCCCACTTCCTTGACGGCGTCCGTAATCACCCGCAGCCGTGGCGTTGTCGCTGTCGAATGGTCCGAGAGATATCGATAGACATTCTCCACCACCACGACCGAGCCGTCTACGATCATGCCGATCGCGATGGCCAGTCCGCCCAGCGACATGAGATTTATCGTCAACCCGATTTGCCCCATGATGATAAAGGTGGCCAACGGCCCCAACAGCAGCGTGCCGACAACGATCACGGCGCTGCGAAAATTGCCCAGAAAGAGGAACAGCACCACAATGACCAACACCACGCCCTCGGCCAGCGACTTGTAGACGGTATTCAACGCGGCGGTAATCAATTCGATCCGGTCGTAGAACGGCACAATCCGCAGCCCGTCCGGCAGCAGGCGTTTCTCATGGATGTTGTCGATGCGGGATTTGATGCCCTCGACGACGTCGCGCGCGTTGCCGCCTCGCAGCATGAGGACGATGCCGCTCACCACCTCGCGATCACCGTTCAAGAGTGTGGCGCCGTGCCGGACGGCATGGTCGATGAGCACCTGCGCAATATCGCCCACGAACACTGGCGTGCCGCCGGTTTCTTTCACGACAATCCGTTCGATGTCCTGAAGCGAACGGATTCGGCCCACACCCCGCACGATGTACTTCTCGTCATGTTTCTCCAAAATATTGCCGCCAGCGTTGGCGTTGTTGTTGGCCACCGCCTCGAACACCTCATGCAGCGTGATGTTGTATTTTCGCAGCATGGCCGGTTCAACCAGGACTTGGTACTGTTTGACATAGCCCCCCATTGAATTGACATCGATCACCTCGGGGGTGCTCTTCAACAACGGTCGAATGACCCAATCCTGGATCGTCCGCTCATCGATGAGTCGCCGGTGGTCCGCCGCCCCATCCATCGCTACGCCCTTCGGCCCTTCCAGGTAATATTGATACACCTCGCCCAAACCCGTGCTGTTCGGAACCAGCATCGGGTCCGCGCCGGGAGGCAAAAGTTCTTTGACCTCGAGGAGCCGCTCGAGAACCAGCTGGCGCGCTAGATTGATGTCCATCGAGTCGTCGAACACAATCGTGACGAGCGAGAGACCGACCTTGGTGAGCGACCGCATTTCGGTCAGCGCGGGAACGCCCGTCAATTGAAGCTCGATCGGATACGTCACCAGGCGTTCGACTTCAGGCGGCGACAGACCCGGCGCTTTGGTGACCACTTGCACCAGTACGCTGGTCACGTCCGGAAATGCGTCGATGGGGATGGTTCTGAACGCGTAGAAGCCACCGGCGCCGACAATGACGGCGACGATCACAACGAGAAGGCGTTGTCGGAGAGAAAAGTCGAGGAGACGCGAGACCATCAGGCCTGTTTCTTCAGAAGTTCGGACTTCAAGACGAAGGCGCCGTGAGTCACAATCGACTCTCCTTCAGTGAGACCGGTGAGAATCGAGGTGGACGTTCCGTTCGATTCTCCGATTTGGACGTCACGGACTTCATATTCGCTCGCGCTGCGCTGCACGAAGACGAAAATCCGGCCCTGATCCCGCTGCAGCGCGGCCTCCGGCACAGCCAACCGGTCCGGCTGCGGCTCGGAATACAGACGGACCGTGGCAAACATTTCAGGTTTGAGCCTGCCGTCTAAATTCGGAAGCTCCAGTCGAAGCTGCATCGTGCGGGTCACAGGATCCAGCACATCCCCCACATAGGTAATCGTGCCTTTGAAGACCTCCCCTTGATAGGCATTGATCCGCACCTCTGCTTGCATACCGCCCGACGCATGGACGGCATGGACGAAGGGAATGTCCTTCTCCGCAATATTGGCCTTGACCCAGACTTCTGAGAGATCCGCGATGACAAATAGGTTTTCCGTCGTTTCAACGACTTCCCCTCGTGTCAGCTTGCGGCCGATCACCCGTCCGGGAAAGGGGGCCACGATCGGTACGACGGAACGGATTTCACGGGTTCGCTCAAGCCGGCGGAATTCTTCGTCGTTCATGCCGAGCAATTTCAACCGATCATGCGCTTCATTGGACTCGGCCTGGTTACTCAGCAACTCCGCCTGCCGACGCTGCGCCTCCGCCTCGCCGATCACCTTTTCTTCCAGCAAGAACTTGGCTCGCGCATAGGACTGTTCGGCAACATGGAGTCTGGCTCGCGCCTTCAGATAGGCCGACTGGGCCAATCCCAGTTCGCTGCTGTATAAAATGGCGAGGGGCGTGTTTGCCTTGACCTCCTGACCGAGATCCGCATACACATCAACGACACGGCCTCGAACAAGCGTCGTGATCTCAGCCATGTTGTGTTGGTCCGGCTGCACGATGCCGGGAAAGTCGCGATACGTTCTAAAATCGCTTCGCGTGACAGATTCGACTACGAGCCCGGCACGGGACGACTCTTCCGCGGACAGCGTCACCAGCCCGGACGATGGGGCAGCGGCAGGCGTCTTACTGGCGCTCACATCGTTTGGCGCTCCGTCACAACCTGACTCCACCGCCGCGACACCGAGCCCCACGCTGAACAGCACCTCGCGGATATATGGAAAAGATGGCTTCACTGGACCTGCTCCCATGCCGTTCGTATGGATGGACCGCACAAGAGAACGATCACAATGTCCCCCCGACTGCCTGCTCAAGCCGGGCCAGCGATACCGAAAGATCATGCCGTGCCTCGGCATAGTCCAAGAGGATTTGCCGTTGCACACGCTGCGCGTCAAGGACTTCCAGGAGGCTGGAGGCCCCTTGCTGGAAGCTGAACTGGGCCAGCCGGAGCGCCTCCTGTGCTTGCTTCAACAATCCCTTATCAAAGACATCGATCAGCTCAGCCGTGGTCCGCGCGTCCTGGTAATGTTGATGGACCGCCCTGGCTAACTCATTGCGCGCCCGCAGCAATTCCGCTTCTTCACGGCGCTTTGCGCCCAGGGACGAGGTGATTTCTCCCTGGCGGCGATACCAGAGCGGCAAGGGAACCGAGAGTCCCCCGGCAAAGGCTTCCCGCCCCATCTCGCGCCAGAATCCTCCGTTGACCGTAACGGTCGGCATCCGCGATTGCCGCTCGAACTCGATTTTCCAGTCTGACTGTTCCACCGATTTCAGCAAACGCTGAATGGCCGGATGCTGGTCCATCATGCGTGACATTAATCCTTCGATGTGCAGCTCTCTCGGAAACGCTTTGAAGTCGCCCTGCACGGCATAAGCCGATCCCAATGTTCCGCCGGTCAGCGTGTCCAGAACAACGCGATTGACCCGGACCGCGTTATCCGCGCGTGCGACTTGCTGCCTGGCTTTCAGGACTTCGACCTCGGCCTTGATCGATTCGAATTGCGGCGCTTCTCCCGATTTCACCCTGGCCCTGACGATTCGCGCGACCCCCTCAACCGTGTCAAGATTCTGTTTGGCAAGGGCGGCGGATTGTTGCGTCAACAACAAGCCGTAAAATGCCACTTTGACCTGCGACGTGAGGTTCAGCCTCGTCTCCAACATGCCGACATTCGCAGTCGCCAGCCCCAAATCCGCAACCTGCTGCCGCGCCGACCGCATCCCCGGCCATTCGACCGGCTGTCCCACCGTCATATTGTATTCCGTGAGCGATTGACGGTCCAGCGATGCCCCGCTGCTCGTCCGGCCCGCATCACGCAACTCACCATGTCCCGTGTATCCCATGACGGTCGGGTTCGGATACGCCCCTGCCGCAGTCTGCTGCCCGCGCTGCTGTTCAATCTGGCCTTCTGCGGAAAACACCAGGGGGTTTTTGGCCAAGGCCAGATCGACAATGGCATCCAGGGTATAGTTCTGGGCTCCGGATTCTGCCGATGCGCCGGGGACGGTCCACCACAGGCCGAGTTGCAGTACACCCATTACACATCCAAGCGAAAGAACCGACCGCATGCTCACCCACGTATCAGTCCGGCCAAGACTCTCGTCCGATACAGTTACCATCTGGAGATTGTAATCTTTATTCTCAGGCGATTGATAGAGAATTTGACTATAGGGCAGACCGCCATAGCTTTTCAATGGACATACGGCGCTCATTACATGACACTTTTGTCCGGGAAATATTCCTGGTTTTGAGAGCTTCCGGAATATCCTTAATCTGACAACACGAAACATGAAACCAGAAATTCGCAACTCCGTTCTCCGGCACAGCATATCGCCGATTGCAGTAGAAGCGGTCATACATACTGCGGGTTAGGATACTGTCGGGAGCGCACTCAGATAGAACGCGCAAATCGCTACAGTCGCAGCCACGTTTAACGACTCGACCGTTCTGGTCATCGGAATCGTGAATCTGACGGCAGAGCATTGTACGATGTGTTCCGCCAATCCCTCCCCCTCATTACCGACTGCAATCATAAGCCGGTGAGGAATAGATTGAATGTTCCTCAAAGAAACCGCGCCCGGTGAAGGCGCCAGAGCGGCATACATCACGCACTGCTGTTTCTCGAACACTCCGGCGTCCGATCCCCTGAAAATTGGAAGGGTAACAACCGTACCGGCCGCAGCACGGACGACTTTGGGGCTGAAGGGATCTGCGGAATCGGAACTCAACCAGACGCCCGTAAGGTTCAACGCGGCGGCGGTGCGAATGATCGCTCCCACGTTCGCCGGATCCCGCAGCCGATCTCCATAAACTCCCAATACCCTGGCTTGCCCCAGCAGACGGCTTTCATCCCATTGCGGCTGTCTGACGACGGCCAACAATCCCTGCGGCGCCTCAACATCGGACAGCTGGTCGAAAACGGCATCCGAGCAGGTAAACTGGCGGACTGCGAGCGTGGACCTGGCTTGCCGTCCTTCGTCACTTTCCGATTGGAGATAACGCGGCGCCATCGTCAGACTGATGATGGCTTGAGGGTGCCGACGAATTACATCGAGGCAGGATTTGGCGCCTTCCAGAACGAAGGCGCCTTCCTGTACCCTGGTGTTCTTATCGCGAAGAAGAAGCCGGATCAGCGCACGCTGCCGCTGCGTCAGGGTTTGAAGAGGGGGCGCTACATCCACCTGTACTCCGCCAATGCCCGCAGCGTCCTTCGCACCACGCACCGGAAACGACTTACCGCCGTCTCCGCTCAGCCGCTGCTTCTGCCGCGCGGATACGCTGGGCTCTGGCCTTTGCCCGCTTCAACGCAGTCAGCTTTCCCCTGGTCCGGGTCTGCTCAAACTGCAACTGCTCCAACTGGGATTTCAGATGCGCTTTCTCTCGCTTGTGCAGGTCTGCGCATTCGGCCTTGGACAGCATCGTCCAATCCCCGGTGCTCCTTGCGCGCTTGATCCGCTGATCCAGTGACTCCCGAAGCTGCCGCGACCGCATCGTCATCAGTGACTTCAGGGCCTGTTGCCGACGCTGCACTTCTTCTTCCTCGGCCATGATGCCGCGAATATCGGTTCCCAACATGGTCCCACCACCTCCTTAATACACTGCTGGACAATCTGACCGACCCGGCGCGTATTTTAACTGATTTCACCCCTCATCTTCCAGTTCGAGAAAAATCCGGCAAGGCATTGAATTATAGAGATAATTGCCATTCTTTGCGAGACCGTTGAACCGATCACCCCTTGTCTGTATCATCGCACCATGTCTATCGGCCCCTTGATTCAAGCCTGGCGGCTCTCGAAAAAGCACTCCCTTGAGTCGTTATCGGAACTGGCACACATTTCATCCACGCTTCTTGAACAGATCGAATCAGAACAAACAGATCCCTCAGCCGCAACAGTTCAAGCGCTGGCGGGAGCCCTCCGCATTCCACCGGCCTGGTTATTCGACGATCCCCGCTCATTTGATTATCTGTTTCAAGACGCAGAGGATCCAGACGAGCCGCCCCCCTCTCACATCGACCCGGTTACGGATCGCATCTTAGCCGGTTCCCGGATGGACCGATCGCTTTATGTCCTCCTCACGGCACTCATGCAAGCCGGTGATCCGAAGCTATTGCGTGCAGCAGAGATGAGTCTGCGGAGTCTGGCGAAACAAGCCCGCCAAGCCTCAGTCCCCTGGCTCCAACGCCCGTCCGGACACTTCGAACCTCCAAGCGACTAGCAGATGCTGACAACATCCGCTGACGGGCATATCAATGCATTTCAGCAAGTCTCTGCCAACCATCTGTCGTTTCGAGTCGCCGTTGCCGGATCCGGCGATCGACTGCTGCTGTGTTTGCACGGATTCCCGGAGTCAGCCGTTTCCTGGCGCCATCAGATCACACCCATGGCACACGCTGGGTATCGTGTCTGGGCCCCGGACTTGCGGGGCTACGCCGGCACGACCAGACCGGTAGGCCTTGATGCCTATCGCATTGAAACATTGCTGGAAGATGTGACCGCACTTATTGAGGCTGCCAAGGCATCCCGTGTCGTCCTGGTCGGGCACGACTGGGGCGGAATTATCGCCTGGCTCTACGCGATGCGACATCCGGCTTATCTGGAATCGCTGGTCCTATTGAACGCCCCACACCCCGCCCGCTTCGAGCATGAGTTGCGTCACTGGCGGCAATTCCACCGATCCTGGTACGCGGCACTGTTTCAGATCCCCTGGTTTCCCGAAACCGTGCTGGCGGCTGGTCATGCACGAGTCATCGGTGCGATCTTCGAACACATGCGGGTTCAGCCCGAACATCTTCCGGACGATATCATACGCCTGTACCGGCAACAGGCTTGCGCACCGGGTGCGCTCACCGCCATGCTGAATTACTACCGCGCCGCCCTGCGGGGAGGCGGAGCCGCCCGCCAGCGGAAGCTCGGATATCCGGTTATCGATATCCCGACACTCATCATTTGGGGCTTACAAGACCAGGCCCTCGCGAGCGAAAACCTCGAAGGCCTGGAGAAATTCGTGACCAATCTCACGATCGTGCGGCTGGAGGACTCAGGACATTTTGTGCATCAGGACGATCCCCAGAGGGTCACCCATGAAATCCTCAGCTGGCTACAGAGCCGAGATGAGCGTTGATGACCCAACATCCGCACTCCAGCACACTTCACTTCCCTCCAAGGAGCCCTCTCTGAAGTACCAGTCCCGCAGTGCACAGCTGATGTCTTTCTGGATATCCCTATGGCCGGCCTGGTAAAAGATAGCGGTGATCTGGTTGTTGCTGACCGATCCCGAAAGGACCATCGCGCGATGATGCCACTTCTGAGAACTATCGGGATGCGCACTCATGCCTCGTCGGAATGCACGATGAGCATGCCACGCATCATTCGCTACGCCTGCCTTGTGACGACATTGCTGGTGACCATCTCCACCGTAGCTCAACCGGTGTACGCCGCAGGCAAGGGCCAGACGAAGTTTAAGCGTATCTCCACACAATACATCGCGGCGTTGGGCGATCCCGGTTCAAACTCCGGGAACGGCGCGCAATCGTGGGGTCTGTGGCCGCTGGATCCAGGCCCTCGAGGCGTGAAGCTAGACCGCTATCCATCACTAACAAATTCCGGTGGCGTCGCCCCGGCGCGTTGGAAGTTCGACGAAACTGACTGGTGGCTTGAGGAACACGGCTTGATCATGGAGCAACCGACTGTTCCACTCCCGCCCGGAAAATATGTGGTCACGGGCGCCCGCAAGGTAACAGCCGTGCTGACAATTCATCCCGCCGACAGCCACGGCGACAGACGCTGGGAGCTCGATCAAGGCGCGACACTCTACGATGTGACCCACCTGGCCTGCCGTTCCGCGCGCTATACACCGTCAACGGCAGGTGGTTCGTGCTCGCCGGCCAACGCAAAGCAAACGGCATTTCCCGTTGCGCCAGGGGGAACGATGCCTCCGGTCGAGGGCTGCGCGAAGCAGGATTTTGCGGTGGTCATCGTGATCGGCGTGGGCGTAGAAGACTGAACCGCGGTGGCCGTCTACTTGACCACGCCGATTGATGCCGATGTCTAAATCCCAGGACTGAACTGCTCTGACTACCCGCTTAAGTGCTACAACACCTGCACGATGAAACACTTCAAATAACGTGTCTCCGGCATGCTGGCAAGGATGGGATGGTCGGCGCTTTGGCCCCGTTGCTCGATCAGCCGGATCTCACGCTTGGCGTCACGTGCCGCGAGGCGGATGCTCTTCCACAGATCTTCCTCGGAGACAGGATGGGAACAGGAACTCGTTACCAGAAACCCCTCCGGCTTCAGCAGCTTCAAGCCCAAGAGATTGACATCCTTATACCCGGCTAACGCACGGGGCAGCGCCTGCACACTCCGCGCAAACGCCGGCGGATCGAGGATCACCAGGTCATAGCGCCGCCCGGCCTTGACCAGCTTGCGCATCTCCTCGAACGCATCGGCTTGGCGATAGATGCAGCGATCCTCCACCTTGTTCATCGTGGCGTGCGTTCGGGCCATGGCCAGTGTATCGAGGCTGACATCGAGGCCCTCCACTGATACGGCTCCGGCGAGCGCGGCATGAATGCCGAAGGCGCCGGTATGGCAGAATACTTCCAGCACCTCCGCCTCAGCCGCGAGTTTGGCCGCGGCCAGCCGATTGTCCCGCTGATCGCAAAACCATCCGGTTTTCTGCCCCTGTTCCACATCTACGAGAAACTTCGCGGCCCCTTCGTGAATCTCCACTTGTGTCGGGCCACCACCACGAAGAAATCTACGTTCGAGGGGCAGGCCTTCGAGCGCCCGGCTTTTCGTGTCGTTTCTTAGATAGACCGCCTCAGCCTTCAACTCCTTCATCAGGATATCCGCCAACAGATCCTTGCGGCGGTCCATACCATAGGACAAGGTCTGCATGACCAGCATGCGATCGTATCGATCCACGATCAAACCAGGCAATCGATCCCCTTCTCCGTAAATCAGCCGGTAGGCGTTGGTCCCCGTGACAACGCGCTCACGCAGACGAATCGCTTGCTGAACCCTCTTCTTCCAGAACGCTTCGTCAACCGGTTCATCCTCAAACGTCACCAGACGGACCCTGATCTTCGAATTGGGGTTGAAGAAGCCTCGGCCGTAAAACCGGCCGTTCGGGTTTAGAACATCGACCAGATCACCGGCCAGCGGTTCTCCGACCACTGAGTGAAGATGGCCGGCATAGATCCACACATGCCCCGGCCCATCCAGAATCCGGTGCGCGGCCAGCGTGACTTTCGGTATGTGACGCGGTTCCTCTAATCCCATATGTGTCTTATCCAATGCCGAAGGAGGAAAGATCAAGTGCCTGGCAACCACACCATACCTGTCGCGCGCTCATAAAACTCGCTTGACGGAGTGACGCCGGTATGATTTCCTGACGGCGACTGTATTACAGTACTATTCACACGGCCTGATCGAATATTGGACGAGTACACATGGGCGACAAAGCGACTATCGGTTCCGCGGTGCTGGATCGGCTGCATCGCCTGGGCGTTCGCCATATCTTCGGCATTCCCGGCGACTATGTCCTCTCCCTTTTTCAACTGATTGAAGCCTCGCCGATCAGACATATCGCGACGACCCGCGAAGACTGCGCCGGATTTGCCGCGGACGCATATGCGCGCATCAACGGAATCGGCGCCGTCTGCGTCACCTATTGCGTCGGAGGATTGAACACCGTCAATGCCATTGCCTGCGCCTATGCCGAGCGATCGCCGGTCGTCTTATTGACCGGCTCACCGGGCCTTTCGGAACGGACGCGCACGCCCTACCTGCATCACATGGTCAGAGACTTTTCAACTCAACGGGAGGTGTTCGAGCGCATGACGGTCGCCGCGGTGACGCTCGACGATCCTTTGACCGCCGAACGGGAAATGGACCGGGCCTTTGCCGCGCTCCTGCGCTATCGGCGCCCCATCTATTTGGAAATCCCCCGCGACATGGTGCATACACCGCTCACCGGCGCCGTGAAACCCATCTGTATCGAAGATGAACCGAGCGATCCTGCTGCGCTGGAAGAAGCGGTCGGGGAAGTCCGCGCCATGCTCGCCTCGGCAAAACGGCCGGCCATGTTGGTCGGAGCGGAGGTCGGACGATTCGGTCTCCAGGACGATCTCGCGCGATTGGTGGAGCGCATGAACATCCCGATCGCCTCGACACTGCTTGGGAAATCCATCATTCGGGAAGATCATCCGCTCTATGTCGGCGTCTATGGCGGACTCATCGGACGGGAAGAGGTCCAGGAATTCATCAACGATTCCGACTGCCTTTTGATCCTCGGCTCAATCCTCTCGGACGTGGAAGACTTGGACGCCCGCTCGCCGTTGCTCTCCGAAGGCAGAACGATTCACGCAACCGCCGACCGCGTTGCCATCAAACATCACCGTTTCGAGTCCATCAAGTTCCAAGACTTTGTCCATGCACTCGTACAGGCCCCGCTCCCTGCCTTTCCATTGCGGAAACCGCCGGCTCGAACCGTGGCCGCCTCGGCACAACCCCATCCCGACTCGCCGGTGACGTTGGAAGGACTGTTCCGGCATCTCGACACTGTCTTGACGGACAAAACCCTGGTCATCGCCGATGTCGGCGAATCCCTGTTCGCCGCCGCCGATCTTCATGTCCGCCATCGATTTGAATTCCTGTCACCGGCCTACTACACATCGATGGGATTTGCCGTACCTGCCGCCCTCGGCGCATCGTTTGCCGATCCCGGCCTCCGGCCTATCGTGCTGGTGGGGGATGGAGCCTTTCAAATGACCGGAACCGAACTGGCCAGTTGCGTCCGCTATGGACAAACGCCCATCATCGTGCTGCTGAACAACCGCGGCTATTCGACTGAACGCGAAATTTTAGAAGGTCCGTTCAACGACGTGCATGAATGGCAGTACGAAAACATATTCGCGCTGGTCGGCGGAGGCATCGGATCGCGCGTGAATACTCAACGCGAGTTTGAAGAGCGTCTCGCTGCAGCCTTTGCGGACCAGCGCCGGCCTCATCTCCTCAATGTCCTGCTCAGTCCGAGCGACCGTTCACCGGGCATGGTGCGACTCGCCCGGCGTCTCGGGAAAAAGCTTTCAACGGACAAGCCCTAACCCCCATCCGGCAGCGTCTTAATCTTCCTCCGGATTGATAATGTGCAATCCTGCCGTTTTGGATGCGGCTAATAGCTGCGTGTCCGCGCTGACGACCGTCAATCGCAACGGCTTCAATTCCAACGCCATGGCCAGATGCATCACTTGCGGAGACCGTAGAAACGGATATTCCAAGACAAGTTCCTTGGTCGCCAGATAGGTCTTGATCGTGGGGACGATGAAGTCGAAGAGTCCCTGCTTCGATTCGATTTCGAACTTGTAGAGCACCGAATAGCAATCATCCCGCGTAATGAGCCCCCCTTGGGCGCGCGTCGACATAATGGAGTAGAAATCCGTGACCGACCACGTCGGCAGAATCGCCACCTTCCCGCGCTTCACCAATAATTTATTGACGATGCGCGTCCCCCGCTCCATGCTGTAGCGCTTGACCAGCGCCGTCGAATCGAAATAATAATATGGCATCCCCTTACATCCTCCCCTTCAGAATAATTTCCGCCAACGGCCCCGGGAGCTTGGAGAGACGGTCTTGCAGCTCATCGAGCGGCACTTCTTCATAGCCTTCTTTCCGCAAGGTATCGGCGAGATTGCCCTGGTTGAAGCAAGCCGTATCCTCCTTCAGACGGTCATTCAGCCGCCGCTTCGCCAGACGGCTCGATATTTTCTGTCCTGACTTCGTCAAACCGCGTCCGCGGCTGCGTGGAGCACGAATCGAATTTCCCGCTGTCTTGCTCACAATCGTTATTCCTCCTTCTTCTTAAGATAAACTGCTCCTTGACTATCCCGCTGCGCCGATGCGTCCTCCCGGGGACAGCCCGCCGGCATGGCCGCCGGCGCCGGCAACGTAGCCTCTCCAAAAATATGCGCGGCAATCGCCGTCGCCGCCTCCGATGACAATTCGCGCTGTACGACGCGCAGTGTCTTCGCCGTAGCTTCACGTTCCGTCAGATGGCCTTCCTTACCGCCGCGCGCGACCGCCCCAACCACGCGTTTGGTAGCCGCTTCCACAATTTCGAAGTCACTGCACCACCGGACGTATTTGAAATTCGGGTCCTTGACCTGGATGGGAAACAGCCGCACCGTGCCTCGAACGAGCAGTTCCGGCGTTACACCTCCGCCGCCCGCCACATCAGTTTTCACTGTGAGCCCTTCACGGATAAGCCCTTCCGTCAGAGCACGTTGAATCGGTTCGGCATGATCGCCGGACACCTGTACGGTCAGCACGAGATTCGTCGCCAGAAACCGTTCCAGCTCATTGGACAACTCATTCACGTCATAGGCGGCTGCGGTGCCTCGTCCGCTCGGACGGATCACGCGCAGATCGGCATTATAGGCTTCGCGCAGCACAAGATTTCTGGCAGCGCGCCGAAGATTGCGGATTTTTCCGAGTTTGTCGGTCATCCCCCGAGACTCGGCGACATCCGAATCGACTGCCCGGTCCAGCGCGGCCATCCGATCCATCAACGAGGCCTCGGCTTGGGAGCGGCTCATCACAGCCAGCGCATAGTACAGACCTCTGTTCGAATCATGCCAGGCATCGGCGATTCTGACGTTCTCGATGACTTTGTCGGTCGAGACTCTTGTCACGGTATCCAGCGTGAGCCGCCGCTCGGCGTTTGTCGAGCCTCGATTTTCGATCAGAAGATAGGACTCCCAGTCTTTGGCCTGAGCCGTCACTTCCGCCTTAAAGACTCGCGCGATAGCCGCATACGCCTGGTCCGCCGCACTATTCCTATTATCTGCCTCCCCCACTCCGATCACGTAGTGAGCCGGAGGATAGTCGGAGTCGGCTCCGTCAATCCATCCCGGCTTCGGATTTCCACCAAACCAGGCACATCCCGATGATGCCATTCCAATAAGGCAGAGACAGCCCATAGTCAGAAGGGCGCGCCGGAAAAGGACTCGGCCATCGTGGATCATTGCATCACACGCTGAATGATAAAAGCCGTTTGGCCTGGCGCAAGGTTGAGCAACCGTTCTGCTCGCCCCGCAGTAGGTCCTTGGCCGGACGGTTGAATCTCCACGTCATAACGGCCAGGAGCGACCCAGGCGCGCGCCACATGAATTTCATCCGGCAATGTTTCCCAACTGCGCTTGTCCGCCTCTTCTGACATCACGGCTAACCCCTTCGTCAGCAGTCCCACAAGAAGTCCGACCCAGGGACCGGCATCTTTTCCTGCAGCCTGATGAGCCCCGATGGTCGCCGCTTCAGCCATCGCAAACTTTGAAGCCGCCCGCGCGAGCGCTTTAGCCGTTATGGCCGGCATACGATCCGCAAGAGCTTTCTCAGCCAACGCCGTCACGTTATGCACCGGCTCCGATCGAACAGTGAGAGCACGCTCTTGCTCGTCCTTCAGTATCACGGTCTCGAACGGCACCCGCGTCTTTTGTGGCACAAGGCGTGGAAGTGCGACACGCACCACGCGCCCGCTGAGCCCGTACAGCACACTGTCCACCACGGCTCTATCCCGCTGACGAGAGGATTGGGACAATCCCCGATTGAGCAACACCAGCTGCAATGCATCCAGACTGATCGGAATGTCGAGGTAGCGATCCTCTTTCCGTGGAGCGCGGCCATTATAGCTGATCACGACAACTTGGGCGAGATCTTGGCGAGCCGAAGCCGGCTCCCACTCGACATCGGGAAATTTATTCCGATAGTTCTCGAATTCAGCCGTCAGACCGAGTGCTTCAGCCATGCACAGCACATCGGCCCGCAAGGACGGAGGAGACGGGATTCTCAACCATGCATGCATCGCCTCATACGCCTCGAATGCGTTGCGGTAGGCGATGAACGCATTATTGAGGTCGCCGGTCGCCTCGTACAAGATGCCGCTCACATAGCGGGCAAATCCGTCGTTTCGATAGCCGTTCGGCTCCTTCACCCGGTCGCCAAGCACGTTCAGGCGGTGGTCGATGCGCCGCGCCTCTACCAGTGCTTCCGTCAAATTGCCCTGAACTGCGTAATTCAATGCCTTGACCACATTGATCATGACATGTTCGTAGGCCTCGCCTTCGTACGGCAAGGCATTGTCGTTGGTCAGGAATGCGGCGGCTTGGGAACGGATGGTCCTGGTGTAGAGCCGCTCGACAACCTCTTCAGCCTGTTCCAGCACCATGTTGCTTTGCTGATAGTCTCCAGCCAGTTGAAGGGTCAGACCGCGATCCATTTCATACAAGAGGCGGCTCTTCTCTCCATACTCCGTCTCCTTCTGCTCGACGATAGACGCCGCCATCGCAGGGTCGCCTGCAAGCAGACTTTGCTCGATGAGCAGATAGCGATTAACGGAAGGGCCGCAGCCGGTCAGGAGAATCAGCCCGGCAAGGACGCAGGCAGAGGAGACCGAAGAGGGACCGCTCCACCGCACACAACCACCGTGGGCAAAGCGTGAGAGGAAGGCGTTCAACTGGGTCCGTTGAGCCTAAAAGACCGTCCGCTTCTTTTCGACGACTTTCTTGATCTTCTTCTGTCCATACCAGACCTTCGCGTTGCTTTCGAGGTCGATCATCTGAAGATCGACCTGGTAAAACACCGCCTTGGTCCCGTCGGCTTCGTCAAGGATCGTTGCGATGGTGCCCTTCATCATGTAATCAGCCCCCGTCTCTTTTCCCGGAGCCTTCTGGGTTTCTTCACGGGCATGCACCGCCTGCTCTTTTCGTTCGGTCCGGATCTCGTCCCTCTCGACCTTCCCGGCGACGAACGTGACTTTCTGAGAGTTCGTGAGTTCACGCTCCAGATCCGTAATGAAGGTCTGCACGCTGATATGTTCATGGCTGCTGTTGAGCACGGTTCCGACCACGACCACCGGCTGACGCCGGTTCGCCTGGGTGAAATTGCCGAGCCACGGGTACTGCAACGCTTCCTTCACCATCGCCTCGGCCACCATCCGAGAATCGGTATCGTTCCACCGGCCGCTCAAATCCGTCACGACGCCGGCGTCGACACGAGTCACTTTCGTCTCATGCCCGCACCCGGCCAGGGCAAATACCGCACAGAGGACGATCGAAAAGGGCCCACGATACTTCTGAATCACGTTGACGCTCCGTCGGAGGGTGATGGCTGATTGCCGTACCGTTCTGACACTATCTGACCGCCCGCTTCTCTTCTTCTTTCTCCAGACGATCGAACAACTTATCCGCGTTTTTACGCACGAAATCACGGACCTGAGCATTCAATTCCTTCGCCTGCTC
This sequence comes from Nitrospira sp., assembly GCA_046604365.1. Taxonomy (GTDB): domain Bacteria; phylum Nitrospirota; class Nitrospiria; order Nitrospirales; family Nitrospiraceae; genus Nitrospira_D. The sequence continues at coordinate 111,330 of JBJACV010000005.1, forward strand.
TAAGTTATTCTTCATGTCCTCAAGACTCAGCTTAGTCAGAACATAATACGTGTTCGTTTTCTCGTCCTTATATCGATCAATCGGACGGACACCGCTGAGCGTCGCCGTGGTCACAGTCTTGATAGCACGCTCGACATTCTGCTCTTCGGTATTGCGCGTAAAATCGCCGGCCGTCGTGGACGCGGCGTAATCCCTCATCAGATAACCGGTATACGTTTCAAAGGTCTTGGCGATCTCAGCCCGCCCGCGATTTTCCGCGGTGTCCCAGGCAAGCGGCTCATTGCGCACACCCACCACCGACCCCACGCCATAGAACGCCTTACTATCTTTCTCGTTCATCACCCCGGACCCCTTCTCCACCCACTTCGGAGGACCGCCGCACGCCACAAGTCCCACGAGAAGAACAACACCGAGACCCATGCCGGCCAGTCTTGCACCCATCGCTTGAGACCGTATCATAAGATCCTCCTTCACCATAAAAACCGTTCCGTCATCGTTCCGAAACGCACTGCGAGAAAAAGCGAATTTATGCTAACATGCGTTCCTGGTTCCGTCAACGGAACGCGCTCCCGATCATAACCACGCATGAAGCAATTCATGAGCCCAATCATTCCTTGAGGAAACCTTATGGCGGACATTCAGATCGAAAACGGGATAGTCACAATTATCAATCTCGACATCCAGGATCCCAAAGCTGCCGCTGTGTTGGCTGCCTACCCCCAAGCGCGCTGGGCGGAAATCACGCGTCGAGCGGTCAAAATCGGGCTGGGCTATCTCAAGGGAGGGGAACAGGGATAACACTAAGGGGTTTGCTTTGCGGCTTGATCAGCTTCTGTGACGACCGATCGCGCGCGGGCATGCGCTCCACCCAATTCCAGATACCGGCGGAAAGCCTGAATGGATTTCGGTCGATCGTTGAGGTGATCCGCATACAGCGTACCCAATGAAAAATACACGTCTTGGTAGCCACCGTTAACCTTCAACGCCTGAAGCAGCGCCGCTTCGGCCTCCACAAACTTTCCCCGTTTCTCCTGGACAAGCCCCAGCATGTAAAACGAATCGGGATTGGCCGAGGCATGCTGCACGGCAAGCTGCCCTGAGACGAGTGCCTCGTCGAGATTCGGAACCGCTTCCAAGTGGATGTAACTTTTGAGAACATACGCATCGCCATAGGTCGGATCGTGCTCGATCGCGCGATTGAGACGCTCCAACGCCTCTGCCGCTGGCTTTCCTTCCTGAAGCATGGCATACGCCTGTTCGTAGTGATTTCTGGCCGTCCGTTGACGCTCCATAGAATTGTTGAGCCCGCTGTCTGACTGGAGCGCGGCTTTCCGCCCTTCAATCAACACCGTATCCCCATCCCCATCGATCCTCAAGCTGGTGGGGTGCTGTAGCCCCTGGGAGTCCTCTTGTACTCGTTGCGTAAGATAGTCCCCCAGCTCTGACGCCATGAGCCACCCGTTCTTGTCCACATCAGCCGCGCCTGCGAGTCCAGCCAGCAACGCCTGGACAAAAAGGCTTTTTCCATCGGAACGAGAGGAAAATTCTCCCTTGCTGGCTGCGCTGATCACCTGCACCGCACGCCGGTCCATATCAGCCTCCGGAACAAGCCGGCCTTCAAGTGACACCGGCGGTGGCGACGTCAGTTCCCATCCAAATACAGGAGCATCCAAAATGAGAAGTGTGTGTTTAGAAGCTGACCGCCTGGTAAATTCTTTCAAACGCTCCACGGTCACAGCCTTTGCTCCATTATTCACCTGTGCATCCGCCGGCACAAGATAGCTTCGGTCTTCCCCATCGGCATCTTGTGCCGATCCCGCATGTCCTGCGTAGAAGATCACCAACCGGTCCATACGCCCGACCTTTCTCGGCAACATATCGTTCAGCACCTGCTGCAATCGACGAAAGACAGCATCCTTTTCGTAAATCTCCACGACCTCTTCGAACCCCAAATTCCGAAACGCCTGGGCCACTTGCTTCGCGTCATTGACTGCCCCCCGAACAGGCGGCGCTACGACATATCCTTCAATCCCGATCACGATCGCCCAGGACTTGTAATAGAGACCTTCCGGCTTCCCCAGTTGGGCGTGAGCAATTGAGGGAATACCGTACGGCGTGACGCCAGAAGAATGGCTCAATATCAGAACGGCAATCCCGACAATAGAAAGGAATCGTTTCATAGATTTCGTCAGCCTACTGCCAGGCTTTGATGGCTGTCAAGAAATCCACTTTAGAATTCAGCAGCTTCCCTTGATTTCGAAAGAGCCGCCGGAGCTTCCTCACCCTGTACAAATGTATGGTTGCAGGAGCTGCCACCTTTCTCCATAATCACACTTTCTTGAGATCAGACTCAGTGGATTGAGGAGGCATACAAACCATGAGTGAACAGATCGAGACGCTCCTGAAAGAAAGCCGCACGTACCAGCCGACCGCCAAGACGATTGAGGCAGCCTATATCAAAGACTATGAGACCGAGTACAAAAAATCCATTGCCGACCCTGAAGCGTTTTGGAGCACTGCGGCAAAAGAGCTGGAGTGGTTCTCTCCCTGGAACAAAGTCCTCGAATGGAATTATCCCTGGGCCAAATGGTTTGTCGGCGCCACCTGTAACATTGCCTACAACTGCCTGGACCGCCACGTCAAAACATGGCGCAGAAACAAAGTCGCGCTGATTTGGGTGGGGGAGCAGGATCAGGAGCGCGTGTTCACCTATGGAGAACTCTACCGGCAGGTGAATCGTTGCGCCAACGCCCTGAAAACACTGGGGATCACGAAAGGCGACCGGGTTACCATCTATCTCCCCAAAGTTCCGGAGCAAGTCATCGCGATGCTGGCCTGCGCCAGGATCGGCGCCATTCACAGCGTGGTCTATTCAGGCTTCAGCGCCCCGGCTCTCGCCAACCGTATCAACGATGCCGAATCGAAGCTTGTGATCACCGCCGACGTCGGTTTCGATCGAGGCAAGACCATCCACTTGAAGCCGGTCGTAGACGATGCACTGAAGACATGCCCTACGGTGGAGCATGTGATTGTCGTACGCCGCCAGAGTCCGGGACAGGCCCTATCGGCACCGAAGGAACTCGATTGGAACGACTGGGTGAAAGGCGAGCGCGCGATCTGTAACGCAGAACCGTTGGATGCTGAAGCCCCGCTATACATTCTCTACACGTCAGGCACGACCGGCAAACCGAAAGGTGTCGTCCATGTCCACGGCGGCTACATGGTCGGAACCTATACAACAACCAAGTATGTGTTCGACCTGAAAGACGACGACGTGTATTTCTGCGTAGCCGATCCCGGCTGGGTCACAGGCCACAGCTATATCGTCTATGGCCCGCTCCTCAATGGTGCGACAATCTTGACCGCAGAAGGAAAGCCGGACTACCCGACCCCGGGCCGTTGGTGGGACCTGATCGAACGATACGGTGTCTCGATTTTTTACACGACCCCGACCGCGATCCGCCTGCTTATGCGATACGGCGAAGACTGGCCCAAGAAGTCCGACCTCTCGTCACTCCGCATCCTGGGCAGCGTCGGAGAACCGATCAATCCGGAAGCCTGGGAATGGTTTCACCGTGCGACAGGCGGAGACAAACCCATTATGGATACCTGGTGGCAGACAGAAACGGGCTCCATTCTGATCACTCCCCTTCCCACAGTACCGCTCAAACCAGGCTCTGCGACAAGACCGTTTTTGGGGATCGAAGCGGATGTCGTGGACCGTGAAGGCAAGAGCTTGCCTGCCAACGCGGGAGGATTTGCCGTCATCAAGAAACCCTGGCCCTCTATGATGCGCGCCATCTATAAAGATCCGGAACGATACAAAACCTATTGGAACACAATTCCCAATTGTTATGCCGCAGGTGACGTCTGCCACAAAGACGCAGACGGCTATATGTGGTTCATGGGCCGGGCCGACGATGTCATCAAGGTCGCCGGGAATCGACTAGGCACGGCTGAGGTCGAGAGCGCATTGGTCAGCCACCCGGCCGTCGCGGAAGCTGCCGTCATCGGCAAACCGCACAAGACCGTCGGCGAATCCATCAAGGCCTTTATTATTCTGAAGCAGGGCGAACAGGACAGCCCGGCGCTGATTAAGTCGATCAAGGATCAGGTGCTGAAAGAGCTGGGCAAGATCGGAGTTCCGTCCGAGATCGATATCGTCTCGTCGTTACCAAAGACCAGGTCGGGGAAAATCATGCGCCGCGTCCTGAAGGCGAAAGAGCTCGGACAAGACCCGGGGGATATTTCAACGATCGAGGAGTGACCGTCTTGGCACGGGGCCAGCGCAAACCGGGCGAGCCGATCTATTTGAGGCGCCACATGATCAGTCTTGTGCTGGCTGTGGCTCTTCCACTGATCCTGCTGCAACTCTACAAGATCTATATCGGCCCCATCGACTTCGGCACACAGCTTCTGGTGGCGACCCTTACAGCAGTGTTTACCGGAACTCTGCTCTATCTTACCTACCGCACCTCCGCAAAAAACCAACCGTAGCAGGACCGGATACTCTCGATCCTGTTCCATTTCTTGGCTCAAACAGGCGCAATTTTCGGCCTTCTCTTCTCCAATCCTCACCCCCATGAGCAGGAACCGCACCAGCGGAACCCCTTGAAATTTCATAACGGCATGCTGCTTGCGATGTTGGACGGGCAAGGAAGTTGTTTTGCCTCGCAAGCCTGTCGAGATTTGATGATCGATCTCGAATCCGGCTTGGAGTAACCAAGGAGGATCTCGAAATGAGTGCTCAATCAATACAGGAATCTGCAGAGACTCTTTTGCACCGGAGAGGCCGGGTATCGACTCTTTGCCTCTCCGCTATGCTCGTGGGAGCCTTCAGTGTCTCGCTGATGGCCAGCCCTGCCGATGCAGGGGACAGGAAGAAAGATAAAGATGACAACGACCAGAAGCACAGCCTGGTGATGCGTCCCTATAGTGATCACAGTTTGCGCTATATGGTGATGCAGCTCCAACGGGAAGTCGAAAACCTCAAGAAAGAAATCGCTGCAAGACCCGGTACCGGCACGGGCACTGGCCCGAGCCTCGCCGATTTCAACACTCTGAAGGGGCGTGTAGATGCTGCAGAAACCACGTTAGGGCAACATACTACAAGCCTGAACAATCCCGTGCTGGCCCTGAAAGACTATCTGAAGATTGAGACAACAGCGCAAAATGGCATGCTTGGACCCCACATCATTTTCAGCGGGGCAAACGTGCACATCCGAAATGGAGCGAATGCAACCACAACCACGAACAGTCTCGGGAATCTGGTTCTCGGCTATAATGAAACCGCTCAGGGCGTTGCCCGCGACGGCTCACACAACCTCGTGAGCGGCCAGGGGAATTCATTCCGATCGTTCGGCGGGCTTGTTTTTGGCACTGACAATGTCATCTCCGGCCAGTTTGCAACGGTCCTCGGCGGCGGACAGAACAGGGCGATTGCACCGTACTCGACCGTGATCGGCAGTCAGCAGAATGTCAGTGACTCGAATTACGAAATCACGCCGATGCCGCAGGGTGGTGGCGGAGCAACTCCACCGCCAGCCTTCTAAATCATCCTCCACAACCGGGCTCCTATCAGGAGCCCGGCCCCTCTCCTTACGCATCTTCGAACTTCTCACTCCCTACAACACATAGGCACAGACGGGCGTATAAGAAGTCGCCTCAGACCGAGGAGTCAGATCAATCCCCGTTTCTGCAAGTAATCCCTATCGATGCTAGGAGAGGACTTTGGAAGTTGGCTACGATCTTGGAGGAGGCGTTCGACATACTTGCCGATGAGGTCGGATTCGAGATTGACAGGATCGTTGACCTGCTTGAGGCCGAGGGTAGTGACTTTGGCCGTGTGCGGGATAATCGCAATACTGAAGGAATGGTCTCCGACTTCATTGATTGTAAGACTGATACCGTCGACCGTGATCGAACCTTTCCCTACACAGTAGCGCAGAATGGCGGGAGACGCCTCGATCACGAAGATAATCGTATTGTCTTCTTGACGCCGGCTGCGGATAACTCCAACGCCGTCTACATGGCCTGCCACCAGATGCCCGCCGATACGTTCGTTCAACCTCATGGCTCGTTCGAGATTCACCGGCGTTCCAACGGCCATCCCGCCAAGCGTGGTGACCGAAAGCGTTTCGGGCGAAATCTCCACAGAGAAGTCACGTTCGCTTCGTGACACCACTGTGAGACAAGTTCCACTCACACTCACACTATCACCGATCTTGAGGTCACCCATCACGGTCGAAGCCAGGATGATCGCTCTCGTCCCCGCCAGTGTTTTGTCCAGCGTGGTAATGGCGCCTATCTCTTCAACGATGCCGGTGAACATGGATGAAATCCCTTCAGTTAGCCACAATTACCTGCCAGCCCAGATGGTCTTTTCCGACTTGCCAAGCTGCACATACGCTTAGCGCACGGCCATTATACCATCACGGAACCGGCCGATCTTCCTCTCATGGCAAACCAAAACACTCCACCAGCCGCCAACTGAATGCCGGCGATAATGGCAAAGGCCTGTCCATAGCTCAGATTCGCAATCAGCACCCCCGCAAGCAACGGCCCGCTGGCGTGGCCGATATCCATGATCGTTCCTTGCATCCCCATGCCCGCCCCCAGCCGCTTAAACTCCGAACTGTCCGCGACCAGAGCCGAGGACGACGAGGAGACGACCGCTTCACCGAAGCCGAACCCAGCCGACAGCGCCAACAATATTCCAAACATCGACGTCTGCGGGATAGCGACAAACGTCCCGGCGCAGATCAACAGACCGATGAGAATCAACGGCTGGCGGCCTACCCGGTCGGATACCCGGCCCATGATCGGTTTGGAAAAGAATGACGTGAAGGATTGAACGCTGAATAGCAGGCCAACTTCGCCGGGATTCAATCCGGCGGAAACCCCGTACAGCGGCAAAAACGCCATCAACGCGCCGTTCGCAATCATCTTGGCGGCATCGGTCATGCTGGTGATCAGTACGATCTTATTTCTTGCAACAACGGCAAATCCCTTCCACATTTCAGAGAGCACCACCCCCAATCCCTTTGCCTCCGATTCCGGTGTGGCGACGTCCAGATGAAGGCTATAGAACAACACCATCCCAACGCAGCCGAAGATGCCAGCCGTGACAAACGCTGTCTGGAATCCTGCCGCATAGACCAGATAGCCTCCGATAAACGGCCCCAGCAAAGCCCCGGACTGCGTGCAGGCCGTATAGGTGCCGAGCGCCGCTCCACGCCGCTCCCGATAGAGTTCCGCCACAGTAGCCAACGCGCTCGGCGCAAAGATCGCCGTGGCAAACCCGTGGACAAACCGCAGAGCGGTGAGCGCATCTAAGTCAGTAATGAAGGGATAGAAAAACGGCGGCAGCCCGAACGCCACCACACCAATCCGCAACAACAACCGTCTCCCATAAATATCGGAGAGGGCACCGGAAGGCAGCTTGAGTAGGACACCCGTCAGGGTCGAGATCGACACGATCAGGCCGATCCGTTCAGGACTCGCGCCTAGCGACTCCGCAAAGAGCGAGAGTGCCGGCATCCGGACCATGTTGTAGCTGATGAAGCTGAAAATGCCGACTGCACAAACCAATAGGAAACTGCGCGATGTGGTCATGGGGTTGGTCCGTTCGGGCGGCCTGTGCGGCTGGAATCGTCCGCCCCTCCAAGCGACTTCTGCAAAAACTTGACGTCGCGATCAGAAAGAGCGGGTGGATCCAGCGCTTCAAACAAGACACGCTCAGGATGCTGCCGCATGACCAGGCCTAACCGATTGACCGTTTCCGCCCCTTTCCGCAATTTCCCCGTCACCACTCCCCCGATCAGCGGCCGCAGCAGCGACACCAACCCGGAGAAGATGCGATTGTCCAGCTTGGTGTAGGAGACCAGTGTACTGTCCATCGCCGCAGCGCCGTTGGGTTCCTTTACCGGGCTCATTCTGAGGAACACGACAGCCTTCCCGGTAACATCAGGAAGCAGCCGGCTATTGTGCGATCCTTCGAGATAATAGAGTCGAGAGGTACGATCTTTATAGACGAGCTGTATGATCCCCTGCGTCCCTTCTCCATCACTACCCCAGAATCGGTCAGAGCCCCGCTCCTCGGACTTGTACAACCCAAGCTTAAGGCGATTGATCAAAACAGTCGCAATCGGAGGATGATCCAACAGATACTCATACACCGATTCGGACAAAGCCTCCCGGATCGGCCCCACCGTATTGACCGTCGTATAATTGCCGATAATCGATTGCAGCCGGCAGGCCCACTCGGGATCGACCTGTTCAACGGGAAACACCATTCCTGCATGGTGAGGGGATAGGGCGCAAGTTTCCGATCGCACCAATTTCAGCGGCGGGAACAGTTCCAGCCCGGTTGCGACCACCAACAGCCCGACCATAGTCTTCCACGGGAACCATGATTCAGCACTCATGAGCCTTGGTTCTGAACCACGACCGTGAGGTGGACGGGAAAGAGTCCCGATGGGTCTTGTCGGATCCGGGCCTGCCGAAGCAAAATTTCCAGAGACGGTCTTACCATTCCCTCAAACGATGCCTGCCCATTGGTCAACACCGTCAACGGCTTTGATAGGTCGATGAGGCGGCTATTCAAAAATAGGCTATACCGTCGAACCCGCTCCGCTCTGACCTCGATGCGATTCGGCCACACGATGACTGCATCGAGCGAGGCATACTCTCGGCGCTTTATCAGCTCGTCACTCTTATCGACCAGATCATCGGAAAATGCCGCAATGAGATCGGTGGAGTCCATGCGCAGCCAGTTGAATGTCTGAAAGTGACTGGCATCCCGCACCATCGTCAGCCTCGCCGGCAAGGGATCGCGACGCCGACCGTTCAACCAGACCACGAGGTCCGGCAGTTCTTCTTTTGGAAAATAATGGCCGCCCGCCATAGGATGTTCTCGCTCGTGCTCACGATACACATGCGCATAGCCAAGCGCTTGGAGTTCGCGTGAGATCGACCGGCTCAACTCCGCCGGCATCACCTGATCCTTCGCTCCATGAATGATATAGATCGACGTATTGCGGAGATTCGCCAGAAACGGCATCAGCGTCCCATCCAGACCACCGGCCATCGGTGCGATACCGGCAAAAAGCGGCGCATGATGCATCCCGATGATCCAGGCTCCGATGCCCCCGTTCGACATGCCGGTCAGAAATATGCGATCCGGATCGACATGGTAGCGCCGGCGGAGATCCCGAATCGTCGTCAACACGAGCTCTTCGGCTGGCCTTGTGAACCAGGCGCCGGACGGATATGTTGGACAGGCTAGAATATAGTCGCCACCCAACCGCGCTCGCCACCGTTCGAGATACGCGTCGCCGCTAAAACCGGCTCCATGCAGGCACACCACCAACCCAAAGCTCTTTGAGGGGTCATAGGACGCCGGAATCGACATGGATAATGGGTAGGCCCGCCCGCGAACAACGACATGTTCATCTGGAAATGTCCCTGCAGGCCCGGCCTCGTAGATCCGTCCGGTCTCGATAATCTGCATCACCCGCTCGACGGAAGCCTCGGGATGAGCCAGGATGTCATGCAACAACCGGTCGCCTTCTTTAACATCCGTCGAATCGAGATATTGAAAAACCTGCAGCGCGAGACTTCCCGGCTCACCCACAGGGCCATCGGCAAGGCACGGCGCCGAATTCAAACCGACCATGGCAAGCACGATGCCCCCTAGGATCCACCCCTTCACAGATCACCTTCCACGAGGAGGTCGCCCCCGACAGAGCGAGTGATGACGTTGCGCAGCCTGAGTGCCGACGTGAGACGCGCCGGACTCTTGCCTCCGATGAGGCCTTTTGCGTCTACACCGCCGAGCAAGGCCGGCGCCATATACAAACGCACATGTTGCACGAGCTTAGCCTTGAGCATGGCTGCATTGATTTCCCCGCCGCCCTCAACCAACAAGGACGTCACGCCACGCTTGCCGAGTTCTCGCATCAACGCCGGCAGAGACACTTTCCCTCGCACATTGGGAAGCGTCAGCACCTCGATGCCGCGCCTCAGCAGTGCCCGTTTCCTGGACACCGAAGCCGAATGAGTCGCTGCCACAACCGTCTTGGCTCTCTCCTGATTGGAAAGGATCGTCGCGTTCATCGGAATGCGCAACGCGCTATCGACCACGACGCGAAGCGGTTGTTTCGATGCCAACTTGCTGAGACGCGGACCAACCCGTGCGGTAAGAGCAGGGTCGTCGGTCAGCACGGTGCCGATCCCGACCAACACCGCATCCATATACGATCGAAGACGATGAACCTCCTGCCGAGATTGCTTCCCTGTGATCCACTTGGCCGCGCCGGAAGCCGTCGCGATCTGTCCATCGAGCGTCATCCCGGCTTTACAAATCACATAGGGTCGCTTCGTCTTGATCCAATAGGAATAGGCCTTGTTCAATTCTTCAGCCTTACGGCGAGCCACACCGACCGTGACCGAAAGTCCTGCCCGCCGAAGCGCTGCGGCTCCCTTTCCTCCTACTAATGGATTGGGATCGTTCATCGCACTGATCACACGGCGGACACCGGAATGAATGACCTCGGGCACACAGGGAGGAGTTCGTTTGTTCCGATGACAGCAGGGTTCGAGCGTCACATAGAGTGTCGCGCCGCGCGCGCGGCTGCCTGCTCGCCGGAGAGCCAGAATTTCCGCATGAGGAAGGCCGGGGCGAAAATGGAATCCCTGGCCGACGACACGGCCCTGGTTGACGACCACAGCGCCAACCATCGGATTCGGACTGGTTGTCCTCCGTCCCTTCGCCGCAAGGCGAAGGGCCAGGGTCATGTAGTGGAGATCTTGTGCGCGACTAATCACCGCTTCGCGCGGCCAGCGGAAGAGCGGCGACCCGTGCGGGCGGGCTTCGCTGACTTTGCTCGCGATGCCGCAGCGGGTACGGCGGTTTTCCTGGCATCAGCTTCAGCCAGCGCGGCATGCGCGGCGGCAAGCCGGGCGATCGCCACCCGATAGGGCGAACAGCTGACATAATCCAATCCAAGCTGGTGGCAGAACTCCACCGAACTGGGATCGCCGCCATGTTCGCCGCAAATGCCAAGCTTGATGCCGGACCTGGTCTTGCGGCCTCCGATAATGGCCTGCTTCATCAACGTTCCGACGCCTTCCCGGTCGAGGACGGCGAAGGGATCGGATTCCATGATGCCTACGGTCTTATAGTAGTCGATGAATTTCGCCGCATCGTCCCGGGAAAACCCGAACGTGGTTTGCGTCAGATCATTCGTGCCGAACGAGAAAAACTCCGCCTCTTCCGCAATCCGATCGGCGGTCACCGCCGCACGCGGCAACTCGATCATGGTCCCGATCAAATAGGAGAGCTTGACGTTATAGCGCTTCATCGTCTCCTGCGCGACTTCGCGGACCAAGTCCTTTTGCGACTTCATTTCCGCGACCATGCCGACCAAGGGAATCATGATCTCCGGCACGATCTTCTTCCCTTCCTTGGCCAATTCACAGGCCGCTTCCATGACCGCCCGCGCCTGCATGCGGGTGATCTCCGGCATCGTGATTCCGAGCCGGCATCCGCGCAGACCCAGCATCGGGTTGAATTCATGCAGCTCTTCGACGCGGACCAGCAGCCGCCGCTTTTCGTCGAGCGCCGCGCCGTCTTTGCCCGTCAATTCGAGCTGCGCGATCTCGACCATCAACTCCTCCCGCTTGGGAAGAAACTCATGGAGCGGCGGATCCAGCAGCCGGATCGTCACCGGATAGCCCTGCATTTCACGGTAGAGCCCGATGAAATCTTGTTTTTGGAGAGGCAGCAGCTGATCAAGATACTTTTCTCGCTCTTCCTTCGTTCTGGCCAGAATCATCTTCTGCATGACCGGAATGCGGTCTTCCGCGAAGAACATGTGCTCGGTGCGGCAAAGCCCGATGCCTTCCGCGCCGAACCCTCGGGCGATCTTCGCCTGCTCCGGCACATCGGCATTGGCCCGCACCCTCAGTTTGCGCACATTGTCTGCCCACGAGAGAATCGTCGCGAACCGCTGGTATTTGTCCGACTTTTTGGCATCCAGCTTACCTTGAATCACCTGAATGATTTCAGATTCGACGACCGGGATATCACCTTCGTACACGTTGCCGGTCGACCCATTGATCGAGAGATAGTCGCCCTCCTTGAACGTCTTGGCGCCGATCTTGACCCGTTGGGCATCGAGCACTTCCACGGCGTCGCACCCCGCCACACAGACCTTGCCCATCTGCCGCGCCACAACCGCCGCATGCGAGGTCATCCCTCCGCGCGCCGTCAAAAACCCTGCCGCCGCGTTCATGCCATGGATATCGTCCGGACTGGTCTCCTGCCGGACCAGTACGACGCGGTTGCCGGCGGCCTTCATCTCCACCGCGCGATCTGGCGTCAGCGCGATTTTTCCCGCCGCCGCGCCGGGGCCGGCCGGCAAACCCTTGCCGAGGGGATTCGATCTCGACTCTTCGTTCGTATCGAAAATCGGATAAAGATACTGCGCAAGTTGATCCGGGCCAATGCGCTGCACGGCTTCCTGCTTGGAAATCAACCCTTCTCTCACCATATCGACGGCAATCTTGACCGCGGCGATTCCGGTGCGTTTCCCGACGCGGGTTTGCAGCATGTAAAGCTTGCCCTCCTGGATGGTGAACTCCAGGTCGAGCATGTCGCGATAGTGTTTTTCGAGTTTCTTATAGGTATGCGCCAGTTCCTTGTACGCCTCCGGCGCCTTCTTCGCGAGTTCGGTAACCGGGAGCGGGGTTCTGATGCCTGCGACCACGTCCTCACCCTGCGCATTCATCAAACATTCCCCGAAGAAGGTATGATCGCCCGAGCTGGGGCTGCGTGTGAACGCCACGCCGGTACCGCTCGTCTCACCCATATTGCCGAAGACCATGGCCACGACGTTGACGGCGGTCCCCCAGGAATCCGGAATCCCGTAGAGCCGCCGATACGTAATGGCCCGCGCGCCGAACCAGGAGGAAAAGACGGCGTTGATCGCCATGCGCAATTGTTCCTGCGGATCGTCCGGAAAATCCTTTTTCGTTTCTTCCTTGATGAGTGCCTTGAAACTTGCCACCAATTCACGAAGATGCCGGGCATCGAGATGCGTCTCGTGGGCCGCCCCAACTTCGGCTTTCTTGTGTTTGAGGATGGCTTCGAAATGTTCTCGCTGGACACCCATGACGATGCTGCCGAACATGGAGACGAACCGCCGATAGCTGTCCTGCGCGAACCGGTCGTTGCGTGTTTTCTCCGCAAGTCCTTCCACCGTCTTGGTCGTGAGTCCGACGTTCAGAACTGTATCCATCATTCCCGGCATCGACGCGCGCGCGCCGGATCGCACGGATACGAGCAGCGGCCTTGCGGGATCGCCGAACCCCATGCCCATCGAACGTTCTACGCGCTTGAGTGCCTGCAACGCCGCTTCCCACATGCCCGGAGGATACTTTTTGCCGACCTTGTAATATTCGACGCACGCCTCCGTCGAAATCGTAAAACCAGGAGGAACCGAGATGCCCAAATTGGTCATCTCCGCCAGCCCGGCGCCCTTGCCGCCAAGCAGTTCCTTCATGTTGGAAGTGCCTTCAGCCTTCCCATCACCAAAGTAGTAGACGTATTTCTTGCCCACGTCTGTATCTCCTTTGCAAGTCGTTCAGCGCATGACTGATGCGAGCTGCAGGCACCGCCTCGTCTCGCCTTCCAAGAAAACAAATAGCGGCATCATGCTCCGTTCCGGCTAACTCCCTTGTACCACAATCTGTGAAAAATCCGCGAACGCCATGAACAGATCATCGACTTCCTTCAGCAAAGATAGCCTATTATTGCGGACAGCCTTGTCGTCGGCATTGACCATCACGGCCGCGAAAAAGGCGTCGATCGCCGGCTTGAGCCTGACAAGCGCCTCCAGAGCCTGATGGTAATCACCGGCACTCATGGCAGCGGCCATCCGGCCTCGTTCATCGGTGACGGCCTGCTGAAGAACGGACTCAACGGCATGCTGAAACTTCGAGGCATCCACCGGCTCCCGGTTCCATTGTTCTTTCTCGACCAGCCGGTGCGCCCGTTTGAAGCCAACAATCAGAGGATCGAACTCCGGCTTAGCCGTGATCGCCTCGATCGCCTTCATTTTCAACACGAGATCCACGAGATCCAGCGGCTTGTCCTGAATCGTCTTGAGTACTGCATCGATCACGTCATCTCGCAAGAGGTAGACTACTCGGTTGTAATGTCGAACCCGTTCCAATATAAATTCAGTAATCCGATGTACACCTTGCTGCTCCGAATCCGGCAGCCCCTTGAAACCATCATCAGAAACGAGATTTCTTGCGTTATTGATGTATCGCCCCAAATTCATCCGCAGATTCGCTTCGAGGATGATGCGCACGATCGCGGTGGCATGCCGCCGGAGCGCAAAGGGATCTTCCGATCCGGTCGGCACGATGCCGACATGGAAAAATGCGGCGATGGAATCCAGCCGATCGGCCAGGGAAAGGATCTGTCCCGCTTGCGTCTTGGGTAATTCTCCTTCAATCGCCTTGGGAAGATACTGCTCTCGAATGGCCTGGGCTACCGCAGTCGATTCTCCATCGTGCAGGGCATACTCGCCCCCCATGATGCCTTGTAACTCCGGAAACTCTCCCACAATGCCGGTCAGAAGATCGACTTTGGACAAGGATGCGGCCCGCTCGCATATCTGTCGTAATTCATCCTGCCCGTGAGAAAAGTGAATCGCCATGAAATCGGCCAGCTTCCGCACTCGCTCCTGCTTCTGCGCCATGGTGCCGAGCTTCTGATGGAACGTCACGCCGCTGAGCTTCTTGCGCCGTTCGGCCAATTTCACCTTCCGGTCTTCATCGAAAAAGAATTTAGCGTCGGCCAACCGTGCCGCCAGCACCCGCTCATTGCCTTCGCGAATGAGAGACATGTCCTTGACGCAGTTGTTGGCCACGGCGATGAAATGCGCGACCAGCTTGCCGGTCTGCTTGTGACGCAAGGAAAAGAACCCCTGATGTTCCTTCATCGAGGTGATCAGAATTTCCTCCGGCACATCCAGGTAGGCCTCCTTGAACGATCCAATGATGGGCGAGGGTAGTTCCGTCGTATACACCGCTTGGTCAAGCAAGGCCTCGTCTTCATTCAGACGAAATCCCGTCTTGCCACAAATAGCGGCAATCTGCTCTTGAATCAATTGACGGCGGCGTTGTGGATCGACAATGACGCCCTGGCGCTCCAACGTACTGATATAGGAGCCGGCATCTCGCACCGACAACCATTTCCCTCCGCCTACAACCCGATGGCCCCTGGTTCGATCGGATGCCTTGATGCCGGCCGCTTCAATTGGAAGCACTGCGCCTCCATACAGCGTGAGCACCCATCGGACAGGACGGGCAAAGCGTACACCGGTCTCATTCCATTTCATCGCTTTCGGAAACGTCAGAGCCGATACCAGCCGCGGCAGCGCATCGGTCAGCACAGACGTGGCCGGCTGCCCTTGTTCATGTTTCACCGCGAAGAGGTACTCGCCCTTCGGCGTCTGTCGTACCTGTAGATCCTGAACGGCGACACCCTGACCTGCGGCAAATCCCATCGCCGCTCTGGTCGGTTGACCGGCCTGGTCGAACGCAACAGTCTTCGACGGTCCCATCGCTTCTTTGACGATGGAGGTTTGTCCGGTTGCCAGGCCCTCGACCACCACCGTCAACCGGCGTGGCGTGCCCAGTGTGCGAATAGATTGAAAGGCCAGCCGTTGGTCTCGGAACAGCCGCTCGGCGGATTCCCTGAGCAATGCCAGCGCAGGAACGATAAAGTGATACGGCAGCTCTTCAACTCCGATTTCAAGCAGCAATTCTGCAACAGCCGGCGCAGAAGTTCGGACTGTCTTTTTCAGCTTAACGCCTGGACGTCCTGCCTGCTTACGCATAGCCATCGCCTGCTACTTTCGGCCTGCTCTGGTTGTCGAACCGGACCTGCCCGATTTCACGGCGCCATGCGACCCTGTACCGCTCAGCAACGGATGGCCCATGGCGGCCCGCTCCTCGATATAGCGTTCGGCACATTGCCGGGCCAGTGCCCGCACTCTGGCAATATACCCGGTTCGCTCAGCCACACTGATAGCGCCGCGCGCATCCAAAAGATTGAACGCGTGGGAGGACTTGATGCAGTAGTCGTAGGCCGGCAGCGTCAGACGCTTATCGTTCCGGCTCAGCAATCGCTTGCACTCTCCTTCACACGACTGAAACATCTGCATCAGCATCGGCACATCGCCCTCTTCGAAATTGTACCGGGAGCCTTGCACTTCGGTTTCATGGTGAATATCGCCGTAGGTGACGGCGTCGGTCCAAGCCAGATCGAACACGTTGTTCACTTCTTGCAGGTACATGGCAATGCGCTCAGTTCCGTACGTAATCTCGCCCGTGATGGGACTCAATTCGATACCGCCGATCTCTTGAAAGTACGTGAACTGCGTGATTTCCATTCCATCCAGCCGCACTTCCCATCCCAACCCCCATGCGCCCAACGTCGGCGACTCCCAGTCGTCCTGAATGAAACGGATGTCGTGCTGTTTTGGATTGATCCCCAAGCGCGACAAGCTTTCAAGATACAATTCTTGGATGTTGTCGGGAGCGGGCTTCAGTACCACTTGATACTGATAGTAGTGCTGCATGCGGTTTGGATTTTCACCGTAGCGCCCATCGGTGGGACGACGGCAGGGTTGCGCATAGGCGGCGCGCCAGGGTTCCGGTCCCAGCGACCGGAGAAAGGTCGCCGGATGGAATGTACCGGCGCCCATCTCCATATCGTAGGGCTGATGAATGACACAGCCACGATCGGCCCAAAAGTGGTGCAGGGTAAGAATCAAATCTTGATAATTCACGGCAGGTCCAACCTAGACGGGAGAAAAAAACGACTGTTTATTCAGTTGCGCAAAGCGAGGGGCAAGCTAACAAGAATGCTTTTCCCCTGTCAAGCAACATTCCCTCTGTGATCAATAGTTTGCAAATGGCTTCGGCTAATGCCGTTGCGTGATAGGGAGGCACGGTGCAAATAACGTCACACCAACAACTGGAATGCGTCAGAGCTTGACAGGAGAGAATAACTTGACCTATTGTGCTGTTTGTTGACAAACTCACTCATAAATATATCACGCCGCATCGATGAAACTGTCGAAGAAAAGTGAATACGGACTCCGGGCCCTTCTAGAGTTGACGCTGGCCCATGGAACGGCCACATTACAACGCCAGGACATTGCCGCTCGCCAACACATCCCGATTGAATTCTTAGAGCAAATCCTGCTCGCACTGAAGCGAGCCGGCCTCCTTTCAAGCCGGCGAGGCGCGAAAGGGGGCTACACCCTGATCAAACAACCGAAAGATATTTCGCTCGGCCATGTGATTCGTATTCTTGACGGCCCCCTTGCGCCGATCGGCTGCGTCAGCAAGACCGCCTACCAAAAATGCAGTGATTGCCCTTATGCGAATAAGACGGAGTGCCCCGTGCAGCACGTCATGGGCGCCGTACGGGACGCGATTGCCGATATCCTGGATAACTACTCACTGGCTGATTTCGCGTCAGGCCATCGGAAAACGTAACGAATCATGGACCTGCTCGTTCTCGTATCGATCACATTCATCGCAGCAGCCGTCAACGGCGCGCTGGGGTACGGATTTTCCTCAATCACCGTCCCTGTCGCACTGCTGTTCTATACCAATCGGATTCTGAACCCAGCGCTGGTCCTGATCGAACTGGTGATCAATAGCTACGTCCTGTTCATCAATCGGGCCAGTATTCCACATATCTGGAAGCGAGTGGCGCCGATTCTCATCGGTCTGGCTATCGGTGTCGCCATCGGCAGCTATATCCTGTCATTGGTCCATCCTGCCTGGGTCAAGTTCGTCACGTATTTTTTTCTGCTGCCGTTGATTCTCCTCCAAGCCGCCGGCATCCGAAAACCGATTAAGGCTGAACGCGCCATCGCCGTCCCGTTTGGGGTGGGAATCGGCACCCTCTATTCCGTCACGACGATTTCCGGGCCCCCACTTGCGTTATTGTTCAATAATCAAGGCTACGCCAAGCAGGATTTCCGGGCTGCGCTCGGCGTCATTCGCGCCGCTGAATCCTCTATGACCGCCATCGCCTACGGCATCATCGGCTTCTACAGCGCCGGCAGCATAGAGATCATTCCCTATATTGTTCCCAGCGTCCTCCTGGGTATTCCGCTCGGCAGCTATCTCATTCGCTGGATGGATCCTGAAACATTCAGACGGATCTGCATGGCATTCGATGCACTCGTCGTGGCATTCGGGCTGTCACGAGTATTAGTCGAGCTCAATCTCGCGTCCGCATTTACGACCTACACCATTCTATCGATCGTCATTCTGCTGAATGCGTATCTGCTGTACCGTTTTTTTAGAGAGCGCCCACCACCGTAATCTATCCACCGTCGGCGCTTCAAATTGATTTGGGGTCCGGCACTTTTTTCCCTTCACCTTTCTTGACATCCCTGGCTAAAAACTACCTTCTGTAGTAGCTGCTGGAAAAACCCTACACTAGGCATCGTTCAATTTTCTTCGCATTGCACGTCCCTCTCTCAACGATGAATCCTACACCCTTCACACTATACACCTGCATTCACAAGGTCGAAATCAAACTCCGCTATTCATAAGAACTTTTCAATTACTTCTACCAGGCATAGCCCTTGCTCATGTGCCCGCTAGAATGAACAACTCGACTGACATTAATTTTCAGAAATCGATCATTGGTCTGGCCTGTTCGATCACCTTGAGTGTCCTATTCCTCTCCCTCTCAGGTTGTGGGTCAGGAGATGCTGGGGAACCAACGATTTCTACAACCTCCACCGCAAGTGGAGCCACGGCAACTTTGGCCTGGAATCCGGTGCAGCCCCAAGCAGGGGAACCATCAATCCTTGGCTATTACATCCATTATGGAAAACAATCTGCGGGTCAGCCTGGCTCCTGCTCCTATGAGGACTCCAAGTTCGTGATGACCTCAACCGGAACAGTAACAGGGCTGGAAACAGGCAGCCGCTATTACTTCGCGGTAAGTGCCTATAATGGCGTTGAAGGTGCCTGCTCAAACGAGGTCCTCACCGACACATAACACGCCGACCCCTTAGAGATTTCTTTCAGTGATTTCCTCGCAATTTCCCATTAGTCTTCGTTGACTCCCTCCAATTGATTTGTTAGCCTCAAGCTCCGTCGCGTTGTTCTTGATAAGACAGAACGGACGAGCTCAATACCACTCTTAGACATCTATCTCCCGAAAGGAGTTCTCATGGCCGGCTCATTGGCTTCACCCGAACTGCTTATCACACTCCATAACAAGGCGACCCAACTCCGCATCGGGAGTGTGCTGGCCACCAGTGAAGCGGGAAGCGGCCATCCGTCCAGTTGCTGTTCCGCCGCCGATATTGTAGCGACCCTCTTCTTTTCCGTGATGCGATACGACCCGAAAAATCCCAAAGCACCCAATAGCGATCGGTTCGTGCTCTCGAAAGGCCATGCCGCGCCCCTTCTCTATGCCGCCTGGGCAGAGGCAGGGCTGTTCCCGGCCAGCGACCTGTTGAAACTGCGTACCTTGACCTCAGATCTGGAAGGACACCCGACCCCCCGTCTGCCGTTTGTGGATATGGCGACCGGCTCATTGGGGCAAGGCCTCCCGGTCGGTATCGGCATCGCGCTGAACGCAAAGTTCGTCGACAAACTGGAGCACCGAACCTACGTCTTAATGGGAGATGGAGAATCCGTCGAGGGATCGGTGTGGGAATCCGCTGAGCTCGCGCGTCATCACGGATTGGACAGCCTCTGCGCAATCATCGATATCAATCGGCTCGGTCAAAGCGATCCTACCATGCTCCAACATGATATGGAGGCCTACCGCGCCCGATGGGCCGGCTTCGGTTGGCAGGCATTGGTCGTGGATGGACACGATCTTTCAGCTCTCCTCGCAGCCTTCGACACCGCAGCACACACGAAAGGGAAGCCGACCGTGCTCCTTGCCAAGACCTTCAAAGGCAAGGGGATCTCTTTCATGGAGAACCATCCGAGCTGGCATGGGAAGCCTATTCCTAAAGGGGAAGAAACCCAAAAAGCTATCGCCGAACTGAACCAGCAGCTCAAGCAGGGCAGTATCTCCGTGGCAATCAAGAAGCCGGCATCGACGGCACCGACACCCGCTCCTGTCAATCCGCTCCCGGTATCGCCCTACAAAATAGGCGACGCTGTCGCAACGCGCGAAGCTTTCGGCGTCGCACTGGAAGCACTCGGTTCGGCAAACCCCTCGGTCGTTGCCCTCGATGCAGACGTCAAGAACTCTACCTATACCGACAAATTCGGCAAAAAGTTTCCGGCCCGATTCTTTGAAAACTTTATCGCCGAGCAAAATATGCTGGGCGCTGCGGCCGGGCTTGCAGCCTGCGGAAAAATTCCTTTCGTCGCCACCTTTGCCGCATTCTTTACCCGCGCATACGACTTCATCCGTATGGCTGCCATCAGCGGATCGAACCTCAAGCTCGTCGGCACTCACGTGGGCGTGAGCATCGGGGAAGACGGCCCGTCGCAGATGGGCCTGGAAGATATCGCCATGATGGCGGCGCAGCCGGGCGTCACAGTGCTGTACCCCTCCGACGCCACCTGCACCTATCGCCTGGTCGAAGCAGCGGCCAATCACAAAGGGATGGTCTACCTGCGCGCCGGCAGACCAAAGAGTCCCGTGCTCTATGGACCGGAGGAACGCTTCTCTATCGGCGGCAGCAAAGTACTCCGCCAGAGCGCATCGGATGTGCTCACGATCGTTGCGGGCGGCGTGACCCTGTTCGAAGCATTGAACGCTCACGACCAGTTGAAAGCATCCGGTATCCATGTGCGTGTCATCGATCTCTACAGCATCGTCCCGATCGACCGCACCACATTGCTGGACAGCGCCAGATCCACCCACGGCCGCATGCTCACGGTCGAAGACCATTATGCCCACGGAGGCCTGGGGGATGCCGTGCTCAGCGCGGTCGGTCCGGAAGGAATCAAGGTCCACAAGCTCGCGGTGCGCGTGATTCCGCACAGCGGAAAGCCGGAAGAACTCGTCGATCACTTCGGCATCGGCACACGATCGATCGTCGAGGCAGTAAAACAGATCGCCAAGTAGCTGCCCGTCCGGCGTCGTTCTCGCCGCGCATACGTCTCATGAAGCCCGCTGTATCCACGACGCGAAGCGTACGGATGAAGCAGGCTTCACGAGAGCCTGCACGTGGTCCGAGTTACAACACCCCTCACCTTGCATGGATAACGCAAGTTACTTTTGACATCACCTGTACCCCGTACTATACTCACCGAGTTTCAAGTCAATAAAGAAGTTTGCGCTCATCAGTGATCAGGTGAGGCGCAGGCTCATTCACAACCATTCAAGGAGGAGGACGCGGATGAGGAGATTACAGCTACCCCAGACCGCTGCGATGGCAGGCATCACGGCCATGGCATTGGCAGGCATGCTGGGGCTTTCGACCACACTACAGGCGAAGACGCATGATGTGAAATTCACCGCAATGGAGACCGAGATCGTCGTCGAAGGCACCGGGGAGAAATACAAAGCCTGGACCTTCAACGGACAAATGCCGGGGCCCGTGGTCCGCGTGACAGAAGGCGACACGGTCAACTTCACGCTCGACAATCCGAAGACGAACTTCTTCGGACACTCGATGGACTTTCACGCCGCGGAAATCGACTTCTTAAAGAACTATCGCGAGATCAGGCCGGGCCAAACCATTCAATACACCTTTGTGGCCAAGAAGCCGGGGGTGTTCTTCTATCACTGCGGCGCGCCGCCGATGATTCAGCATATTGCCCGCGGCATGTTCGGCGCCATCATCGTGGACCCGAAGGATGCGAAGGTCTGGCCGAAGGCCGATCGGGAGTACCTCTTGGTCCAGTCGGAATTCTGGAAGAATCCCGACGATGTCGGCGCGATGTTTGATCGCAAGTTCGATAACGTGGTCTTCAACGGCGGCATCTGGAAGTACCATCCGTTCTTTATCGGCGCGGCTCCATTGGAAGCCAAGCCGAACGAGCGGGTGCGGTTCTACTTCGTCAACGCCGGCCCGAACGAATTCTCTTCATTGCATCCCATCGGCGAAATCTGGGACGCAGTCTATGAGAGCGGCAATCCGGCCAACAAGTTTGTAGGCGTCCAGACCTATGTCGTGGGACCGGGCAGCGCCGCCACGTTTGACCTGATTTCGGAATCACCGGGGGTCTATCCGATCGTGACTCACTCGCTGACAGCGGCGCTTCGTGGTGCCATTGCAGCCTTGACGATCACCCCGGTCGCCAAAGATGCGCCGTTGATGCCGCTGACACCATGGAATCCGTAGGCAACGGTTGCCGATTGCACTGAACACGAGAGATGTAGTTCCGCTACTCATAACTAATGAAGAGGAGATAGACAATGACTCGCACTTCGACAATGCTTGCGGCCGCACTGTTTGCGACCGTCGTCAGCGCGCCCGTACTCAGCATAGCTGCGGACACGAAGCCCTCCCTCTATGAGCGGCTCGGAGGGACCGGTCCCATCACGGCCGTCGTGGGGAAATTCGTCGCCAACGTAGCGGCCGACAAGCGGATCAATGGGTACTTCGCGAAGGCCGACATCCCCAACCTGAAGCGTCAGTTGGTGGATCAGGTCTGCCAGGCCAGCGGCGGCCCTTGCACCTACACAGGCAAGGACATGAAGACCACGCACCAAGGGATGAAGATCACGACAGCGGCATTCAACGCGTTGGTTGAGGATCTCGTTGCAGCGCTCGATACCTTCAACGTACCGGAGCAAGAGAAGGGTGAGTTACTCAGCGTCTTGGGACCGATGAATAAAGATATCGTCGAGGTCCCGTAGGATCGCCGAACGCGTGGCTGGTCGCACATGGGCCGGCCACGCCGATCTGCAGAGCGCTTGGTATTGCAGAGTACCGCACAAGGGCGGCAGACAACAGTCTGCCGCCCTTTTCTATAACACAGAAAGCAAGGATTCCTTGGTGGCTATGGTGACGAATTCGCAACAAGGGATAACGGCAATAATTCTGACACTTGCCCTTGCAAGCGCAGGCATACTCCACGCAGAGCCACGGGCCAATGAACGTATCGCTTTGGCTCTTTCCGGGCAGAATTGCTCACCGTACCATCAGGCCATTGCAAAGACACTGTATCAGGTCCCTGGAGTCACACGCGTCGATATGACGCTCATCGATGGCCATGTCTTGATCGACAGGGTTCAGGATCAGCGAACCGCAGAGGACTTCCAGACCATCGTCAATGGCATCCTCCCATCGGATGCCCAATGCCGCGCCGAAGTCATGGAATCCTGCATCTCGGCTGACCCAATGCCGCCAAGCCATGCCCACTAGCTTGGATTCGGCGAGACAAATACCAATACCCGGAGCCGTTCTCCCGTATGATTCTTCACCCCATGCTCTTCGCCTGCAGGGGCCAATGTCGCCTGTCCTGCTCCCAACACCTGTTTCTCTGCTCCCACCTGAAAGGTCCCCTGCCCTTCAAGAACCAGATAGACTTTGTCTTGATCGCTATGCACATGCCCCTGTTGTTCCTGCCCCGGCTCGAAACAATACACATCGCAGAAAAATCGCTCCGTCTGAAACAGATTGTTCTTCTTCATCTTCTCACTGCTGAATCGCTGACAATCCACAAGGTTCATTACCTTCATCGCCACAGACCTTTCTTCACTGATACACGCTGCCTCTCAGCTTGCAACGCCAGTACACCGTAGTAGACAGATCCTGCCTGCTACCGATTAGGGCAACCGCGACAAGGCTTTTTGATAGGAGCCCTTCATCTCGTCGAACGCAGTATCCACTGTGGTTTTTATGGTATGCCATTTTGCATCTGTCGCATCCCGCAAGGCATCCAGCTTATCCTTGACCGCCTCTTTTTTCTTATCCAGCTCATCGATGGACTTCTGAAGCTCCGCCCTGGTCGATGCCGAGACGTTCCGCGCTTTGCCTCGCAAGGTCTCAATTTGACCTTGAATGGCAGATAACTCCTCCTGAGCCTTCCGTTGAAACGCGTCTTTCTGGTGGGCCGTATACTCTTTCGCCGCCTCGACCGTCTCGCGGGCCTCCTTGGCTATGGTATCTGCTCCGGCGAGTGAATCTGGCGCCATTCCAAGACCCAGCACAACCCAGATACACGCGATCCAGAGAGCCCGCAACAACCAGGAGAGTTGAGTCATCATTTTTTCTCCTCCACTCTAATTTTCTGCCGATCTACGCAGAAAGTATAGTCAACCGGATTTGCAAAGTCATCCGGACTTGGCGGATAGATTCCCTGCCCGCCCCGCTAAACTTTCGACCGTAACAACCGAGAAAGGAACATATCAGAGCATACCTGAGACAAAGCGAGAAGGAGCAGTGACCGTGCCCCCTGAATCCCAAACAGCATCAACACCGATCGAACAACTGGAGCAAGCGCTGATCAAGAAGCTGGAACGCGGCGAGATCGAACTGCCGTTGCTGCCTCAGGTGGCCAGCCAAGTGATGGCTCTTACCTCTGATCCGTCCGCCGACGCCGCCAAACTGTCTTCCCTCATCCACCAAGACCAGGCCTTAGCCGCACACGTGCTGCGCATCGCCAATTCTCCCGCTTACATGCCCAGAAGCCCCGTCGCCTCTCTCCAGCATGCCGTCGCCATGCTGGGGATCAATTTGCTGTCTGAAATAGCGCTGACAACATCATTGAAAGCCGGTGCATTCCAGGTGCCCGGCCATGAAGACACGGTCAAGCAGCTCTGGCGGCACTCTATCGCCAGTGGCGCCTTTGCGAAAGAAATCGCCCGAACCAGACGCGTGAACGTTGAAAGCGCCTTTCTCTGCGGACTATTGCATGGAATCGGGAAACCCGTTGTCCTGCGAACAACCACGACGATTGCTCGCGAATTAAAGATCGATTGGGTCAAAGCACTGGGCCCGATACTGGATAACAAATCTCACCTTATGACATTGGTTGAAGGCTACCACACCCGGATGGGCGCTCTGATCGCCGAAAAATGGAGCCTGCCCAAACAAGTGACGGAAGCGATCCAATATTACGGAGATTACGAGCATACCACCACCTTCCGCCAGGAATGCATGCTCACCTTTGTTGCGGATCGGTTGGCAAGCCACCTCCTCACGCCTGAAGAAATGCCCGAAGCCAGTCTTCGCGATCATCCGGTATTCGCAGAGTTGAACCTCTACCCCAACGACGTCGACCAACTCCTGGCTGGCAAAGACAAGGTGCTGGCCATAGTGAACGCGTTGAACTTATGAGCACATCGACCGCCTTTGACATCATTGTGATCGGAGCCGGCCCCGCCGGCCAGAAAGCGGCCATCCAAGGGGCTAAAGCCGGGAAGCGCGTGGCGCTCATCGAACGTGAACGGGGCATCGGAGGCAGCTGTGTCTACCGCGGAACGATCCCCAGCAAAACGTTGAGAGAAAGCGCACTCCAACTCGATCGGCTCAAATCCGCCGGTGCGGCCTTCGACTTCAGCCTGAAACCGGACATCCAAATCGCAACATTGCTCAGCCGCCTGGAAGATGTCATCTCGGCTCATGACACCTTTATGAGCCGGCAGCTCAGGCGCAACGGCATTTCGCTCTTGCACGGACGTGCCGGCTTTCTCGACGCGCGCACCATCGATATGCTGACGGTCGACGGAGGTCGCCAATCATTGACCGCCGACGCCATTATTCTGGCCACTGGCTCGCGTCCCCGGAACCCGGAAAACATTCCCGTCGATCACGAACACATTCTCGACAGCGACTCACTCCTGTCGATGATCTACCTGCCTCGCTCGTTGACGATCATCGGCGGCGGCGTCATCGGATGCGAGTATGCCTCGATTTTTGCGCTGCTGGGGACGCAGGTCACGCTGATCGACCGCGCGCCCTCCCCGCTCCAATTCATGGACCATGAACTCGTGACACATTTCGTGAAACTTTTCGAACAGCAAGGCGGGCGGTATCTGGGAGGGCAGCAGGTCATGGAGGTTCGATGGGACGGCGCCGCCCATGTCGTCACGACGTTGAAAGATACTCCTCCGGTCAAAAGCGAGAAGCTGTTAGTCGCGCTGGGCCGGCAAGCCAATATCGACGATCTCAATTTGGCGGCAGCAGGCCTCACGGCCACGGAGAAAGGCACGCTCTCAGTCAATCAATTCTGCCAGACGGATGTCCCGCACATCTATGCCGTCGGCGACATGGTCGGGGCTCCGGCACTGGCCTCAAAGGCGATGGAGCAAGGGCGCCGGGCCGCCAGGCATGCCCTCAACCTGCCGGTCGGCGATGCCGCGTCGACCATCCCCCTTGGAATCTACACCATTCCTGAAATGGCCAGCATCGGCCTCGATGAAAAGGCCGCCTGTGAACGCTATCGAAATCCACTCATCGGGCGGGCGAAGTTTGAAGAAGTAGCCAGAGCGCAAATATCGGGGGCCGGCCAAGGCCTCCTCAAAATGGTGGCAGACCCCTCAGGCGAGCTGCTGCTCGGTGTGCAGATCGTGGGAGACTCAGCGACGGAATTGGTTCATGTCGGGCAATCCGCTCTTCAGCAAGGCGCCACCATCGAATTCTTTATCGACAACATCTTCAACTTTCCCACCTATGCCGAGACCTATCGTATCGCCGCCTTGGACATCCTCGGACAAGCGGCCAAACACAAGACTGCTGAGGCTGCATAACCGTCCCCATCCCCTTGCCCCTTGCCTACGATACGCCCTCACAGTCAGACGCATCGGCATCGACCACGATCAACGCAACAGATGGTTACAATGCCTCGTCGGCCTGATTCTCGCGTTCGTAGGGTTCCGCTTCCAGCTCCTTCACCACATGCTGAAGCCTGGCCCACCCGTCCGGAGTAAGATCGACGAACTCCAATCCAAAGAAATCGTCACGGCACCAGCGAATGACGGCTTTCTTGACCTGAAGCGGCGGCTCTTCGTCCGACACTTCAATGCGCATTTCGATTTCTGTGCCCGAATGCACGTGAGTAACGCTGAAGACTCTGCAGCCTCGAATAGACAGATCTCCAAGGACACCGACACCGGAAACGATATTGGTGGAACTGAATGAACTCCGGAATTGAACGGGAAACCGGGGATCTTTTCGATTCTCCATCTTCTTCCTATGCTCCATACGCCGAACCTTGCCTAGAGAAATGCTGCTATCCCTTTATATTGCCGATGGGCCGTAATTCCGCCACTACTTTTGTGATTCCCGCCCGATCGACCGATGCGACGACGTCCGAGATATTCTTATAGGCAAAGCCCGCCTCTTCGGCAAGGCCCGACATGGAGACCGCCTTCACCATAATGCCCTGTTGCTGCATCTGCTGCTGAAGCTGCTCTCCGCGAATCGCCCGTTTCGCCTGCGTACGCGACATCGTACGGCCGGCCCCATGCATCGTCGAAGCGAACGTGTCACGCATCGCACCCTCAGTCCCAGCAAGCAGATACGACCCGGCTTCCATCGACCCGCCGCAAATGACCGGCTGGCCCGTCGCACGATACCGTAGCGGCAAATCAGCACTCCCCGGCCCCAATGCTCTGGTCGCGCCCTTGCGATGCACCACCAGTTCCCCCTCCGGGTACCGCTCGACCTTGGCGATGTTATGCGCCACGTCATAGACGACTTCCATACCCAAGGCCTCCGCCGGTTTCCCGAACACCGCGGCAAACGACGCTCGAATCTGATGGGTAATCACCTGACGATTGGCAAAGGCCGTATTGGCCGCGCAATTCATTGCCGCAAAGTAGTCTTGCCCCTCGACCGACTGAAATGGCGCGCAGGCCAACTGCTGATCCTTCACCGCAATTCCATACCGCCCCATCGCTTTCTCGAACACCTTGAGATAATCGCTCGCGACCTGATGTCCGAATCCGCGCGACCCGCAATGGACCATCACCACCACCTGGTCCCGGCCATGGATGCCCCACGCAGCCGCACGATCCCGATCGAACACCCGATCGTAGGAAGCCACCTGTACCTCGAGATAATGATTGCCTGAACCGAGCGTGCCCAATTGATTGATGCCGCGGCTCACCGCGCGGTTGCTGACTTTCGAAGGATCAGCACCCGCCAGACACCCTTGTTCTTCGAGACACTCCAAATCACGATGCCAGCCAAGCCCCTGCTCGACGCACCAGCGCGCGCCGTTGGTCATGACCTGTTCAAACGCCGCGCGATCTAACGTTACGAAGCCGCTCGCTCCAACCCCGGCCGGAACTCTGCGGAACAACTCTGTCATCAGCCGCCCAAGATGCGGGCGGACTTCTTCATGCGTGAGGTCGGTCCGAATCAGACGCATGCCGCAGTTCACGTCATAACCGACGCCGCCTGGAGAAATAACACCCGATCGGACGTCGAAGGCAGCCACACCGCCGATGGGAAAACCGTACCCCCAATGACCATCCGGCATACAGAGCGCGTACCGCCTGATCCCAGGGAGACAGGCCACGTTCGTCACCTGTTCGAACACACCGGCGTCCATCGACTCCAAAATCTCCGGCACGGCATAGATCCGTGCCGGAACGAGCATCCCGGCTTTTTCCGACGGCGCAATCTCCCAGACCTCGCCGGAAATACGTATCACCTGCATGTCGGTATTGAGTTTCATGTCAACGACACCGTGTGCGAGACGTGCGGAACAAACGCAACGAGCTGAATGCCACAATGCTTCGGCTTTGACCAAGTCGCGCGTTTCGCGCACATCTCGCCTGTCTTACACATCCAGCACCACTCGAACCGTCCACCTTTCCCCCTCAGACGCAAGGCGGTACAAATGTTTCGTAACGCCCTTGATATCGGATCGGAGCTCCTGCTTCCCCGCCTTCACCGGCTCGCCATAGACTGCTCCATGCAGTGCCCACCTGCCATCGTCCCGTTGGACGAGCCTGACGTTTGCCCGGTGAAAGACGACGCCTGCGGCATCTTTCCAATACACCAGATCGGATAACCAATCAAATAAGAGGGAAGCCGGATCTTCCTCCTCGCGCTCAATCACCTGCTGCCACGCTGTTCCAACGGTCTGCGGATCAGCCATCGCATGGATCACGGCGTCGGTCGCTCCTTGGAAGACATCGTGGAGCGATTCGCCGCAGGCCTCAAACGCGAGGTCGGCCATAGCAATGTCATCGAGGAATCGAAAGGTATGGGCCATCCGTACGCCGCATATCGCACGTGGTCGGTGAGATGCTGCTACGCCTGCGTATCGGAATCACGGGTCTTGAAGTTCGAACGACTTGGGAAAGTCGGTGAGATTGCGGCAGCCATCCTTCATCACGAGGACCATGTCTTCGATTCTCACCGCTCCCAAACCGGGGTAATACAGCCCCGGTTCAACCGTGACCACATGGCCTTCTTGCAGAAGAGAACCGGTTCGACTGATGCGCGGCGCTTCGTGAATATCCAACCCCACACCATGGCCGGTTCCATGAAAATATCCTTGCATGCGCCCGTTCACCACGCCGGTCTTATACCCCGCCTTGTCGAATCGAGCGCAAATCCCTTGATGAATCTTCATCCCGTCGGCGCCGTCCTTGACCTTCTCAATTGCTTCTTCCTGGGCATCCTTGACGGTTTGGTACAGCCGCTTCAGGTCCGGAGTCGGCGCCCCCCGAACGACCGTGCGGGACATGTCGGCAAAATACCGGCTGGTGGCCGACCGGGGAAACACATCGAAAATGATGCTGCGGCCTGCGGGCAACGGCCCGCTGCCTTCATTGTGGGGATCGCAAGCCTGTTCCCCTCCGGCCACGATCGTGTGCTGCGCGACACAGTCCCGCTCCATCAGCTTCACGTTGATCAGCTTCTTAATCCGCTCGGACGTCAACACTTCTCCGTCGAGATGGAGCCATCCCCGATCGATCGTGGCCCGTCGGACAGTCTCAAACGCCGCTGCGACGGCTTCTTCCGTAGCGCGCTGCGCCGCTTCGATGTGGCGAATTTCATCGGCGGTTTTCACCACCCGTTGCTCATAAAACGGATCCCGTTTGGGTTTCAGACTATAGCCGAGTTCCTGGAGCCTGGTGGCATGGATGAATGGGAAATTCGCCGGTACCAAGAGCCGGCGAATTTTGAATTCTTTCAACACCACATGCACAATATCGACCGTCGTCGGGTCCTTGATGCCCTGCGCTTTTGCTTTCTGTTCGAGCTCGGAATAGGACAAGACGCGGTCGACCGAGGCCTGAGCCCTGGCACGATCCATTTCAAGATCGCTCATCACCAAGAGGCGCTCCCCCTTGATCTCCATATAGATGAAGGAGTCCGGCGCGATAAATCTGGTGGCGTAATAAAGGTTCGAATCCTGTTCGCTCGCAGCAATAAAGAGCGTCGCGATTTCCGGTTGGGAAACGGCAGCGCGTTTCATGAACGAAAGAAGGGGTGGTGAGGGGTGAGCATGCGGCCTGATACGGGCGTGTGTGGCTGACTCTTCAGCATCGTGAAGCGGATGCTAGCATGGAGGCGGGAGTCGGTCAAGAATAAGGCGCCGGTCAAGGAGTGGCGGGAGACGATTCAGACGGCTGTGCAGCGTCCGGCGCAGGAGTTTTGCCCTCGTCATCCGACGTCGCCAGATCGATCGGAAGCGTCAGCGTATTCGTCAGCACATCGACGGCAAGCTGGGCCAGCCCGGACAGACCCGATGCAAAAGACTTCACCGGCATGTAGGTGACATCGGGATCTTCGACCGCCCCCTTGACGGAAAATATCGCCGTCGCCAATCCTTTCCGTTCACCGGCAAGAATCCGGCCGAAGAGAGGAATGGTCTTGATGAATTGCGAGTAGGATCCAAATGGACTCACCGCCATGACGAAATCCAGCTGATCGGTCGGCAAATCGTACTGGCCCGCCGCCGTCAGCTTCAGAATCGGACTGTCCATAATCATGTTTTCGGTCTGAAACACGCCGTTCTGGATCACAACCGTCCCAGAAATTTTGTTGTACGGCAGCCCCTCCTTTTCAAGGTCCATTTTCCCCTGTAAGACGACCGGAAGGTTCAAGAGACGGATGATTTTCCATACCGCCCGCTCGCTTGATTTAAGAATGTGCCCTTTTTCCAATAACACCTCGGCCTTCCCGTTGAGCGACGGATAGACTCCATGGGGATTGCGGCCATGCCCCCGAAGAGAGCCGCTCAGCCGCATATCCCCCGTCACACCGGTCACATGGCCATCCGTGAATCGCAACAGATCGTTGACCGGCACACCAGTGGCGCGGAACGAGACGTCCATTTCCACCGGCGTCTTTCTGGCCAGTTGGGCCACGAGCCGCCCGGCGACTTGTCCATGAGCCGATTCGCCGGAAATACGATCGACATCGAGCACCCCGTCTTGAATGTTCACGCGCGCCGACAACCCGCCGAACTTCATGTGCTTGTAATGACCGCGCGTGATTGCCGCAGCCATTGTCACCCGGCTCGTCGCCGCCAAGTCTTCAAGAAATTCCCGCACGACCGACCGGTCCCCCTTGGGAATCAACAGATCCAGATCCAGCTGATTCGACTCGATCTTGCCGGTTATCACCGGCTTGGCCGTCCAGTTTTTGACCGTGGCCTCCAAGGCCACATCGCTGTCATGGATCTTGAACGACAACCGTTTGATCTCGGCGCCGTTACGCACCAGCTTGACACGGGCATAGAGATCCTGAATGGGGCCCTCGGCGCCTCCGGCCATCAAGCCGTTCGTCAGCGCCATCCACCCGGTAATCCGCCAGGCTTTCCAATCCTTGCCCTTCCCTTTGACGTCAAGAGAGACTTCGATATTCCCGGCCTCGAAACCGCTTTTTGAAATCCACTCCGGCACTCGAGACAAGGACAAGGCCCCGATCGTCACTGAGGCATCGATACTGAATGGATCGCCGAACCGCATTCTTCCCTTGGCCGGAATCCGGATCGACGGCAGAATCAGCTCCACCCGGTTCACAGTCAGGGCATCGGCCTTAGTCACGTCGCCCTCGAATGCGATGGTTGCCGGTGCGCCGATGGGCTTTTCGCCCAAAACCGGCAGAATGAACATCGACTCATCGAACACCACATCGCCGCGAAGGTGAGGCGCCGCCGTTGAACCGGACAGTGTGACGGCCGCTCCGATAATGCCTTCGAATGAACCAGGCGGCGCGGCGCCTCCGGACACCAGGCTCATCAGATGTGCGGCATCCCCTCGCGCGTGAACAGATACATCTTGAAACACGCTTGCGCTTCCACCGGTAATCGTCCCGTGAACCTGCACCGCCACATCTCCGAGATGGCCGGTCACTTCTTCAAGTTGCGTCGATCCCTCGGCTAAGATGAATCGCCCTTGCAGCCCCGTCAGTCGCTCCGGCAGCGCCGAATGAGTCAAACTCACGGATTGAACCGTAATCTCTCCTCCGGCAAAGGTAATGCCTCCCGGCTGGGTCAACGCGCCGACGAGACGGAAAGTCGGTTGGGCCATGCCTTCCACATCCCGAACTCCGGCCATCACCTGCGTCAATCGTTCAACTTTCATCGTCTGGGCCAGAAACTCCACCAGATGCGATGCCGTCATCTCGCCCGTCACTTCCAGTTCGAGCCATGGACCTGCCTCAAGAAACGAGACGACGGCCTTTCCATCCGTCAACCGAATCGTGCCATAGCTCCCCGTCACACCGGTGATGCGCATGCGCCCGGGTTCCACGAACACCACCGCCGCCAGATCGCTGGCCGCCACACGGTCCTGGCCGATCAAGCCCTGCGCCTCCTGGATACGGAACTCTCCCGTCACCGACAGCGCGGCCTCGGCCGAAGCGGTCCCGGTCAGAGTCGCATTCATCACCTGCACCTTGCCGTCAACCTGCCGATCGGCCAGCCACGCAGACATCTGTGGGTCGATCCACGCAGTCGGCACGGTATTGAGCAATTGCGCCAATGACACCAGCGAACTGCTGAGCGTGACTGCAAACGTAGGTTGCAACGTCATGAGGCCGGCAAGATTCGCTTTCCCGGTCAGCGCCATTTCGTTCAACTGCGCTGAGATATCGGACAGGACCAGATCGTATCCGGCGACGCCGGGCATGACGTGAACGGAACTTTGGAGCGTCAGCGCTCCCTGAAGGCGATCCGGAACGGGCTGAGAGCCGAGGAACTCAACAGCGTCACGAATGTTCACCGTCTTGGCATCCAGACGGCCGTCAAACTGGAACAGCATCGGCGGCTCAGCCGGCGCCTGCTCAGTCAGCGACACCGGTTTCTCCGATCGTCGAATCTCCCCGTCCAACGACACCATCGCCGGCCCTCGCTCTCCCGGAGGAGCGGCCGAAACATGAAGGTCGGCAACCCCGCGGTCCGGATGAATCCGGAGTGTGGCATTCACCTGTTCCAGCTTCAAAGAGCGGACTCCATCCGGCCTGGCCGAATCGATCAGAGTAAGCGCGCCGTTGACGAGCCTCGCCTCCCGGATCATGAGTATCCCGGCCATCGCACCCACCGTGTACTGATCCGTCTCCGCCTGATCGCCCACACCGTCCAGCACGTTCCACTGGCCGGCTTCATTGCGTCGCAGCGTGAGCGTCGGCTCTTCGATCAGCAGCCGCTTCCCCACGATTTGCTTGCGGAGCAGCGGAAGCAGTCGCACGACCAAATCGACTCTCTTGGCGGTCAGCATCACGTCATCGGAATGGGGATCGTGAATCGTGACCTCGGACAATTCCACACGGATGCTGGGAAAGACCACGAGTTTCACATGACGCACGTCGATCTTCCGCCCGAGGCTCTCCTCAAGCTGGTCCAACACAAATTCCTTGAGATAGTTTTCACCGGTCAGTTTCTTGGAAAACAACAGAAACGCGGCGGCACAGACGACGACGGCGAGAAGAACGAGGAGCCCAAGACGAAGACGGGACACACCACCCCCTAGAAAATACACACAAATCTGCGGGCATCTTACCGGAAGCACGGGGTGAAATCTAGAAACTCTGCGTCTTATAAGGGATTTCTCGGCAAAAGCCCCCCGTCCAGACGCATCAGTTGACAGTGTCTCCGTTCTGGACTACACCTTTGCCATGGCCACGCATCCTTTGGCAGGACAACCGGCACCGGCTTCTAGTCTCATGGATCTGCACACACTCCTGACCGCCTACCTGGCAGAGAAACCGGACCCAGCCGTTCGCGCGCAACAGGTCTCATTCGGCACATCCGGACATCGGGGCTCCTCTCTAAAGCGAAGTTTCAATGAGCGGCATATTCTCGCAGTCACTCAAGCGATTTGCGACTACCGCCTCGGCCAGGCGACAACTGGACCACTGTATCTCGGCATCGACACCCATGCGCTGTCGCAACCGGCCTGCAACTCGGCTCTGGAAGTCCTGGCCGCCAACAGTGTGGACGTAATGATGGATCGGGACGGCGGCTATACGCCGACACCGGTCATTTCACATGCCATCCTCACCTATAACCGAAGCGAAGAAAAGGGGTCAGGTCTTGCAATCGCATATCGTCCTAGGTAAACTCTCGCGCTATGGCTCGTCCCCTGCGACTGGAATTTCCCGGTGCGGTCTACCATGTGACCAGTCGCGGCAACGCCCGGCAGGATATTGTGGCGGACGACCGTGATCGCTCTCAGTTCCTTACCCTGCTTGCCCATGTTATCGATCGCTATCGCTGGCTGTGTCATGCCTACTGCCTGATGGACAATCACTACCATCTCCTCATCGAGACGCCACAACCCAATTTGTCCCTCGGCATGCGCCAACTCAACGGCCGCTATACGCAAAGTTACAACCGGCGGCATGAACGGGTCGGCCATCTCTTCCAGGGACGCTTCACTGCAATCTTGGTTGAGAAAGAGGCGCATCTCCTCGAACTCTGCCGGTACGTGGTGCTCAATCCGGTGCGAGCGAACATGGTGACCCACCCCCGGCACTGGGCCTGGAGCAGCTATCGCGCGACGGTGGGTGAGACAACGGCCCCGCCCTTCTTGACCACAGACTGGATTCTCGGACACTTTGGCTCGCGGGTGGGCCCGGCTCAAGAGCAGTATCGGACCTTTGTGGCCGAGGGACGGGGCAGGCCCCGGCCGTGGGAGCAGCTGACCGGACAGATCTATCTGGGATCTGAGTCATTCATTGCCGAGCACCAGCCGGATCGAGTGATTCGCGATATTCCCCGGCGGC
Source organism: Nitrospira sp. (assembly GCA_046604365.1). GTDB lineage: Bacteria > Nitrospirota > Nitrospiria > Nitrospirales > Nitrospiraceae > Nitrospira_D. The sequence goes on from JBJACV010000005.1 coordinate 146,504, forward strand.
AGACCCAGGCGCAGCGGCCGCCCTTGCGGGTGCTGTTTCAGCGACACGAGGACCCGACGCGACTCATCCACTCGGCTTATCGCCGCTATGGATACCGTCTCGCGGAGATCGCGGCGCATTTGGGTGTACATGCAGCCACGGTGAGCCGCCGTTTGAAGCACGCGGAGCAGGGAAATGTATGATTGCAAGACCTGACCCCTTTTAGTTGCTTTTAGTTGGCTGACCCCTTTTAGTTCTTTTCACCAGAACCGATGGAGTTGGCGTTCGCGCCCTTCTCCCCGATGCCTTGGACTCAACCGTTGCATTGGGTGATGGCACCGGCACGCTCCAGACCCAGTACACCTATGAGCCCTTCGGTGTGACAACCCAGACCGGAGCAGCCAGTACGAGCAGCTACAAGTACACGAGACGGGAAGACGACGGCACAGGGCTTCTATACTACCGGGCGCGGCATTACCATCCTTGATTACAGCGGTTTATCGCAGAGGATCCCATCGAGTTTATGGGTGGTAGTATTAACGTATACACCTATGTCCATAACAAACCATTGCGGCTTATCGATCCGTTAGGATTAGCAGTTGGAGATTGGTGGGACATTCTGGCCAACTATTATCGCGCGCTCCAAATAGCTGATGAGGAGCGTAGAAAACGACGTCGGGGGCACAATGACTGCGAGGACGCTATGCGACATGCTAACTGGAACAAACGCATGGCCGAAGAACTTGGGGATTGGTATGCTTTAATCTTCGGAGCAGGGCATGAGCTCGAAAGCCTTTTTCAGGGTCAACCGTTGCAGGAAATGAGAATGGATTTGCACAACAACTCTGTGGGGCGGAATGCCGCTGGTGGATCTATTAATCAGAGTGATCTGCAGACCAGTACGGGTTCAGGGCCTAATCTACCTTATAGGCCTGGAGCTGGCTCTTCATACCCATACTAATAGAGGTAGCTACGGATGAAATCTTGGAGAACGTTTAGTCTCGGAATCATTTTCATTTTTCTCGCGGCCTCATATTTTGTACCAGTTGCGCTTAGTAATGATGGGGAGGTGGAGATCATTAACTCAGCTTCCGAACCAGTGCGAAATGGCGAGATTGAAGTTTGCGATCAAAGATTTAAGGTAGGCGCAATTGAGCGAGGCAAAAGTAGGACTATCACTTACAAGGTAAGGTCTGACTCTCATTACAAGATCAAAATGGAGTTCAGCTCGAGAAGAAAACTAGAAAAGGAGCTAGGTTACGTTACAAATGGTAGAGACTTTAGAGACATCTTAGTGTTAAGCGATGATGATGTGACGCTGAAAGAAAAGTGAGCAAGTGCGGTGGCCCGGATTTCGTGGACACCAGGTTACGCCTCATCGAGGGTGAGTGGAAGGGTGAATAGATGGGGTCGTTGCTTGACCTTGCACCGCCCGCCATCGTCACCGATTCCCTAAATAAGGTGACGACGATCACGGTCAATACCCAAGGTCAGCCGCTGACGATCAAAGATCCGCTCAACAACATCACGACGTTCACCTATGAGCTGGGCGATCTCATCTCGGTGAAAGATCCGTTGAATCGGACCAGCACACGGATTGTCCCGTCCGCGCGTCCGATAGTTGATTTCTCTTCGACTCGCCACGACTTTTCACCCCGATCGAACCACTGTCTCCTTGCCACCCGTCACTTTTTCATCGCCGATTCACAATTTCTTCGCCTGTCCCCCTTGTTTCGGTCGCTCAACTGGCTTCTTCTGGACGAGTTCGGACACATCTCGCTGGACACGCATTCCGCGCTGCAATGCCGACCCATTACCTGTTCGACAGAGCGTAGGCCTCACCGCTAACCAGGTTTCGCTGCGAAGATGTCGATCCCCGCCCATGCCTCCACGGGTGTCCGTCCCTGCAAATGGGCATGCGGCCGCTCGTGGTTGTACCACGTGCGGATGTCTCGCAACGCCTCGCTGAATTCCGTTCTGTCCGCAATGGGTGCTACCGCCAACTCCCGTTTGACCGTCCCGATGAAGCGTTCGACGCGTCCGTTCTGCCAGGGGCACCCTGGGTCGATGCGTTGGTGACGGATGCCGAGTAGCCACAGACCGAATCGAAACAATCGAGACACCAACACGGCCTCATTGTCTGTGCGTAAGAATTGTGGCCGGCCATATTGCTTCACGGCCTGCACGAGTTCTTGAAGTACTGTCCAGGAGGATTTATCCGACAGGCGCCGCAATTGAAGACAGGCACGGCTCGCGTGATCGAGAATTGCGAGGGCTAGATGCGGCTGACCTGCTGAATCCGTCTTGACCAATAGATCACACCCCCACACCCGATTGCGGCGCATTGGCCTGGGCACCCGATGTTTTAGCTTTCGCCGGGCTTCATGGATCAGATACTGGTGTCGTCGACACAGGTCTGCCACATAGGTCTTGCTCACCATCATCTGTTTCCGGGATTGCCACCGCCGATTGAAATGGTGCGCCACCGTGCGGCACCCCGCCTGCGGCATGAGCGCTTTCAACCGGATGATTTCTTTGTTGACCCACGGTGGCTTGGGTTGAGCAAAGACGTTCCGAGGAGCCGCTGCGGCATCACGATACGTCCACCGCCGCACATATGTTCGGCGATGGAACCATGAGAGGAGCCCTCGCCAGATTCGCAGCCCCATCGCGCACAGCTGTGCCAGCCATCGTGTCATGGACGCCCTTCTTTCTGGTATACGGGATGGGTGTGAGCGGAATTAGCGACGTCTGAGCAGACGGACAAACTCGGCGGCCGAGATGACCGGCACACCGTTGTAGTGGGAGGCCTCGAAATCCTTGTCCCCCGTCACGAAGTATTGCGGTGGGGGGATCGTGGCCAGCAGATCAAGGAAGGGGCGATCCTGCTCGTCACGAATCGTGATTGTGGTGGGAATGGGAGTCATCAGATCGGCGTGCAGCCGCAGATCCGCAAGAAACGCGTCGGGCGTGATCGTGGAGTGGTTGAAGTATCGGCGGACGGCTGGGCGTCGGAGCACCTGCTCCAGTTCCGCCAAGGTGGCCTCGCTCATCACGGCCACAATCTGACCGGCTCGAAGGGCATTGAGAATCTGGGCGGGTGGGCTGTTCGTGGACATCAGCCCAGAGATGAGAATATTGGAATCAAGAACGACGCGCACGCTCGGCTCGCACTGCTGCCACCTCAGCGGCAATTTGTTCCGGAGACAGCGGACCAAGTTCTTGGGCGGCGCGGCGCAGCTTGCGAATCATGCCGGCAAGTCGCTGCCGGCTTGCCTGGCGTTCCGGCGATTCTAAAATCACCATGTGTGTCCCTCGCCGAACCGACACCGGTTTCCCCCAACCCTTGACCCAGGATGACGGGATAATCACACCGTCTTTGGTGTATTTCACTGCTTTCATCTCACGCAGGCTCCCGTTCACTTCGACGCTCAGAGTATAGCACGGCGGGGGCACTTGGTATATCACCGATGGAGCAGGGTAAGCAGCTGATTGGACGGAGGGACGGAGAAGATACTGAGCACAAAGTTGACAGTGTCTCCATTCTGGACTACACCTCTTCCATGGCCACGCATCCCCTGGCAGGACAACCGGCGCCGCCTTCCAGTCTCATCGATCCGCACACACTGCTGACCGCCTATCTGGAAGAGAAACCGGACCCGGCCGTTCGTGCCCAACGGGTCTCGTTCGGCACATCCGGACATCGCGGTTCGTCCCTGAAGCGAAGTTTCAATGAGCCACATATTCTCGCCGTCACCCAGGCAATCTGCGACTACCGTCTCGGCCAGGCCACGACCGGGCCTCTGTATCTCGGCATCGACACCCATGCCCTGTCCCAACCGGCCTGCGACTCGGCCCTGGAAGTCCTGGCCGCCAACGGCGTGGACGTGATGATCGATCGTGACGGCGGCTACACGCCGACACCCGTCATCTCACATGCCATCCTCAGCTACAACCGTGGCCGAACATCGGGCTTGGCCGATGGCATCGTCATTACCCCATCCCACAATCCTCCGGAAGACGGCGGCATCAAGTACAACCCGCCCCAGGGTGGACCGGCCGATACACAGGTCACCAAGTGGATCGAAGAGCGGGCGAACGCGCTCCTGGCCGCCGGCCTCCACGGCGTCAAGCGGCTTCCCCTCGATCAAGCCAGGCGCGCCCCGACCACGCATCGGCACGACTATATCGACGCCTATGTCAGCGATCTTGGCAATGTGATCGATATGCAAGCGATCAAGACGGCCAAGCTGAAGCTCGGGATCGACCCCCTCGGCGGTTCCGGGATCGCCTACTGGCAACCGATCGCCGAGCGCTACGGGTTGAATATTGAGATCGTGAATCCGGCTGTCGATCCCACCTTTCGCTTCATGCCGCTGGATTGGGACGGGAAGATCCGTATGGACTGTTCCTCTCCCTTTGCCATGGCAAACCTGATCGCGCTCAAAGACCGGTTCGATGTGGCCTTCGGCAACGACGCCGACAACGACCGGCACGGTATCGTCACGCCCTCCGCCGGATTGATGAACCCGAATCACTACCTTGCCGTCTCGATCTTCTATCTGTTTTCCCATCGCCATGGATGGAGCCCCGCCGCCGGTATCGGCAAAACGCTGGTCAGCAGCAGCCTTATCGATCGCGTCGCCGGGCAGCTCCGGCGAAAGCTGGTTGAAGTGCCTGTGGGATTCAAATGGTTCGTCAGCGGCCTGCTGGACGGCTCCCTCGGTTTCGGCGGAGAAGAAAGTGCAGGCGCGTCGTTTTTGCGGCGGGACGGCACCGTCTGGTCCACCGACAAGGACGGCATCATCATGAATCTGTTGGCCGCAGAGATGATGGCCAGGACCGGTAAGGATCCAGTGCAGCTCTATCACGACCTGACGAGGGAATTGGGCGAGCCGGTCTATGAACGCATCGACGCACCGGCCACAACAGAGCAGAAAGCTATTCTGTCGAAGCTCTCCCCCGACCAGGTGACGGCCACCGAATTAGCCGGAGACACAATTGTCGCGATGCTGACGACCGCACCGGGCAACAGCGCAGCGATCGGGGGGCTCAAGGTGGTGACTGACCAGGGCTGGTTCGCCGCCAGACCGTCGGGGACCGAGGATGTGTACAAACTCTACGCGGAAAGCTTCCGGGGGAAGGACCATCTCACGAAGATTCAAGCAGAGGCGCAGGACATTGTTGCAAAGGCCTTGGCCGCACACTCGTAACGACACCCGCTGCCATGTTCGGCGCGCATAATTGTATGCATGTTTGAGATCGGCAGCACGGCAGTCCTGATCTGGGGACTCATCTTTGGGTCTCTCGGCGCGGGATTCGCGATCTATGGAAAACGGCAAAAGGCGATCGTCCCGCTCTGCGTAGGAGTTGCCCTCTGCGTCGTCCCCTATTTCATTGCCAACGTCTATGTGCTTGTCGCCGTCGGTTGTGTCTTAGCCGCTATTCCATATTTCGTTCGCTGGTGATGCGACGTGAATGAACGAGAGGCTAGGGTTATTGTGTGGGATGATTGTTGGCCAGAAGTATCGGTTGCATCGCCAGACCTTTGCGAACACCAGACCAGAGTACGCCGGGTGCTGTTAACGCTTCATAGGCCTGTCTGACCGAACCAACCGTAAAGACCTGCGTAACATCCGGCGCTCTCTCTTTTCTGTTATCCACTGACGGCACAAGAACCATCTGAAGACCGGCCTGCCGGGCTGCCAATACTTTTAATCCTACCCCACCGACCGGCCCGATATGACCGTCTGAGGTGACCGTACCGGTGATCACACGATTCCGGGGAATCGATTCCCCCTTCGCCATGGCCGCGACTGCAAGGCCGACCATAGCCGAAAGACTGGGACCATCGATGATGAGGCCCGGTTCGAGTGCCCCCAGTCCCACACTCCAGGAGTCACTGGAGAGGCCAAGCGCCCGCGCTGTGTTCACAATCGCCTGTTTCGCAGCGGTTTGCGTCATCATCGAGAACCGGCCTGGCCCAACCGTAAAATGAACGTCGAGCCCTTCGGCGTCATTCCGCGTCGTAAAGACCACCATGACATAGATGACCTTCCCGCTATACGTGACCTTCCCCGTGGGAGCCTCCTCCATCAGGACACACAATAGCGGGATATACTGTTCACGCGGACCGTCATCAAGACCGGCTGCATCTGCAACGCCCGTGAGGCACACGGCACTCAGCAACAGAGCCGCGCACCCTATCGATAGAGAATCGATCCCATCGCGAAAACCTTGGCGGACTCGGCTCCAACTGATTGCCCGGCTGTTCATGACCCGCTCCTCTCGATACCGGTTGCCTACCCTTATCGGCAGACTTGTCTTCCGGCATAAGAGGCAGTCTGATCGTGACCTCAGCGGGAGAAACAGCTGAATGGCTGAATCTGTTTGACAAGCGCCGCAGAGAACAGCGCGGCGAGAAAACGTGCATGACGAGGGCGCGGCTTGCAATCCAGAATTGCAGCTATCAGGGGCCCAGTGGAATCACGCATCAAACAGGGTACGCTTGGAGCTGGTGCGCCTATGGGAGCCTATTGTAGTTATTATCGGCTGCGCACAGAAGTGCCGCTCAGTTCGAACGAGGTGAGATCGCAATCTGTCGGAAGACTTCCGCATAGGCGCCGGCGGGGGCGCTGGCTTTGGGGTCGGCGAACACGGCGCGCCAGCGGTTCAATCCCAGTACTCCTTCTCCATAGGGAATCGTCGCCACCTGGCTACGGTGCTCGGCAATCGCCAGCATCTTTTTCGCCACATAGTCGTCGATATATTCCAGCCGGTTCCAGGTCGCAAGCGGCCCCCAGATTTCATAGGCCCAGAGGCCGGCGGTGAGGATCATGCCCGATTCAAGCACGCATTCCCTCGCCAACTTGCCGGCCAGCCGATGCGCCGGATGCCGGTCGAGTTCTTCATCTAGCGTATAGAATTCCGTCGGCTGCATGCGCGTGATCAGCCCCCGCAGTGCCTGTTTCACTGTGTGAATATCGATCTCCTCCGCGGCGTCCGGCTGGTCGAGAAAGATGACTTCCTTCACGCCCAACACCTTGGCGGCACGGAGCGCCTCTTCCCGTCTTGTCTCCGCCATTCGCTGTTCGGTCCAGCCAAACGGATTCGACGCCCGGCCTCCGTTCGTGATGACGACTGAGGCAATCGATTTCTGAGACCCAGCCAGCTTGGCTACGGTGCCACCCATCCCGATTTCCATATCATCCGGGTGGGCGCTGACGATGACGACATTGTGCTTCATCATCCTGCTCTACGGTTCGTGAGCAACTTGCCGATCGGCGTGATAAGAGCTTCGGACCAGTGGACCTGATTCGACATGAGTAAATCCCATCGCGAGGCCTTCGTCTTTCAACACGGCAAACTCAGCCGGATCGTAGAACCGCGCGACAGGCAGATGCTCTTTCGTCGGCTGAAGATACTGGCCGATCGTGATGATGTCGCACTTGACGGTCCGCAAATCGCGCATGACTTCCCGCGCTTCATCCAGCGTCTCTCCCATCCCCAAGATCAACCCTGACTTAGTCGTCATGCCGAATTGTTTGGCCTGACCGAGCAATTCGATCGACCGTTGATACTTTCCCTGCGGCCTGATCGACGGGAACAGCCGCCGGACGGTTTCGATGTTGTGATTCACAATCTCCGGTTGCTCCGCGCACACCACCGCCAGCGCATCCTCACTGCCTTCAAAATCAGGTATCAAGACCTCAATCGTGCAGCCAGGGCTGAGCCGTCTCGTCTGTCGAATCGTCTCGGCAAAGACGGCTGCCCCGCCGTCGGCCAGCTCATCCCGATTCACCGACGTGATGACGGCATGGCGCAACCCCAAGGCCTGTACGGCCTCGGCCACACGCCGGGGCTCTTCATAATCCACCGCAAGCGGGCGGCCCGTTTCCACCGAGCAATAATGGCACCGTCTGGTGCAGATATCGCCCAGGATCAAAAACGTGGCGGTACGGGCATTCCAACATTCCCAGCGATTCGGACAGCGCGCTTCTTCGCAGATGGTATGCAGATTGAGCCGGTCCATCGTCTGCTTGATATCCAGATAGTCCGGACCGGTTGTGGCTTCAACTTTGAACCAGGATGGGAGGCGCGGACGACCGATGGGAGATGAAGAGGGTCGAAGATGATCAAGAGGGATAAAGCTCATGAGGGGCTGTTCCTATGCGAACCCTGACGGCACCAGCTCAACAGCCTTGCCAAGAAGCCGGCTCGCTCCGGCTCGGCTTCCGGTGGGTCAGGATAGTCTACCCAGAGTTCCTGCGAACCAAGATACAGACCGTTGCTGAAGCTCTTCTGCGTTTTGAGTTGCCGATAGCCCCGGCTCTGCAAAACCTGGATCATGTTCAGTAACGCGGCATCCTGGGTCGGGAACGGCTCTGTCGCCACACGGACCGCTTCATAGCGCAGCAGCGCCCGGTAGCTCTCCCCCACTCGTTCGAACTCAACCGGTCGGCTGAATCCCCTCACCCGATCGTCAAGTCCGGCCAGCTGATGCTTATCACAGCCCGCTCCACTCATACGTCATGCCAGCGCGCGAAACACCGCCACAAGATCGCTCAGCGCGATGGTCTTATTGCGGAGCACTGCTCGCTCCGCCTGAATTGCATCGCGTAACGTCTTGTCCGCCGAACCGGATTTCATATAGGAGCCGCCCAGCGCCAGAATACGGTCGCACTCGTCGGCGAGTTTCTGTTTGACGACGGGATTCACGGCAAGAATGTCCATGAGTTGGCGCCTGGTGTCAGCAAGATGCGATTGCAGTTCCTCCTCCGGATAACCGGCGCGGGCGGCTTCATCGGAACAGCGATCGAGATATTGGGTTAAAAACACGTAGAGGCGCACAAGCGCAGCAGCGAGATCAGTTTGATCTTTGGCGGTCATAGCCATGAAATCCTCCGCAACGTACCATGCATCTCACAATATCGTCGTTCGTGAAGCGTATCTCGTAAAGCGCGGGAAGGAAAGAGACTGCCTGCCTCTTTGTTTGCGAGATGCGAGATACGCTTCACGAGATACGCGCGTCTCACTCAGCCCGCATCACGAACTACAGCAGCGCCTTGACGTCGCTGCCCTCGACCTTCACTTGATAAACCTCGACTTTTCCCGAGGGATTGTTCACACAGGCGCCGGTCGCCACATTGAACTGCCATCCATGCCAAGGACAGGTCACCACGCTCCCCTCGACTTCTCCTTCCCCAAGCGGCCCGCCGCGATGGAGACAGGTATTGTCGACCACGTGAAAGGCGCCGTCTACATTGAAGACGGCCACGGTCTTGCCGTTCACTTCGGCAACCATGCCGTGGCCCGGTTGCACATCGGCTGTTCCCGCCACCCGCACAAACTCCGCCATGACCGTCCTCCCCTCGCGTTGATCAATTCGTCGTAAACGGCTGTTTGATTTTCTTGAGCAAACTGTCGATGGACGAGCCGCTCTTTTCGGCTCCACCGACGTCGGCCATGATCTTCTTGGCGATCTCCCTGAAGGCCGCGGCTTGAGGCGACGCCGGATCGGCTGTGACGATCGGATGCCCGCTGTCGCCGCCGTCGCGGATCGCCGGATCGATCGGAATGCGTCCGAGAAAGGGCACGCCCAGCTTTTCAGCCGCCCGCTCTCCGCCCCCGTGCGAAAAAATGTCCGTCCGCTCGCCGCAATGACCGCACAGGAAGAAACTCATGTTTTCGATGATGCCCAGCAGCGGCACATTCACCTTTTGAAACATGGCCATGCCCTTGCGCACATCGTAGAGCGCCACTTCTTGCGGCGTCGTCACGGTGATCGCGCCGGCCAGCGGCACCATTTGAGAGAGCGACAGCTGCACATCGCCGGTGCCGGGCGGCAAATCGATCAGCAGATAATCGAGATCGCCCCACAGCACATCCCGGAAGAATGCCTGGAGATATTGATGGACCATCGGACCGCGCCACACAAGCGGAGCCTCTTCCGGCACCAGAAATGCCATAGAGATGAGTTTGACCCCGTAATTTTCAACCGGCACGATTTTGCCGTCCTGCTGTTCCGGTCCCTTGGTGCTCCCCATCATCATCGGAATATTGGGCCCATACAGATCGGCATCCAGCAGTCCGACTTTCGCGCCGGCCAGCGCCATCGCACAGGCGAGATTCGACGCGACGGTCGATTTGCCGACACCGCCTTTGCCGCTGCTGACCGCAATGACATGCTTGACGTCTGGAATCAAATTGACGGCCCCCTGCGGCGCTTGTCCACCGTGGGTATGTTCCTCTGCCATAACCTGTTCCTCCCTCACTCCCGCGTCACGCACCGGCCGTGACACTGATAGAAACCAGCTGACTATACCAACCAGATCATCATAAGCGATGCAGGAAGAGAAAGGAAATGGGCCGGTCGGACCATACAGACGATGGCCCGACCGGGACATGCCGAGCCCGCATGGTTCGTGAAGGTCCTTGTGAAGTCACTTGACGACGCGTATCTCGTGAAGCGTATCTCGTATCTCGCAAACAAAGATTACAACACCCCCTTTTTCTCTCCAGCGCTTCACGCTTCACGAGATACGAACGACGCAACACTGCAAACTCGTAACCGATGACCGATGGCCGCTCTCCATGTATACTGAACTCATATCAAAAAAAGCTTCATCCCCGGAGCGCCCATGACACTCTCACCCGATTCGCTCGAACCGGCTATCCGTCGCATCGGTGAACATCTCGCGCAACTCTCCGCCGGCCATTCCCCGACGATCTTCGAGGGACGCTGGTGGTCCCAATCGGCCATCAATCTGGCCATGAAGGACGAGGCCTTCAAGGCGCAGCTGTTTCGTTTCATCGACGTCCTGCCCGTGATCGCCGACGATGAGCGGGTGGTCTCACTGGCCGAGGAGTATTTCGGCGGATTGAGCAGCGAGCTCTTCGGGCTCCAGTGGGGCTTGAAGGCGATGGCCGCCACAGGCCTGGGCGCGCGATTGACCGGCAAGTCGATTAGAAACCAGGTTGAGCAGATGGCCAGGACCTTCATCGCGGGAGCCTCGGTTGCAGACGCGGCTCCGGTGTTGTCGCGTGTGTGGACAGAGGGCCGGGCCTGGTCCGTCGACCTGTTGGGAGAAGCGACGGTCAGCGAACAGGAAGCCGACCTCTACCGCGACCATTGCCTGGAAGCATTGGCGGAGTTAGGACGTATCTCGTCCGCCTGGCCTCCCGTTGCTCTTCTGGAAGAAGATCACCTCGGTCCGCTGCCTCGCGTGCAACTCTCGCTCAAAATTTCGGCGCTCTCCTCGCGGCTGGACCCGATCGACCCCGACGGGAGTTATCAATCGGTGGCGGCGCGTCTCCGGCCGTTGGTCGATCGGGCCCTGTCGCTGCCTGCCGGTTTGATTTTCGATATGGAGCAGGCGGAGACGAAACCGCTCCTCTTGGATATTTTCAAACGGCTGTTTGCCGAGCCGCCCTATCGCGCCTATCCATACGCCGGCCTCGCGCTGCAAGCCTACCACCGGGACACCGGACGGGACGTTGAGGACTTGCTTGCCTGGTCCCGTTCGCGCGGCGCGCCCATCACTATTCGACTGGTGAAAGGGGCTTACTGGGATTCCGACACAGTCCGGTATCGCCAGGCCGGCTGGCCGATTCCGCTGTTTGAACAGAAAGCGGACACGGACGCCAACTACGAGCGATTGATCCGCACCCTGTTCGACCATGCCGATCTCATCCGCCCGGCCTTCGGCACACACAATTTGCGGACTCTGGCCGTGATCGAAGCCGTGGCGGATGCCTGTGGATTGCCGCCGAATGCGCGGGAGTACCAAATGATCTACGGCATGGCCGAGCCTTTTCAACAGGCCATGGTGAAGCTTGGCCGCCGTGTCCGGTTGTACACCCCCGTCGGTCTCCTCTTGCCCGGCATGGCGTATCTGGTGAGGCGTCTGCTGGAAAACACCTCGAACGAATCGTTTCTCCGGAAAGAGTACGTCGAGTCTCAGCCGCTGGCGCGGCTTCTCGCTCCTCCTGCCGCCCCGGCACCGTCCGCCGCTGCCCACCCGCCCGATCGCATGCAGGGTTTCATGAACGAACCGCACAGCGATTTTTCCCATGAGACAATTCGCCGCGCCATGCAGAAAGGAATTTCCTTGGTTCGATCTCAATTGGAGCGGCAGTGGGACACGGATTCCTCGTTGCCGTCGCTCACAGGTCCCTGGCTGACCTCGCATAACCCATGTCACCCGGCTCAGATCGTCGCCTCAGTGCGAGGCGCAGCGCTATCGGATCTCAATCGGGCAGTTCAGCAGGCACAACACCATGCCGACAGTTGGCGTCGCCGGTCCGCCGAGGAGCGCGCGGCGATCTTGCAGCAAGCCGCCGCCGACATGAGCCACCGCCGATTCGAACTTGCCGCATGGGAAGTGTTTGAAGTGGGAAAGCCCTGGCGGGAGGCGGACGCCGACGTCGCCGAGGCCATCGACTTTCTTCGCTATTATGGAGACGAGATCTGCCGCCTCTCCCGGCCGGCGCGGCTCGGAACCCGGCCGGGAGAACTGAACCATCGCGTCTATGGCCCGCGCGGAGTGACGGCCGTCATCGCGCCGTGGAACTTTCCGCTCGCCATCCCGGCCGGGATGGTTGCAGCGGCGCTGGCGGCAGGCAACATGGTGCTCTTCAAACCGTCGGAACGGTCCTCCCGGCTGGGACTTCTGCTCACAGAGATATTGATTGCAGCCGGGGTGCCGCCCGGCGTGGTGAGTTGCCTGCCCGGCGGACCGGAGATCGGCCAAACGCTCGTTGCACATCCACAGATTACGACGATCGCTTTTACCGGATCGAAAACCGTGGGGCTCCGCATTCTGACCGATGCCGCTCACGTGCATCCGGGCCAGCCGATGGTCAAACGGGTGATCGCCGAGATGGGTGGAAAGAACGCCATCATCGTCGATGAGACGGCGGATCTCGATGAGGCGATCGCTGGAATCGTCACGTCGTTCACAGGCTATGCGGGACAGAAATGCTCGGCCTGCTCACGGGCCATCGTGCATCGCGCGGTCTACGACCAGTTCACCGCGAGATTGCGGAATGCCGTGTTGAGTCTGGAGATTGGCGATCCAACCGAGCCCGGCACTCGAGTGGGTCCGGTGATCGACGCGCGCGCGCACGCATCGATTCAACGGTTCATTGCCGAGGGCCGTCAGGAAGGCTCTCTTCTCGTCGAACGGTCGGTCGAGCAAGCCGGATACTTCGTCGGTCCGGCGGTGTTTGTCGATGTCGAGCCTCATCACCGTCTGGCGCAGGAGGAGATTTTCGGTCCCGTGCTGGCGGTCCTCAAAGCGGAGAGTTTTACCGATGCCCTTCGAATGGCAAACGGAACGTCCTACGCACTCACAGGAGGCGTCTATTCCAGAAGCCCGGCCAACCTCGCACTGGCCCGTGACCAATTCGATGTAGGGAACCTGTACTTGAACCGGCCGATTACCGGCGCACTTGTGAGCCGCCAGCCGTTCGGCGGACATCGCTACTCAGGGGTGGGCGCGAAAGCCGGCGGGGAGGATTATCTCACGCAGTTCATGGTCGCCCGCGTGATCAGCGAAAACACCCTCCGGCGCGGATTCGAATCGGCTGAGTGAGCCGTTGGCAGGCTTCACATCGTAGCTTTCAAGTTCTTCGGAGATTTCCGTCACGACACCGCGATCCTCTTTCACGGCCGACAGCTCCTGCCGCTCCGAATACTTGATCAGCCCGACCCCCTTCGCAAACCAGGCCGTCATGACATCCAATCCGGCGATCGTACGCCGGCTGGCCGAGAGATGTATCCGCATAGTCATTTTGGCTTCGACCTTGATGGCGTCTTGGAAGGTCCCGGCCGGCACCGTGATCGTCTCCCGGCTGATGAGGCCGCTCCATCCACGCACATCAACCTTCTCGTCGGTGCCGTCACGGTCCATATCCGTGCCGAAGTCGAGGCCGGTCCGATCGAACTGCTGAAACGATGACGGGATGACAAGCGGAAAGCGAAAAATCTGGTAGGGAATAATTTGCTTTTCAAGGGGCGTCCCGGGATCAGCCCCATAATATACAATGCCGACAACATCTCGCCGGTAATAACTCTCCGAGGGGCCATGATTGCCGGGATTGGTATCATGAAACACGGTGACCGACACGCCCTTGATCGTTTTGGTTCCTGTCACCTTCGAAACATTGGTAAAGAATTTGTTCTCGACGGTCTGAAGCGGGCCCTCGGTGATCTGTCCTTTATAGGTCCACCGGCTCCCGATGGAATCGGGAAAGTAGTCGGCGGATTGGGAAATGGTGACCGGCTCTTCGGCGCCAAGGAGCGCGGGATTGAGGCCCACCCCAAACAGAAGGCCTGCCACTCCCGCGAAAAACACCGGCCGTATCAGTCTTTGTTCGAACATCATGTCGTTCCCTCATTCGATGAGCAGATGGGCAACAGACCGTACCATAGGAATCTCGAAGGCGGCAAGCAAACGGCTGTTCCCTCCGGGAATACGTGACAACACCGCCTCGACACGCGTACCTCGTGAAGCGTATCTCGTATCTCGCAAACACAGAAGAGCACACTCTCTTTCGTGCCTGCGCTTCACGCTCGCCTCGCTGAGTCGAAGCGGGCTTCACGAGATACGAGCGACGCAACCAACGACGCGATGCCCTTGCCTTCGCGCGCCGGTCCTCTCATAATCCAGACTCGCATGACACGCTCAGCCTCGAAGACACAGACTGTTACGAGCAGGCCCACTCGATCCAACACCAGTCCGGCCGTCTTGATCACCGGCGCATCCGGCGGCATCGGCCGGGCCATCAGCCTCGCCTTCGGCAGGATCGGATGGTATGTCGGCGTCCACTATGGCCGCAACAAACGCGCGGCGGACACGACGCTCCGTGAAGTCCTCGCTGCGGGCGGCTCGGGAGATCTCTATCAAGCAAACATCCGCGAGTCCGAGTCGGTGCAGCGGATGATCGATGCCTGGCGCTGCCGTGTATCAAATCCAGCTGCATTGGTCTGCAACGCGGGAATCGGGTCGAGCGGATTGCTGGTGCGTCATCGGGAGCGAGTCTGGGACGACGTGATGGCGACGAACCTGACAGGAACCTTTCACTGCCTCCGGGCCATGGCGCCCGTGCTGATCGCACATCGAGGCGGGTCCATCGTGGTGATCGGTTCTCACACGGGATTTCATGGCGCTACCGGCCAGGCAGCCTATGCGACATCCAAAGCCGGATTGATCGGATTGGTCAAGACCGCGGCGCTGGAATGGGGACCCCAAAACGTCCGAGTCAATCTCCTGCTGCCCGGATGGCAGAAAACGAACCTGACTGAAGGCATTTTCCCTGAAAACAGCGGATGGCTCGACCATGCGTTGCGCCGGTCCCCTTCGCTGGACGAATCGGCGCAGACCGTCGTGCATCTGACGCAGCTTACCGGTGTCTCAGGGCAAGTCTGGAACTGCGACAGCCGGAACCTCTAACGGGGAGCGTATCTCGTGAAGCGTTGTTCGTATCTCGCGGTCAAGAGTCCATCTGCGTCATTCTTGGTTGCGCTTCACGCTTCACGAACGACGAGCGACAAATATTGTTGCCGGAGCAAACCCGTGAGTGCAGCGGAAGCGGTCATGCATAATGCGACAGCCATCGGCTTTGTCAAATGAACCACGGCATCTTCATAACCGGCACCGATACCGGCGTCGGCAAAACATTCGTCGCCGCTGCCATCGCCTTGGCGTTGAAGAAACAGGGCTGCGAGGTGGGTGTGATGAAGCCCATCGAAACCGGTGTCTCGCCTTCCAAAACCGGTCAATCTGATGCCGCGAGACTTCGCGCTATCATCGACGGTGAAGACCAGCTTGGGGCGGTCTGCCCCTACCCGTTCACCTTGCCGGTGGCGCCGCTGGCTGCCGCGCAGGCCGAACGCCAGGCGATCAATCCGGAGGTCATCAGAAAGATCTATCGCCTGCTCTCCGACCGATATGACTATATGGTCGTCGAAGGCGTCGGCGGGGTATCAGTGCCGATCACGCCGGACAGCGATGTCATGGACCTGATGGCGCAACTGAAACTTCCGGCGGTGATTGTCGGGCGATCCGGGCTTGGCGGGATCAACCATGCGTTGTTGACGATCGAAGCCCTGCGGCGAAGAAAGATCCCGATCATCGCGCTGGTCCTGAATCAAACACATCCGACCAGGTCGAAGATAATGCGCATCCAAGAGCGCACCACCATCGGCCTGCTGCTGAAACAGGCAGGTGTGCCCGTGCTCGGTCCACTCCCCTATCGATCAGGGTTATCGAAACGGTTTCGACCGTCCGCCATTCACCTCTCCCGATCCGCAGCGATCACGAAGCTGGTGAAGCTGGTGGAATCGCATTATCGGTGATCGTCCGCCGAGCAATCGCGCGGCCATGGGCATCTCGTGAAGCGTATCTCGTATCTCGCAAACAAAGATTACAACATGCTTTCTTTCCGTCCAGCGCTTCACGCTCGCCTCGCTGAGTCGAAGCAGGCTTCACGAGATACGTGCGACGAAGTGCGGATCGGCAATCCCAGCAGAGGTCGGCACATCAGGCAGGCTCGCTCATTCTAAGGAGAAAGCCGCTGACGGCCCGCCTGATATCGGGTGCGCCGAGGATAGCGGAGATCACCGCCACGCCGTTGGCTCCCGCCTGCATCACCTCTCCTACATTCTCCACGGTGACTCCTCCGATGGCGAAGATCGGCAACGCCGTGAGCGAACGAACTACGCGCAGTCCCTCGATCCCGACAACCGGGTCATGATCCTGCTTGGAACCGGGCTTAAAGATCGGCCCGAAACCGATGTAATCCGGCTTGAGTGTCTCGGCCTCTTTGACCTGGTCGCTATTGTGAGTCGAGAGCCCGATCAATTTCGACTTCCCCATAACCGTTCGGGCATAGCCATAGGGCAAATCTCCCTGCCCGAGATGCACGCCATCCGCATCGACCGCCAGAGCCAGATCGCAGCGATCATTCACGATAAAGGTGACACCCATCTCGGACGCAACTTTCCGCAAGGCCGATGCATCGGCATAGGCTTCGTTCATGGAGGCCGTTTTGTTGCGGTATTGAAAGATTCTGGCTCCTGCTTCAGCGGAAGCCTTCAGCATATCGGTGAGCGGCCGATCAGGACGGACCGACGGATCGAGGATGACGTAGAGGCCGGACAGTGACATAGTTCGTCGACTACATATTAGCGGGATGGACTCAGCGAACCCAACTCACATCCGCACACTATTTCCTAGACTGTTCCAACGCCTTTTGCTTCACGATTCGAAAGTGGGCTTCCAGCTCCTGCCGCATGACGACGGCGATCAGCCAATCGGGTGTCAGGGAATCGAGTTCGACGGTCAGTTCGAAATCGGCGCTGGTCTGATTGCCCTCCCCGGCGGGCCGAAGCTTCCAGACGCGGTGATAGCGTTTGAAGTCGCCGCCTTTGAGATCCGTCACGAGGCCGCCATCCGGCAACATCCGCGAGTCCGTGACCAGCCGATGCTCACCGGGCATCAGCGCATGCGTGATACGAAGATCGATCGTGGCAACTCCTTCATGGATGTTGAGATCGGCCACTCGCATGCGTACTTCAAAGAGTTCCGGCCAACGCGGGTAGTCCGCCAGCAACGACTGAATGACTTCCGGTTTTGCCGGAAACAGAACATGCGCCGTCGCACGGACTCCCCCGCCCGACTCCACCTTGACGTCCAAGATATCCGCATCCGAAGCCGCCAAGGCGCCCCAAGGCCACCACGCCGCGCACAACGATCCGACGAGGACAAGCAGCGGCAGGATAGGCATCCTGGCCGCCGAACTATCCGACGATCGCATCCAGCAACCGCTGATGGATCTTCCGCACCCGTTCAAGTTGCCCTTTCGCCGGAAACCGCTCGTAAAATCCATCGGCTCGAAACTCTTTGGCAAGCGGCGCCCAGGGCTTCACAATCTCGGCAAACGGCTGATGCGTCCGCTGCCGATCCCAGTCGCCGATCAATTTGCGGTCCACGATCAGATCGTCCAGCACACGGATCAAGGCCTTCAACGTCACATCGCGCGTGAACATATAGCGCTCGTTCTGC
The DNA here is from genome assembly GCA_046604365.1 of Nitrospira sp. Classification (GTDB taxonomy): domain Bacteria; phylum Nitrospirota; class Nitrospiria; order Nitrospirales; family Nitrospiraceae; genus Nitrospira_D. The sequence continues at coordinate 164,551 of JBJACV010000005.1, forward strand.
CCCCAAATTTCCTCCATCACATCTTTCACACCCTTCAGGTAGTCGCGCACCAGCGCGTAGCACCGGTCGGCCTTCATCCCCAGATGCGACTCGATCCAGCGCTGATGGGCCGTCACAACCTTGAGCAGTTCATTGAACACTTCAGACTGAAGAATCCATTTTTCCTGCTTGCTCCGCCCGCCGAGGCGATTGATTTTATACTGCAGCGGCGAGTCCGCCTCGCTGTACAAGAGATTGACCACCTTGGCCGTGAATTTCTTTTCGGGGCTTTCCCACGACACCTTTTCATAGAGATCCACCAAATGCGACCGGTTGATCCTCGTATGGGTGGAATTGATGATGACGAACATCTCCGTCGCGAAATCGCCGCTCCGCCCGTCGAACAACAGACAGGGCACTTCGACCTGCGGAATCTGCTCCGGATGTTTCGACTGGAAAAAGTGGAGCCCGGCCAGCCGGTGTTGCCCGTCGATGACCAGGTACTTCCCTTTCGGTTCGCTCAGGCGGCCGATCGATTCGGAATCACCGGCCTGTTGAAATCGAAGCGTTTCATCGGTAAAGAGCAGCACCGTGCCGGGAATCATCGGCTGCGCGACGACGGTTTCGTAAAAATTGACGATCTGTTTGATTTTCTGCCGGTTCAAGAGGCGCTGAAAGCCCTTCTCGCTCCGTTCGATGCCGGCGATGAACTGCGCCACTTCGTCGTGATCGGAGATCTTGCCTTGCGCAAGTTCCTCGCCTTCAAAATAGTAGCGGCTGGTAAACCGGACCTTGTCCAGCAAATCAGCCGCCTTGTAGGCGATGAAATAGAACGTGCCTTCTTTTTGCCTGATCCGCGTCGCCAGCATAGAGCCTCCGTGCCGTGTCTACCCGATAATGGCAGATTCTACGCGGACCACCCGGTGGCCGCAAGAAAAGAGACTGTGCTACTCTCAAACGCCCACATTATTCATGATGGTTCGTGATAAATCAGTAGGGGGTCACGTTCCTCGTGAAGCGTATCTCGTATCTCGCAAGCCGCGATGCAGGCAAACTTTTTCTATCCTATCCTGCGCTTCACGCTTCACGAAATACGAGCGACGAGGGTGGCCGCCTATCGGCGGAGAAAGTAGACCTGTTCATGCATATCGTGGGTTAATATGTCCCTCTCTGAATCGATCACACAGGAAGCCCGCGCGTTGGGATTCGACGCCGTGGGTATCGCCCGCGTCGACGCCCCTGCCCCTCCCCCCCAGGACCGGCTCTTCACCACACTGACCCGATGGCTCACTCGTGGATTCCACGGCGCGATGGCGTGGATGGAACGGACGCCGGAGAAACGGGCTGATCCCAGGCTCGTCCTTCCAGGATGCCGATCGATCGTTTCAGTCGGAATCAACTACCTAACAGACCATCACCCCGATGAACGGCCCGGCCATGGCCGCATCGCGCGGTATGCCTGGGGAAGGGACTACCACAAGATCCTCAGCGATCGGCTGAAACAACTCGAACAGCGCCTTCACACCTTAGCTCCGGAAGCCAAGACCCTGATCTATGTCGATACCGGTCCTGTCATGGAAAAGGCCTGGGCGGAACAGGCGGGGTTGGGATGGATCGGCAAACACTCCAACCTTGTGTCCGCCGAGCACGGCTCATGGCTCCTGCTGGGAGAAATCCTCACGACGTTGGACCTGGAACCGGACGAACCGGCAACGGATCTCTGCGGCAGCTGCACCCTCTGTATTCAAGCCTGCCCGACCACAGCCATCGTCGAACCCTATGTGGTCGATGCCACCCGCTGTATTTCTTATCTGACGATCGAGTTGCGCGGCGACCAGAGCGCTATCCCGGACGAGTTACAGTCGCGCATGGGCAACAAAATTTTCGGATGCGACGATTGTCTCGATGTCTGTCCATTCAATCTGCGAGCCGAGCCGAGCCAGGAACCGGCCTTTCAACCGAGGGCGGTGACCCTCGCCCCACGCTTGGACGATCTGGCGAAACTGGACGAACCGGCCTTTGCGGCTCTGTTTCAAGGCAGCCCTATCAAACGCGCCAAACACTCAGGCCTCCTGCGTAACGTCTCCATCGCCCTGAAAAATCAGTAGATCTCCCCCTTCCTCCTTTCCCCTCACGCCTCACCCCTTACGCCTTACCTCCCCCCTTCCCTTCCTCACCACAGGAGGAGTAGGCTATACGCAGTTCTCAGATGGTTCGACAGGAGTCCTGAACAAGGAGTTCTCCGATGAACCTTCAGAACTTTCTGCTCATCTCGAAAGACCCCGAGACTGCGCGACTCCTCAAAACCGTTGCGCCTCCACACACGACGATTCACACAGCACTCACTGTTTCCGAGGGACTCCGTCTCTGGCAAGAGACCTCCCCCACTCTCGTCATCTGTGAAGGCAGTCCCTACGAGCTCGCTCCGCTGTTCGAGTACGCCCGGCAAACCGCTATGCCCACCCCGGTCCTCGCCATCGGGGAACGCCACTCTGTGAAAGATGCCGTCGACATCATGCGGGCCGGCGCATCGGATTATCTGATCAAACCGATTATGCTTCAGGAACTTCGGACGACGGTCACTCGACTGGCCCGGCAACCCGCATCAGTAGGCACTTCCGATCCGCCGCGTGATCGGTTTGCGCCCATCATCAGTGTCTCGCCGCAGATGCATCTCATCAAACATTTAGCCAAAGAGGTCGCTCTGACCGATGCGACCGTTCTCATCACCGGAGAAAGCGGCACGGGGAAAGAACTGTTCGCCCAAGCGATCCATGCAACCAGCCCACGAGCCAACGGGCCGCTGATCGCCCTGAACTGCGCCGGCATTCCGGAACATTTATTAGAAGCGGAGCTGTTCGGATACCAGCCGGGGGCCTTTACAGATGCCAAGCAGGCGAAACCGGGCCGATTCCAATTGGCCGAAGGCGGCACGTTGTTTCTGGATGAAATCGGAGAGATGAGTTCAGCTGCTCAAGCCAAGCTGTTACGAGTACTGGAAGATCACATGATCGATCCGCTCGGCGATACACGCAGCCACAAGGTCAACATCCGCGTCATCGCCGCTACAAATGAGGACCTGCTCGCCCATATCAAGGCCGGTCGCTTCCGGCTCGATCTCTACTATCGGCTCAACGTCTACCAGCTGCGGATCCCGCCCTTGCGTGAACGGCCGGACGACATCGAACCAATTCTGAGGGTCTTTCTGGAGCGCGTCAGACAAGAACGCGGGTGCCGCATCAAAACGATCGCACCAGCAGCGCTTGCCGTGCTTCAGCGCCATGACTGGCCTGGCAATGTTCGTGAATTGCACAATGTCGTGGAATGGCTGACCATCACCTGTAAAGAGGAGACGATCCAGCCGCACCATCTGCCGGCATCGGTCCAGACCGTCTCAGCGACGAATCACTCAGGCCCGTTAAGCCATGAGCCTCATCCCTCGCTTTTGACCTTCGGCCTGTCGTTTCAAGAGATGGAGAAAAGGCTGCTGGAAGAAGCGCTCCACAAGACATCGGGCAACGTCTCCGAAGCCAGCCGCCTCTTGAAGCTGACCCGCAATACGCTGCGGTACCGCATGGCGAAGCATCACATTCAGTAAAAGAACAACGACGTCGCTATTGCATTTTTGGCTCGATCGCTCTATAAGCGGCCATTATGAACAGAGAAGATATGGAAGAAATCAAACGGCACTTCGGTGTCGTTGCCGAATCCCTCCGAAGCGACATTCGACAGATCGCAGAGGGACACGCCACGATTCGGAACGAGCTACAAGACCTGCGGAGCGAGTTCAAAGACGAATTCAAGGAAATGCGGGCGTTACTGCGGCTATCCTTTTCTCAACTCGACCAACGAATTGTTACCCTCGAATCGGATATTTCAGTCCTTAAATCCCGCATGGACCGCCTTGAACAAGACGCTCCTCGATAAAGACCTTGCTTACAGTCGCACGCTTTCAATCCCTGCCGCTTGAGGGTCTGTGCGGTTGCTGATGGACGAAAACCTTTCCGAATCCGTTCTTCCTGCACTACTAGCTGATCTGTACCCTGACTCACTCCATGTCCGCCTGCTTGGTGCCGGAGGCGCCTCAGATGAGAGAGTGCGTCCATTCCTAGGAATTTGCGCCACCCTTTCTCTACTCTCTGACCTCACCACAACTAAGAGCAACCCTTGCCATTCCTGCAGACATCCGTTTATAGTTCATGTACATACTATGTACACATGGAGGTATCATGGGTGCCGCGCTGAAGCATAAACATCTCGTGCTGGATCAGCGGAAGATCGACGCAGCGAAGCGCTACTTCGGAGTTGATTCCGAGCAGGAAGCCATAGACAAGGCCCTATCGCTGCTGGTCGAGGAACAGCGGCTTAGCAAAGCATTGCGACCGCTGAAGGGCATCTTGCGGGGTGATGAGAAACCATGGCCCTACCAATAGGCGGAAAGGTTGTACTCGACACCAATGTCCTGATCGATTTCTTGCGCGCAGGCATGCACACAGAATGGGTCTTGGGTGGCCATGGGACCGTCGTGCGGTTCATCTCGGCTATCGCCCTGCTGGAACTCAGACTCGGTGCCGACACGCCCAAACGCAAGAAAGCCGTTGACCGAATTCAACAAGCCTTTCGAGCCGGACGCACCCTCGGCCTCACGCCCTCGACTCTCGACCATGCCGGACGACTCTTTCGAGCGATGTATGGAAACGCTTCCGGGTTGAGCGACCGCCTCGGGCCAATGAATGATGTACTCATTGCCCTGACTGCGAGAGAAATCGGGGCCACTGTGATCACCAGTAACGTGTTGGAGTTCCGCCGCATCGCCAGGAAGATCCCAGGTCTCAAAGTCACAGCGCCCTAGCCTTCCCCCAAGATATCCAGATCTCAGACTTGGTCGAGGTGGGTGCCCCCATCGGCTTCGACCAAGAATGCCGGCACGCGGAGAACCAGAGTGACGGCAATTGCAAACGGCAACACCCACGGGGTCTCAACAGACACACTCATCCGAGCGCTCGCCGCAACAGGCCATCGCGCACAGCTCCGGGCAAAGAAAGCCGCCGCTTAATTGCGCTTCATTTCTCGAAGCAGAACATGCGCCTCTGGTGTCAAGTCAAGCAACACCCCCAATAGGGTTCGCGCTTGCCGGTCAGGCTTCCAGATCCGAGCGATGAACCATTCTTGGAATCAGCCGTGGCAGGCGATGCCGACTGCTTGATCACAGGAAACACAAGGCACTTCCCGTCGAGGCAACGCCAGGGGATGACCGTCCTCTCGCCGCGCGAATTCCTCGACTACTACCGCAAGCGGTCGAAATCTCGGACACGCAGAAGGTAGAAGCGTCTGCGCACACTAACGTCAGATGAAGGTCGGATAACGGTAAATATTCAGGGGAGTCAAGATACAAAATTCCAGCCCTATCGACGACGGCACTAGCTCGCTTTTATACACTTTCTTATCTGATGTCGCATTCACACTTCGATCCGGTAGTCTCTTTCTAACAAACCGCTACTTTCCAGAAAATCCTGGATGCCGATAAAGTACCCCGCGCGATCAGGAACTCGTCGAAGCTCTTTGTCTAAAAAGAGATATTGACCATTACTCTCAGAAAACTGGACGACACCGTCATCAAACAATCTATCAATGTCTGATCCTTTGACCCAAAATCCTCGCTTAGGGCTAGCATCCAAAAGAACTGCTCCCCAACCCGTTAACCCATGACCAGCAGCCGTTTTTTCCAGTTCTTCAACATGTACTCGTAGTACACCCCAGAAGCCTTGCGAACTGGATTCGTGAGCGAGAAGGAAAACCGATCGCCCCTCTCTTTGTGCGAGAAAATACTTTCCTCGCTGCCCTGACTTAATGGCAACCCCGACCTTAAGTAGCAAGGCCTTGAATTGGTTGACCAAATCAGTTGGCTGAGCAGCTGTAAGAAAATCACCGATTGTTTTTCGCGTTGCATCATCCATAGTGAGCAAATGCCTCCTGAATGTCACCATCAAATCGGTTCATGAACTATGACCAGCTTCCACTTATATCAATACCTCTCTTGGACCTACGGGAATATAATGTCGCGTCTTGCTATCCCACGTTGCTAGGCCAATCAATTTCAGACGACGATTAGCCAACGCAGCTCAGTATAGAGACTCGACACGCTTTTCTTACCGCAGCTTCGCCACCGTCACTCCGTCCCCGCCTTCAGCCCGATCGCCGGGGCGAAAGTTTTCCACATAGGGGGAATCTTTCAAGTATTCGCGCAAGGCGGATTTGAGCCGACCTGTTCCGTGCCCGTGGATGATCCGCAAGAACGGCGCGCCGTCGAGCACGGCACGATCCAATGCGGCCACGACCTGATCGAGCGCATCGTCGGCTGCCTGGCCCCGCACATCCACTACCGTCTGTTCGTCGAGGCCCAACCCGCCGCCTGTCGAAAACCGGCGAGGACTGGTTGATGGTGCGGCAGAAGGAGCCGACACACCCGACCCGTGTGCAAGCCCGATCAGATTCGAAACAGTCGCCATCACTTCCCCTTCGCCGACTTTGACACGGACCCGTTTTTTCCCCTGAGGCAGTTCCAGCAAACTCCCCGTCATCCCCAATCCCGCAATCTCCACGGTATCGCCGATGCCCAGCTGTTCGACTGGTATCGGTTCGCCGGTGGGAGCCAGTTCTTGTCGCGTGTGAGCCTCCAACTCACTGAGCCGCTGCTTGGCCTCTTTCGCCTTGATGAGCTTCTGTTCGCGTTTGACGGCATCGACCGTGGCTTGCACCTCAGCCCTGGCCCGTTGAAATTGCTCGCCAAGTTTCTTCTTGAGCCCCTTGCGGGCCTCCTGCTCGGCTTCCTCCAATCGTGCCTGCAATGCTTTGGCTTCGCCCGACGCCTGCTCGGCCTCTTTCCTGGCCTGTCGCGCCCGTTCAGTATCCTCTGTCAGCTGCCGTTGCTTGCGCTGCAAATCCGCCATCAAATCATCCAACCGCCGATCCTCGCGCCGCAACCGCTGCCGCGCATCGCGCAAGATCGATTCGTCCATACCCAGCCGTCCGGCAATCTCCAAAGCGGACGAGCCTCCGGGAATACCCATGAACAATCGGTAGGTCGGCGCCAACCGCTCGACGTCGAACTCCACGCTGGCATTGGCGAAGCCGGATGTGGTCTGCGCCAATTCTTTGAGCGGGCCATAATGGGTCGTCACTACCACTTTCATATTGAGCGAGGCCAACCGGCAGAGCAGTGCCTCCGCCAGCGCCGCCCCTTCTTGGGGGTCGGTCGAGGTGACCGGCTCGTCGAGCAATACCAGCGATCGAGGCGCAACCGCTTCGCCTGCGCTTGCCCGAACCCCTGCGTCCGAAAGAAGTTGAACCATTTGAGTCATGTGGGCGGAAAAGCTGGAGAGGTCCCGGCTTAAGTCCTGCGCATCGCCGATATCGGCGTAGCAATGGGTGAAGAGGGCCATCTCGGATTCCGGCGCGCAGGGCAGATGTAACCCGGCCCGCACCATGAGCGCATAGAGGCCGACGATTTTGAGGGTGACCGTTTTCCCTCCCGTATTGGGCCCGGAAATGACAAGAACACGGCTTGTCTCATCCATCATAATGTCGTTCGGCACGACCTGCTTTTTGGCCACCATGAGCAGCGGATGACATGCCTGTTTCAAGACCACGCGGCCCTGCTCGTTCAAGGCGACAGGATTGGATTTCAGCCGGCGGCTCAAGTCGGCCTTCGCTCCGATACAGTCGAATTCAGCCAGCGCCTCCATCCCGTCGCCGATCTGATCAGACTTGGCCGCGACCAACGTCGTCAGTTCACGCAAGATGCGGCGGACTTCTCGCTCGATGTCCAGATCGGCCACTTTGATGGCGTTGTTCAGCTCGACCAGCTCGCGCGGCTCGAGGAACACGGTCGCCCCGCTGGCCGACACGTCATGGACGATGCCGGGCATCCTCCCCCGCATATCGGCCTTCACCGGCAGGACGTAGCGCCCCTCACGCTGCGCAAAATAGGACTCTTGCAGGATCTCCTCGTACTTCCGTGAGTGGAGGACCCGATCGAGATGTTCCCGCATCTCCTGTTTCAAACCCTGGGCATGATGCGTGAGCCGGCGCAATTCCGGCGTGGCCGACTCCTTGATTGCGCCGTCCGGCTGAATCGCAGCCTCTATGGCCGATCTGATCGACCGCAGTCCCTTCGTACCCTGAAGCGGCTCCACGACCTGCGCCAGCGCCTCCGCCTCCGCCCGGCATCCCGTCATCAGCCGTTCGACGTCTTCCATGAGCGCCAAGACGAGAGCGCAGTCCCTCAACTCATGCGTCTCAAGATCGCCTCCCTTTCCGGCGCGAGTCAGCGCCTCACGGATATCGGGGAACGCCAAGGTCGGCATGGGTGCGCCGCCTTCCAACAATCTCGCCATCTCGGTCGTTTCCTGCTGACGTAGGCGCGCCCCGGCCAACTCGTCCGAGAGCGGCAAGGACCGGCACCGCTCGATCCCCATCGTCGACTGCGCGCGCTGCGCCAGCAACTCAAGCAGGCGCGGCCATTCCAATGCCTGCGCGGATTTTGCGGTGGTGTCATCCATATTCATAAGAGATTCATGGTCACGGGAATTGTCTCAGAACTGTAGCCAAGTGCCTGACTGACAAGCAAGGAGATCTGACTCGTATCATGTACCCTATTTTCCTCGGCAGAGCAGCCACGGCTACCGACGATCAAAACAGGAGTACCTCTTTCGGAGATCTTGACAAGGATGAAACGGCCTGGCTACTATCGCAGTCTAAACTGTTGGTTTCGTGCAGAATTCATGATTTTACCTACGTAGAGGACCACATATTATGGCTATTCGGATCGGCATCAACGGATTTGGACGGATCGGGCGCAATGTATTTCGTGCCTCCCAGGGCGATCCCGACATCGATATCGTCGCCATCAACGACTTAACGGACGCCAAAACCCTCGCCTATCTGCTGAAATACGATTCGGTCCACGGCACACTCAAGTCCGATGTCGAGGCCAAGGAAGACCAGATTCTCGTCGATGGGAAACCCATCAAAGTGCTGGCGATGAAAGATCCCAAAGAATTGCCGTGGAAGGCTTTGAATGTCGATATCGTCATCGAATCCACCGGCCGGTTTACCGACCGGGAAAGCGCTGGCAAGCACCTCTCGGCAGGGGCGAAGCAGGTCATCATTTCGGCGCCGGCCAATGACCCCGATGTCACGATCGTGCTCGGCGTGAACGACGAGAAATTCGACGCCAAACTGCATCATATCGTCTCCAACGCCTCCTGCACGACGAACTGCCTGGCGCCGGTCGCCAAAGTCCTGCTCGAAAATTTCGGCATCAAACACGGGACGATGACGACCATTCATTCCTATACGAACGACCAGCAGTTGTTGGACCTCCCTCACAAAGATCTCCGCCGCGCGCGCGCCGCCGGCATGTCGATGATTCCGACGAGCACCGGAGCGGCCAAAGCTCTGCATCTCGTCATTCCCGAACTTAAGGGGAAACTGGACGGCCTCGCCATCCGCGTTCCGACTCCGAACGTGTCGTTGGTCGATCTCACGGTGGAAACGGAAAAGGATTGCGACATTGCAGGAGTCAATGCGGCCTTCAAAAAGGCAGCGGACGGTCCGCTCAAGGGCATTCTCAAGTACTCGGAAGATCCCATCGTCTCGATCGACCAGAAAGGCGACGATCACTCCGCCACTGTTGACGCTCCGTTGACCAATGTCGTCGACAAACGCATGGTCAAAGTCACGGCATGGTACGACAACGAGTGGGGCTATTCATGCCGCGTCCGCGACTTGATCAAAGTGCTGGCCGGAAAGGCAACCGCCCGCTAAGTCGCAGCTGAAGAGAGCTCGAGTCGCCGGTTCTTGACTCTCATATGCCGGTGCGCCACTCAAAGGAGCGTCCATGAATCTGCATAAGAAAACGATCGATGACGTCCCGCTTCACGGCAAACGGGTGATCATTCGAGCAGACTTCAACGTGCCGCTCGACGAAGCGCTTCAAATTACCGATGATACCCGCATTCGGTCCACACTGCCGACTATCAATCGCGTAGTGGACGAAGGCGCGAAGGTCATTCTGTGCTCTCACCTCGGGCGGCCGAAGGGGGCCTTCGATCCCAGGTACAGCCTGGCGCCGGTGGCAAAGCGATTGGGGCGCCTCCTGGGAAAAGAAGTGGTCTTTGCGCCGGATTGCATCGGCCCGGCCGTCGAAAAGCTGGTGGCAAAGATGAATCCCGGCGACGTGCTCCTCCTGGAGAACCTGCGCTTCCATACCGGCGAAGAGAAGAACGACGAGGCCTTTTCCAAAGCCCTGGCCTCGCTCGGCGACGTCTTCATCAACGACGCCTTCGGCGCCGCGCACCGCGCCCACGCCTCCACCGTCGGCATTACCAAATTCATCAAAGACTCGGCGGCCGGTGCGCTGCTCAAGAAAGAAATCGAGTATCTCGAAGGGGCCATCGCCAATCCGGTCCGGCCATTCGTGGCGGTGCTCGGCGGCGCGAAGGTATCCGGGAAAATCGGCGTCATTGAAAACCTGGGCAAGAAAGTCGACAAGGTCATCATCGGCGGCGGCATGGCCTTTACCTTCTTGAAAGCAAAGGGAATGGAGATCGGCAACTCGCTTGTTGAAAATGATATGCTCGATTTTGCCAGAGGGATTGAAGATCACGCACTCTCCCGTGGAGTGAAATTCTACCTGCCCGTCGACTGCGTAGTGGCTGCAAGTCGAGAGATCGGAGCGGAAAGCAAGATCGTCCCGGTCCAGGAAATTCCGAAGGGGTGGTACGCGCTCGACATCGGTCCGGCTTCGGTCAAGCTCTTCAACTTGGCGGTCCAGAACGCCAAAACAATTCTCTGGAACGGACCAATGGGCGTTTTTGAAACCGACGCCTATGCCCGAGGCACACTTGCGATGGCCCACGCGATCGCCGATGCCTATGCACTCACGATCGTCGGCGGCGGCGAGACCGCGCTGGCCGTCCACCGGGCCGGCGTCTCGGAAAACATGTCCTTCATCTCGACCGGCGGCGGCGCCGCGTTGGAACTGCTTGAAGGCAAGAAGCTGCCTGGCCTCGTCGCATTACCCGATCGCGTCAACTAGCCAACATCGCAATCTCTACATAGGCCAAGTACAAACGCCGTGCGCACGATCCTCATTGTCGGCAATTGGAAAATGAATAAGACCGCCTCGGAAGCGGCGGCCTTCGTTCGCGAGATCGCACCCCGGATTCCCACCACGCCGACGGTCGAATTCGTAGTCGCTCCTCCCTTCACGGCGTTGGAATCGGTCCGCACGGCGCTAACCCCATCGTCTCCGATTCAGCTCGGCGCACAAAATTTATTTTGGGAAAGCCATGGCGCCTACACCGGTGAAGTGTCCGCGCCGATGCTCAGGGAGCTCGGCTGCCGATACGTCATTCTCGGCCATTCGGAACGTCGTACGCTGTTCGGCGAGCAGAATGATGGCATTCAAAAGAAAGTTCGCGCCGCCCTCGCCCATGGGATCAGGCCGATTCTGTGCGTCGGGGAATCCTTATCCCAGCGGGAACGCGGAACGACAACGGAGGTCATTCTGCAACAGCTGACTGGAAGCCTGACGGGTCTTTCGCTTCACGACATGGCCGCCGTCTCAATCGCCTATGAACCGGTGTGGGCCATTGGGACGGGAAAAGCGGCGACGACCGATCAGGCTATCGCCGCGCACCGGACGATTCGAAGCTTCCTCTCCGACACCTGGTCCATCGACGTCGCGAACGCCACACGAATCTTGTATGGAGGCAGCGTGACGCCTGGGAATATCGAAGGTCTGTTGCAGGCAGACCAGATCGATGGCGCATTAATCGGCGGGGCTTGTCTCCAGGCCGAATCTTTTGTTACAATTGCCTCCGTTGCTCAATTGATCGGAGCCCGACGCTAAACGATGTATACTTTGATCGTCATCATCCACGTCTTCATCTGTGTTCTCATGATCGGGGCCATTCTCCTCCAATCCGGCAAGGGCGCTGAGATTGGCGCCTCATTCGGCGGATCGAGCCAAACCGTGTTCGGCAGCCGGGGCCCGGCCAATTTCCTGAGCAAGCTCACCGTCGTGGTGGCGGCAATCTTCATGATTACCTCGTTCACGCTGGCGATTTTGGCCAAGCAACGGACCTTCGAATCGACCGTCATCGATTTGAATCAGAAAAGCGAATCAGCTGCTCCCGCGACTCCGACTCAGCCTGCAACAGAATCCAATCCCGCTCCAGCCGACCGGTAATCCACGAAAGCGCTCCTGCAACCGTTCATCTATACGAGCCGAGTCCCGGCTCGTCGTTCGTGAAGCGTATCTTGTATCTCGCAAACAACGATGAAATGCTTGCGCTTTCCATCCTGCGCTTCACGAGACACGCTTCACATGATAGGGATTCTGCTCCACTAGGAGCATGCTTCCGGGCGGTTGTGCGCGGGTAATGAAGTGGCTTCTCAGATCCGCGTGAGCCACGAGGCATGCGAGGGATCTTCCCCCCGCACGATTGAAAAGAAGGTCGTTTGCAGGGCTACAGTGATCGGTCCTGGCTTGCCATTTCCGATCTTCCGGTTGTCAATTTCACGAATAGGCGTCAACTCCGCAGCCGTGCCGGTGACGAACACTTCATCGGCAACATACATTTCATCCCGCGTGAACCGTTCCTCAACCACGGGAATGTTGCGTTCCTTCGCCAGTTCGATCACGGAATTTCTGGTGATCCCTTCAAGAATCGAGGTCAACGGCGTCGTTTTCAGCTTTCCTCGGCGGACGATGAACACATTCTCTCCCGTCCCCTCGGACACATACCCCTCGGCGTCGAGCAGAATCGCCTCATCATATCCGGCAGTCTTGGCTTCCCGCTTGGCCATAATCGAATTCACGTAATAGCCCGAAATCTTCCCTTTGGTCATCGACACGTTGACATGGTGCCTGGTAAACGAGGAGATACAGGCACGCATCCCGTTCGCCAACGCATCATCCCCCAAGTATGCGCCCCACTTCCAGACCGCAATAGCCACGCGGATCGGATTGTCGCCTGGATGCACCCCCATCACGCCATAGCCGATATACACAAGCGGCCGAATATAACAGGCTTCGAGCCGGTTGACGCGGACCGTTTCAACGATCGCCTCGGCGATCTGTTTCTTGTCGTAGGGCATGGCCATCATGCCGATGTGAGCTGAATCGAACAATCGATCGACATGTTCCTGAAGCCGAAAGATGGCGGACCCGGACTTGCCTTTGTAGCAGCGGATTCCCTCAAAGGCGGCCAAGCCGTAATGCAGCGAGTGGGTCAGAATATGGACGTTGGCCTCTTCCCAGGCCACGAATTTGCCGTCCATCCAGATTTTTTCGACCGGTTCCAGCATCAGACGTTACTCCTTCACTCAGCGGCAACATGCCTGCCTGCAATGTGCGCGAACTATAACGTGAGGCTGGAAGGTCGTCAAGCAATCGGATGTGGCACGATTACGATACAGCGCGAGGCAGAAGCCTAAGACGAAATGCGATCTAAGGTAGGGTTCAAGTAGGTTCGCAGGCGAGCGCTTAAGAAGGTCCCGATCCGGTCCTGATCGTCAGGCTTCACCATGACCACCTTGGCACCAAACAAGAGACCGCGAACCCAGCGAATCACAACTCGCTGCATTTCAACCGGTTCATCCTTATCGGAAAGAGACAGCCGCACGGCCAATTCCATCCCCGGCACCACCTGGTGGTCGCCGAGCACCCGAAACCCGTTGCGGGACATGTTCATAACCGTCCCCTTTCCAAGAAACTCCCCGCCCATGTAGTATATGCCGCAGCGAACAGGAATTCTGTGATAGGTACGGATCACAAATCGGCTGGCTGAAGGCATGCTCTCTCCCTTGCGAAGAACCGGCAAACACCAGGAACAATGGGATCTCACCGATCTCACCGGAACTGCGTATACGGGCAGCATACGTTTTTCATCGCCTCCGCTCCTAGCCCTCCAGAAGAGGGGGGACTATCGTGTCGAAGCCGTCACGAACCGGACGCAGGCAAAACAAAATCCATGAGACGCGCTTGACACTCTCTTCAACAATGTGTTACACGATTCGGTCCAATGTGGGGTATATAAGACATGTACGCAATTATTGAAACAGGTGGAAAGCAATATCGGGTTGAGGCCGGCTCGACGATTCAAGTTGAGCGCTTGCCCGGCGACGTGGGTGGCGTGGTCAACTTGGATCAGGTTCGTCTGGTGCATGGGGATGCCGGCCTGGTGATCGGACAGCCGCTCGTGCAGGGCGCAACGGTCACAGCCGAAATTGTCCGGCATGGCCGCACCAGGTCGATAACGGTCTTCAAGAAAAAGCGCCGGAAGAATTACCGCCGGACGCGCGGACATCGGCAAAGCTTTACGAAACTCCTCGTGAAGGAAATCGCCACGGCATAGCAGGCACAAAAAGGACTTTCCATGGCAACAAACAAAGGCGGCGGGTCATCACGGAATGGACGGGACAGCAATCCCCAGTATTTGGGTGTCAAAGCCTATGGGGGTGAAACCGTCACGGCCGGTAGCATCATCGTCCGCCAACGCGGCACGAAGTTCTTTCCAGGCTTCAACGTCGATCTCGGACGGGATCACACGTTGTTTGCTCGGGTGACCGGCACGGTGAAGTTCGAAGGCGGGCGAGCCAGACGGAAAGTCAGCGTGTACCCAGCCCCCGCCAAGTCCTGATTCCCCTCGCACTCACCCACATCGATCGGCTGAGATGATTCGAGATCCCTCTCCCCCCGGCATGGGTAGGTCGGGTATACTCCTATCAGCCTAGAATCGTGCATCCGTTTATAGGAACACCATGTTTGTCGATGAAGCGCTGATTACCGTGCGAGCCGGCAAAGGAGGAGACGGCATCTGCAGTTTCCGCCGGGAGATGTTCGTCCCTCGCGGGGGACCGGACGGAGGAGACGGGGGACATGGCGGCAGCGTCGTCTTAGCCGCATCCACCAGACTGACAACCCTGCTCGACCTTCGCTATCAGAAACATTATGAAGCAGAAGACGGACGGGCCGGCGGCGGCTCCAACTGCACCGGGCGCACAGGGAAAGACACCGTCGTCACGCTCCCGGTCGGCACCATCGTATATGACGACCAGACCGGTGAGGTGCTTGCCGATCTGGTTGCCGACGGGGAAACAGCGGTCATCGCACAAGGCGGGCGGGGCGGACGAGGCAACAGCAACTACGCCACATCCACCAATCGCGTGCCGACGCGGTTTACACATGGCACGGCCGGCGAAGAACGAACGCTGCGGCTTGAGCTGAAGCTGCTCGCCGATGTCGGGCTGGTCGGATTTCCAAACGCCGGCAAATCGACGCTCATTTCGGTCATCTCATCGGCCACGCCGAAAATCGCCGATTACCCATTCACCACATTG
Source organism: Nitrospira sp. (assembly GCA_046604365.1). GTDB lineage: Bacteria > Nitrospirota > Nitrospiria > Nitrospirales > Nitrospiraceae > Nitrospira_D. Next base: position 179,941 of record JBJACV010000005.1, read on the forward strand.
ACTCCTCATCTCGGCGTCGTCCGTTGGGGATCGGATCGCAGCTTCGTCGTCGCAGACATCCCCGGACTCATCGAGGGCGCGCATGACGGCAAGGGGCTGGGATTTCAGTTTCTTCGGCATATCGAACGCACAGCCTTCCTGCTTCACCTGATTGATGTCTCAGAATGGGCGCCGGACGAGCCGGTCATCAGCTTCGAGATCATGCGGCAAGAGCTGGCTGCCTATGACGAAACACTAAAGGACCGGCCGTTCGCCGTCATCGCGACAAAGATCGACATCAGCGGCGCGTGCGATCGGCTCACACAACTGCAAACCTACTGCAAGCGCCATCAGTACACCTGCCTCCCCGTGTCGTCTGCAACAAGGGAGGGCCTCGACGACGTGATCACCTTCGTCGGCTCGCAGGTGGACCGCCTGAGGAAGACGCCATGCGAGACGAGATCCTAAGGCACGCCAAGCGCATCGTCGTCAAAATCGGCAGCAGCTTGATCGCCTCCCGCGCGACTGGCTTGCGCCCCGAGCAAATCGAGCGCTTAGCCGACGAGATCGCCGCGCTCCGAACAAGCGGCCGCGACGTGCTGGTCGTGTCGTCGGGCGCCATCGTGTCCGGGATCAAAAAGTTACAACTCAAGGAATACCCCAAGAGCCTCCCGGTCAAGCAGGCGGCCGCAGCGGTCGGACAAAGCCGACTCATGTGGGCCTATGAAAAGGCGTTCGAGCGGCTGGACATTCAAGTCGCCCAAGTGCTCCTCACGCATCAAGACCTTGCGGATCGCCGGCGGTTCTTGAATGCCCGCTACACGCTGACGGCGCTCATCGGATTCGGCGTCCTGCCGATCATCAACGAGAATGATACCGTCGCCGTGGAGGAAATCCGGGTCGGCGACAACGATACGCTCGCGAGCGAGGTCGCCCATCTGGTCGACGCGGACTTGCTGGTGATTCTCTCCGATGTCGATGGACTCTACACGGAAGATCCACGCAAGAATCCCTCCGCCTCCCTGATCCCGCTCATTCCCGATATCACCGAAGACATCGAACGCCGAGCCGGAGTCTCCAGTACCTTCGAGGGCACAGGAGGCATGGCCACGAAGGTCCGCGCCGCCAAAAAAGTCGGCGAGTACGGCGTCTCCACGCTGATCGTCAACGGGGAACGACCCGGACTCCTCCCCGGTGTCCTTGCCGGCGAGCCAGGCGGTAGCCTCTTTCTTGCGCGTGAACGGCGGCTGACGAGCCGCAAACATTGGATTGCCTTTACTCTGCGTCCCCGTGGACATGTCCGCCTGGACCAAGGCGCGGTCGAGGCATTGACCACGCGGGGCAAAAGCCTCCTGGCCTCCGGCATCATCGAGGTCACCGGCGAGTTTGAGTCGGGAGATCCGGTAGGCTGTCTCGACACCGATGGAAAAGAGTTTGCCAAAGGCCTCGTCAATTTTCCCTCTTCCCTGCTGAAGCAGATGAAAGGCCTCAAGACCCAGGACATTCAGCGGCAGATCGGTCCCCAAGAGTACGAGGAAGTCATCCACCGGGACAACCTGGTCATTCTCTGAGTGTTGAGTTGTAAATTGTGAGTTGTGAGTTATGTGTGCCCGAGAATCCGACCACTCACCACTCACCCCGCTTCGCCCGCTCAGCGAGGCGAGCCCTCACCCCTTACCGCGGAAATTGGGCCTGCTCGGCGGCAGCTTCAATCCCATTCACAACGGCCATCTGGCCATTGCGCGTCTGGTCCGTGACCAACTCCGCCTCGATCAAGTGCTCTTCATTCCCACCGGCGATCCCCCGCACAAGCGAGACGGATCCCTGGCCCCGGCCAAGGATCGCTATGAAATGGTCCGTCTCGCTCTCGCCGGCACCCCCTCCTTCCATCTCTCGGACATCGAGATACGGCGATCGGGAAAATCCTACTCCATCGATACAGTCCGCGAACTGCAGCAACAGTTCGGCTCCTCCACCGAATTGTACTTTCTCATCGGGCTCGATGCATTTCTTGACCTTCCCAATTGGAAAGAGCCGATAGCGCTATTCCAAGCATGCCGATTTGTCGTTGTCCCTCGGCCGGGACAATCGTTCCGGTCCCTGGCAAACATGCCGCTGCTGCCCGCACTTGACACCCAAGCGCTGACGCAGCTCGATGCGGGAACACTGCCGCAGTTGGATATTGCGATGCCTTCCCGCAGAGGCATCATCTGCCTCCCCATCCCGCTCTGCTCTATTTCCTCGTCCGAGATTCGACAACGGATCCGACAAAGGACGGCGCAGGCAAATATGTTGCCGCCCCCTGTCGAATCCTATATACTTCAGCATCGCCTATATCAGGAGGGTTGCGATCGCACAAACATCTAAGGCCACCGCCCTCGCCATCGGCAAGGCGATGCTCGATAAGAAGGCCGTCGATGTCCAGGTGCTGCATGTCGCCCCGCTCACCTCTGTGGCCGATTACCTGGTGATCGGATCGGCTGAATCGGATCGACAGACTCGCGCGATCGCCGATTATATCGACGGTACGCTCTCTCGCAGCGGCCAGCGTCCGTTGAGTATCGAAGGGGCATCGTCGGGGCAGTGGGTGTTGCTCGACTTCGGCGATGTCGTTGCTCATATTTTCCGGCAGGATACCCGATCGCACTATGCCCTGGAACGGCTGTGGAGCGATGCGAAGCAGGTCCCGCTTCCCGAGGAGGCGCCTGCTCCGGTAGCCGCGCCTAAACGGCGCATCGTCGTACGGAAAGCGGCTGCGCACAAAACGGTCTAGCCATGCTCAGACTGCTCATCACAATTTTCTTCGTCAGCGCCGGCGTCTTCATCTACAGCTATTTCCGCGAACTGAATCCTGGCACAGTCCTCATCCATACGAGTTCGTCCGCTGAGTTCGAACTCAGCCCCGTCACGCTCGTCCTGATCTCTATGGCCATCGGAGCGGTCTTCGTCACCTTCGTCGTCGGCCTGCAGCAAACAGCCCATGCGATCGTGAACTGGCGCAGTAACCGGCTCGTGCGCCGCAAAGAAAAAGTGGACACACTGCATCGTGACGGAACGCATGCCTTCATGTCGAAACGTACGATGGAAGCGATTACGCTCTTCGAGAAAGCCCTCGCCATCGACCCCAACCGGGCCGATTCCCTGCTGTGGCTGGGGAACATCTATCGATCTGAGCAGAATTTCCCCGAAGCGATCCGGTTGCACCAACATGCCCATCGTGTCGACGAGCGCAATATCGAAGTGCTGCTGGAATTGAGCAAGGACCTCGAAGGCGCGAAACGCTACGAGGAAGCGCTCCAGTCATTCCAAAAAATCCTGAAACTTGAGCCGGACAATTTGACGGCACTGATTCGCAAGCGGGATCTGAACATTCGCCTGGAACGATGGAGCGAGGCGCTGGAGATCCAGCATCGCCTTCTCAAGGCCCATCTTCCGAATCAGGAAAAAGAGGCTGAGAACGCATTGCTGATCGGGTACATGTATGAGGTCGGTCGACAGCTGCTCGAACGCGGACACCCGGATAAAGCCCGCCGCTATTTCCGGGGCGCCATTAAAAAAGACCGCAGCTTCCTGCCCGCCTATATCGGGCTCGGCGAAATCCTGATCCATGAAGGCAAGACCAAAGATGCCGTCGAAATCTTAAAGAAGGTTTATACCAGAACGCGGAGCGTGATTATCCTCCATCGGCTTGAAGAATTGTTCCTGGACCAGGGGGAACCTGGCGAAATCATCCGTGTGTACCAGGATGCGCTGCAGCAGGATCCGCAGAACCCCGTGCTGCAATTCTATCTGGGCAAGCTCTATTATCGTCTTGAAATGATCGATGAAGCCTTCGATATTCTTTCAACGATCGAAGGACCGCAAGATCATCTGCTCGATTACCACAAGATCATGGCCAACCTCTTCTTGCGCAAGCAGCAATTCGAACAGGCCATCATCGAACTCAAAAAAGCGCTCAGTTTCAAAAAGCGCGTCGTCGTTCCCTACATCTGCACGCAGTGCCAGCAAGAGTCCGTCGAATGGACCGGCCGATGCCGGCGCTGTGCCCGCTGGAACACGCTGACCGCACTCCCCTGGCTCGAAGCCACACAGCCGACGGACGAATCAGGAGGAACTGCCGCGTCTGTTCGCGCCATCCCCTATCAAGGCATTGCTTCTCCGTTTGAAACCGTGTAGGTTTTGGCCGTTCTATTATCCCATCATCATTTTCAACCGCGCGGAGCATTGACGCATGACGGATTTTCAACGGTTCGCCGATAAAGCCCTGCAAGACGAATCCCTGACCAGAGATGAATGCCTCGCTGTACTTCAATCGTCCGACGACGATCTGCTGGACCTGCTGCATGCGGCCTTTCGCGTCCGCTCCCGCTATTTCGGAAAAACCGTTCGCCTGCAAATGCTGCAGAACGCCAAAAGCGGCGCCTGCCAGGAAGACTGTCACTACTGCTCACAATCCGCCGTCTCAACCGCGCCCATCGAGCGCTATAACCTACTGCCCCAGAAACAGATGATGGACGGCGCGCGACAAGCCGCCGCGTCGAAAGCCCAGCGCTATTGCATCGTGATCAGCGGCCGAAGCCCGCTGGATAGAGAAATCGACGAGATTGCCGGAGCCGTCCGCGCCATCAAGCAGGAAATTCCCATTCAGATTTGCTGTTCACTCGGCTTGATGAATGAAGGCCAGGCCAAGCGGCTCAAAGCGGCCGGGGTGGACCGTGTGAACCACAACTTGAACACCAGCGAGGCCTTCCATTCCTCTATTTGCACCACCCACACGTTCCAAGACCGGCTCGCCACGATCAAGAACGCACGGGCGGCAGGATTGGAAATCTGTTCGGGAGGAATCGTGGGTATGGGCGAACAGGATGAAGATTTGATCGACTTGGCGATGGCTTTGCGCGAGGTCGAGCCTGATTCCATTCCGCTGAATACGCTTCATCCCGCCGCCGGGACACCGCTGGAGCACTGCGATCATCTGACGCCGCAACGCTGCTTGAAAGTGTTGTGCCTCTTCCGATTTCTTCACCCCCGCACCGAACTCCGCGTCGCCGGCGGTCGCGAACACAATCTGCGCAGCCTCCAGCCGTTGGCGCTGTATCCGGCCGATTCGCTCTTCGTGAACGGCTACCTCACGACGCCGGGCGCGCCCGCGCCGGAAGTCTGGAGCATGATCGAAGACCTTGGTTTCAAAATCGAGGTCGATTACCAGCAGCCGGTCGCCGGCTGATAATCACCGTTGGAATACTGCTGCCCCTAACCGCCGGCCATTGAACCTGCTATCGCCACAACACCGCTGACGGCTTATCCATATAAGTCAACAGAGCGATCACCCCCGCCCCCACCAGCAGCCAGAGACAGCCGCCCTTCCAATTTCTTTGGCTGAACGAGAATACCGCCAGCAGGAATATGACCGAGCCGATAATGCCGATGAACGTCGAACCCGCCGCACTCATGTGCTCGTGTGTAGCACGCCGTGATTTTGAAACTCCAGTGGCAGAACAGACCGGCTGCGAGCAGGATGATCAACCGAACAGGCAGCTGACCATCGCGGTCTGAACGCAACCCCATCGGCGATACGCATCTGCATTCACTTACCAGGTTCGACGATCCGGAACCGCACTTCGTCCACGTGAGTGTATGCAGACGTGTGTTCTCCGGCGAACAGCCCGCATCGGTACAGGCCCGCTGCCCATCGGGATTGCAGCGGAGTGAGCATGAAATATCCGGACCGGTCGCTCATCGATGTGAGCACATGATCCTGCGCCGCCCATCGAGGCTCTTCCGCCATATCCGACGACTCCACGGTACAGCGCGCCGTGAGCGGCACGGCATCGAATGCATCCGACACTAAGCCAAAGACCAAGTAGATCTCGCGTTGTGTTACAGGAAAGGTATCGCTGGGATTGAGTGGAATGTACTCGTGCGCCCCCGTGGGAAAATCGTCGCGCATGACGGTGCCTGCCGGAATCACAAAACGAAACCAGCTGAAATCCGCATCCCGGCCTACAAGCGTCGCCGCCTGATCCATTGCCTTCTGCGGCTTCACCCGCCCGGTAGCCTTTGCATAGACCTCTTCCACCGGCAATTCTTTGGATACAACCTGGCCGCCGCCGGTGCCGCGATCTGTAGTCTCATCCTTGCGTGCCGCCAAATCAGGAACGTGCGGCCGTACTTTATCCAGCCACCGGGCTATTTTTTCCTTTGAGAGCACACGAGTGCCGGCTGGAAACGTCACACTCTTGTTGCTCTCCTCAAATTCAACCGCTGCATCATAGAGCACCTGAAAATGCACGAATGCATCTTCCCACTGTTCCAATTCCACAAGACATTGGCCCATCCGAAACGTCGTGTCGGCATAGTCCTCCTCGCTGGGGTCCAGGTCGGACATTTTTCCGAACACAGTCAGCGCGTCCTTGCACCGTCCCAACTGCATAAGCGTCACCCCCAATTGATGCGTAGCAAGGGCGTCCCTTGGATTCAGCGCCAGCATCTGCCGATAGATCGGCTCAGCCTCTCGATAGCGGCCTGCCGCAAACAGTTTCCAGGCGTCTGCGCGAATAGCAGCCCATTCCCGCAGCTGAGACTCAGTGGCGCCCGCTGTCAATGCAGGAGTGAATCGCCGTCCCCGATCCATGGATTCGTACAACTGCGCGAGCTGATTCTTAGCCGGGATCTCCAGCGGTGAACCGGGCGTGAGTTGCTCTAAGACAGCCCGCACCGCCGTTTCTGCTCCTTGATAATCCAGCACGTCAAACTGCGCGCGCGCCATGGCCAGTCGCCAGCCGAGCAAGTCCGGTCTCAGTCGGACGGCCTCTTGATACGACTCCAACGATTCCTCCAGCCGGTCGAGCTTCCGAAGTTCTTGCGCCAATTTCAGATGCGCCAGCGGATTGGTCGGATCGAGCCCGGCAATCCGTCGTAATTCCGCAATGGCATCGTCGTTTTGCCCCCATCGAACCAACAGGCTCCACTTAGCCCAGCGGACATCCAACGCAGAAGGCTGTACAGCAAGAGCCGTCTCATAGGCCTGCACCGCCTCTTGAGGGCCGCGAACGGTGGCGAGAATGTCGCCGCGCAATTTATGTAGATTCACCTCCCCAGGATGCTCACGGATGCTTTGATCGAGAATTTCGAGCGCCACATTCGCCCCGCCACTATCCCAGGTGGCTCTCGCACGTTCGGCAATCTGCTCCACTGATAAGGATGGAGAATTCTGGGCCGACGCGCCGCAAACTGCCGCGGCAACGAACGATATCCCGATGAATAGGGCGATGGAGCACAAACGGATGGACGTAGATTGCATGCTGGACGACAACTATTTGTCTGAACTTTCAGCGTACAGCTTCCGATCGAAGTTTACTATACCAGGAAGCAGTATGACGGGGAAAAGACCGGCGTATCCGATCTCTGCTGTCGATATGCGATTGACTACTATGCTGGATTTCTCGCCGTGGGCGGTGCGGATCTCGTTTCTAGGGAAAGTCTGATTTGCTCAGATTTCCTGTATTTATGTACGCTGCCTCATCGAAATTTGGAATTAATCAGAGTTTCCATAAATACAACCAAGACGTTCCTTCTGTGCATAGGATGCGCCCATTTGACAGCCGGTTGACTCGGGCTGGGCATGCAGTCGTCTGGGAAGAAACCTGAGTGGTGAAATCACCACTCAGGCCCTCGTCTTACCGCGTTTCTACTTGAATCGACACCGGCACCGGACTCGACACAATGTCATAGACCGGTGAGAATTTCGTCAACTCCTCCAATTGTTCAGGTGACGCATCGGACTTCACATTGAATTTGACGCGGATCTCCTTATACCCTCGACGTACCTGGTCAGAGAGACCCAGGAAACCCCGCAGATCAAGATCCCCTTCTAACTGCGACTCCACAGACTCAAGCTTAATCCCCCGCGCCGCCGCATGGTACACAAGTGAGGTCGTCACGCAAGCCGCCAATGCGTGCAACACGAACTCAACTGGGTTGGCCCCCTTGTCCTGTCCAAGCAGCGCGGGTGGCTCGTCGGCATCGAGCACAAACGGTTTCGTACGCGACGTATCTTCCTGTCCAGCCGCATAGAAGCCCTGAATGCTGGATCGATTGTGGCCGCCGTTGACCCACCGATTGGTGGCTCGGAATTGTGACTTGGCCAGCCCTGAATCCTTCTGGATGGCCTGAATCGTCTGACCCAACCGCTCCACATCGACGCCGTTCATGACTGTGCTGATCGTAGACTGTGACATCTGTGCTCCTCCTTCTCTCTGACAGTGGTTGATGAAACATTGCCGAAATAAGAGCCGGTCGGCATTCCGGCACAACAATTCCCAGTTCACCCATTCACCCGTTCGAACGACATCCGGCGAAACACAGCACCACAAGTCGGCACCGTCATCTGCATGGCGCAGTACGTTCGCCGCACAAGACCCCAGGTGATCGGCTGCCATCGATTCCAAGGGGCGAGAGAAAGACTGCGCGCCAAAAAACAATACCCGACAAACACGCGAGCAGAGGTTCCCGCCAGCTGCACCCGGTGAATCCACTGCAATGGCTCCCAAAGCCCGGCGGCCAACATCAACAAGTAGGCGACCCGTACTTGCACCGGAAAAGCTGACGCGCTTTTCGTGAGCCAGACTACGTGGCCGATTTGGATGAAGCACAGCAGGATCGCCAGATAAATTCCCGTCGACCAACCGGACAAATCCGAAGCCAGTAGAATCACCGTCACCGCCCAATACCACCAACCGAGATCCTGTCGTACCTTCATCGCCCTGCTCCTTGATGTCTGTGAATCAACCGACATGGCTGGTCTCTAGCAGCATCGATGCCAGCACGGGTCTATTGCAGAACGTACTGTATTTGCAGTGGCTTAGATGCACTTTGGCGAGCACTGGTCACTCACGAGATCTCACGAGTCGTGAAATCTCGTAAAGGGATTTGTGAATTCTCGTGAATAGATCAGCGTCGGGGAAAATCTTGATACGTGATCGTGGATGAATCGAGGTCCATGCTAATTGGGTTTCTGGATCTTCAGGGATTTCATGCGTGAGGAAAGAGTGGAGGCGTTGATCCCAAGCAGTTTTGCCGCGCTGTTCTCCCCGGAGACCTTCCATTTCGCAGCTTCAAGGGCGCGCAGGATATTCGCGCGCTCCAGATCTTCCAGTTCTTTTATGGTGAGAATGGTTGCCTGCGAGAGTTCACTTGTCCGGCCTGATAGAGATGGCACATTGGTTGCCTCCGGCAAAGCCCTATCCAGATTTAGCCTCCCGCCGGTCGACGTGATGACCGCTCGCTCGATCACATTCTGGAGCTCCCGCACATTCCCCGGCCAATAATAGGATTGCAGCCGACGAGCATCAGTGGCTGTCAAAGGCGCAATGGTCCGTCCCATCTTCGCGGCAAACCGTTGGGCAAAGACGGAGGCCAGACGCACCACATCATCGCCACGCTCACGCAGGGACGGCAGCCGGATCGGAAACACATTCAACCGGTAGTAAAGGTCTTCGCGGAAGGTGCCTTGTTTGACCGATGCAGCAAGATCCCGATTGGTTGCGGCCAACACCCGCACATCGACTTTCCTGGTCCTCGAACTGCCGACGGGGTCGAATTCTCCCTCTTGGAGCACGCGCAGCAACTTCGCCTGTAGCTCAAGTGGCAATTCGCCGACTTCGTCCAGAAAGATGCTCCCGTTGTCGGCCAACGCAAACCGGCCGTCGCGCTTCTTGGTCGCTCCTGTAAAGGCGCCGGGCTCGTGGCCAAAGAGTTCGCTCTCGATCAATGTCGCCGGGATAGCAGCACAATTGACAATGACCAACGGCCGTTCACGCCGGCGACTGGCAGCATGGATCGCCCGCGCAACCAGTTCCTTGCCGGTGCCGGTTTCACCCATGATCAGGACCGTCGTGTTCGTCGCTGCAACTTGGGCGATGTCGCGAAGTACCTGTTGAAGAGCCCGGCTCTCACCAACCAGCGTCCCGTTTTGATGCAAGGCCTGCAATTCCTCACGGAGCAGTTCCGTTTCTACCGTCAGCGATTGGATTTTCTCCTCAGCTTCCATTCGATCATGGACGTTGCGCAGGATCAGCGTGGTAAACTTCTTCCGATGCAGTTCAAACCGGGACATGGTCGCCTCAGCGGGGAATGATTCACCCCCCGGGCAACGAGCGGTAAGCCCGCCGGGGATCCACAGCGATTGCTGCCCCTCCGGACGTCCGTCAAGCTCGGCAATCAGCGTTTCCAAACGAGCCCTGTCCTCGCTGCCCACAAACCGGGAAAAGCTTTGATTGATCATGTTGTCAGCCCGGCAAGAGAACGTTTTCTCCGCGGCGGGATTGACACGGGTAATCTGGAACCGATCGTCTAATTCGATAATCGCGTCCATCGCACTCCCTAGAAGGCGGCCGACCTTCTCCTCCCGCGCTCGGACCTCGGCTTCCGCCCGCATCCGTCGCAATTCTGCCGTCGCGCGGGCCGCGAAGATCTGAAAGATCGCATGAATTCGTGGCTCTTCCGGAATCGGCCTCCGGTCGATCACCGCCATGTGCCCAAGCACGTGACCGTCTGTGTCTTGAAGCGGCACGCCCATATAGCTGACGGCTCCGGCTGCTCTCAGTTCCTCCTCCTGGGGATAAATCTCAAGTACCCGATCTGGAAAATGCACCAGCCTGGCCGTATCGATCACGCGCTCACAGGGTGTCCCCGCGATATCCACTTCATAGTCCTTCACCCACTCCCCATCCATCCAAAAAGCGAGAGCCCGCAGGCGACGTGTCTCAGGAAAGTACTCTGTCACCCAGGCACCGTGCGTACCGAGGGCTTTGGCGAGGTTCTGCACCAGTGCCTCAAAAAACCGCTGGCCGGTTTCCGTGGCGGTCCCTTGGAGAATTGCGCGCAAGGCTACGTCGATTTCAAAGTCCTGGAGCGGCGAGGACGGATCGGCTGATACGTTACCCATAGGGCGGAAGTATGGGACGAGGAACGAAGCAGATTCAAGAGGGGGCCCGCGCCCATCCCATAGTTCTACATCGTGAGAAAAGAACGGCGCATGCTACACTGCTCCCTATGTTCGATGTGATCCTCTATCAACCGGAAATCCCTCCCAACACCGGCAACATCATCCGCCTCTGCGCCAATACGGGCGCCAGACTGCATCTTGTAAAACCGCTCGGATTCTCGCTGGATGACAAGCAGATGATGCGAGCCGGATTGGACTATCATGAATTTGCCACCCTCGCCGTGTACGACAATTGGACCGACTGCGCGGAGCGCTTCAAGAATCGCCGCATGTTCGCCGTGTCCACAAAAGGCATGCAACGCTTCGATCTGGTTCGGTACGCATCGGATGATGTCTTTCTCTTCGGTCCCGAAACTCGTGGATTGCCTGCGGAATTGATTCATGCGGTCGGCGAGTCACAGCGAATCCGCGTGCCGATGCTGCCCAACAGCCGAAGCCTCAATCTGTCCAATACCGTGGCCGTAGTGATCTACGAAGCCTGGCGGCAAATCGGGTTCGGGAACAACCGGTAAAGAATCATCAGACTGGTTCGTCTTCTATGGCATCCGCGTTTTCTCATGCGCTCGTTGCTCTGGCGTTAGGCCGGACAACTCCCCGTCTCGTGATGACCCGATCCGTTGTGTGGTTGGGTATGGCCTGTTCGATTGTACCGGATGCGGACGTCATCGGATTTTCCTTTGGCATTCAATACGGCGATCTCTGGGGGCACCGTGGTTTGACCCATTCACTCTTCTTCGCCGGCCTCTTGAGTATGGGGCTGGTGGCCCTGTGGTACAGACACGAGCCGGTGCGGATGAGAGCAGGTTTGTGGATCTATTTTTTCCTGTGCACGGCCTCTCACGGCGTACTGGACGCTATGACCGACGGAGGATTAGGTGTGGCCTTCTTCTCCCCGTTTGATACCAGTCGTTATTTCTTCACGGTTCGACCGGTTGCCGTCTCCCCGATCGGCATCGGCGAATTCTTCACCACGGACGCGATTCGTGTACTTGCCAGCGAAGTGACATGGATCTGGCTTCCGACCCTTACCGCTCTCCTGATTGTGCGTGCGCTTCAGCGATGGAGATTCGGTCACCCTGCGGTGGAACGGTCCCGTGCAGATTGACGAGCTGCCCGTCTTATTCTGTATGCCCCGCAAACAATCCTCGCATATATCGTTCCCTTTTGTTGACCTTCCCTCATGATCTGATACCCTGGCGCCAGAAGCACACATCGGGTTGGATTCTGTGGAGGGGCTGCATGATTCTCGTCACAGGCGGGGCCGGCTATATCGGGTCTCATACCTGCATAGAACTCCTGCAGGCGGGGTTCGACGTCACAGTCTTCGACAACTTCTGCAACAGCCATCCTGAAGCCCTGGCACGCGTCCAGCGGATCACAGGAAAGACTGTTCCGCTGATCCGGGGCGACTGCCGCGATCGTGCCTCGCTGATCGCCGCCTTGCGGCACTGTCAGGCGACCGCGGTCATTCACTTTGCCGGTCTCAAGGCGGTCGGGGAATCCGTGCAACAGCCCCTCTCCTACTATGACAACAATGTGGTTGGCTCCTTACGCCTGCTGGAAGCTATGGGCGAGTGCGGGGTACGACGGTTGGTGTTCAGCTCATCTGCCACAGTCTACGGTGATCCCCAACGGTTGCCGCTGACGGAAGATCATCCGCTTTCTGCGACCAACCCCTATGGCCGGTCGAAGCTCATGGTGGAGGAGATTCTACGCGACGTGCAGCGGAGCGATGCGTCCTGGCGTATCGGCATTCTCCGCTACTTCAATCCGGTCGGGGCCCATCCGAGCGGTCTGATCGGTGAGGATCCGCAGGGCACACCGAACAATCTGATGCCCTTCGTCGCGCAAGTAGCGGTCGGCCGCCGTCCTCATCTGAATATTTTCGGCAATGATTACGCGACGCCGGACGGGACAGGCGTGCGTGATTACATTCATGTCGTGGATTTGGCCGCCGGACATCTGAAAGCACTGGAGACGCTCGATCGATGGAACCAATCGACTGAGTGCCTGACAGTGAATCTCGGCACCGGCAAGGGTTATAGCGTGTTGGATATCGTACGGACGTTCGAGCAGGCCAGCGGGACACGAATCGCCTATACCATGGCACCTCGCCGGTCCGGCGATATCGCGGCCTGCTATGCCGATCCCGGCAAAGCCGCCGATCAGCTCGGCTGGCGGGCCGAACGTGGACTCCCGGACATGTGCGCCGACACCTGGCGCTGGCAACGTCTCAATCCCCACGGATTCACTCCTCCCCAATAGGCAATCTGATCGGACGACTCGCTCAATAATTCAAAGGACGAGATCTTCCTCTTCGGTCCGGAAACTCATGAGCTGCCGGCGGACTGCCGGACACAATCGTTGAGTCCCTACACATCCACGGACCGATGCGGCCCAACAGCCGAAGCCTCACTCTGTCCGATCTCGTGGCCCTGGTGATCTACGTGGCCTGGCGGAAAATCTGGTTGAGAAGTGGGAGATAACGGGAGCTACTGGCGTATCGTCATGCCACGAACAAGAAAAGCCTGAAATTGTCTTTGGTCGAGCTACACGCCAACGGCCATCCGCTCTTCTTCCCGCGCCGTTCGCTCCTACACATCGTTCTCCATCAGGCAGCGGCCGAATCCCATCTGTTCGGCAAAGTGGTAGGAGTAGTGGAGGGCGGCCAGGTTGGCGATGCGCTCCTCCGCCTCGTCTCGCGTATCGGTGTAGATGATCTGCACCCCGTAGCGCGCGGTCAGCGCATCCAGAAAATCCATCAAGCCGTTCTTGTGATACTGATTGAGACGGCCTCCTCCTTTCTTATGGGTCAGGACCCCTTCGATCACCAGAAACCTGGCCGGGTAGGCCAGCATGCGTTCGAGCTCTTGGAGAAACTCGGCGCGGTTGTCGTGGGGGTTGGAGAAAATCGTGTACAGCACTTCGACGTTGAGGCCTTTGATCGCCAACAGTTCTGGCATTTCCGCGACGGCATAGTTACCCACCGGCAGCGGCTCCCGCATCGTCCCGGCGATTCTGGTGAAGCCGGTGAAGTCGTACGGATGGGCTTCTCCGGCATCGATGTAGAGATGGATCGCCGGAACCATGACCGTACCTCGCGCCTGCTTCACGAGCATGATGGGGGACTGTGGTCCTCGTCGCTCGCGAGGCTGAGGCGCCGCCTGCCTGGGTGGAGTAGACGCATAGGGCGATGAAGAAGAGGGCCGTGTGGTCGGTGCTGTCTGAGGCGCCGCCGGCTGCACCGTCGCATCGTAACGCGCTCGCGCCGTAGGATCGCTCAGCGTCTCGTACGCCTGGTTGATGAGCTTGGTTCGGGCCTCAGCTTTTGCATGAAGCGTTGGCGCATGCGTGAAGCGGTCCGGATGCCAGACCTGGAGCTGCTCATGCCAGGCCTTCTTGATCTCCACTTCAGTGGCGGTCGTGGGAAGTTCCAACAGAGAGTAAAAACTTGCCGATCGATCGTCTTGCATCGATGACTCCTTGTGCGTCAAGCAGTGTATCGAAGCAAGGCAACAATATCCAACCGGTTCTATCGTGCCGGAGCCAAATTATTTCAAGTGCTGCAGCTGAAAATCATCGAAATAGGTCACGGCATCGGACTTCGTCCAGAGCCCGATCTTCCCGGTTTGAAATGTCTTGTCACAGAGATCGAAAACCTGTTTGTCATCATAGAAGATGCTGATATCACATCCGCGATGGATGACCCGAAGTGTGTGCCATCGCTTCACGTCAATGGTCTGGTTGAAATTTTGCAGCAGGTGTCGAATGCCGTTCACGACTCGATACACTCGAATGTTTTGTTCCAGCGGGTTGGCCCTTGTCAGATAGTAATTGCGATCATCGGCCGCCCGCCAAATCAACCCGCCTCCCATGTCCGCATTGCCCTGGATCGGCAAGAATGACACTTCAAGGTTGAGGTCAGAAGCGACGGTCTCTTTGACCAGCGTTACCTTGTACGCATGCTCCGCCCCTTTGGCCATCAACTGGGCGAGCACGTGCGGAGGACTCTTCGCCCGATCAGTCGCGAGAACCTGCCAATCGCCGGCCTGTCTTCCATCGAACAATGTTCCAATTAAAAATTGACCTGGAAGGATGCCGGACGGCTCTTGATCGAAGTTCCACTCCTGCCTGGGCGACGATGTCTCCGCCCGAACAACCACAGGTCCGATGGCTACCGCACAGATAGCCAGAAGACCGGTGACAATCCTCGGAAGCGAATTCGTGGGAGTTACTTCCATGTCACTTCTTCCCAGCAAAGATGGACGAATGTTTCAAACGGGGGGAAATTGTTGGTGTTCTGTTCTTTTGATCGGACCCACAGATCGATTTCCATACCGGCCGGGTCGGTTTCCCCGCCGGGCAGCGCCCGCTTCGTCGGGTAACGCACTTCGTGTGTCTTGGGATCGCGGGATCGTTCCATCACCATAAAATGGGCATCGTAGTCCCTATAGAGCACCGCATCATTCTTGAACATCGTCGCCGTACCCCACCCTCCGAGATACAGCCACGTCTTCGGGTACAGAGGATCCCCGTTGTTTGAATCGCCATGCTCATAGATCCTGGTGGCAACGCCTCCATCTTGGAACGGAGCTTTCGCGGCGAACCGGTCAAACACGATTCGATACCGGTCAGTACCCTCGACAAACTCGGCGACTACTCGGCCGCTGTTTGTCACCTCGTTCACCTCAATGTCGATCGTCCCCTCCACCGGGGTCAGCCGCTTCCCGGCGTAATCGAGGTGGTCCCAGGGAGCCTCATCGTTCATGCTTCCGATCAACATCGCCTTTTGACCTGACAGGTGAAACTGTCCACTGTAGTGAGGGTGCTCCGTCGCCTTGAAAATACGCGTGCCTTCCTCTCCCTTCGGGGTCCCAAATTGTTGCGCCGAGGCAGCAGGCGCCTGTATCGATGCCCCGATGAGCCCAATGAAAACATACATACCAATCATCGATACCTGTGTATGAACTGTCATAGCAATCTGCCTCCAGCCTGAACGTCGATTCCCTGGAACGATTTCCCTACTCAGACGAACAACTACTTCTATCGGAGCAACCGGTAACTGTCCAGCCATGAATTTGGATGATGGAATTGAGTACGGCCCGTCTAGACGCAATAACACTTGACATGTGACAAGTATTATTGCTACTTGATCGTCATGACAACCAGGCAACCTTCCTCTGATTCGACATCGAAATGTTCCAATCACCTGAAATCCTTCCGCATTCGCACAGGGCTTTCTCAATCCGAACTCGCAACACGCGCAGGCATCACGCGCCAGGCTGTCTCATCGATTGAATCGAATCTATACTTGCCGACCACCGCCGTAGCCCTCCGTTTAGCCTCGGTGCTCGACTGCCGCGTCGAAGACCTGTTCAGCCTTGCCCAGGCAGAAGACATCGTTGAAGGCGCTCTGGTCGGTCGCCTTCCCCGCGCTGAAGAACGGGGGTCTCAACCGATCCGAGTCAAAGTCTCCACTGTTGGAAAGCGGACGATCGTGAGACCTGTCACCGGACTGGGCGAGCAACTGTCCTTCACCGTCCCGGCTGACGGCTATATCGCTGAACCACTCGGAAAACACTCAGGCTCGACCGTCCGTGTAAAACTTTCTCGAGATCGACAAACGATAGAGCAAGAAATCTCTGTCGCCGGCTGCGACCCCGCTATCTTTCTGGCCGGCGAACATATGCGTCGACAGAAAGATCGGACGTCTGTTGTGGGTTGGACGATGGGCAGCATGGCCGCACTCCATGCCTTACAGCGCGGTGAAGTGCATGTTGCGGGACTCCACCTCTTCGATCCGGTGACCGGGGAATCGAACATGCCGTTTCTCCGGCGATCTCTCAAAGGATCAGGCTACGAAGTTGTGACCTTCGCAACCTGGGAGGAAGGGTTCTTGGTTCGGCCTGGAAATCCGAAATCCATTCGGACAGCCGCTGATCTTTCCGACCCCACGGTGACTCTGGTCAATCGGGAAGAGGGCTCCGGGGCACGACTACTACTCGACCAACGGCTGCAGGCATCCGGAGTAGAACGAACGCAAGTTCGAGGGTACGACCGCATCACACCGACACATTTCGAGGTAGCTCGGGCCATTGCGGAACGCCAGGCCGATGTGGGAATCGGAATCCGATCCGCCGCACAACTCTTCGATCTGGACTTCGTGCCGCTGCAAGCGGCGCGCTACGATCTGGTCGTTCCCAAGGCCTATCTGAAGTCTCATCCGACACTGGCCCATTTGTTTGAGACGCTTGTCAGCCGCCGGTTTCGCGACGAGCTGAATGCCCTGGGCGGATATGACACCAGCGAAACAGGAACGGTCCATGCGCTGCGTGGCGGCTGACGGCCATGCCCGCGCAGGAATAGGTCGCGAGTCGCGGTAGCCTGAGAAAGGAGAATTCATGTTCGAGAGAATTTCGTGGTCCCTCTTCTTGACCGCCCTGCTCCTCTTTGTGGAAGCGGGCCCGGTACGAGCCGTCGAATACGGAGAACTGGTGGAGAAAGACGGAACGTGGGAGTTCAAAAACACCGAAGACCCTGTGCTCAAGCTGATGCACGACAAGAAATTGATCACCCACGAAGGCTATTTCAAAGCCATGGATCAAACTGGGAAAAATTGGATTGAACCAGCTGATGCGGTCCTCAACCAACGGCGGGAAATCGACTGGCTTCGATACGAAAAGACCGCACTCCACTTACCGGACTGGCTGGATCTCGGACTCGAAAACAGGACCCGCTTCGAGTCATACGATCACCCGTGGCGGGCCAATCAGCGAATCGGAGATGGGAGCACGGACACACAAATCGCTCTCCGCTCGCGCGTTCGTATTGGCTTAGGAGGAGACGGCCCTTTGCGACTCTTGTTCGAGGGGCAAGACTCACGTTCCTTTCTCGATGGAGATCGGGGGGATTTCCGGGATGCGACCACGGTCAATGAATTCGACATTCTACAGTTAGTCGGATCCTTAACCATGCACAACGTTTTCGGATCCGGGCTTCGCACCGATGTGCACTTCGGCCGCATGACCATGGATTTCGGCCGGCGGCGATTGATTGCGCGGAACGACTTCCGGAACACCACCAATTCTTTCGACGGATTCCATTGGCAACTCGCACAAGGAAATACATGGAGGATTCGGGCGTTTGCGACGCAACCGGTCGTACGGGACGACGTGCGGTTCGATCAGCAATATCACAACCTCTTGTTTTGGGGAACCTATCTGGAGAGCCGGCATTTCCCCTGGTTCCAGATTGACGCATATTATTTCGGCCTGAATGATCAGCGAGTGCCGAACGGGACTGCTCATCGTACCTACTCAACGGCCGGAGGCCGCCTGTATAAGGATCCCAAACCAGGAGAACCGGACTATGAAATTGAAACTTCCTGGCAAACCGGCCATCGTGGGATCACCGATCACTTCGCCCATTTTCAGCACCTCGACCTCGGCTATACGTTTGACCTTCCGTGGATACCACGATTGGTTTTTCATTACGACTATGCCAGCGGCGATCACAAACCGGGCGATAGCCAGAATGCAGGATTCGACACCTTGTTCGGTGCTCGACGATTTGAGTTTGGGCCGACCGGTGTCTGGGGACCATTTTCCCGAACGAATCTCCAGTCACCGGGGTGGCGATTGATCGTTACGCCTGCCCCCAACGTGATCCTCCAAGTGAAGCATCGCGTCTCATATCTTGCACAAAGCAAAGACTTCTTCGGCAATACCGGTTTACGGGACACCACCGGAAATGCCGGCACCGCCTTAGGACACGATGTGGAGCTTCGCGCCCAATGGGCCGTCACCTCCAACCTGGACTTGGATGTCGGGTATGTCCATTGGTTCAAAGGATCGTATTTTAATAACCCCACCATCATTGCCCAAATGCCGGCTGGCGGAGACAAAGACAGTGATTATTTTTACGCGTCAATGCGAATCAGGATCTAGAAAGGACTGATCATGAAACAGAGATGTCTTGCCTGGTGCATGTGTGTTCTAGTCCTGACGATGGTGACACCGGCTTTTGCCGAACAGGTCTTGGTCGCCGTCGCCGCGAATTTCGTGCCGCCGTTCCGTGAAATCGCGATTGAATTTGAAACCGCCACCGGTCACAACGTGCGTGTCGCCACCGGTTCATCCGGGAATTTCTATTCACAAATCAAGAACGGCGCCCCATTCGATGTGTTCTTCTCTGCCGACACCGAACGGCCGAAGCTCTTGGAAGAAGAAGGGCTGGGAGTCAAGGATAGCCGCGTCACCTATGCCGTCGGGCGCCTGGCCCTCTGGAGTCTCACTCCCTCCTTAGTGAAGGGAGCGGACACGCTCAACTCTCAGCACTTCAAACATTTGGCCATCGCCAACCCCAAGACCGCTCCGTATGGGGCAGCCGCCATGCAAGCAATGCAGAAGCTGGGGGTCTGGGATAATCTCCAGCCTCGGATCGTGACCGGAGAGAATCTGGGACAGACCATGGGATTCATCGAGTCCGGCAATGCCGAATTGGGGTTTGTCGCCCTGTCTCAAGTCTTAGACCCGAAGCTTAAGGGAAAGGGCGCTCGCTGGGATGTGCCGACCGAACTACATGAACCGATTACGCAGGACATGATCTTACTGACAAAGGGACAAGACAACCCGGCGGCACGAGCACTCATGGAATTTATGGCCGGACCTCAGGCTAAAGCGGTCATTGGACGCTATGGATATGAGCTGAAGTGAATGTTAGCCCTGTGTGAGCCGGAGGTAGGAGTATGATGGATATGGACCTGAGCGCACTGTGGGTCAGCGTGCGGCTGGCGACGATGACCGTGATCGTTCTGCTGATTGTGGGTACTCCTCTCGCATGGTGGTTGGCTCATACCCGTTCACGGTTCAGACCCATCGTGGAAGCCGCAGTCGCGTTGCCGATCGTGCTTCCTCCTACCGTCTTGGGATTCTACATTCTCATCGCGCTAGGCCCGTACGGACCGCTCGGCAGGCTGGCAAATCTCAATTTGGCATTCACCTTCACCGGACTCGTCATCGCCTCGGTCTTTTATTCCATGCCGTTTGTGATACAGCCACTCCAGGGCGCATTCGAAGCCGTCGGCAAGGCTCCGCTGGAAGCAGCCTGGTCGCTCCGCGCCTCCAAGTTTGATGCCTTTCTGACAGTGATCTCCCCGATAGCTCTGCGAGGCTATATCAGCGCGATTGTGCTCGGATTTGCGCATACGATGGGAGAATTCGGAGTGGTCCTCATGGTCGGAGGGTCAATTCCGGGACAAACACGTGTCCTCTCCACAACCATCTTTGAGCATGTAGAAGTAATGGAATATGCTCAGGCGCATGCGATTTCAGCCTTCATGCTGATCTTTTCGTTTCTGGTGTTGCTGGCGGTCTATATCGTGAACCGCCGATTCCCCATACACGTATCATGAACCGTTTGATTGCGCGATTTGACCTCCACTATCCGGGCTTCAAGCTGAATATTGATCTGGATATGCCGGCATCGGGCATCACCGTGCTCTTCGGACCCTCCGGCGCTGGAAAAACCACACTGTTGAGATGCCTGGCCGGACTGGATCGGGCCTCCAACGGATTCATGCAATTCGGCGACGATATGTGGCAAGACGAGACGAGAGGCCTGTGCCGGCCGCTCCACACCAGACCGATCGGATACGTGTTCCAGGAACCTCGATTGTTCCCCCACTACAATGTCCGTTCGAATCTTCTATACGGCTATAATCGCATTCGCCCGGAGGAACGACGGATTGCAGTCGAACAGGTCGTCGAGATTCTGGGCATCGGGCATCTGCTTGAACGCCGTGTCCATCACCTCTCCGGCGGCGAGCAACAACGCACGGCAATCGGTCGGGCACTTCTGACAAGCCCCAGACTGCTCTTAATGGATGAACCGTTGGCTTCCCTCGATATTGAGCGAAAGCAGGAGCTCCTTCCATTCATCCGTCGGCTTCATCAAGAACTGGCCATCCCGGTAATCTACGTGAGCCATGCCATCAGCGAAATTCTCCAACTGGCCGACCGGGTCGTTCTGCTAAAAGATGGCCTGGTCGCAGGAATCGGCCCGCTGAATGACATCCTGACATCTCTGGAGTTTCGAGTGAATTTCGGGTCGCCTCGTGCCGGCGCCGTCTTAGACGCTCATGTAGCAGGACACGACCCGCAATATGGCCTCACACAGCTCGCATTCAGGGAGCACACCCTCTTTGTGCCGCTTCAGCCTGTCGCCGTCGGACAGGTCGTCCGCGTACATATTCTTTCCAGCGATGTGAGCCTGGTCTTAGGGAAGGCCCTGGCACCAAGCAGCGTATTGAACCTATTGGACGCAACGGTCACGGAGATTCGCGAAGTCGATCAGTCATCAGTGGACGTGTTGTTGGATATCGGAGCACCTCTCGTTGCCAGCATTACCAAAAAATCGCTCGTGAACCTCGGGATCAAGCCCGGGCATCGCGTCTGTGCGCAGATCAAAACCGTGGCGCTGAATGAAGAGCTGTCGGAGTAGGACAGGGCCCTCCTTTTCACCCTTCCATTCATCCATCCCTGTCCAACAGATCTCGGCCATCCCTCGGTCGAATATCCATCGAGACTTGTATCGATGACTGCCCACAATTTCTGTGGACATCTCTGTGCATAACTATCGTTCTTGCGCATGAATAGCTGAAACCATGACATTAGTCACCTTTTTGCCTAGTTTTTAGTCATAGAGGAGCCTCGACCAATCACCACAATATGTTGGGCCTTTGAATCTCATTGAAGGCAGAAACATACAAGCCTGAATTAGATCCATGTTTCAGTACAGTTCACTCTGCAATAGATTTGAAATCATGCTCCAGCACTGCAAGTTATGCACAGTAAACGAGCGTATTTCTCAAAAATCGCTAAAAAACCCGCTTGACATGAGACATTTTTATGTGTAACCATTGGTTACAATATGAAATCGCACGATCTAAAGCGCATTCGAGAAGGATTGGGACTCACACAGCAGCAACTCGCCGATGCCTTGCATACGAATCGCGTCACCGTGGCTCGCTACGAAGCCGGTATGAGACGGATCCCCGGCATCGTGCCTGTGGTGCTGGAGCAATTACAACGGAAGACTGATATTCCAATGGCCGGCATCGTCGCAGCAGGCTCCCCGATCGATCCGATCCCGCAATCGGAGCTGGTCGATGTTCCCCCCAGCATGCTGAAGGGCGGCAAGACCTTCGCGCTCAGAGTGAAGGGAGAATCCATGAAGGATGAAGGCATTCTTCCCGGCGATCTTGTAGTCGTGCGGAAGCAAGAAACAGCGAAGAACGGGCAAACGATTGTCGCGCTGGTCAATCACGAAGCCACGATCAAAACCTATTTTAAAAAAGAGACACACATCGAACTACATCCGGCCAATGCGGCCATGCAACCGATCATGGTGCAACCATCGGATGAGTTTCAGATCGAAGGCGTGCTTATCGGTGTGATTCGGCATTGCTCACTCTAATAGGCTGCGGAAAAACTCGGTGTATCCATAAAAGTACCGATGAAGTCGTACGTATGGCACTGATGCCACAATAACCGCAGGATGCTCAAAAAGGCCATCCAGCAAGGCCGCAGCGAGCGAAGAGGCGAGGCGTACGCTTCGGTACAGTGAGCCTCTGAGCGATGCGAGAACGCCGCCGGGGGACTTTTTCAGCATCCTGCTAACCGGGAGGTCGATATGGCGATGATGGAGCAACACCTGGGAAACAGCCGTTTCATTGATGCAGAGCGGATCATAGAACTGTTAGATGGACAACTGCGGGTATGGCGGCAGGAATTGCACCAGGCCAAGAGCTGGTCGCCGACAGGGCAGTTGCGAAATACTGTGCTGAACCTGCGACGAAATCGCCTCTTCATGTCGGCGATCTGCAACCAGCACATTCGTCCCAACACAAAGGAGGCATCCCGTGGTACTTCAAGAGCGTCGCGTTGAATCAACAGCTGCAGGCCCCTGCTCCGATTGTGGAACGTTCGTCGAGCGGCGAGCAGAATCGATCGACGGATTCACGCACTCGACCGTGCAGCTCTGTGCGTCCTGTTGGAACGCCTATCGGCAGCGGCAAGTCTTTTCCAGCGGATGTTGCGGATGAGCAGGCGATGGGCATCGCCTATCCCTCCCCTTCCAATCCGCACGTGGGTGCGCTACATTCAAGCCACGCCCCCGTAGCTCAGTTGGATAGAGCAGCGGTTTCCTAAACCGTAGGTCGTACGTTCAATTCGTATCGGGGGCACCATACCAACCTTCGGTTGACCCGCACGCTATTTATTGGCTTATCGTGATTAGGCGCGCGGATAAATACCTCCAGTATCCCTCTCATTTAATACCGCACTTCGTGCGTACCGGCGCCTCTTCAAGCGTAGCTTCTCCTCATTCGCCGCTGCCGGATAATCACCTTTAGCTCCTAGTTCTTCCTCGGTTGACCCGCGCGTCATTCATTCGTTTACCGTAACCATCCTACTCGGATCAGAACCGAATCAGGGCTGACCCCATTCCTGGCTACAGCATCTCCCCTCTCTCGATTCAGCAAAGACCATGCGCCTTGTAAGGTTTTGGTGCAGCCACAGACTACCAACCCATACGATCGGATGAACGAGGCCCTCACGCAAAGGCGCGTGACCGGTGAACTCCAGACCGTCCGATCGTCGCAACCAGAGAAACGTCGCAACAACCAGTGGGCTCTTAACCAAAGGAGATCGATGATGACGGACGCAACGATCAGCTCGAAATCGGAAAAGAACGGTGAAGCTCGGAACCTATCCATCGCGGCAACAGCGCTGATACTGGCTTTCGCGGCGCCCGGTTACGCGGCAGACTTGCCGGCGTCAGTAACCGGGAAGGCTTCAGACGCCTTGGTCACGCTGGCCACAACCGGCAATCCCGATCCCTTGCATGCCGAGCTTGGAGGCACGGTGATTTCCTCGGACGACCTGCAAAAGAAGGCAAACGCCCTGATGAAGTTACAGAAGACGGAGCACCTGGCGCCCAAGGCCCTCGTCTCCCCGAATGGGGACGTGTACGCCATGGTGGCACCCACCATTACCAAGGACAACTTCATTTTGGCCGATCGCCAAGGCAATGTCTTCCGGGTGGATGTTGGGGATTCCGAGGGCCATCGCATGCCGTTCGCCGTGGAGACCATCATGGCTGACGGAGGCACGCCCTGGTACGTCGAGTTTTGGCGGTGGATTACCTTCCAATAACGGTTCCCCAGATGTACTGGCCACTGCAAGGAGCGACTGACATGCAACACCGCTGGTTCTCTGACACGGGTCCCATCATGACAGTGTTCCGCCTCATGGTGGGCCTGTGTGTCCTCAGTGGTTGTGCATCACGATCCACTACCCTTTCGCCGCCGACTCCGTTTACTCCGGTTCCGGCCGACTTTACTCATACCTGGGCCAAGGGCACGCATCCCTTTACAGGGGCAGCGGTCATCGACATTGATGGCGATGGGAGATTCGAGATCTTTGTCGGTGGCGGGGAGGGACAGCACGACGCCTTGCTGAGCTATCGCAACGGTCGCCTGGTCAATATCGAACACGGCACCGGCCTCTCGAATACCAGCGCCACCTACGGCAGTACGGCAATCGATATGGACGCTGATGGGGACACCGATTTGATTGTAGCGCGTGAGAACGGCGTCTACCTCTATCTCAATGACGGGGGGCGGTTTCAAGAAAGACCGATCCCCGTCGATCTCCCTGATGACTCGGTCCCATTTAGCGTCGCGGTGTCGGATATCGACCACGACGGGGACGGAGACCTCTACATCAGTGTCTTCGTGAATGCGAAGAAGTTCCGGAGTGCGACATTCAACGATCCGACACACGCCAAGCCGAATCGCCTGTTGTTAAACAACGGAGACCTCACGTTTACCGACATTACCGAATCGTCCGGTACGGCCAGCATGCAGAACTCCTTCCTTTCCGTCTTTGTTGACCTGGACTCGGACGGGTGGCAGGACTTGATCGTGTCCCAGAATACCGGCGCGGTCGAGATCTTCCGCAACATGAAGGATCGAACATTTCAACCTGTCCCTACCAAATCGGACTTCGGCTTTTGGATGGGCTTGGCAATCGGCGATATCGATAACGACGGCGACCAGGATCTGTTTTTCACCAATGTCGGACGATCTATTCCTCTTTTTCTGACGTCGGGCGATCTGCGAGACGACCAGCGCCACACGCACAACTGGATGCTCTGGCGAAATGACGGCGACTTCCACTTTACCGATGTGACCGACAAGTACGGACTGACCGGTGAAGGGTTTGCATGGGGCGCCGTGTTTGAAGACCTCAACCTCGACGGGCAGCTCGACCTGTTTGTGGCACAGAACTATATCAAATGGCCCCTTCATAAATGGTTCAAACTGTCAGGCCGTACCTATTTGCAATCTGTCGAGAACGGGGTCGGTATCTTTGAACACAGACCGGCCCTGGGAATGGAGAATCGACACTTCGGCCAATCACCGTTGATCGTCGATCTTGACGGCGATGGCAGACAAGATCTCGTATGGCTCAACATTGACGGCCCGGTGCGAGCGTTCCTGAATACCGCTCCAGGCAACTACATCACGATCGTCGTTCCCGACACCGTCGCGAGTCTTGGTACTCGCATCAGCATTGAGACAGACCACGGCACGAGTTATACTCGGACGGTCATCGGAAGCGTGGGCATGCTGACCGATCAAACCCCTGAACTTTCCTTTGGTTTAGGCCGATTCGAACGGATCCGGCGTGCGGTTATCCAGCGCCCAAACGGACACACCGAGATTATTTCTGTGCCACTCATCAACACAAAGACGGCCATCGATTGATCAGCACCGAGTGAAGCGGTGCTCCAGCTCCCATTGTGCTCATCGCCTCCATTCGACAGGGAATGCCAACTTAGTCGAGCCACAGTTCTGTTTTCTGCCTGCCCTTTATTTCAGCGGCATTCACCTTCCCCATCAATCACCATGTAATCCAGGCTTTCCGGCATCTATTGCCTACTCAAGAATTGGCCGCACTCTTCCGATAAGGCGGCATCTGGTCACGGAGAGCGCTTAACCCTAACAAGGAACCACACAGCCCCATGGTCCATCACGATTCCACCGGTTCCGGAGCAACACGCCAGATCCTCGTCGTCGACGATGACCCCTCTATTCGCTTGCTGTGCGTCACAAGTTTGACCAAAGCGGGCTATCGGGTCTTGCAGGCCGAAGGCAGTTCAGAAGCCATGGCCCTCTACAGCAGCACATCGACCGGCCCGATCGACTTATTGCTGACAGATCTGTTTCTTCCGCCTCCAGGCTTTGCGGTGCTCTCCCGCGGTAATCGGTACCCTCGCGTCAACGGAAACGACCTTGTTCAACAGGTGCTCTCTGTGAAGAAAGAACTTCGCGTCCTTTTCATGTCGAGCCACACTCTCAGCCACTTGACCAGCCAAGGGATCATGATCGAGCCGGAACGATTCCTTCCAAAACCTTTCGATGTCGAGTATCTCTTGACACGAGTGGCTGCTGCGCTTGCTGCCCCGCCGATTGATCGCACTCCCCGCACGGCCCCTGTATCGGCCAGAGGCGCTCAGTGAATGGAATGCACGTTCAGTCCCTCCCTCAAAACACCCCTCCAAACACACTTCGTCAAAATCGGGTGTTTTCTTGCTAGGTTCAAGACCCTCAGTTACACTTTCCCCACACCGCTATGGCACGTACACGCACAGCAGACAGCCCTCAGGTTCCGCCCAAGCCGATCTCTCTCGAAGAAATCGAAACCGGGACCGGCAAGCTTCAGGAAGTCCTCGCTGCGATCAACGATTTCAGCCAAGAAGGATTCCCCTATCGCGATGCCGCCAGGAGCAAAGCCGAATTACAGCTCCGCGAATGCGTCAAACGCGTGTTCGGAGAACGATCTCAAGAATTTCAGGCCTATCGCAATTATAAGCTTCGCACGTCAAACAAAACGGAAGCGGCGCACAGCATTGCCGCAGTCAAGGACCTGATACGCACCTTGGAGAACAAGAAGTTGGAACTCCAAGGGATCAAGCCGCAGCCGATCGCCGATCGGGAAACCCAAAAGGTACATCCCTCGACCACTGCACAGATACGGCTGGTTCAACCAGCCACACAGAAGACAATCGCGCAATCTTTGCCTCATCCACCGACTACTCCCGCGGCGTCACACCGACCAGCCACGGCTTCAACCACTCAACCAATCGCTCCTCCATTCAAACCGGTCAAACCGGCCGCGACAACTGCGGCGCCGGCCTTCTCCGCAACCCAAGAAGTACGCCAGACTCCAACACCATCGACCCACGTGCCACCCCCGGCAACAGCTAGCATACCGCGCCAAGCCCCGGCTGTTTCTGCGACCCAAGAAGTACGCCAGGCGCCCGCACCATCGGCCCAGGTACCTTCTCCGGCAACAGCCAGCATACCGCCTCAGGCCCCGGTCGTTTCCGCAACCCAAGAAGTACGCCAGACTCCAACACCATCGACCCACGTGCCTTCTCCGACAACAGCTAGCATACCGCCCCAGGCCCCGGCTGTTTCTGCGACCCAAGAAGTACGCCAGGCGCCCGCACCATCGGTCCAGGTACCTTCCCCGGCAACAGCCAGCGTACCGCCCCAAGCCCCGGCTGTTTCCGCAACCCAAGAAATACGTCCCGCTCCAGAACAACCGACACATTCGCCGGCACCCACGCCAATCGTATCAGTGCCGTCGACAGCGACTCTCGATACGCTTGACATGCCGCCATTGCAGCCCCTTTCTGAACAAGAAACACTCAAGCTTGTCCGAAAAGTCTGTCTTCGGCTGCATGCCGTTGCGCGCCAATTGCGCCTCAGAAAAGACTCCCGGCCGACCGTCGAAATTGAAGACGACTACGACTTGCAGGACCTCTTACGCGCTCTTTTGAAGATGGAATTTGATGAGGTTGGCACTGATGAATGGACCCCACCCTATGCGGGAAGCGTCCCTCGAACTACGCTCTTGCTGAACAGAGAGCAAATCGCGATCGTGGCCAAAAAAACCAGATCCGGCATGACCACAAAGGAAATTGCCGAGCAAGTCTCCGCAGATTCGGCCTTCTACTCAGCCCGCAACAGATGCACCACCCTCTTTTGCTTTGTCTATGACCCGGAAGGCCGTATTGGGAGCCCCAAACGACTGGAAACAGACTTAACCCGCGTCAGTGACCGCTACAATGTCGAAGTGCTTGTCGCACCCAAGTAACCCCAGAGTGAACCTATGGAAAAACCGAAACTCAAGAAAGCCGTTTCCCCGTTTCCGCCTTCCCGCTCCAAGCCAAAACCTCCGTTGACAGCAGTTCCGCTACTTCGCTATAGTGACAGCGACATGGCGTCAGCAACCGTCCCCCACACGATCCATGCGCCTGAGACGGGACTCTCCCTGATGTTTGATCGTGCCTATATCATGATCAATGTACAGCCGGGGCAGACCTCTTCCGTTGTGAAAGCCTTGGCGCAGATCAAGGAGATCAAGAGCATCGATCCCTGTTGGGGAAAACCCGATATCATCGCGGTGGCGGAAATTGCAGATCAAGACGCCTTGACGCAGCTGGTCTTAACCCGTCTTCATGGTATTGAAGGCGTGGTTCAGACCGATACCCATATGGTGTACAAACTGGCGGAGAGTCAAACGCGATGATCCCACGGAGGTGCACGATGATGCGACAGACTGGATTTGCTCTTGTGTCCGCACTGCTACTGACAGCACTGGGCTGCGCTTCACATCCGCAGCCTGATAGCATTCAAGCCCAGCTTGCCGCTCCTCCGGACCAAGTCAAACAAGCCGTCACGCAAGTTCTGACCAATAGCGGCTATGAAAATATCGTCTGGAAAGACGCAACGACCTTGACGACAGGATATCGCGAGGAAAATGGCGGGCTCGAAGGTCTCTATCGCTGTTGCTGGGGCGTCGTCAAGAGCCGCGTCGAAGCCACAGTCACACCGGGGACCGACCAGACCACCCAGCTCAGCCTGCACGTGATGACAGAAGGCAAGCGCACTTTATTTGACGGCTATGCCCCCATCAAGACCCAGTACCCGGAAAGCCCTGAAAATCAACTCCGTCTGATCAAGAATAAGCTGAAGATCGTGTCGCATCCGTACACGACTGAATCCTTCTTCAAGTTGCAATAACACAGCGATGCAGAAGCCACGGGCCGATGGCCTGTGGCTTCTGTTGTTGTACCCTACCCAGGTTCCTTTTCCGTTCCTTCAGCCTCTTCTCCAATATCCAAACCAAACCGCTCAGCCATTCGATAGAGCGTCCGCCTGTCGATTCCTAGAATTTTTGCGGCTTTGACTTTGTTCCCCTTCGTCTCTTTCAGCACACGAATTAAGTGCCGTTTCTCCACTTCCTCCAAAGTCAGGTGTGCCTCATGAGTCGGATCCTCTTGGAACAGTTTGCCATCCCCTTCATCGATGGAACCCTGGCGCACCGCTTCAGGTAAATCTTCCGGCGTCACAAGCGGCCCATGACTCAAAGACACCGCCCGTTCGATCGCATTTTCAAGCTCCCGCACATTACCAGGCCACCGGTATTGCGTGAGCACAGCGATGGTTTCCGGAAGCAGCCCCCGGACGACACTCGGCCCTCCGGACGACGCCTTCTGGAGAAAATGATGCGCCAACATCGGAATATCTTCCCGGCGCTCCACCAGCGAAGGCAGTGTAATCCGGACGACATTCAACCGATAGTAGAGGTCATCACGGAATTTCCCTTCTTTCACGTACTGCTCCAAATTCCGGTTCGTCGCCGTAATGATCCGCACATCCACCTTCACCGATCCCGTACCGCCGACGCGGCGCACTTCCTGGTCTTGCATCACGCGCAGCAGCTTGACCTGTAATGCCGGACCAAGCTCTCCGATTTCGTCTAAAAACAGGGTGCCGCCGTTTGCGGCCTCGAACAGCCCGGCCTTCATGCCGACCGCGCCGGTAAACGCACCCTTCTCATACCCGAACATTTCAGACTCCAATAGCGTATCCGGCAGCGCACCGCAGTTGACCGGAATGAACGGCTTGTCCCGGCGAGGCCCATTCGCATGGATCGCCCGCGCAATGAGTTCTTTTCCAGTTCCACTTTCTCCTTGCAGCAATACCGTACTCTTGCTGTCGGTCACCCGGGCGACCAACTTATACACTTCGAGCATCGCCGGGCTGCTGCCCACCAACGGCGACCACTCATCCATTCCGTTACTCTTGCCCTTGAGCTCCTCGCGAAATCGAGCATTTTCCCGCACCAGATGACAGTGATCGAGACTCCGGTGCACGACGAGTTTGATCTCCTCTTTCTTGAACGGCTTCGCCAGATAGTCGTACGCCCCTTGTTTGATCGCTTCAATCGCGCCTTCCAGAGATCCGAACGCCGTCAACACCACGACTTCCGTATCGGGGCTCATCCGCTTGAATTCCCGCAAGACCGTCAGTCCATCGACCGCGCCCATCCGGATATCGGTCAAGACCAGATCCACACGGCCTTGACGCCCGCGAGCGATGACCTCTTCTCCGCTGGAAAATGCCTCAACGGCATAGCCTTCCTGCTTCAAAGCATCGGCCAAGAGTTCGCGCGCAACCGCATCATCGTCAGCCACAAGAATAGTCGCCGTATGCATCGCTCCCCTCATGCCGGCACCGCAGACTCGGTCTGCAATCCAGGCAAGGTCATTGTCACGGTAGTACCGCGCCCCATCTCGCTCTCGATCGAAAGCTCGCCCCCATGGGCCACGACCGTTTCGCGGCTCAAGAATAACCCTAAGCCAGCCCCCTTACCAACGGCCTTCGTGGTAAAAAACGGCTCAAAGGCTTTCTGCGCGTCGGCTTCCGGCATGCCGCATCCCGTATCTTGCACGGCAATCGCAATGACCAGCGGCGACATCGCCTCGGCCACACGGCGGCCTCGCTCAAGTTCGTCCGGCGAAACCGGGCGGCTTTCAACCGAAACAGTCACGGTGCCCTGGGGTGGCGTGGCGGCTAATGCGTTGGCTAAAAGATTGACCAGCACTTGATGCATTTTCTCCGCATCGGCCCACGCGAGCGGAAGGTGCTCAGGAATCACCACCGTCAATGCGATTTCTTTCGCATGAAACGCCGGCTCCATGAGTACGGCCACAGGATTGATCACCTGCGCCACCGGCAGCCATTTCGGTTGGGGCTGGCGAGGCCGAGTAGAGGACAGCAAGTCCTGAATGATTCGCACCACTCGCGTCAGCTGCTCATCAATGACGGTCACCCGCTTCCTCATATCAGGCGTTAATGCCGGCTCTTCCGCCAGCGCTTGCACATGCCAGGCAATCGAATGCAACGGCGTCCCTACCTCATGCGCCACCGAGGCCACCAATTGGCCTACCGCGGCCAGCCGTTCAGACCGGTTGAGCCGATCCTTCGCCTCGACGAGCTGCGCATTGGCTTTCAGAAGATTTTCCGTCTCTTGCGCCAGCGCCGCCCGCGCCTCCGCCTCACGGGCTTTGCGTTCCTCCCAACTCATGCCGAGATACGCGACCAGCAACAACACCCCGGCAACGACGCTCCGATTGATGACCGCCGCCTGAAACCGCCCGGGCTTGGTCGGCTGCAACAGGCCTGAATAGGTCGCGGCGACACACGCCAGCACGGTCACCAGCATCAAGGTCCGGTTACGCAGAATCGCAACCAGTAAGATCGGCAACACATATCCGTATGCGCCGACGACATTGGCGGGCGCAAACTCTTCAATGACAAAGATGACAAGAAAACAGGCGGCCGCAATGCTCAGGATGAGATGGTTACGGTGCATCATAGTCGGTCGATAGCCCCGCCTGAATCCAAGGCTGTGTGCGGGATGTCCTTACCCAAGAGACCGTGTCGAGCGCAACTGCGCCGCAAGCTGCGCGAATCGGACATCCTGCGCCAAGTCCTCGATCGTCACATTCAACTTCCGCCGCCAATTCGGGTGTTGATCGACCGTTCCCGGCACATTCGTTTGAGCGCGCAGACCGATCACATCCTCAATATTAGCCAGGACCATCCAGGCAGGCGTGTGTGCCAGATACTGATGAATCGCATCGGCCAGCTCCCAGGTCATGACTGGGGTCAGGCCTGGATCGTCGGAGACACCGGGCGGCAACAGCCCCTCTGATCGTAGTGCCGCGAGGATTCGCCCCTTGTCTGCCTGTCGTTCCGCCAACATCGCAATTCTGGCCTGTTCAGACCCGATAAAACCCAGCTCATCGCGAGTCTGAATGTCGGCTCCCTCCCAATATCCGCTTAACGTAGGAAGATCATGGGTTGTCACAACGGCAAGGGCTTGGCCCGGGTATGTGCCCGGCGGCTTCCAGGCTCCAGTCTCGGTTCGCTCAAAATAGAATACCCGATAAGAAAGTACGCCTGCGCCCCGAAGCCTGTCACGCACCCAATCCGGGACTGTGCCCAGGTCCTCTCCGATCACCAGCGTGCGTGCCCGCGTACTTTCCAGCGCAAGGATCGCAAGGATATCTTCCGCGGGATAGTACACGTACGTCCCCTGAGACGCGGGTGAGCCGCGCGGAATCCAAAACAGCCGGAACAGCCCCATCACATGATCAAGCCTGATCGCGCCGCCGTAACGCAGATTATTGCGAAACAACTCGATCACATACTGGTAGCCGCTCTCCCGAAGACGAAGAGGATCGGCCGGGGAAAATCCCCAATTCTGTCCCGCCGGAGCAAACGCATCGGGCGGCGCGCCGCAATCGGCGCCCAGCGCCAACACCTCTTGAAAACGCCAGCCGTCGGCGCCATGTCGATCGCTGCCTAATGCAAGATCGTGGTAGAGCCCGATCGGCATACCGGCCTCAGCCGTCTTCTTCCTCAGCACACCCAACTGCTCTGCCGCCAGCCACTGAAGATACAGAAAGAACCGTACCCGGTGCATTCGCCGGCGCTGAAACTCCCGCACCGCATCGGAGGTCGGTATGCGGTATCCTTCCGGCCAGTCCGTCCACATGGTGGAGACGGAATCCGCTCGGCGCTCCTCTTCCAGCGCTTGGAACAGAGCATAGCGGATCAGCGGGTCTCCTTCTTCCAGCACATACCGATGAAAGCACTCCCCCCGATCCGTGTGTGGCTTCAATTCCGGCTCTGCCCCTTCAAAGTTGTCCCGGAGGAAAGCCTGGTAACACAGACTCAGAATTTCGCGTTTGGCCGATGCCACGCCATCGTAATCGACCAAGTCGCTCTTCCGGGCGGCTTCGATCCGCGCACGGAACGAGGAATCGGCCAGCCGCTCCTGCACTTCAGGCGCCGTGCGGTATTCGGAAACACTCTCGACATCGATATACAGGTCATTGAGAAACAGTCGGCTGCTCGGAGAATAGGGGCTAATGTGATAGGGCTCCGAGTTCTTCAGCGCATGCAGCGGGTTGAGCCCGATCATGGCCGCGCCCAGTCCCTTGCCCGCCCACTCGACGACATCGGCAAGATCATGAAAGTCTCCGACCCCCCAATTACGTTGACTGCGCAAGGAATAGAGCTGCAGTGCCACACCCCAGAGACGGCCGCCCTGCTGAAAGATCTCCGGAACATAGCAACGGTCGGGAGCCACGATCAGCCGGAATCTCACATTGACGTCCGCGCTACCGCCCTGCGCATGCGCCTGCGCCTCGTAATAGCCGAGCGGCAGATCCGGCGGCAGCCCGAACGTCAGGCGAATATAGCGCCGCCCGTCAATGCTGCGTGTCTCGGCACTGGTCAGCCCTGGCCCTTCCTCCCGTTCATGACAGCGCTCACCGTTCTCTGCACAGAGAAACCAATGTACGCGCACGACCGCATCATCTGCGCTCTCGCACGGCACATACAACGACCAGAAGCCGGGCGCGTCCCCCAGCCGCAGAATGCGAACCGGATCGCAGCCCTGCACCCAAGGGCGATAGTCCCAGGCTGTCAGGGCCTCCACAAGCCCGGTCCGATGCAACGAACGAAAGCCCATCGCGGCGAGAATCGCGCGGCGGGTCTCATCCGTCGTCACATGGTGTGCTCCGGCAATGTCGTAGTAATCGGCGGCAATCCCCGCCCGCTCCGCCAAGAGACGAAGGAGTTCGGATTCAGGCTGGTCGTACATGCGGGGGCAGTGTGAGTGAAGCGCCGGATCAAGTCAAGGGATCGACGGTCTAGTGCAGCGCATTCAGGTTGCCGGTCGAGCGGGCGATATTGACCCGGGCGGCATTAAGCTGAAAAAGGGCCATCACCAGATTTTCTCTGGCGCGGGCCACCGCCGAGAGACCATTGGTCAATTCAAAATGGCTGGCAGCCGTAATGACCGTATAGCGCTCCCGCGCCAACTCCAGTTCTTTGGTCGCCATCTGCAGGCCGGTCTGCGCGATCCCAACCTGCTCTTTCGCCGCCGCCAATGAGGCCAGCGCATCGTGGACTTCCATCTTGACCTGATTGATGACCGACCTCATCCGAAAGGCTTCCTGTCGTAACCGACTCTGCGCTTCCGCGATGCGGCCTTCACGCTGCCCCCCGTCAAAAATCGGAATTTGCAGACTCAACGCCATTTGATAGGTATCGAGGGTATTGTTCCACCGGTTGCCGATCAGGCCATAGTCCCCTTGAGCCACCAGCGATGGCAGCCGCTCCCCGGTGATCGAGGAATAGGTCAGTTCCGACGCTTTCACACGGGTGAACTGCGCCTGGACTTCCGGACGCCGCGCCAACGCATCCTCCACGGCATGCTGCAACGAAGGGATATCCTGCATGTCCGTGGGCCATTCGTCGGCCAACACCAACCTGCTCTCATGGGGCAATGCCAAGAGATTGATCAGACCGAGTTTCGCATGTTCGAGATCGTATCGAACCGAGGATCCCCGCTGCCGTTCTGCCGCCAATTGCGCTTCAAGCCGCGCAATATCCAGTCCGGTCGCCACCCCACCGCGCTGCCGTTGCCTCACAATCCCCAGTAACTCACCCATGATCGATTGATTCGCCTCGTGCATCTTGGCCATAGCCATGGCCTTCAACCCTTCCATGTAGAGCAGCGCCGCGCTAGCCATTGTGTCAAGCGTCTTCGCATCCGCTTCGAGCTCAGTGGCATGCAAAGCCTCACGGGACGCTCGCCAACGCTGGATCAAACTGGCGCTGAAGAGATTCTGCGTCGCGCTGATGCGCGTATCGAAAATGCTGAAGGGATCGGACCGGACCGGATCAAGTCCGAACGTGCCTCGAAACTGTGTCTGCCTGGTCTGTCGCACCGTGGCGGACACATTGGGCAACATGGCTCCCAATTGCGTCTGTACCTGCCCTTGGGCCTGCTGAATCCGTTCTTTGTAGAGCAGCACATCGGGGTTGTTGTCCGCCGCAGCGGCCAAGGTGCCCTTGAGAGTCAGATGGAGTGCCGGTGCAACCAGCGGCTCGGCCGGACCAATCTCTTCGCCGGCCGCAAAACCGGCCTGACTCACCGCACACTCGAGGGCTCCGGCAAGCAAGAGGCAGACGCGCAATGGAACAGACATTCTCACCGTCTGATCACCGTTCCCTGAGACTTTCCTGGACGGATTTGAGCAGCGGACTCAAGAGATATTCGATCACGCGGCGCTGGCCGGTCTTGATCTCCACCGTGACGGCCATGCCGGACGTCAGATGGGCCTGCTTCCCCTCGACCTGGATGGTCCCCCGATCCATACTGACCCTGGTGGGATACACCAACCCCACTTTTTCGATAGGCGCTGCGTCACCGGACACGGTCAAAACCCGGCCTGGAATAGTTCCGTACAGAGTGAATGGGAAGGCTTCGACTTTGATTTCAACCAACTGCCCCTCGCTCACAAACCCGACATCTTTGTTTTCGACCTGCGCTTCCACCTCAACCGGATGCTCCCGCGGCACGACAATGAGCAGCGGTTGAGCCGGCGTCACGACGCCGCCGACCGTATGCACGGCCAATTGTTGCACCACGCCGTCGATCGGCGTCGTCAGCCGCTGCAAGTCGGCCTTTTGGCCCGCCTTGGTCACGTCCTGTGTGAGCGAGGCGGCTTTGGTTTCAAGGGCGGACAGCTCCGCCTGTTTGGATTGCTGGAATTCCGAGATCATGGCCCGATAGTGCTTGTCGGCCTCCGCAAGCGCCGCCATGTCTTGTTGCAGCTTCTTCTTTTGCCCGGCCAGTTCCTGCGTCTTGTCGATCCGCTGTCCCTCGGCCTGCAAGAAGTCCATCTTCGTCACGGCCTCATGTTCGAGCAGGCGTTTGTAGGCCGCCGCGCGTTCCGCCTCCATCGGAACCGTGGCTTCCAATCGGAGGATATTCTCCCGGGTTTGGTCGAGAGCAGCCTTGCGTTGATCGGCCAGATGCTGCGCCGCCGCCACCTTAGCCTGGTACTCAGCCAGCTGATCGCGTAACAACTGCTGCTGCAGCACCACGTAGGCTGGGTCCGAATCGCCCGGCGCCTCGAACGTGCTCCGGCCTGCAATCAACGCCCGCAACCGCGCCGCCTCCACTTTAGCGGCTCGATACTCATTGACGGCCCTGTCGCGATCCGCGCGATTGAGCGTCGGGTCGAGTTCGATCAGCACATCGCCCTTTTTCACGGTCTGCCCGTCCTGCACATGGATCGAGGCAATCACACCGGTTTCATAGGGTTGAATCGTTTTTGAATAGCCGCTGGGAATAATTTTCCCCTGCGCCGTGGCGACGATATCGATCCAGCCAAACGTGGCCCACAACGCGCCGGCCGTGAAGACCGCCAGGATTGTCCAGAGAATTGCGCGGCCGATAGGGGACGGAGGCGCCTGTTGAATTTCCAGCACCGCCGGCAGAAACTCCGTCGTTGAGGGAGAGGGGGTCGGGCACCCTGCACCTATGGTGCCTGACCCCTTTCCTGCACTTTCAACTTGCCAGGCCGCCTTCCACACCGTCCAATGCCGCGCAATCATTCCAAATGCCATGTGACCTCAGTTCCTCATGCATCACAGGCAAGTGGCGAGTGGTAAGTGGCCTGAGTGCGGACTCCGTAGTCCTCAACCAGCTGTTCCGAATACCTCAACACTCGCGCCTCGTCATTCGTTCCGAGCCACTCGCTCCTTGCTACTCGCTATTCGCCACTTCCCCTTCACCCCTCACGTTTCACGGCTGCGCCGCCGTCCTGATACTTGTGCAGTCTCATGTAGAACCCGTTCATGCGGAGCAGCTCCTCGTGCGAACCTTGCTCCACGATTTCGCCCCGTTCAACGACATAAATCCGATGGGCCGGACGCACCGTACTCAACCGATGTGCAACGATGAAGACCGTGCGCCCTTTGCAGATCTGAGCCATATTCTGTTGGATGACCGCTTCGGATTCGTAGTCCAGCGAGCTGGTCGCCTCGTCGAAGATCAGAATACGCGGATCCGCAACCAAGGCCCGTGCAATCGCGATCCGCTGGCGCTGCCCGCCGGAAAGCGAACATCCGTGCTCGCCGACCAACGTATCATAGCCTTCCGGCAATTCGAGTATGAACTCATGGGCCCCGGCCAGCTTGGCTGCCTGGATCACCCGTTCCATTGCCAGGCCGGGATCGGCCAGCGCGATATTGTCCCGGACTGAGCGATTGAAGAGAAAGTTTTCTTGCAAGACCACCCCCACTTGCCGCCGCAGCCAGGCCGGATCGACCTGCGCCAAATCGACGCCATCGACCAGAATGCGCCCACGCTCCGGCACATAGAGCCGCTGAATCAATTTGGCGATCGTGCTCTTCCCGGACCCGGACCGTCCGACGAGGCCGATCACCTGTCCCGGCGCGACCGAGAACGACACCTTTCGCAGCACTTCGGGGCCGTCCGGGCGGTAACGGAATGTCACATCATCGAATACAACCTGTCCGGCGACATGGGGCAGCGTCGTGCGATTCGGATTATAGGACGGCTCCGGCTGCGTATTGAGCACATCACCCAGCCGTTGGACCGAGATACCCACCTGCTGAAACTCTTGCCAGAGATTCACCAAGCGCAGGATGGGGCCCGTCACTTGAGCCGACAGCATATTGAAGGCAATCAACTGT
Source organism: Nitrospira sp. (assembly GCA_046604365.1). Taxonomy (GTDB): domain Bacteria; phylum Nitrospirota; class Nitrospiria; order Nitrospirales; family Nitrospiraceae; genus Nitrospira_D. The sequence goes on from JBJACV010000005.1 coordinate 217,935, forward strand.
CCGATGCTCAGCTCCCCGCCGATCACATGATAGGCCCCGACCCAAAGGACGGCTACCGTCGTAATCTTCTGAACGCCCGTCGCCACTTGACCGGCCACGGTGATTAGACTCGTCGCGCGAAAACTCGCCCGCACATAGCCGGAGAGCTGCTCTTCCCACTTGCGAAGCAGCGGCGGCTCAACCGCCATCGCCTTGACGGTCTGCATGCCGCTGACGGTCTCCACCAAGAACGCTTGATTGTCCGCGCCGCGATTGAACTTTTCATGGAGCCGAGCCCGGATTGCCGGCGTAATCGCGACCGACAGCAGCGCATAGCACGGCAACGAGGTCATCACCACGATCGTCAACATCGGACTGTAGAACCACATCACCGTCAGAAAGACGATCATAAAGATCACATCCAGCACCACCGTCACGGAATTGCTGGTCAGAAACTGGCGGATCTGTTCTAACTCCCGCACCCGGGCCACCGTATCGCCGACGCGTCGGGCTTCGAAGTACGACAGCGGCAAGGCCAGAAGATGGCGGAACAGTTGCGCGCCAAGGCCCACGTCGATCCGGTTGGTCGTATGCGCAAACAGATAGGTGCGTAGTCCGCCCAGGATGGCTTCGAAGACCGCCAGCGTGATCATGCCGATCGCCAGCACGTGGAGTGTGGTAAAGCCCTTGTGCACCAGCACCTTGTCGATGACCACTTGCGTGAAAAGCGGCGTCAGGAGCGCGAAGAGTTGCAGGAAGAACGAGGCGACCAGCACTTCGCCCAGCAGCTTGCGGTATTTGACGATCGCGGGAATAAACCAGGTGAAATCGAACTTCAGGTCTTGCAGGCGCAGATTCGCCCGTTTGGTAAAGAGCAGCAGCTCTCCGGTCCAGGCCGATTCGAATTGCTCACGAGACAGCACGAGCGGACGGGCTTCGGCCGGATCTTGAATCAGTACTTTGTCCCCATCGATCTTGGCCAGCACGACGTAACGGCCATCTGTTCGTTTTGCGACAGCAGGCAACGGGGTACCCGGCAACTTGCTCCACTGAGTCTTGAGCGACCCGGCTTTTAGTCCAAGATGTTTCGCGGCGCGGAGCAGTTCGGTATCGGAAAGAGGCTGGCCTGACTGCGCAAACTGATGGCGGAGCTGCGAACCGTCGGCCGGGAGATCATAAAACCGGGCCAGGATCAGTAGACAGAGCAGGCCTGTATCGGCGGCTCCGTCAACCGGAGATTGTGGAGGCACAGCAGGTGGAGAAGACACCGTTCCGTTGTCGGTCGCCATCGGCACATCTTAGAGCACTTGCTTATGAAACAAAACAGTTTCGTGGTTTCCTACAGAACATTACGTAGCAGGCCATCCTCCTTACGAAGGGTGCTTGGTAAGTAGTACGTGGCCTGTGGCGAGGAGCCAGTATCTCAGCACCCAACACTTCCTCCGTCTACTCGACGTTTGCGATAGCCGTCATAACCAAAAGGGGAAACCTCCTTCCGGAAGCCCCCCTCACGCCTTGCTACTCACTACTCGCCAATTACCACTTACCAGCTCCCTACTGCCAATTCGCGGCAATAACGTTCTGGAAGTCTGTTTGTTGTTGCGCCGTCCCACTTCCGCTGGCCGCCTGCTCCCAGGTGAGGCCGCCATTCTGTGTGGTGAAGGCCGCCATCGCTTGAATAAGCTGCTCCACATGAGTATCCGATACCGTCTGCCCATCCACACCCGGATGAGGTTTCTTTTCAGCGTCCGGATGAATCGTTATGCAATGCCATTGCCATCCGAAGCTCGAACGAAGGCAGAGCTCAAGGTCGTTCCAGTCATCCACAGTTTCGATGCAGCAACTCGGGTTTTCATTTATTGATGAATGACAGGGTTGTAGCTGGTAAATTTCCCCGTGCCATCGTTCAACCAGAACATCGGTTCTATCGGATCGGGGCCCCCTGTGGGCGAGAGCAAATTATTGTTGAGGATCAAATCCACGCGACGATCCCCGTTCAAATCCCCTATCGCGGCTCCGTGGGTAAACGCCGGTATGAGATCCAGATTGGTTTGTGTTCTATCGACCAATAGCCCACCCTGATTGATGAGCAGCACGTTGGGCGCTCCCGGAAATGGGTACTGATCATACCCATGATCAGCAATGAATAGATCCTGCCTCCCATCGTCATTAAAATCTGCCGTCAAATACTGACGTTGAGACACTTGACGTGGCTGGACCGGCGAAAAGACGGTATTGTTTTCGGCAAAAATGCCGGCCCCGTTTCCCAGATACGCCACAATAGGGACGGAATTGGGCGTCGTGTTCAGGGAGGACCCAACGACATCGAGAAACCCGTCCCCATTAACATCCAGCAGCGCACCCATTAACAACGTGGTTGTGATAGGGGAATACCTGACCGTAAAGCTAATTGAACCAGGGCTGGAGGTATTGAGAAAGGCCTGGTGCACGCCAAAACGGTACGGAGCGAATAGATCTGGCTTGCCATCGTGGTTCAAATCCCCCACAAGCACATCACCGGCATCACGAGCCAGCGCCTTGAAGCTTCCGCTACTGAAATCTGTCGTCAGGGTCATAGAGACGGGCGCAAACTTCCCGGTCCCGTCATTGCGATAGATATACCCCCCACCTGTAATCGCCGCTGCCACAAAATCCAAATGCCCATCGCCGTCGATATCGACAACCCTCAAGAACGATGGCCAGCCGTACACTCGACCGCCGTCAGCAAGATAGGGCGGCGACAAGGGCCACAGGCCTGCCGTAACATCGGCCGACGCATCGTCAAATGTCCCATCTCCGTGCCCCAAAAAGAGCTGAATTTTTGCTGAAGTGTAGAACTTACCGGCCTCAGTGATGACATTGATCACCAGAACATCGACGTTCCCGTCTCCGTTAAAGTCCCCGGGTTCAAAGTTAATGGTTGCAGCGTTGACCCCAAAATAGTGGCGGGGCAGCGATCTGACGGTAAAACCTCTCCCACCCCCGTCATTGAGCAGCACCAAATCTGACATGGCGTGGACAGGGTCAGATGCGCCTTGGAACCCGATGAGAATATCGTTCTTGCCGTCTCCGTTGACATCCACAATCGCGGACGCCGATGGCAAACCTGTAAACGGTACAGGGACGAGGGGCGGAGCCACAAACACCGCCCGGATGGCCTGCGTGGCAGTCAATAGGATTTGACACGTCCCGGCGCCGGTACAGCCATCGCCGTTCCAGCCGGTAAACCCGGTGCCGATAGCGGCCAAGGTCACCTGCGTCCCCCGTACAAAGTCATACGAACAGGTCCTCGCCGTGCAAACGAGGCCGGCAGGCGTCGAGGTAATCCGCCCGCCGTTGGCAGCCACCGTCAACGTCGTAAACGACGTGCGCAGATGTGCGACGACTTGGTCCTGACTTGCCAGTGTCCTGTTCGGCAGGGCGGCCTGCAGCATCTGCTCGAAATTCGGATCGGCGAAGTCCAGCCGGACCGGCAGACTTGCAGGAATGTCCGCGGGCAATTCAATGGGCTGCGTGCCGGCAGGAATCCCGCTGAGGGTCAAGAGTAACTGGGCGAGGTTCCGGACGCGGAGATCCGTGATGCTGGTGGCGCCGAAGACGGAGACGACGGTGACTAGCTCGCCGCAGGTTTGCCCGGTTCCAATCACCCGTCCACCAAGATCAAAGGTGACGGTATCTCCCGGCCCACACTGATACTGCCCGCCGTTGGCGGTCACGCCACCAGCTGGATTTGAAGGAGGGCTCGTGTAGTGCAACCCGTTCACCGGGCTATCGACGAACGTGCCGGTGATCGGCGCTGCCACCGATGCGGCACCACCGCCCCCACTCTCACCGCCGCTGCAAGCTACGAAGGCCAGCCAGGCCGCGACTCCAATTGCTGTAATACTCAATCGACTCGCGCCCTGCCACGTAGTCATCATGATGTCGCCGCCATCATCACTTCCAGACCCGTTCGACTCACCCTCCAGCACGGGACTCTTCGGCAACATCTACGTTTTATGCGCCTCGTCTCCGCAAACCCAACTGCTGTCACGGTTCACCACCACTATATATTCCTAGCGATTCACGATCCTGGCGATTGCCAATTCGCCGCGATGATCCCTTGGAACTGCGCTTGTTGTGCGGAATCGCCGCCCCCGCCGGCCACCTCCTCCCAACTCAGGCCCGTATTGGTCGTGAACGCGGCCATCGCTTGAATCAGCTGCTCGACCTGCGTGCTCAGCAAGACGTCGCCACTGCCCGATTCAAAAATCTCCACCCGATTGGCGGTACCGGTGTACCAATTCTGAATCGTGAGCTGATCGGAGGTACCCTCAATCGCGATATGCAGATCGCTGGCCACACGGCTCAGGATCACATCTGCGGGGTCAATCAGCGTCAGCCCCCGATTGAAGGCTAGTTTGTCGGCGGTTCCACTGTTGTCTGTAATAAGATCCTGCCCATCCCCCCGCCCGAACTCGTAGGTATCATTGCCGAGTCCGCCGTTGAGCGTATCGTCGCCCTCATCGCCTTCCAGCGTGTCGTTCCCCAGCCCTCCAATCAGCGTATCGTTCCCACTATTGCCTTCGAGTTCATCGTTGCCTGCCCCGCCGGTGAGCGTATCGTCGCCCTCATCACCGTCCAATGCGTCATTGCCCGCCCCGCCATCGACCAGATCATTCCCGGATCCCCCGTCCATCGTGTCATTGCCGCTTGAGCCGATCAAGACACTGTCGCCGTCGCCCCCCTTCACATCGATCACCCCCACAAGACCGGAGGCATTCAGATGCTCCAGATTGCTCTGCACGACCGTATCATCAAGCACGCCCCCGATTGAGATAATTTGATCCGCAAGGGACAAATCCATCACCACCGCACGGGTCCCGCCCACCGCGCCGGTGAGTACCAGCGTATCGGCATCGACCCCGGCATCGATCGTATCGACGTTGCCCGCCGTCACCAGCATCGTGATCCGATCATCGCCTGCGCCACCCAGCACGGTGTCCTGCCCAAGCCCCCCATCCAGACTGTCGTTGCCCGCCCCCCCGTTCAAGGTATCGTTGCCCGCCAGGCCAGACAGGATGTTGTCAGCGTCGTTGCCGGTCAGCGTGTTGTGGAGTGTGTTCCCCGTCAGGTTAAGTTTTGTAATGCCCGTCTGGCTGGTATCCAGCTGTTCCAGATTCGCTCCCAGGGTGAGCGTTGTCGCCTTCACCAGATCACCCACCACCCCACGGAGGATCACCGTATCGGTCCCTTGATTCAGGCTCTCGGTGAGGGTGTCTTGCAGCTTGACGGTCGCCGTGGCGCCCGTGCCCACCTTGACCACATCCACGGTGTAGGTGTCGTCTCCCTGACCGCCAACCAGCTTATCTGTCCCCGCCCCGCCGTCGAGTGCGTTGTTCCCGATGTTGCCGGTCAGAATATTATTGAGCACGTTGCCGGTGCCGATGAGGGCTGCGCCCGTGAGCGTGAGGTTCTCCACATTCCCCAGTGTGGCCAGGCTGAAGCTCACCGAACTCTGCACCACATCCACCCCGCCCGCCGCACCGGCCAGCGCTTCCGTCACCGTGTCGAGCGCACTGTCCACCACATGGATATCGTTGCCCGCGCCCCCGTCCATCGCATCGTCGCCCGCCCCGCCGTTCAGGGTATCGTTGCCCAGTCCGCCATTCAGCGTATCGTTGCCATCGCCGCCATTGAGAACATTGCCCCCGCTGTTACCGGTGAGGTGGTTGTTGCCACTGTCTCCGGTCGCATTGAGCGCGGCCGCACCGGTGAGGACGACATGCTCGATTTCCAGAAATGGCGCTTGAGTCAGATCCACCGTGCGGTTGATCTGTACGGTATCATTGGCATCGCCGACCCCTTCAGTGATGACATCGAGCAGGCTGTCGATGACATAGGTATCGTCACCCGCGCCGCCCGTCATGCTGTCGTTCCCGGTGCCCCCGTTCAACACGTCGTTGCCGGTACCACCATTCAGCGTATCGTTGCCAGCCCCACCCAGCAGGGTATCCTGCCCATCACCCCCATCGATGGTGTCGGCTCCGTTCGACCCGATGATGACATTGTCGCCGGTGCTGCCCGTAACGGTCATCGCACTCCCTAACAACGCACCATTGACGCCCTCAAACCCGGTTTGCACCTGGGTGTCACGATTCGGATCGCCTGCAATGGACACCACCTGGTCGGCCGCAGAAAGATCCACCACCACGAGCCCGTTGCCCCCCACCACGCCGCTCAGGATCAGCAGATCGGTATCAGCTCCGGCATCGATGGTATCCACATTGCCCGCGGTCACCAGCATGGTGATCTGATCGTCCCCCGCCTCGCCGTTCACAATATCCTGCCCCACGTCCCCGATCAGACTGTCATTTCCCGCGCCGCCATGAAGCTGGTCATTTCCCAGCCCGCCATTGAGCGTATCGTTGCCATCGCCCCCGTTGAGCGTATCGTTGCCCGCCAGGCCCGTGAGGGTATTGTTGCCGCTGTTGCCGGTGAGGCTGTTATTGAGGGCATTCCCTGTCCCCGTCACGGCCGTCCCGGTTAATTCCAGGTTTTCAACATTGGCGCCCAGCGTATAATTCAGCGCGGACTGCACGGTATCCGTCCCCGCAGTGAGCCCTTCGGTGATCACATCGGTGGCGCTGTCCCGCACATAGGTGTCGTCGCCCAGGCCGCCTGCCATGCTGTCGTTCCCCGTGCCGCCGTCAAGCACATCATTCCCCAGCCCGCCCACGAGGGTGTCGTTGCCCGCGCCGCCGGTGAGTTGATTGTTCCCGCTATTGCCGGTCAAGATATTCGTGAGGGCATTGCCCGTCCCGTTGATATTGTCCGTGCCGGTCAAGGTGAGGTGCTCCACGTTCCCCAGTGTGGCCAAGCTGAACGTGACGGCACTCTGCACGGTATCCACCCCGCCGGTTGCCCCGGCCAGTGATTCCGTCACGGTGTCGAGCGCGCTGTCCACCACATAGGTGTCGTTGCCCGCGCCCCCGTCCATCGCGTCATCGCCCGTGCCGCCGTTGAGGGTATCGTTGCCCAATCCGCCGTTGAGCGTATCGTTGCCGTCGCCGCCATTCAGCTGGTCATTCCCGGCCCCGCCGTTCAACGTATCGCCATTGGTTCCGTTGATCGTGATGATGTCGTTCCCGGCGCCGCCGTTAAACGTCATCCCGACGCCGGAGTTATTCGTATAGGTAATCGTATCGTTACCCGGCATCAGATTGCCGACCACGGTGAACAAATCGGCAGCCGTGGTGACGGACGCCAGCGCGCTGTAGGGCACTGCGAGCCCGGTCATTGTGATCGTATCCGTCCCTGACACGACAGAGATCTGAGTAACCGTCCCGCTCAAATCGAAATCCCCGGCCAGCCTCAAACTGCCACTGATGGTCATTTCGGTCGTGCCCAACGTCACCTGCACCTGGCTAATGGTCCCGGAGACTACACCTGATACCGGATTGACTGAGAGGTTGCCGATGATCGTCTGTTCCGTCCCCGGAAAGCCAATGGTCAGACTGGTGACGACTTCGTTGCCGACGAAATCCAATGTACCGGTCAGGTTCACGACATCACCGGTGGCAGGATTGCTATAGTCAAACGTTCTGACGACCGGAACAGCAGCAGGATTGCTCAGGTCGAGCCCCGTACCCGTGAATGTGAGAAGGGCCCCCGAGTCGAGCGTCACCGACAGATTCGTCGAGGTGTTCGGCGGATTAATGGTGTACTGGCCCGCGAGAATCTCCGCCAGCGCCGCCTCGAATCGAGTGGCAAACGCCTCGAAGTTTGACTGGACATCGATGAGATTCAGTGACACGCCCGCCCAATCCGTTGTTGTGGTACCAGTGATAAGTGCCATAATGCTAACCCCTTTCAAATATATCTATCCTAAACTTGGGACGTAGGAGAACGGAGTTCATAGCCCGTCACCGCTGTCTGGCTGTCTGCGTTACCACGCAACGATTCCATCTCATACTTCCAAACCCGCTGATCAATAATCAAAGGCTTTCCCCTGACACCAGTTAAAGTACTTGGAACCAGAATGAGCCAGACACAGGAATTTGCACCAGAGAATTAGGCACCGCAGCATCCATAAAAAATATGAGGTTTCTATTGTTATTAGGATTGGACGGGTCACCTGAACTACTAAAGCCCAACGCACTGCTTCCGAGATTCTCGAATGTGAAGAATGGGAAAGAGGGTAGCATCTGCATGTTCCATGTCGGTGGGATCGCTCCCATTACGACGCTTTGTGTGCCGGTTGCTGCATCAATGGCTGAAAGCGTTCCACCTGAGAATGACATATTGGGGGATGTTAAAAGAAAGACCCGTGACGGAGAAACACTTTCGGATCTGATTCCAAACGATGGCTCAAAGATCCCCTGGCTAAACCAAGCATCAGATTGAGAAAAGGCTATACTTCCGTCTTCGCGAAGGATCTCGGCGGTGGCACTTGCGATGGCAATGGGGGAGCTGGATCCTGGTGGAGGCGGGCCTAACGTCATTCGGGTGTAATAGACCAACCCGTTTCGAGAAAAGGAAACGAGCAACACGAAATCACCGGATGCTGGATCAACATCAACCCGTGGCGTTCCGCCACTTTTTAGCACAGAGGTCAGTCCACCACTCTCCACAACATAGACCCGATTGGTCGTGGGAAGGACCCCGGTGATGACTCCGGAAAGATTCAGTAGTTGTCCGACATCCCCTTGGGTTGTTGCTGACAGGGGAATAAGATGGAGGATCCCTCCGTCCGCCACGTAAAGGTTTACCCCGTCAGACGTCACAAGCCCTCCATCGAATAACACACCCAATACCGTTCCAGTAACGAGCGGCACGAGGGAATTCGATGAGATTGTGTATACGTAGAGCACATTCGGCTGCCTGGCAGGATCATTACGCACGAAGACACGGTCCGAGGTATCCTGGGCCAAGATCGTTAGTCCTGGCACATTTGCCTGAATTGAGGTAACAGCTTTGGTACTTACATCGACGATCTTTGCGGTCGCATTATTCAACATATCCGTCACAAATATGTGCGTGGCCACTCCCGTGGTCATGTTGTAGACGGCTCTCTGATCATTCGGCAAAACCAGTCCTGTCGGTAACACCGATGGCGGTGTCACCGCAGTATCGGACACGGAGACAATTTTGGTCACATTGTCGGCACCGGTACCACATTGCCCATCCGCGCCAGATATTGTATAGGCCACCCGCGCAGTAGCTGGCGCCGGCAAGATATCGACCACAAGGAGCTTGCAGACTGTAGAAGCGCCTGTTTCACTGGAAATTTGAATGGGTGGATTGGATGCGCTGCCAGGCACTCCGCTACTTGCAGTGGCATTCACTCGCCAAAGCATTCCATTATTAGCGTAAACTAAAAAGGCGCTCTGGAGATTCGTGAATTGTTTGGAAGTCGAATTCCAATTGGCGCTATAGACCAAAGCCGCTGCTGTGGATACTGGGGTAACCGTTATAGGCGTCGCTCCCGGTGCTGTAGCGCTCACCGCTAGAACCGGCCCACCCAGCCGCGTGAAGAAATGGAACCGGCCAGTTCCAGACATATTCCCAAATGTGGCTGAAACAATCACATCGCCAGTAAGCGTGACGACACAGGACCCTACCCCGATACATCCGCCTCCCGTCCAGCCAGAAAAATTTGTCCCAGTCGCTGTGAGCGTCACCGTCGTACCCTTGGCAAAAGAAGCCGCACAGGTAGCACCACAATTGATGCCTGCAGGACTCGATGTCACTAATCCCGTCCCGGCCACGGTGACCGAGAGAGTCGGTCGATTGAAGTTGGCGATGACGGTCGTAGCCGCTGTCAAGGTGAAACTACAGGTTCCCGTGCCCATGCACCCGGCACCATTCCAGCCGGTGAAATTCGACACACTGTTGGGCGTAGCAGTCAACACCAGCGTGGCCCCTACGGGATAGCTGCCACAGGCATTCGGCTCACCGCCGTTGGCGCTGCAGAGGATTGATCCGCCTCCGCCATTGAACGTCGCCGAGATGGCGGTGACCGAGAGGAACGTCCCGCCTCCGATGAAATTTGCCCGCACTGTTGAATTGGCGGTCAAGTTGATCGGGCAATCGACCGTGGTATTGGTACAACTCGTCGCATTGCCGGTGCCCTCGCTCCAGCCACCAAAGATTGAGCCACCGTTAGCCGTGGCCCGAAACACGAGAGCGGTGCCGTTGGGATAGGATGTGGCACAGGGAACAAAGGCTCCTCCGTTGGCGCTACAGGTGACGACCCCGGTCCCGGTTCCCTGATTCGGCAGAATGGTCAGCGTCGCCGGTGGCGGCACAGCCAGGAAGACCGCCCGGACGGCCTGCGTAGCCGTCACTAGGATTTGACACGTCCCGGCGCCGGTACAGCCATCGCCGTTCCACCCAGTAAACCCGGTGCCGATAGCCGCCAAGACCACCCGCGTTCCCCTCACAAAGTCATGCGAACAGGTCCCTCCGGTGCAGACCAGTCCTGTCGGAATCGACGTGACCGTTCCACTGGTCACACCGGTCACGGTGACGGTCTTAAACGACGCGCTGAGATGCGCCGCGACTTGGGCCTGGCTCACCAGAGCTCTCCCCGACAATGAAGTCTGCAGCATCTGCTCAAAATGGGGATCGGAAAAATTCAACTGGGCTGGGAGCGTGGGGGGAATGCTCGCGGGCAGTTCAATGGGCTGCGAGTCGGCAGGGATGCCGCCGAGGGTCAATAGCAACTGGGCGAGGTTCCTGACGCGGAGATCGGTGATACTGGTGGCGCCGAAGACGGAGACGGCGGTGACCAACTCGCCGCAGGGTTGCCCGGTTCCAATGACACGCCCACCGAGATCGAAGGTGACGGTATCGCTCGGCACACACTGATACTGCCCGCCATTGGTGGTCATCCCGCCAACTGGATTCGACGGCACACTCGTGTAGTGCAACCCATTGACTGGACTATCAACGAACGTCCCGGTGACCGGCGCTGCTACCGATGCGGCACCGCCGCCACTTTCGCCCGAGGAACAAGCAGCCAATAATAGGGCCGCGCAGGCAATGCTCCCGAGCTGTCGAAGCGTGCGTGAATAGGGAAGAGAAGACTGATCCATGATCCAATCTTCTTTTGCCAAATGTACTTGTATCGAGCAGAAGCGGAATCTGGGGAGAACAATCCCTGTTAAGACAGAAGTGTATAATGCCATGCCGCCTAGCTCCGCTGCTGTATCACGTGATGACAACGCTACGGCTGACCACCATATACTCGTCACTGATAACGGTGCCTATTGGCCTTCAGCATCCTTTACGGTAAGACCCCAGCAGCAGTGACACGCTGCGCGTAAATGTCGAGGCCCAAGCTTACAGTCGTAAATTCATTAAAGGGCTCGTTGCGTTCGTCCTGCCAAGCCATAAATGCGCCACCCGCTCCATCGGTGGTAATGACAGGTAACATCTGGTCAAATACCGCTGTACTGATTGGCAAACCATTTACCGTCCACTGCGGGACTCCTGCGTTGTTCACCCGCTGGGCATAGATGTCATACTCCGACACCTTGCGCCTATCCTGCCAAACAATGATCGCCCCCCCCGCACTATCAGCGATGAGTTTCGGGGAATCTTGGTTGCCTATCCCTGTACCGATAGCAACCCCGTCAGTGGTCCATTGCACAACTCCGGCACCAGTCACATGCTGGACGAAGATATCGAAATTCGCACCATTACGAAGATCTGCCCATGTAATGATCGCTCCATTTCCACCATCAGAGATAATTTGCAAGCTACTGTCTAGTAAAGGAGTGGTGGGGTCTTGCGCGGCAAGAACCACACCATTAGAAGCCCACTGCGCCACACCACTACTATTGATGCGTTGAGCTCGAATACCTGCACCATCACCAGTCCCCGCCCACGTAATCACTGCCCCTCCTGTGCCGTCGCTAACAAGCGCAGGAAGTCCCCCTGTACCTAGATCATTAAACCGGAAAGGGAAGTCGGTGATGGCAACACCATTGGCAATCCACTGGGATTCACCGGCACTATTAATTTTTTGGACACGGACACGACTTTGGTCAACTATGAAGTCGCCCATCCATCCAATGATTGCCCCACCCGATCCGTCTTCGGTTATTCGTGGACCCCAATTTCCCCCAAGGTCCGTAGTAATAGGCACCCCATCAACAGTCCACTGTGCTATACCAGTACCACTCACACGCTGGGCGTAGACTTCAGGATAGGCGCCCAAATTACGTCGATCCTCCCACACAATGATCGCCCCGCCTGCGCCGTCAGTAGTAAGTCTAGGATTCTCCTGAGTACTCTGTGCAGTGCAGATAGGAACACCATTGGCAGCCCACTGCACTACCCCAGCGCTGTTTATGCGTTGGGCGAAGATGTCTGTAAAGACGCCGTCACCGCGGTAGTCTAGCCACGCAATGATCGCGCCCCCCGCCCCGTCAGAAATGACTTGTGGCAATGTCGGGCTACTCGCTCCTGTGTAAACAGGAACACCATTCGCAACCCACTGCATCACACCAGCGCTGTTCACCCGTTGGGCGTAGATACCAGGAGTAGGCCCAGGGAAATTACGGTCGTCCTGCCACACGATAATAGCCCCGCCTGCGCCGTCTGAGACAATTTGCGGGTTCGACTGATTTTCGGCTGCTCTGCTAATCGGGATGTTCTGTCCGCCTCCCCCTCCGCCTGACGAACCAGCACCAATCGTGAGGCTAAATTGTTTTTGAGTCGATCGCTGGGGCGTCGCGCTATCACGCACCTGAATCGTGAACGTGAAGGTTCCCGCCGTGGTCGGTGTCCCACTGATTGCGCCGGTCGATGAATCTAACGTCAGCCCGGCCGGCCACGCGCCGAGCACCACGCTCCACGTAAAAGGCTGCGTTCCCCCCGATACTGCCAGCGTCACGCTATATGCTTGGTTTACCGTCCCTGCCGCAAGTGGTGATGCAGACGTGATGCTGAGCGACGTTGAAGATCCAGTCACAGGCGTAAAGGTCAGCGTCCCGTTCAAGGTAATGGGAGGCGCTCCACTGAGAAGGTCTGAGAGCACAGAATTGTTAAACGTCACCGTCCCTGTCGCCCCATTCACCGTGATGCCGCAAGTATTGACAAAGTCCACACAACTCCACACGGTAAAAGCAGAGCCATGAAACAAGCTAAACAGGATCGCACTAGCCTGCGGCACATTGTTTGTTGCGTCAAATGCGATGGCTAAAATTTCACTATGTATAGGTGATGTAGTTACGGCTTCGCTCCATGCAACTGAGGCGATATTGGTTTGAGAATCGGGCGGCGTTACTTGAGTGAGTGCAGCCGCAGCCACAAAAGTCCCGCCAACACTCGCCGGCGCTCCGGTAATGGTGAGCGCCCCTCCTCCTCCAGGCGGAGACGGCGGAGGCACAAAAATAGCCCGAATGGCTTGAATCGTACTAAGCAGGATCTGACAGGTGCCAGTGCCAGTACAGCCATCGCCGTTCCAGCCGGTAAACCCGGTGCCTATCGCCGCTAACGTCACCTGCGTCCCCCTGACAAAATCATACGAACAGGTTCCCGTCATGCAGACAAGCCCGGCAGGCGTCGAGGTAATCCGCCCCCCGTTGGACGATACCGTCAAGGTGGTAAACGAGGCTCGCAGGTGGGCCGCGACCTGGTCCTGTGTGACCAGCGTCATATCCGGCAGGGCGGTCTGGAGCATCTGCTCAAAGTTTGTATCAGCAAAATCCAGATGAGTTGGCAACGTGGCAGGAATGGTCGCAGGCAGGTCAATAGGCTGCGATCCGGCAGGGATACCGCCGAGGGTCAACAGCAATTGGGCCAGGTTCCGGACGCGGAGATCCGTGATGCTGGTGGCACCGAACACGGAGACCACAGTCACGAGTTCGCCACAGGGCTGCCCGGTTCCAATGACACGCCCGCCGAGATCGAATGTGACGGTGTCGCCCGGCACACACTGATACCGGCCTCCATTGGCGGTCACGCCGTCGGCTGGATTCGAGGGAACGCTGGTATAGTGCAACCCGTTGACGGGACTATCGACGAAGGTCCCAGTAATGGGCGTCGCAGTCGATGCGGCACCGCCCCCACTCTCGCCACCGCTGCACGCGGCCAGGGCCAGGAGGGCAAGCATTCCGACCGCTGCAATGCTTAGCCGACTCGCATCCCGCAAAGCATGTCGCATGCTTCCCCCCACTGCCCACCTCTTTATTCTTTATGTGGCCATGTGACTTTTCGGCAGTATCTGATCTCCCGTCGTATATCTCCACCTACGGACAAACCACCACTCCTATCTGGTTCTTGCATCACCACGACAAAGGAAGCCTTATCATTGTGGCGGAACAGTTGCTCCCTTTTCATTGGCCTGTCTACCCCTCTTAAGGAGGGGTGAACGTTTCATTACCCTACGCCCCTCGCCAGAAACGTCCGGCATGTATAGGCCACACTGTTTCGCCCCACAATACGCATGGTGGCGTGCACTGGTTTCCTGCGAACAGGCTCCAGCTGTTACGTGATCCATTACCGGTCCCCCTGTGAGCCATCCGCACCGCAGCTTCAAGAACTCCTTGCCGAGGTAACTCTACGGTGAGTCAGCCTTGGCCTTGTGTCGGCAACCCTATGAAGGTTGTGCTTCGTGAACGCACACGCAATACCGATACCGGCAGCTGCGTACCTCTGGCTCAGGATCAAACTTGAGATCTGCAATAGGAACTCGCCGATTCCCTACTATTTTTAAGATTTCGAAAAGACCGACTTCTAGCACATTGCCTTTCCTCAACACCCCATGAATCTATTCCGATGCATCTAAAACGATGCTGCGTGAATCGTAATCGATCCAGGCATTTCATCTAGGGAAGGTCTGATTACTCAGACGTTCCCTAGCGGTGACGCATGATGAGAGGGCAACCAGGCGCTGCACTGTTGGCCAATGACTGCGTGGGGGTCAGACTCGAAGAAGAAGCAGAGGAAATGGAGAATGACAACAAGGGGTTAGCTGATTACTATCAAGCTGTTTTGCTCCTCAATCGCCTTACTGCCGACTCGCTGCGGAACTGCCTCCACGTCCTACGGCTATTGATCAATCCCTTGGTCCCAGTACAGCCCGGTTGTGAGCAAAACGCGCGCCATTGCCTTTCAAAGCTCGAACGAAGGCAGGGCTCGACCTGGTTCCAATCACGCACGGTTTCGATACAGCAACTCGGGTTTCCCTCTATCGATGGATGACAGGTTTATAGCTGGTAAACTTCCCTGTGCCGTCGTTCAACCAAAAGCGCGGTTCTTTCGCGGCAGACTGATACGTTTGCGCAAAATTGTTGAGAATCAAATCCACGCGGCAATCACCGTTTAAGTCCCCGACAGACGCGCCATGGGTGAAGCCGTTGAGGAGACTGAGATTCGTCTGTGTCTTATCGACCAATACACCGTTTTCGTTCATCAACAATACATTGCGCGCACCGGGATATGGGGGAAAATCATAACCATGATCGGCAATAAGCACATCCTGCCTCCCATCGTCATTGAAATCTGCCGTCACATACTGACGTTGCCATATTTGACCAGGCTGGACCGGCGAAAAGACGGTATTGTTTTCGGTAAAGACGCCGGCTCCGTTCCCCAGAAAGGCCACAACAGGGATGGGATGAGGTGTCGAGTTAAAGTTTGAGCCAACGACATCGAGAACGCCGTCCCCGTTAACGTCCAGCAACGCACCTATCGCGATCGGCGACGTCCCAAGGGAATAGGCGATCGTAAAGCTGAGAACGCCAGGGATCGAGGTATTGAGAAAGGCCACATGGTAGTTCCAACCATTGGGTGCAAAGAGGTCAGACTTTCCATCTTGGTTCAAATCCCCCACAAGCACATCGCCCGCATTAGGAGTCAACGCGCTCCCAGGCCCCAAGACCCCCCAGGCCAGGGCCTTAAAGGTTCCGCTATTAACCCCGTCCGTCAAAACCATAGAGACCGGAGCAAACTTGCCGGTCCCATCATTGCGATAGATATACCCACCGCCGCCGAAACTGGCCGCCACAAAATCCAAATGCCCGTCGCCGTCGATATCCACAACCCTCAGCCAGAGTGGCCATTCTGAAACCACACTGCCAGGAGCAAGATACGGCGCCGACAACGGCCATAGACCAGCGGTAATATTGGCTGACGCATCCACAAAGGTTCCATTGCCCTGCCCCAGGAACAGATGGATTCGTGCGGAGGTGTAGCTATGAGCTACTGTTATCGCCAGGACATCGACTTTCCCATCTTCATTAAAGTCGCCCGGTTCAAACGCGACGGTTTGACTGTTTACCCCTTGATACCGAGGAGGTAGCGATCTGGCGGTAAACGATCTCCCATTACCATCATTGAGCAGTATCACATCCGACGCGGCAAACTCGCTTTGGGCAAAGAAAACATCGTTCTTACCATCTCCGTTCACATCCACAATTGCGGACGCCGTGAGCAAATCTGTAATCGCGACTGGAGTGAGTGCCGCCACAGCGGCACTCCCACCGTCCCCTTCTGCCGCGCAGCCTGATAACATTGCGCCCAGTCCAGCGACTGCAAACACGAACAGACTTGTGTCTCGACTTAGCCGCGCCATCGTTGACTCTCCCGGCATGAACTCTCTCTGTGAGAGCCTCGCATGCCTTACGCAGAAATACACCTCTCGCTATTGCCAACTTGCCGCGATGATGCCCTGGAACTGTGTTTGTTGGTCTCGTGTCATCCTCAACTGACTGAGACGTGTAGCTGATGAGCTGGCCGCACTTATCGAACTTCATCACTGGTTACTACCAACCATTCGCTGCCAAGACAACCTGCACACCTTGAGAATTCTGGTCAATCGCCTGATCCCAGCTGGCGTATCCATTTTGCTGCGTGAACGCTGACATGGCTTGGATCAATTGATCGACTTGCGAGCTGAGCAACACGTCGCCGTTACCCGCTTGAATGGTCTCGACTCGATTGCCCGCATTTGTGTACCAATTCTGAATCGTGACCTGATCGGATGACCCATGGATGGCCAGCCGTAGATCGTTGGCCTGCCGGCTGATCACCAGATCCAACGGATTGATGCCCGAGTCATAGAGAATCTTGTCCTCTGTACCTCCCTCTTCATGCACCACATCCTGCCCATCACCCCGTGCGATGAGATAGGTATCGTTGCCCGTGCACCCATCAAGAAAATCGTTGCCACGGCCACCGCGTAGCGTATCGTTCCCCATATCGCCGTCCATGGCATCATTGCCACTGGTGCCTGTCAGGACATTCGCACCGGCATTACCGATGATAGAGAGAGCCGTGGCGACGTTAGAGGCATCCACATTCAGCGCAGTCGTATCGGTGGTTATTCCCGCAGTCGTACCGATCACCACACCTTCCACTCCTGTGACTCCCGGAGCCAAGGTGAGGGTCTGGCCTGGGGTGGTGCTGGTGAAACGGATTACGTCAGTGCCTGCCCCCCCATTGATGACCTCGCTGACGCCATGATCAGCAGCACTTCCAATCAGAATGACATCGTTGCCATCCCCACCGTTCACCGTATCATCGCCGCTTCCCCCGTTGAGAAGATCATTCCCGCCATTACCCGTGAGCGTATCGTTGCCGTCGCCGCCGTTCAGGATATTGGCCCCGCTGTTGCCAGTGAGCTGGTTGTTGCCACCGTCCCCCGTCGCATTGAGCGCCGCCGTCCCGGTGAGCACCACATGCTCGATTTCCGTAAACGGCGCTTGGGTCAGATCCACGCTGCGGTTGATCTGGACGGTATCATTGGCGTCGCCGGCCCCTTCAGTGATGACGTCGAGCAAGTTGTCGATGACATAGGTATCGTCCCCCGCGCCGCCGGTCAGATTGTCGATGCCGACGCCCCCGTTCAACACATCGTTGCCGGTGCCGCCATTGAGCGTATCGTTGCCGGTGCCGCCATTGAGCGTATCGTTGCCGCCTCCTCCATCGATGGTGTCGGCTCCGTTGGATCCGATGATGAGATTGTCGCCGTTGCTCCCCGTGACGGTCATCGTACTGCCTAGTAACGCGCCATTGACGCCCTCAAACCCGGTTTGCACCTGGGTGTCACGATTCGGATCGCCTGCAATGGACACCACCTGGTCGGCCGCCGACAGATCCACCACGACAAGGCCGTTCCCTCCGACCACGCCGCTCAGCATCAGCAGGTCGGTCCCCGCCCCGGCATCGATGGTATCCACATTGCCCGCGGTCACGAGCATCGTGATCTGATCATCGCCCGCCTCGCCGTTAACGGTATCCTGCCCCAGCCCCCCATCCAGGCTGTCATTGCCATCGCCCCCGTTCAGCGTATCGTTGCCCGCCAGACCGGTGAGGGTATTGTTGCCGCTGTTCCCGGTGAGACTGTTGGCCAGCGCATTGCCGGTGCCGATCACTGCCGCCCCGGTCAATTCTAAGTTCTCGACGTTGGCACCCAACGTATAATTCAACGCGGACTGCACGGTATCCGTCCCCGCATTGAGCCCTTCGATGATCACGTCGGTGGCGGCGTCCCGCACATAGGTGTCGTCCCCCAGTCCCCCCGTCATTCTGTCCGTCCCCGCGCCGCCATCAAGCACATCGTTCCCCAGCCCACCCACGAGGGTATCGTTGCCCGCCCCGCCCGTCAGCTGATTGTTCCCACTGTTGCCGGTCAGGATATTCGTAAGGGCATTGCCCGTGCCGTCGATGTCATCCGTGCCCGTCAGCATGAGGTGCTCCACGTTCCCCAGTGTGGCCAGGCTGAACGTCACCGCACTCTGCACGACATCCACCCCACCCGCCGCCCCGGCCAGCGCGTCCGTCACCGTGTCCAGCGCGCTGTCCACCACATAGGTATCGTTCCCCCCGCCCCCGTCCAGCGCGTCATCGCCCGTGCCCCCATTCAAGGTATCGTTACCCAGCCCGCCGTTGAGAATGTCGTTGCCGGCGCCGCCAGTGAGCACATTCGCCCTGCTGTTGCCGGTGAGCTGGTTGTTGCCACTGTTCCCCGTCGCATTGAGCGCCGCCGTCCCGGTGAGCACCACATGCTCGATTTCCGTAAACGGCGCTTGGGTCAGATCTACCGTCCGGTTGATCTGGACGGTATCATTGGCATCGCCGGCCCCTTCAGTGATGACGTCGAGCAAGTTGTCGATGACATAGGTATCGTCGCCCACGCCGCCCGCCATGGTGTCGTTCCCGGTGCCCCCGTTCAACACATCGTTGCCGAGCCCGCCATTCAGGGTATCGTTGCCGCCGCCCCCCAGCAGGGTATCCTGCCCATCGCCCCCATCGATCGTGTCGGCCCCGTTCGACCCGATGATGACATTGTCGCCCGCGCTGCCGGTGACAGTCATCACACTTCCTAACAACGCCCCATTAACGCCCTCAAACCCGGCTTGGACCTGGGTGTCGCGTGTCGGATCACCCGCAATGGACACCACCTGGTCGGCCGCAGAAAGATCTACCACCACGAGCCCGTTGCCCCCCACGACGCCACTGAGCACCAGCATGTCCGTATCCGCGCCGGCATTGATGGTATCCACATTGCCCGCCGTCACCAGCATCGTGATCTGATCATCGCCCGCCTCGCCGTTAACGGTATCCTGCCCCAACCCGCCAGCGAGATTGTCGTTGCCCAAACCGCCATGGAGCGTATCGTTGCCCGCCAGGCCAGCAAGGAGATTGTCGGCGTCGTTACCGGTCAGGGTGTTGGAGAGCGTATTCCCCGTCAGGTTGAGTTTCGTGGCTCCCGTCTGGCTGGCATCGAGTTGTTCCAGATTCGCTCCCACTATCAGTGTTGTCGCCTTCACCAGATCGCCCACCACCCCACGGAGGATCACCGTATCGGTTCCATTATTCAGGCCCTCGGTGAGGGTGTCTTGTAGCTTGACGGTTGCGGTCGCCCCGGTCCCCACCTTGACCAGATCCACGGTATAGATGTCGTGGCCCTGCCCTCCGGCCATGGTGTCAGCACCACCTTTGCCATCCAGCACATTGTTGCTCTCATTGCCAATGAGTACGTTTTTCAACTCGTTGCCCATAGCATCGATGGGGCCCGCCCCGCTCACCAGGGTCAGGTTCTCAACGTTGGAGCCCGCCCCCAGGTCAAAGGTCACCGAGCTTTTGACCAGATCCACCCCACCCGGCGCACCAGCGATGCTCTCGGTCACTGTGTCCCCAGCGCCCACGATGTAGGTATCGCTGCCACCGCCACCTCGCATGTCGTCGGCCCCACCCGCCCCATCAAGCAGGTTGGCCCCAGCATTGCCAATGATGATGTTGGCCAATTCGTTGCCCATGCCATTGATGGCCACCATCCCGGTCAGGGTTAGATTCTCGAAGTTGGCACCGAGGGCATAGGTGATCGAGGATTGGACTGTGTCGGTGCCTTCGTTGAGATTCTCCGTGAGCACATCGGTCCTTTGGCCGCTCACATAGGTGTCATCCCCGAGCCCACCGGCCATGTTGTCACTGCCAAGTCCACCATCAAGCATGTCATTGCCATCGCCACCGTCAAGAAAGTCGTTCCCAGCTTTTCCTACAAGTGTATTCGCTGCGTCATTACCTGATATCGTGTCGCTAAATAAGGATCCTGTCGCGTTCTCTATGTCACCCATTAACCAATAAAGTGTGTGGGGGCTAGATAGAGACACCTCTGAAGCAGGCAGAGCTAACCCCACCTTCGTATCAACTACCGCTGATGGTTGATAGGTTGGCAATTGGATAGACCAGCCAGTTGACGATTGAGAAAAATTGACTACATCATTTCCACTCGCATCCCAAATGGTCTGATACATACCATTTCGCAGAAGGGCGTACGTAGTATCGGTTGCATTGGTCGTGTTATTTTTTCCGTACAAGTATTGAAGTGCCAATACATCCATGACCATTGGTGTCGCAGGGTCCCAGAATCTGAGGTTGTAGTTATAGTCATCGTTATAGGCCATAACCGTGAACCAGTCATTATCGAACTCGGCGATCCCTAGATCTTGCAATGTGGGGGACCCCGTGCCACCATCGTCGAACGGATGTTTCAGTCCCAGCGCATGTCCGATTTCGTGAATAGCGAGGGCATAGCCCGAAGAGCCCGGTGCATAACTGGGGAGCGAATTCGCCTGACTATTTATATTAAGAAAGATATCGCCCGGTGCGCCTAGATAAAGTGCGTCATAGGATACATCTGGGAAAAGTCCAATAGCCCAAGTTGAAGTATCACCCCCGAAAATGCCCGAACCACCGAGTGAAATCGTGATATCTGATCCAGCAAGGTAGGCCGTGGATGGATCAGAGTAATAGCCTACGTAATTGAATCGTACATTTGCATAGGAAGAAATGTTATTGAATACACCATTTAAGGTGCTGACAACATTTGAAGGGGACAACCAAAATTCCCCAAAGAACCCGTCAGCCACTGACCAATTAATTATCCAACTGCTATCTAGCTGCCAATAAAATCCATTGGTGGCAGCGTCGATAATGTTGTCCCCTGTTAATGGAAGTGGATTTGAGGAAGGTGTTGCCATTTGAGCTTTTCCTGATCTGAGATTCGGCCTTCGTCGAATCCTAAATGCGGCTAAATCCTAAAACCTTGCTATGGGGCCAACCCCGCAACTAGTATTTTTTGGATTAGCTCAACAAGGTTAAGACCTCTACATGGAGCCACACAGCCCTACCAGAAGCCCTTCCGGCTCTGAGCAACCTTCCTAAAGAGACTGCGAAAATCTATGCGCCTCCACTTCTTTCATTGTCAATAGCACCCCACATAAGAAGGGTGCCTACCGGTTCGTCGTGATCAGCATCCATTGGCGAGACGGGGGGGGGCAAGGAATGTGCCGAAAAGATTCGGACAGGGCGCGACTTTAAGAATATGGTGAAATGAACGACTTTGTTGGACGCTGGCTGGTAGAAACCTTTTGAATTCGGCGAGCGTATCGCCCGCTCCGTGTACAGCGGTTCAGAGAGTCTGAACGGCCGTTCTCATTCCGGCTAGATGCCGTTCAGTTTGCTTGCTCCTTCTTCCCTTTCACGTTTCACGCCTTTCTACTCACCACTCACCACTTACCAGCTCCCTACTGCCAACTCGCCGCCAGAATGTTCTGAACCTGCTGCGGCTGCTGGTCGATGGCTTGATCCCAGGTGAGACCAGACTGCTGGCTGAACGAGGCCATGGCTTGAATCAGCTGATCGACCTGAGTGCTGAGTAAGGTCTGGCCGTTCCCCGCCTGGATCGTCTCGGTCCGA
>JBJACV010000006.1:0-190441 GCA_046604365.1 Nitrospira sp.
AAGGTGACCGTGCGGGTCCACGCGTATCCGGATGGCACGCTGGCCGTGTGTCATGGCCCCCGGTGTCTGGCGCGGTACCACGCGAAGGGGGAGCTCCTCGCACCCAAGGCCGAGTCAGGGTGTCGGAAAGACCTGACCCCCCGGTCACGGGCCCGACCGAGCGTCGGGCCTGGGGCCAGTGTGTGCGCAAAATAACTGCGGCGGGCGGCTGAACGATCCGCAACAGGAAGAACCGGACAGATCCTGTGCTCCAGACACCGGACAAGTGAACTTGCTATCTACAGTCCGCATTCTTCATGACCATTCGTGGCGAAGCAGGCAAGCCGGCGGCGTGAGCACGGTGATTGAGCATGCGGCCGTCGCGGACAGTTGCTGCTCCATGACCGAGCCGTTCTCAGAAAGTCCAGCTTGTTCGCGTGATCATCGAATGTCCACCTCTGGCCGATGATTGCCGGCGATGGAATTTGAGGGTGCCATGAGTGCCTGATAGGCTTGGAGTACCGTACGGACCGATGAACCCCTGACCTACGGTCCAGCCAGATCCTGATGATGACCGCGCACGATGAGCCGAAGCAGATCGCCGAAGGGCTTGCCCGTGGAGCCGATGACTTTCTTCGCAAGGCTGCCAGCCCAGAGGAAATCACGGCCCGCGTGCAATCGGGGCTGCGGGCGGCCGCGCTCATTCGCACCTTGGAGCAGACGATCGAGGACATCCGCCAGAAACAGGGTTTGCTTGAACAGGAATTGTGCAGTCCGCGGCGCAGTATGTGGCATCGCTCCTGCCGATCCCCGGCCCGGTTCTGCCCGGCGTACACCTTGCCTATACCTACCGGCCGGCCTTGACCTTGGGCGGTGACCTCTTCAACGTGCTACGTTGGAGCGAACAAGAGATCGGACTCTATCTGCTCGACGCCTCGGGACACGGCATCTCGCCAGCACTGCGTTCGGCCTCCTTTGCGACCTTTCTGAGGGCCGACAGCTTGCAGCATCAAGTCGGCTCAAGGGACCCGGGGGCCATTTTGACGGTCGCCAACGCTTTGTTCCCTCTCACGGCAGACGGCCATTACTTTACGATCATCGTTGCACGGCTCAATCTCCGCTCACAGACGCTCTCCTTTGCGACCGCGGGTCACAACGGCGCGTTTCTCCATCGACGATCCGGCGAAGTGGAGTGGCTCAGGAACCCTGGGCTGCCCCTCGGGTTTTGTGTGCCCCAGACGTACACAACCATGGACGTGTCCGTGTCACCGGGTGACCGTCTGTACCTCGTCAGTGATGGCTTGTATGAGGTGCCGCCGATTCGGGCGAATTGTGGGGACGGGAGCGTCTCGTGGAAACCGTTCGCACCCTTGGTTTCCGACCGCTGACAGAGGTTGTGAATCTGACCGTCACGCAGGCTATGCAATGGCTGGGGCACGAACAGTTTGCCGACGATGCCGCCTTGATCGGCATTGAGTTGACGGTGTGATACCGAAAGGAGACTTCGGTGGAGAGCGTCGTCCAGATGGATGTTGAACGGCTGCTGAACTCAGAGGAGACGCCGGTCTCTGTCCGTCATGATCGGGAATTCTTTACGCGTGTGGCTAAGGCGTTTCAGGAACAGGCATCGGGCGATCCGGCCATGGAGATGGCTGTTCCTGAACGCACGCCTGATGAAACCGGTAAAGCTTGCCCCCTCTGGATGGTCGGCGTTGCCTCTGTCCGGGGCTCGGAGTGCCGACTCATTCTGGAGTCCGATCCCGCTCACGTCTCCGGAGTCGTCACGTGGTTGATGCACGTCACAGCCTCGACATTGCCAGATATTCGGCAATTACACCTGCGCAGCGCGTTGCACGAACTGCTGTGCAATGCCGTGGAGCACGGCAACCTTGAAATAGGCTATCAGGAAAAACATCAGGCGTTGGTGCAGGGTCGGTATGAGGAATTGCTTCGGCAGCGGCTGGCCGTTCCTTGCCTCACCGTTCGGCGGATCGCGATTCATGTCCGCTACGAGAACGATGCAGAGCGGCGGATCTATCGTATCGTCGACGAAGGGAACGGTTTCGCGTGGCGGCGATTTCTTCAATGCTCCGATGAGGCCTGCGATCCGGCTGTTGTCAACGGGCGAGGAATCTTCATCGCGCGGTCCTTGTGCCCCAACCTGATCTATAATGAGCGAGGCAATGAGGTAACGATCACGATGACAGCTTCCCCCGTCTGATGACCGGTTGTCGTCTTGCCTAGCGCACGAGGCGGCAGATTTGTTCCACCGGTCTAGGCCTCTTCTCCCCTTTTAGATATCGGGACTGTTCCCTTCCATGCCGGTACAGGGTAAGCTGAACGGATGTCTCTTGCCGGTTCATCCAGTCTGTCTATGTGGATCCGTCGCGGTCTCTACACGTCTCTCGGCATTCTTGGAGCGGGGGTGACGGGGCTTGCCGTATACGGTTTCATTCTCTCGATGACGCTGACCTTGCCAAGAAGCGATGAGCATCCGCCGCTGGTGATCTACGGCGCGCCGTTCTTTCTCAAACCTGGGCTGCCGATGGAACAGTCCGGGTTGCTTGATCGGCTGCATCGGTTGGAATACCGCCGAGTCCCCACCGCGCCGAAGGCCGCCGGTGAATATCTACTCACGGACGATGTGATCGATCTTGTTTTGCACGCCCAGGAAGAAGCTCAGCTTCCGGCCAGACGCGTTCGCATGAGATTGGCGGACGGCATTGTGAGCGAGGTGCTTTCGCTGCCGGACGAACAACCGGCCCCGTTCGTTGCGCTCGAACCGGCGGTCATCAGCGGCATGCGCGCCGGGTCCAAACAGGTCAGGGAGTGGATTCCGCTGAGCCGCATTCCCCCGCTGCTGGTTCAGACGCTGTTGGCCGTCGAAGACCGCCGCTTCTTTTCCCACCATGGAATTGATCCTATCGCCGTCGGCCGGGCGTTGTGGACCAACATGACCCGTGGTGCCGTGGTGCAGGGAGGGAGCACGCTGACGCAACAGCTGGCGAAGAACCTCTACTATTCACCGCAGCGAACCATGCGGCGTAAATTTCAAGAGTTTATGGCGGCCGTTGTGCTGGAGTTTAAGTATCGGAAAGAAGACATTCTCGAAAGTTATCTGAACGAAATCTATCTGGGCCAGGCCGGATCCGTGTCCATCTATGGCGTCGGGGAAGCGGCCCATCGGTACTTCGGTAAAGGCCTCGACGAATTATCGGTCGATGAGGTGGCGCTGATCGTCGGACTGATCAAGGGGCCCAACACCTATTCGCCGGTGAAACACCTTGAGCATGCGACAGAGCGCAGGAACATCGTGCTCCGCCGACTTCGGGACCAGGGACTGGTGACGGAACAAGATTGGACAAAGGCGGTCAATCGTCCGGTGCGGGTGGCGCTGACCAAGGATGCGCTGAGCGATGCGCCGCATTTCGTCGACTATTTGCTGCGGGAAGTCGAGGAAGGGACCGGCATGGGCATCCCGGAGGGGGCCAGGATTTTTTCGACGCTCGACCCATGGATTCAGCAACTTGCCATGCAGGCGTTGCAGCGAGGATTGGCCGGCTTGGAAACAGCCCATCCGCCGCTTCAGAGGGGCGAATCGCCGCTTCAGGGCGCGGTTGTTGTGCTGGAGGCGAAGACCGGACACATTCTTGCGATGGTCGGCGGGCGGGACTATCGTGTGAGCCAATTCAACCGAGCCGCACAAGCGCATCGGTCGGCCGGGTCGCTCTTCAAACCGTTTGTGTATCTGGCTGCATTCGAGGCGGCGCGGGATCAAGGGGAGGCCGGGTTCACTCCCGCTACCTTGATTGAGGATGAGCCGGTCACCTTGGAATCCGGAACCGGCCCCTGGTCGCCGCAGAATTACGATCGACAATATCGCGGCCAAGTCACGGTGCGAACCGCGCTTGAACAGTCATTGAATGTCCCTGCCGTGCGAGTGGCGCACCGGACCGGTATCGGACCCTTCCTCGGCATGCTGCGGGCATTCGGGATCACGACGCCGCTGCCCGGTAACCTCTCCGTTGTATTGGGCAGCTCCGCTGTCTCGTTGCTCGGCATTACATCGGCCTACGGGGGATTGGCCAACGGGGGTATTGTGGTGCATCCGATCGCGATCTCCAATATGGCGCGCGAGACCGGTGAGACGGTCTGGAGCCCCACCATCGATCGGCACCAGGCCGCCTCTCCGCAAGGAGCCTATCTCGTGACGTCCCTGTTGAAGGGGGTGGTCGATCAGGGAACCGGCGCTAAGGCCAGAGTGCTCGGTGTACAAGGCCCGGTCGCAGGCAAGACCGGCACAACGGACGGGTATCGAGACGCGTGGTTTGTCGGCTATACGACGGATCTTGTGATCGGAGTGTGGGTGGGGTTCGACGATGAGCGGCCGATCAAACTGACCGGCGCGCAAGCGGCGCTTCCGATTTGGAGTGAGTTGGCAGCCCGGCTTATTCGACCAGACCAGCCGGATTTTGAAATGCCTGATGGACTGGTCGAGCGCCGGATCGATCCCAAAACCGGCCAGCTGGCCACATCTCAATGTCCGGAAAAAATCTTCGAGATCTTCATTGCCGGCACAGAACCGGCCGTCTATTGCGAAGTCCATGGAGGAGGAATGTGGGAACGGCTCAAACAGACGTTCGGATTCTCCTGATCCGGGGGATGAGGCCGGAGCCTGCTTGACCTGGCTCCGCCGATTCTCAACAACTACTAGTAGTCCGCCTCGTCTTGCGGTATTCTGGCCCTGGCCGGTTTCAACGAGGAGTTCCTATGAAAAAAACAGGATATATGGACGACGGTAATATTACACTGCTTGCCAAAGGGGTCGAACTGAAGGGTGAGATCAAGGTCGAAGGCACAGTGCGGATCGATGGCAGGCTGGAAGGCGATGTACAGACCAAGGGCGAGATTATCGTCGGAGAAGATGGAATCGTCAAGGGAACGATTTCAGCCGGATCGCTCATCAGCAGCGGCCGTATCAAGGCCACGGTGACGGCGACGGAACGGGTTCAGCTGTTAAAAACGGCGACGTTGATCGGCGAAGTGCATTGTCCGGTCATGGTGATGGAGGAGGGGGCCAAGTTTCAGGGGGTCAGCGACATGGGCGCGACAGCCTGGCCGGAAGAGGCACCCCGATTGCCCGGCAACGTCCGCGACATGAATCAGCATCGCGGACGATCTGTGGCCTTGATCGGAAAAGAACCAGACCTCTAGCCCGCATTATTCAGGTTGTTCTGCGGCAATCGCCGATCCGCCGTTTTTTTTTCCTGTCGTTCGTGAAGCGTATCTCGTGAAGCCCGCTTCGCCCGCTTTCCTCGCATTGTCGGCGGATCGGGCTCAGCGAGGCCCTCGGCTTCGCCGCGAGGCGAGCGAGCGCGCGACAGAAAGGGAAAGCTTCCCTTCTCTTACGAGATACGCTTCACGAGATACGTGTCCTCACGACCCCATGACTCAACAACAACTGTTCTCCATCGCGTTTTTTGCTCTTCTGGCGCTGCTGCTCTACCAGATGGGGCTCATGCTTCAGCCGTTTGTGTTCTCCGTTCTGTTGGCCGGACTCTTGGCCCATTGGGCGTTCCCCCTCCATCGTAGGCTTTCCAAGCTGTTCAATGACAATGAGACATTGTCTGCCATGGTGCTGACCCTCGGGGCGTTGGGCATGGTCGTCGTGCCGTTGGCTGTGATGGGGGTGATGCTGGTGCATGAGGCCGGGGCGGCGGAGCAGGCGATTCGATTATGGATCGCCGCCGGCGGACTTCACCGGCTGCCGGACCAATTGGCGACGATCCCGTTCATCGGGGAATGGTTGCGGACTGCCGCTGCCGAGATCGATACACAGAAATTTTCAATGGAACAGTCGGTATTGGCAGGTGCGAAAGGGCTCAGCCAGTTTCTTGTCGGCCAGATGGGTGATCTGCTGAAGAACGCGGCTATCCTGGTGACGGATTTCTTTATCATGCTGCTGGTGCTGTTTTTTCTATTCAAGGACGGCTCGAAATGGTTTGCCGCTTTCTACGAGCTGATTCCGATGGAAGAGTCGCATAAACAGAAGATCGTCACTCGGCTGGATCAAACGATTCGCGCGGTGGTCAAGGGAATGTTGGTGACGGCGATCGTCCAGGGTGTGTTGGCTGGGCTGGCCTATTTCGCGCTCGACGTTCCCTTTCCTGTGGTGCTCACGGCATTGACCATCATCCTGGCGCCGATTCCGTTCGGCGGAACGGCGCTGGTCTGGGGGCCGGTCGTGCTCTATTTGTTTTGGGTCGGTCCGGCTGGAAAGGCCCTCATCATGTTGGCGTGGGGCATCGGCGTAGTGTCCATGGTCGATCAGTTTCTTCGTCCCTGGTTGATCGGTCAGGATGTTCAGATTCCCGTCCTGCTGCTGGTGTTGAGCGTGCTCGGAGGGCTGTCGCTCTACGGCATACTGGGGCTCTTCGTCGGACCGATCCTGGTCAGTCTCCTGATGACGGCGGTCCAAATCTATCGCGACGAATATCACACGGCGGCGAATCCCGCGCCGACAAGTCCTGCCACGCCTTCGTAACAGCCTCGTCAATCGTCACACATCAAGTGCGCAGAATGGGATCCGATTTCCCTCATCGATTGACGAGTGGCGTGTGACGATCGACGCCTTTCTATTCCAGCGGAATCGTAATGGCGATGGCGCCGATCACGTCGTTCAACTTGAAATCCTGCTTCGGGCTCAAGGGGTGGCTGTTATGGCAGGTCACGCAGGCGGCCGAGACGGCACGGTCCGGGTAGATGGCCTGGAAGTAGTGCTTCTTGCCGCTGGCGACGATGCCGGTGACTGGCCGTTCAGGCTGACGCCGGAGCGTGTCCAGCGCTTTGCGTTCAAAATCTGTGGCCGGGGCATTACGCTGATAGATCGGCCACTGCCCAATGAGCCGGTAGCGAATTCCATTTCCGCCTTCTGCGACGAGCCGGCCTGAATGTTGGAGGAATTGCGCCGGCAGCGGGAGGGCATTCTCTTGTTCCCAATGCTCAGCTGCCGATACGATGCTTTTCTCCTGCATGCGGTTAACGATGTGGGTCGTATAGATCGTCCGGTCGGCTTCCAGCACGGCATGGACGTAATCGGCGACTTTCTCGGGCGGAATGCCGTCCGTTCCGGGGCCGGTCTTCGCGAGTGGGAGCGAGGCGATTCCCCATGCCCCTGCTATGACAAGGGCGATGGTTGCGGCTCTGAGCGAGACGCGGATGGAGTCCATGTTTTCCCCTCTGCCGCGGCGGCAAGGATCGGCAAAGTCACTGTACAGGTGGTGCCGCGCCCTTCGAGGCTCTCGATGCGGACGTCGCCCCTGAATTTTCTGATGATACGTCTCGCTACCGTCAAGCCGAGGCCGGACCCTTCTCCCTGCCCCTTGGTTGTAAAAAATGGATCGAAGATTTTTGGCAAGTGCTGCTTAGAGATGCCGGGCCCCGAGTCGGCGATTGTTGCAGTGCCGGTGTGATCCGACTGCGCGGTGGATAGCGTCAACGTGCCGGAGCCTCTCATGGCCTGAACCGCATTGGTGATCACATTCGTCAACGCCTGACGAAGCTGGTCCGGCAGCGCCAGTACCCGCACGTTTCCCGCGTAGCACTTGGTGACCGTGATGCCCGTCATTTCTATCGCCGCCAGGGTTCGGTCCAATTCATCTTCGAGTGAGACCGGCACGCGCTGATCCGAAACTTCTCGGCTTGCCACGCCGGTGAAATCTCTGATGATCGTCGCCATGCGTCGGCCATGGACTACGATATCGCGGGCATAGGCTTTCACCCGTTCAAGGCTCGTCTCTTCCTCGATCGCTTCGCCTAATCCGACGATTCCGAATAACGGATTGTTGAGTTCATGGCCGATTCCGGCTGTCAACAGGCTCAGGCTGTCCGTCTTTTCGGCCTGGACGAGCTGATCTTGCAGCCGGCTCTCGTCCGTCGTATCCCGCAAGACCAGGCCGATGCTATCTTTTTGTCCTGGCCTGGCAGGCAGCCGGAACCATTGGTAATGGTAGACGCGTGTTCCCATATGGAGATCCGAACGGTTGCTGTGCGACCCGGATTCGGCGGTAGGAGCGAGCGGATCTCTCGGTGACTCGATAGGGTTCGCGCCGGCTTGCGAGTCTGATCCGTTTCGATCGGCGTGGAATTCTTGCCGGAGTCGATTGTGGGTGTCGGCATCGAGCGGGAGGATGCTGGAAAGCGGGGTCGGCGGCTCATCCCGGATTGTGAATGATTCGCGCGCCGCCCGGTTGATGTAGCGCACGACTTCATCGGCGTCGATCAAGAGGATGGGGGTAGGGACGGCATCCAGGATGTGGTCCGTAGACTGTTGCAGTACCTGAACTTCCTGGGTCTTTAGTTTGACTTCGTCGGTCAGCCCTGCGAAGGCGGCTTTTAGTTGTTGGTTCATGCGGTTGAATTCGTCGGCCAAATCTTCCAGTTCATCCCCTGTGCGGATCTGAATCGGTGTCCGGAGCTCGCCGCGCGCAATCGCTTGGGCGGCCTGTTGGAGCTGCTGAACGGGAGTCACGATGCGGCTGGCTGCGGCGAATCCCAGGCCGGCCAGCATTGCGAGGGCAATGGTTCCAAAGACCGTGACCCAGATAAAGAGATGTTGGATCGGAGCGAACAGTTCATCGGACGACTGCCAGACGAACGTGTGCCAGGATCCGTTCTCAATCGAACCGTTGGTCGCGCGGCTGGTTTCCGGTAAAGGGGCGAAGCCGATGACGGAAGCAGCCTGTCCGCCATGGCCGTCGCTGGGAGCTTCCGCCCAGCCCGGTTGTTGCGGAGTGACCAGAGGGATGAGATTTCGATCAGACAGCGAGACTCCCGTAGGCAGAAATGGACAGCTGATGACGATGCCCTTGGAATCGATCAGCATGACGTGGCCGGTCTTTCCGAATCGGATGACGTGGGTGGAGGGAGTAAAGAACTCTTTGGCATCGACCACGCGGTGGAGCACCCCTACAACTTCGTATCGCAGGTTGTCCATGACGGGGATGGAGATGGTGAAGACGTAGGCATTCACCTGCTGGTTGAACCGGACATCTTCGATATAGAGTCTGCCCACCGCCTTGTGGAAGGCGCCCTGCCACCAGGGTGCACGATCGTGCCGGAAGTCCGGCTTCTCTCCCATCGCAGCCACGAGCAGGCCCTGGACATCGGTCAGGAACAGCATCTTCGTCGATGCGCGGACGACTTGCGGAAGCAATTGCCCCGGTGCGCTATGGACGCCGGCATAGTGTTCGTCGAG
This sequence comes from Nitrospira sp., assembly GCA_046604365.1. Taxonomy (GTDB): domain Bacteria; phylum Nitrospirota; class Nitrospiria; order Nitrospirales; family Nitrospiraceae; genus Nitrospira_D. The sequence goes on from JBJACV010000006.1 coordinate 9,236, forward strand.
CAGCGCGCTCAAGGGATTGTTCATGATGGTATGGACGGCGGCCGGTTCTCCTGCCGTCCAGCGTCGTTCCAGGTCTGCGAGTGCGGCGGCCGGACTCTTGGGACTTCCGTCGCGCGGCGCATCGCGCCGCCGCTCCAGCTCGCGGATGATCGTGGGATCGTTGGCGATGCGCGCGGTTTGCGCGATTTCTTCGGCCACGAGCAGATCGAGCTTGCGGGCCGCTTCCGTGGCCAGGGCCTCGAAGCTTTCCCCGCTGACTTCCCGGATTTCCCGCGACCCCTGCCAAAATGCCATGCTCAAGCCGACGACGAGCGGAACGACTCCCACCAAAAGCATCGAGGCGGTCAGTTTGGCCTTGAGTCCCCAACCTCTGTCCGGCTGCGGTGAAGTCGGCATCCTGCTCATGAGGGACTACTCCTGTCCTCGGTGGTCGTCTCCTGGGGAAAGGTAATGGTAAAGGTCGAGCCTCGCCCCACGCGGCTCTCGACCTCGACTGTGCCGTGCATGTGGTGAATCACGTTCTTGATGTTGTACAGCCCAAGGCCCGTCCCTTTTCCCGGTGGCTTCGTCGTAAAAAACGGCTCGAAGATGCGGTCGAGCAAATCGGCGGGGATGCCGCAGCCGGTGTCCAATACGCGAACCCGGGTTGCCCCCTGTACCGCAGCGGTTTCCAGAGTCAACGTTCCACCGTGGTCCATCGCCTGGACGGCGTTGGTGATGAGATTGACGAAGACATGCAGGAGTTCATCCGGATTGCCTTTCACCGCGATGTCAGGTTGGTAGGATTTGCGGATGTCGATATCTTGAAGCGCCACGGCGTAACGGGCGATCTTAAGGGCTTCATCGAGTTTGCTGTTGATGGCGATCAGACTGTCTTGCTGCGAAGAAGCGCGGCGAGAATAGGAGGTGAGATCTCGGCAAATAGCTGTCGTGCGCTTGACGGCCTCGATGATGTCGCGGGCTTGGAGATGCACGGTTTCGATGTCACGCTCGTCCAGCAGGTTTTCGGCAAGTCCCAGAATGAGCTGAAGCGGATTGTTCATATCATGGGCGATGCCGGCGGCGAAGGAACCGATGCCGGCCAGTTTCTCCGCATGGAGCAGTTCGGCTTGCAGCGCAGATTCATGCCGCACCAGGTCCCATAGGAGCCGCGAGGCCGGCCCGCTCAGAATGTCGGCCCCTCCGGTCGTCTGGTCATGAAGCATCTGATCCATGTTCGGATCGCCTGTCACGTCCATCACCAGGTTGACTCGCTGGCTGCTGATCAGGTCGGCGAGGCGCTCATAGACGGGCACATGGAGTTCGCGAGCCCGTTGAAGCCCCGGCGCGGCTGGATTCCGGTCCATGATGCCGACCACCTCGATCGTGCGCAGCTGGTGGAGCAGATCCAGCAGTGCGGTCCCGCCGCGCCCGGCGCCGATGATCGCGACCCTTGTGGCGGGGGCGGGCGTCACGGATACCATCCGCTCTTGCCCGTCCTGGTCGGACCGGTGACCGGCTGTATCGGACGGAGCGGCGGATGGCACGCGCGTCCCGTCCGATGTGGAAAGGTTGGAGATCATCACAGATGCGCCAGTTCACGTTGTTCCATCGCACGCGCGACGGAGGCCTTGAGCTTCTCGCCCTCGACCGGTTTCACCAGGTAATCGACGACGCCCTGCCGCAGCAGAGAGGTGGCCATGTCGGTATCCGGGAATCCTGTCAGGACGATCAGCGGCACGCGCGGATAGTTCTGGCGAAAGTAGGCGATGGCTTCGATGCCGTTGACCTTGGGCATGCGAATGTCGCAGATAATGACATCCAGTAAGAGACGATTTTCGCCGGTGTTGATCGTGTCGATCGCTTTGGCCCCGTTCTCTGCCTCCAGGACATCGTACCCTGCCTTGTGGAGCGTCATGCGGACGACCTTGCGGATGTCCGGTTCGTCATCTACGATCAGCACACGGCCGTTGCAGCTGTCACCCCCGACAAAAAACCCCGATTTGAACTCGTCCATAGCGACCTCCTGGTGAAGGGTAGTTGGCTGGTGCTCATGCGATGTGTCATCTGTTGATAAGACGGAAACGCAAGGCTTATGCCGACATAGGACGGATGTTCATCTGATTGAATTTCAATCAGATGAACGTTTGGTCTGTTGTGTAGCGGTAACCTGTTTGCTCAAGAGCACCACCAGGTGGTGGAAGCCACCACCTCATAGGACACATTGCCTTTCTGAGGCCATTTCAGCTAGGGTATTTACCGGTAAGAGCAGGGAGGCAGCGTGATTACACCAGACGTATTGACCGACTATGTCCGCAAGAGCATGCCGGATGCCGTGGTGACGGTGACGGATCGTACAGGGACGATGAATCACCTCAAGGTGAGTGTGGTTTCATCGGCGTTTGCCGGAAAAAATCTTCTCGACCGGCATCGCATGATTTATCAGGCACTGGATGCGCCGATGAAGGATGGGCGTATTCATGCCCTGGAATTGACGGCGAAGACCCAGGACGAAAGCTAAGCGCGTAGGGCTCTGAGTCCATCCGATTACGTCTATTGAAGGAGGCCGGACAATGGCAGAACCGATCGAAGAAGAAATACAAAAAGAAGTACAGGCGCACAAGATTCTGATCTATGGCAAAGGGACCAAGAGCATGCCGATGTGCGGGTTCACCAGAGAGACGATGCAGTTTTTCGACAAATACGGATACCCGTACGAACTGATCGACGTGCTCTCGCAACCGGTGAAGCGGGAAGCCTTGACGAAGATGACGAATTGGCCGACGCTCCCGAAAGTGTTCATTGATGGCACGTTCTACGGGGACACCGATGTGCTCGATCCCATGGCGGCCAAGGGCGAGATAGAGCCGCTGTTGAAAAAAGCATTCGGGAAGTAAACAATTCTGGAAGGGTGCGACGAGGGCGGCTGTCATGCTCTTGTGCTCGCGCAACGCGCGGCCTCAGAAGGCCCTCGTTGCATACGCGCAGTGAGAGTATGACAGCCGCCCTCGTTTTTCACCGCCCGTCCGTTGCTGCTCTCTTCCAAGTGACCTATTGCATTCTTGTTCTTGCTGGTATGAATCTCCGACAATCGACGATCCCCGCTGGTTTCCAACGGCGACCAAAGCAGTTGAGCGAGCGGCTCGCACACGAGAAAATCGAGTAGGACGGACGCATGACGCCGGAGGAGCGCTTGGCGGTTGCGTTGCATCTGTCTGATTTGTGCCGTGACCTGAGCCGCGCCGATTCCCCGAAGTTCTGAGTTAATCTCGCGCATCCCGGTTATGTTGTCTCCTTTCAATCACGGCAAGAAGATCGAAAAGTTTTTGTCTATCCGCCCTCTTGAGGTAAATTTTATGGTGGACAGAGCAGTCGGAGGCAACCATAAGTGGCAGTGCCACTATGAGTTTGCTGAATAGTCGATAGGATATCTTTGGACATGGACGCCCAAAGCCTTCTCAGGTTCACCTCACGGGGTCGCCGGCAACGCGATCGCACTGGCGCTGTGGATAATGCCCGGGCGATCAAGCGACGATTTCTGTTGAGTCTCACGGTAATGAGGAAACAATGCACATTATATTGGCAGGGGTTTTCATGGCGGGAGTTCTCTTGCTGTATTGGCTTGTGGAGGGTTTCTATGAGTCAGAGAAAGAGCCAGTCCGTCGCAATGTGAGGAAATAACCATGGCCGTTAGGAGTGGAGGCCATGAGTGGGGCTTCATGCCAATGCGTGGCGAAGAAAGAAGGTGGTTGTCGTGATCCATTCATTGAAATATATGCTCCCCATACTCAGTAGTATTTTCTTTCTGGTGGCGGGATCCATGGCCGGTGCGGAAGGGGATGTGCGTGTTTCCCGAGACCGTACTATGTACTTGAAGCATAATGGGGGGCCGTTCTCACATTATCTAGAGCTTCGTGGTGACGGTTCGTATCGGCGGGTTGTCCGCGGGCACCTGTATCTTGAAGAGCGGGATCGCGGAAAGTGGCAGCAGAATAAAGTACGTAAGCTGCTTCTCAGGTCCGATCAGCATTTTCGAAATATCAGTTCGGGCGACCTGCTGATCCCCATGTGGCAGCGCGATCGATTGAAGACGCTCCCCGACCTCAGGCAGCGGATTCAGGATTTCCTCAAGGCCAATCCTGCTCAGGAGTTTCCTGCCGAGGATGTAGAACATATCAGCGAAACCGGTGTGAGTGTGGACTCCCAGGCGAAGAGCAGCGACATTATCGTGCTGGGCTCCAAACGAGTGAATCGCACAGATTTGGAGAAACTACTGGTGGCCATCGACACATTTTTGCCCAGCGGCGAGAAGAATCTGTTTGCCCTTGTCCCCTTGGAGTACAAGACTGCTACCATTTTTGTTGATGATGATCGGGCGCAATTGACAAAAAGCATCATTGCTGGCGAATTGGCAGGGTCTTCTACGCCTGTCCAGGGTGCCGATAAGTATGGGTATCGTGAAATTGATGCGGCTCAATTCGACAAGGAAGTGAAGGAGGCACGGCCGATTCTTGATGTGAACCAGCAGCAGAAACAGGCTGGCCAGGATTAGTCCGAAATAAAGTCAAAGTTGGGCGAGCACGTTGTAGCTCTCGGAGGAGTATGTGCCACAAAGAAGAAGGCCGCCTCAATTGTGGCGGCCTTCTTCTTTGTTTCCAGGCAGGCGCGGTGCGGGTGCTCTCGACTGCGCGCCTTTTACCTCAGCGATCTTCGCCCGAATCAGGATGCTCAAAATGGCATCCCGGCTAGGCCGCAGGGAGCGCGGCGACCGAGGCGTACCCTTACGGTACGTCGCGGGAAGACGGGCGACTGAGAACAACGCCGGGGGGCATTTTCAGCATCCTGTTAGGTGCCCATTTCCCAGGATGCCAGATACTTCTTCTGCTCCGCCGTCAGTGTATCGATATTGACGCCCATGCCGGCCAGCTTGAGCCGCGCGATTTCTTTGTCGATGTCCGCCGGCACCGGGTAGACCTTCTTCTCCAGCTTCTTGTAGTTCTTCACGAGGTATTCCGCGCCGAGCGCCTGGTTGGCGAAGCTCATGTCCATGACGCTGGACGGATGGCCTTCCGCCGTCGCCAGATTGACGAGGCGGCCTTCGCCGAGAAGACTCACGCGATTGCCGTTCTTGATCGTGAATTGCTCGACGCCGGGGCGAACAATCTTCCGTGACTTGCTCATCTTTTCCAGAGCCGGGATGTCCAGCTCCACGTTGAAATGGCCGCTGTTGCAGACGATGGCGCCGTCTTTCATGGCCGCGAAATGTTCGTTGCGGATGACGTGGATGTTGCCGGTTACCGTGACAAAGAAATCGCCGATCGGAGCCGCCTGTTCCATCGGCATGACGCGGAAGCCGTCCATGACCGCTTCCAGGCCCTTCAACGGATCGATTTCTGTGACGATCACGTCGGCGCCCATGCCTTTGGCCCTCATCGCGATGCCGCGTCCGCACCAGCCGTAGCCCACGACCACGACGACCGAGCCGCAGACCAATCGGTTGGTGGCGCGCACGATGCCGTCCATGGTGGATTGGCCCGTGCCGTAGCGGTTGTCGAACATGTGCTTGGTGTCGGCATCGTTGACGGAGATGACCGGAAACTTGAGCACTTTCTTTTCGGCCATGCTGCGCAGGCGAATCACACCCGTGGTGGTTTCTTCTGTGCCGCCGATCACGTTTTTCAACAGTTCCCGTCGCTTGGAGTGGAGATGCGACACGACATCTGCGCCGTCATCCATCGTGACATGCGGACGATGGGCGATGGCGGATTCGATGTGGCGATAGTACGTCTCGTTGTCCTCGCCCTTGATGGCGAAGGTCGGGATGCCTTCATGCTGAACCAAGGCGGCGGCCACCTCATCCTGCGTGCTGAGCGGGTTCGACGCGCAGAGGCGGACATCGGCTCCGCCCGCTTTCAGCGTGATCGCCAAATTCGCTGTTTCCGTCGTGACGTGGAGGCATGCAGTGACCCGCACTCCCTTCAGCGGCTGTTGCCGCGCGAATCGCTTGCGGATCAGACGCAGCACCGGCATGGTGGCCTCGGCCCATTCGATTTTCAACTTGCCGGCATCCGCCAGCTTGATGTCTTTCACGTCGTAATCCACGGACACCTCCTCGTCAAAAAGAAGGCCCAGGTTAAGGTTGAGGCAGAGTCATACACCCTGCTCCACTCCCTAAGCCTGAGCCTCAGTTACTACACCTTCACCTTGGCATCAGCCTGCTGTCGTTACAGGCCTGCGTCTTTGCGCAAGACCTTGGCTTTGTCGGTCTTTTCCCACGTGAACTCCGGTTCGTTGCGCCCGAAGTGCCCGTATGACGCGGTCTTGCGGAAGATCGGACGGCGGAGCTTCAGGTGATCGATGATGCCGCGCGGTGTCATCGGGAAATGTTTGCGCACAAGCTTGTCGAGACTCTCGACGGAGACTTTCTCCGTGTTCTTCGTGTCGACGAGCACGGATACGGGGTCGGCGACACCGATTGCGTAGGCCAGCTGTACTTCGCATTTGTCGGCCAAGCCCGCGGCGACGAGGTTCTTCGCGATATAGCGGGCCATGTAGGAGGCGGAACGATCGACCTTCGTGGGATCCTTGCCGGAGAACGCGCCGCCGCCGTGGCTGCCGTGTCCGCCATAGGTGTCCACGATGATTTTTCTGCCGGTCAGGCCGGTATCGCCCATCGGTCCGCCGACGACAAAGCGGCCGGTCGGATTGATGTGGTGCTTGACGCTCGTGGGGTCGTAGAGGCGCTTCGGCATCATGGGCTTGATGACTTTCTCCATAATGTCGCGTTCGATTTGCTTATTTGTTACGTCAGGGCTGTGCTGAGTCGAGACAACAATCGTATCGATGCGCACCGGCTTGCCGTTCTTGTATTCGACGGTCACTTGGGATTTGCCGTCCGGGCGTACCCAGGGGAGGATGCCCCTTTTACGTACCTCCGCCAGACGCTTGGTCAATCGGTGGGCCAAGACGATCGGCATCGGCATCAACTCGTCGGTTTCATTCGTGGCGTAGCCGAACATCAACCCTTGGTCGCCGGCTCCTCCGGAATCGACGCCCATGGCGATGTCGCCGGATTGCTGGTGGATGGCGGTCAAGACGGAGCAGGTATGATAGTCGAACCCCCACGAGGCATCGGCGTAGCCCACGTCCTTGATGACGTCGCGGATGATGTCGGGAATTTCCACATAGGCTTTGGTGGAAATTTCACCGGCGACGAAGGCGATGCCGGTGGTCAAGATGGTTTCGCAGGCGACACGCGAGTATTTGTCCTTCGCGATCATCGCGTCCAGAATCCCATCTGAAATCTGGTCGGCAATCTTGTCAGGGTGGCCTTCCGTGACTGACTCCGAAGTGAACAAGTAGTTATTTCTCATGCGATCCCTCAAAGTTGCGGTTATCGAACGCCGCCGGTGGTTCGTGTAGAAATTGACGAGGTCCGAGCGACAGACTGACGTTGGAGTTCGTTGGATTCTAGAGGAGGCGCACGGATTTGTCCATCACTACTAAAGAGGTGAGGGGCAGCAGGGCGCACAGGCGCTGCCTTGACACTGCTTTTGGGGCGTTTGTAAGATGACAAGATTTCAAGGGAATTGCGTCCGCCATCGTAGTGGGACCTGTTTATGAAATGTTTTTCGTCCATATGGATGTGCATCGGACTGATGGCTGCTCAGCCCGCGCTCGGTGTATGTCTATCAAGTTCGGCCGACGCGGAGTCGCTATTCACGCATGCGCAAGCTGTTGAACGGAATCTGACGATGGTCAAGGTCGGCGACGAGGCGCCGAACTTTCAGTTGCGCGATCTTGCCGGCAACATGATGAGCCTGTCTCAATTCCGAGGCAAAGTCGTCTTGCTGAATTTCTGGGCTACCTGGTGTGGACCCTGCCGGGTTGAGATGCCGGCGATGGAGCAACTGTATCGGACTCTTTCCCGCAGGGAATTCGAGATTTTGGCGGTGTCCACGGATGCCCAAGGCGCCGTGGTGACTCGTCCGTTTCAGCGGGAGATGGGGTTTACGTTTCCCATTCTCCATGACGAGGAATATCGAGTGGGTTTCATCTATGGCGCGCGATCGCTCCCCCTCACCTTCATGGTCGATCGCCAAGGCGTGATTCGAAAAAAGATTTTTGGCGCCCGCGACTGGGACTCGCCTGAAGCCCGGGAGTTGATCCAGATACTCATGAAGTCGTAAGCATGACGCAATCGATCCCCCAAATTTCACTGATTGCCGCGTTTTCAGCCGGCTTGCTTTCGTTCGTGTCCCCATGTGTGCTGCCGCTGGTGCCGTCCTACATTTCGTACATCACGGGACTCTCGGTCGAACAGCTGACGGATGCATCGGAACGGGTGAAATTCAAGAAGGCGATTGTGCTGAACTCGTTGTTGTTCATCGCCGGGTTCTCCTCGGTGTTCATTGCGTTTGGCGCATCGGCCAGTCTCTTGGGGCAAGTGCTTATTACGTATCAGGACCACATTCGCCGCTTCGGCGGGGCCTTGATCGTGGTATTCGGGCTCTATTTGCTCGGCATCCTGAATTTAAATTTCTTAAAAATGGAGCATCGCTTTCAATTCCGCAGCCGGCCGGCCGGATATTTGGGATCGTTCCTGATCGGCGTGGCGTTTGCCGCGGGCTGGACCCCCTGCGTGGGGCCGGTATTGGGATCGATCCTCTTGTATGCCAGCACGACAGATTCCCTCGTGAGCGGGGTGGTGCTCTTGACGTCCTATTCGCTAGGGCTGGGTCTGCCGCTTTTTCTGACGGCGTTGGGTGTGGATCGATTCCTGGCCTACTTCAAGCAGGCCCGCGCCTATCTCTGGGGTGTTTCAACTGTGAGCGGAGTGTTGCTGGTCGTCGTCGGCGTGATGATCTACGCAAATTCTCTCACGATGGTCACGAGCTTTCTGGAGCGGTACGGTATCGGCTGGTATCTGGGACAGTAGTTTTTTCCCGCTAGTCTCTGCTTTTCATAATCTCTTCAGCGGCTCATGAGTGCCTACTCGCTGCTCTGCTCTTCGTCGCTCGTATCTCGTGAAGCGCAGGAAGGAAAATGAGCGTGCTCACTCTTTGCTTGCGAGATACGCTTCACGAGATACGAGCGACGCGACTAGCACCAGGCGCCGAGGCGGCAGGCGGTAAAGGCTTGACCCAACCCACTGGGAGAAGGAATTGAGAACAGGTTTGACACTGGAGATCCGGCAGCAGCCGCTCCAATATCGGCGATGGGGGATGGATCCGATTTATGCGCGAGCTGGGGACCTGGTTTCGCTCCGCCTAGTTTTGCGAGCAGGCTGTTTCCGTCATTGACTGCTGTGCTATCCGGGTATTTGTTTGCCAGGAGGACCAGGCTCTCCCGTGCCCAATCGTCGGCCCCCAATTCATGGTAGCTCATGGCTAGAAAATATAACGCATCGGGAGCGACGAGCCGATCGGGATAGGTCTTGATGATGTGTTCGAATCGGTGCGCGGCAGCCAGGTACGAGCCGCGCCGGTAGTAGAACTGGCCTACGAATAGGTGCATTTGCGCCAGCCAGTTATGGCAGTCTTCAAGTTTCTGCTGTGCTTGGGCATCGTAGCGGCTTCCAGGATAGTCTTTCCGGACGCGTTCAAATGCGGTGATGGCTTTCTGAATGGGCTCAGGGTCCCGATCGATGCTTTTCGCCAGCTTGAGCTGAACCTCTCCGACCTTAAACGCGGCATAGGGGGCGAGCACATGGTTCCGGAAGAGATCAAGGAACCGGTTATATTCGGTCAAGGCTTCGTTGTATTCCTCTTTCTCAAAAAATGCTTCTCCACGTTTCATGATCACATTGGGGTGGAAAAGCTGCTTCTCAACATTGTCTTCGAGAAAGATCTGCTCGTCTACGCCGCTGACCGCTTTCTTGATGCCGCTCCGTATGTCTTCGGGGCTGCCTGCACAGGCGGCAAGGAAGCTTGGCCCTACGAGAAGACAACCCAGCAGCGGCAGGAAAGATGCTCGCGATGTCCAGCTGGCTTTGGTGTTAGGGGCTGTAGGCAGTGATGACATACTTTTGATTCATAGCAAGAATGGAGGGCAAAAAGCAACGAGAATGAGGGTTCGGTTGACCCACATCCGCCCTCTCCCTATAATCCCGCGCACGTCGTATTGGTGTCACCCTGTTGTCTTGACCCAAATAGGTAGGAAGCATGATTCGAACCAGGGCGATTGGAACGGGCAGCTATGTGCCTCACCGGGTCGTGACAAACGAGGAGATTGCCCGGCCGTTAGGACTCGCTCCCGACCAGATCTACCGGTTGACCGGCATTCGAGAGCGGCGTTGGGCGGCAGATCACGAAGCGTCTTCCGACATGGCGATTGAGGCGGGGCGGCAGGCTCTCTCAGCGGCCGGCTGTGAGGCGTCCGCTATCGAGGGCATCATTTTGTCGACCACGTCTCCGGATGCGGTGTTTCCTTCAACCGCTTGTTATGTCCAGCGGGGATTGGGATGCAAAGGAGTGGGCGCGTTCGATGTATCCGCCTCCTGCTCCGGCTTTCTATACGCGCTCTCCATGGCTCAGGCCATGATAGAGAGCGGGCAAATCCAGACCTGCCTGGTAGTGGCATCGGAGGTCAAGTCTCGTTTTCTTGATCCAAAAGATGGGGCGACCGCCATGTTGTTCGGCGATGGGGCGGGCGCCGTCGTATTGCGTGGCGAGGAAGATCAAAACCGGGAGATGCGAGGAATCTTAGGCGTCAGGTTGCGCGCCGATGGATCGCGGCATGAGCTCATTCGTGTTCAGGCCGGCGGGTCGCGCACGCCGTCCTCTCAGGCCACGGTAGAGAAGCATGAACATACCCTGCGTATGCAGGGGGCCTCACTCTATCGGGTTGCGATTCGGCGGATTGAGCAGGCCGTGCAGGATATCTTGAAGGAGTTCGGGGCCGATCTTCGGGAGGTCAAGCAAGTGGTTCTGCATCAGGCCAACGGTCGAATTCTGGCCCAGATCGCCGATCGTCTGGCCATCCCACAGGATAGACTCTCGTCGGTCATCGAACGGTACGGTAACACGTCATCAGCCTCATTACCCATCGCGCTCGATGCGGCGGTGCGCGGTGGGGCTATTGCATCCGGCGATCTCGTACTGTTGGGCAGCTTCGGCGGAGGCTTGACGTGGGCGACCAGCCTCGTCCGGTGGTAGCAGTCCAGTGAGCGTATTTCGTATCTTGTCGTTCGTGAAGCGTATCTCGCGCGCGGGGGGGGGGATATATAGCTGATCGCGTATGACATGCGACTAATCGGAAAGTCTTGAGTCGTGAGTTTTACGTGGCGGGTTCTATCTGATCACTCACAATTAAAAACTCAGCACCGTTTCTGCCATACGCGCTTTTGAGCGAACGACGCTTCACGAGATACGTTTCACGAACAACGTGTGCAGGCTACGCCTTGCCTGCTTGAACCACCATTTTATCTCTGCTTCGAATGGGAAGGCGCACCACGAATTTGCTCCCGTGAGGCTGGTTCGCTTCTACCCACACCTGCCCTCCATGCCCTTCTACGATATGCTTCACAATTGCTAGCCCGAGCCCTGTCCCACCCAGTTCACGCGACCGGGCCTTGTCGACACGATAAAATCGCTCAAACACTCGTGGGCGGTCCTGTTCGGGGATGCCGATCCCTGTGTCTGACACCGTGAGTTCGATTCCTCCTTCGGAGGCTCCGGCTGTTCCCGCGCCAGTAATCAACCTGGAATTCACGGTGATGGTGCCGCCGGCGGGCGTATATTTCACGGCATTATCGAGCAAATTGGTGAGCACCTGCATAAGGCGGCCTTCATCGCCCGGGACAGGAGGGAGTTTGTCGTCAATCGACGGGACTAAGCGATGCCCGTTCTTATCGGCGATGGGTTTGATCGTGGCTAACGCACGGTCGATAATCGGACGCAAGTCAACCGGCTCTTCTTTCAAGAGGACACGGCCCGATTCAATTTTCGATAGTTCGAGCAAATCTTCGATGATCAGGTTCAGCCGGTCGCTCTGTTTGAGGATGATATCCAGAAATTTCGCCGATGCCACAGGGTCGTCTTTCGCCCCATCCAGCAGGGCTTCGACATAGCCTTTGATGGATGTGAGCGGTGTGCGCAGTTCATGGGAGACGTTTGCCACGAAGTCTTTTCGAATATTTTCGAGGCGTCGTAGTTCGGTCATGTCATGGAATACCAGCACGACACAGGCTTCATTCTCCCGTTCGCCTCCCGCGACGGAGACTTCGATGTGCAAACAGCGATTAGAGAGCGGCAGCACAATCTCACCCTCATGATTCGTCCGCGACCGCAGAGAGGATATGACCAGATCGTTCAACTCTTGGTGGCGGAACAGCTCTGCGCAGGGCCGGCCACGGGCCTCTGCGCGCGAGACTCCAAACATGCGTTCCAGCGCCGGGTTGATCTGTAACACATGGCTGCGATAGTCAAGCACCATGACCCCTTCAACCATCGAGGTCAGCATGGCCAGCAACTGCGCCCGGTCTTCCGAAAGTTCATCGATCCTGGCATACAGTCGGTCGGCCAGGTCATTGAGCGCGTCGGCCAGAAGGCTGGCTTCCTCATGGGCGGTGGTTTTAATGGGAGCGATCCGTCGGTCGGAGGCCAGCCGGCGGGCGGTCTGCGCAATTTCAGAAAGGGGCGCGGCAATGCTGTGGGTGAGCCAGAGGCTGAGCAATGCGATGACGAGCAACGCGCCGGCGAGCGCTCCGCTGAGGGTTCGCTGAAACTGGGCGATCTCACGGTCAAGTTGGACCATGGGGAGAGCGACGCGCACGACGATAGGTTGAGCGTCCGGAGGCTGCGTCAGGAGCGTGGCCTGATAGGCTGTGCGTTCTCCGGTGGTGACATTGGCCCGAATATCCTGTCCATGTCCTGTGGCGAAGGCTTGTGCGACTTCGGGTTTTACTCGATGATTGTCGACGGTGGGTAAGTCAACATCCCGCACAGCACTGTCGGCTAGCACGGTTCCGTCCGAGGCAATCAACGTGATCCGGACTGTGGCCCGGTTTCCGAGGTCGCGGGCGGCTTCTTGCAGCCGGGATACTGCCGGGGTCGGGGAAGATGGACGAAACAAGGGTTGGAGCCCGTCCTCAACGAGTCGGGCTTTCGCGTCCAGCACATCACCCAACTGCGCCAAGTACTGGCGTTCGAGCGATTGAACAGCCACGGTGCCGGCCACAACCACGCCACCGGTCACCGCCAGCAGCATCCCGATCGCCACTTTCCATCGAATCGACAGAGTCATGGCGGTGTTGACTGGTTACATGTCACGTCTCACCCGCGGCCTCTTTTAACTTATACCCCAGCGATTTCACTGAGACGATGGCTGCATCGAGGGGCGGAAGTTTTTGCTTCAGCCGTCGAATGTGAACGTCGACGGTTCTGGTCGTTCCATAGTAGTCGTAGCCCCACACAGCATTGAGGAGGATATCGCGAGTGAGGACGCGTCCTGGATATCGAAGCAGATGCTCCAGTAAACCGAATTCTTTGGCGGTCAGCGGCACCTCGTCATCTCCCAAGCGGACCTCATGCCGAGTCGTGTCCATTGTGAGTGGACCATAGCGATAGTGACCGGCCCCCTCTGCGGGCGTACGCTCCAGACGGCGCAGCAGGGCTTTGATGCGGGCGACGAGCGCTTTGGGGCTGAAGGGTTTGGCCACGTAGTCATCCGCTCCCAGTTCGAGGCCGATGACCGTGTCAGATTCCTCGGCTTTTGCCGTCAGCATGATGATGGGCAGCATGGCGGTGTCGGGAACCGAACGCAGGCGTTTGCAGACTTCGAGTCCGTCGATCTCAGGCAGCATGAGATCGAGTACGATGAGATCCGGTTTGTCCTCTTTGACCTTCTTCAGCGCCTGGGCCCCGTTTACAGCCGTGGCGGTCCGAAACCCTTCTTTTTCCAGATACAGCTTGACGAGCTGGATAATATCCGGCTCGTCTTCGACGACGAGGATTTTTTTGGGGAGTAGGGCACCCATAAAGTAATCACAGCCTACGGAGGAGGGGAGAGCCTGTCAAGCGAAGGGAGTAACTTGTGGGGGGATGGGATATGGTTGATGCTGGATCGACGCGTCATTAACCATAAAAAGTCTATGTATCATGATCTGGCGCCACCAAGTATTGTGAGTGAGCTTCCACAGGCCAATTCTGTTGACGGGACCGGCTGGTCTGACGTAAGGTGAGGCACGCGAGATTCGCGCCGGATCGTGCTGGAGGCGCGCCATTCAGTCCGAAGGAGTTGCTCTGATGATGAAAATCTATCTTGCCAATCCTCGTGGATTTTGCGCCGGGGTCGATCGGGCGATCGATATCGTCGATCTCTCTCTCAAAAAGTACGGCGCCCCCATTTATGTCCGTCACGAAATCGTCCATAGCCGCCATGTGGTGAATTCGCTCCGGCAAAAGGGCGCGGTGTTCGTGGAGGAATTGAATGAGGTGCCGGAAGGATCGGTCGTTATTTTCAGCGCGCATGGCGTGGCCAAGTCCGTCTGGGAAGAAGCGAATCGCCGCAGCCTGCATGTGATCGATGCGACCTGTCCGCTGGTGATCAAGGTTCACAACGAAGTCAATCGCGACTATACCCAGGGGTACGACTTGATTCTCATCGGTCATGCCGGCCATCCGGAAGTGATCGGGACATTGGGGCAGATCCCCGACAAATTCCACTTGGTGTCCTCGGTCGAAGATGTCGAAAAACTCCAAGTGGAAAGCACGGTCAATCTTTCGTATGTGACACAGACAACGCTCAGTGTAGACGAATGCCGAGACATTGTCGGGGCATTGCATCGGCGGTTCCCGAACATCAAAGGCCCGCATCAAGAAGACATTTGTTACGCGACGCAGAACCGGCAAAATGCCGTCAAGGAATTGTCCCGCTTGGTGGATGTCATCCTCGTCATCGGGTCGCCGAATAGCTCCAATTCCAACCGTCTGCGCGAGTTGGGGGAGCAGTGTGGGATCCCATCCTATCTCATCGACTCTGCCAGTGACATCAATCCGGCCTGGTTGCAAGGAGCCAAAGCGGTCGGGATCGCCGCTGGTGCCTCCGCTCCGGAGGTGCTGGTGACAGAAGTGGTGGCGTTCTTGCGATCCTCGGGCCCCTCAGAGGTTGAAGAGCTCACGGTAATTGAAGAAGATGTCGAGTTTCTCTTGCCCAAAGAACTTGTGCAGATCGAATCGGCCGGTAAGTCAGCAGCCGGCATCGCCGGTTAGACTTTTAGTCGTCTTAGACTAAATCCTCTGCGATCCCCACATCTTGTGGGGATCGTTCGTTCAGATCCCTACCTGATGTGTTTTCTTTTGATTTCTCTGGACCTATATGCTACAAGGTCCGAACCTTTTCTCCTTCATTAACCAACGTCGTCAGTGTCCGTAAATGGTGAATCTATGTATTTGAAATCATTGGATATGCTTGGATTTAAGTCTTTTGCTGAAGGGAAGATCCAATTCCCGGAAGGAGTGACCGCGATCGTGGGCCCCAATGGGAGTGGGAAGAGTAACGTGGTGGATGCAATTCTCTGGGTGCTAGGCGAACAAAGCACCAAGACCCTTAGAAGCGAAAAGATGGAAGATGTTATTTTCAACGGGACGGAGCTCCGAAAGCCGTTAGGAATGGCAGAAGTCTCATTGACCATCGGAGGGCTCGATCAAGCGACCATGAGGCTTGAAGGCGGCTCAGGTTTGCCCGCCCAACTGACGGAATTCCAGGAATTGATGATCACACGGCGGCTCTATCGGAATGGAGAGAGCGAATATCTCATCAATAAAACCGTGTGCAGACTCAAAGACATCCGTAGCTTGCTTCTCGATACCCGTGCCGGCAGCAAAGGGCACACCGTCATTGCGCAGGGCCAGATCGATCAGATTCTCAATGCGTCGCCGCAAGATCGGCGCGAACTCATCGAGGAAACCGCCGGCATCATCCGCTACAAGAAGCAAAAGGCCGAGGCATTGCGAAAGCTCGAAGCCACTCAGCAAAACCTGCTCCGTGTCCGCGACATCATTGCGGAAGTGAAGAAACAGCTGAATTCTCTGGAGCGGCAAGCGCGGCAGGCGCGGACCTACCAGACCTTACAGCAGGAAGCGCGCGTGATCGAGATTGAATTGCTGACCAGAGAATTTAGGGCGCTCCGCAGCGGATTGCAGGAAGTTGAGACTGAAGCGGCGGGTCTGGATCAACGAGAGGCCGGCATGGCGTCTGAACAGGCGCGGCTGACAGCGAATCTTGAGCAGGCGCGGCTTGATGCGATTGCGATGGGCGAGTCGACCGGCAAGATTCGGGAAGAGCAAGCACTGATTGAGCAGCAGCAGGCGCAGGCGCTGACGGCGGCGGAGGTCGAACGGAATCGGAGTCAATTGTTCGGCGAACAGCAGGTGCAGGAGTCTGCCGAGTTTGAGGAGTTAGCACGTTCGCATGAGGAATTGGCCGTGGCACTCCAATCCATCGACTATTCCTTGAGTGCTGTCCAAGAAGAGATGGAGGCCAAAGAGCGTGCGCTCGGCGAACTCGATCGCGACATGGAAGGGCAGGTACTTCAGCGGGCGGCGGCTGTGGCGGAAGAAGAGCGGGGGCGCAATGATGTCCTGCAGCTTGCTGTGCTCGTGGCGAATACGGAACAAGGCGTCGCGCAGTTGGCGGCGCGTATGCGCGAGCTGGCAGGTCGTGAAAACGGGATGATATCCGAACGAGAAGGGCTTGAGGCTCAACGGACAGATGCGGTCAGCCGGCATGAGCTGTTGCGACAGGAATATGGAGAAGCCGACCGGTTGATTGCGGATCTTCGGACCCAGCAGCGCACTGTCCAGGAAGACAATGCGAGTATTGTGAGTGAGGTTCAGAACTTGGACCCCCAGATTCTTCGACGCTCGGAAGAGCTGGCTGCAGTGGATTCTCGGTTGGAGGCGCTTCAGGGCGTGGTTCGTGAAGAGATGGGCTATGGCCGACAGGGTACTGATGAAAGTACGGCCCTTAAGTCTTGCGCGGGTGTGCGAGATGCTGTTGCCGAGTGGCTGATGGTTCCGCCCGGGATGGACCGCGCGGTTGAGGCCGTATTGGGAGAGCGCGTCCATGGGTGGTTCGTCGATGAGCCGGCCGTGGCATGCCGCGCGATCGGTTTTCTAGAAGAGAAGGCCCTGGGCCGCGGTAGTTTTATTCCCCAGCAGCCGCGATGGGGAAGCGCACGGGAGAACACATGGTGGTCGGACATTTCCGATCAGCCGGGTGTGCTGGGCCGCGCCGTGGATTTGATTCAAACCGATGCTGCTCGTGTGGAAGCGCGGGACTGTTTGTTTGATCGTGTGGTTATTGTCGAATCACTCGATCGAGCCATTCAGTTATGGGAGCAGCGGTTGTGGAATGCTCCGGACGGCCCGACGCTTGTGACCTTAGCCGGGGAAGTCGTGGATGCGTCAGGAGTGGTGACAGGCGGCCAGATGCAGGGCAGGCAAGGCCTGCTTGAGCGCCGCCGTGAAGTGATGGATCTTGAAAGTAAGCGGCATATTCTTGTTGCGGCGCTTGAGCAGGAGAAGATGCGCCGCGCGGTTTTGCATGAGCACGCACAGTTGTTGGCGCAGGAAGAACGGCGGATTGCCGATTCGCTTCGCGCCGCTGAGATGCAAAATCTTTCGCTGCGCAAGGACGAAGAGAATCTCCGGCAAGTGCTTGTCGATCTTGATCTTCGGTTGACCGGGGTGGTGGCTGAAATTGAAACCTGCATCGGCGAACGGCAGCGGCTTGAGCAGGAGTCCCAGTCGATTCAGGCGCAGTTAGTCCAATGGATCGCTGAGAAGGCTGAGCGGGAAACGGTGCTGGAAACGGTCCGGGAACGGCTCGACCAAATCGATCGCGATGTTCGGGCCGTTCAAGAGCGCGTCACTGATGCGAGGTTGGCGGCCGAAGCGCTGCGCGGGAAACGGGAGCATGAGCGAGCGAATCGTGAACGGGTTGCGCAGCAGATTCAGGAGTCGGAACATCGCCGCCATATACTGGGAGCGCATCTGGAAAGCCTGCGTTGTTCGATCGAGCAAAGCCGGGCCGAGCAAGCCCGCCAGGAAGCACTGTGCCGGGAATGCGGCGCAGTCGTCGATCGTGTCAAGGGAGAGCTGGTGGCGGCACAAGAGCGCCAGACGCAGCAGGTCGCGGCCTGTCAGGCGCTGGAAAGCAGTCTCGGCGACGTGCGGCTGGAGATGTCGGTAATCCGTGATGCGCGGATGGGAGCGGAAGTCCGTCGCGCGGAACTTCGGACGCAATTGGGGGCCGTCGAAGGAACCTTGTCGGGTACGTATCAGTTGGATCCGCTGATGATGCTGGGCGAGACTGCGGGATTGTTGGAGGCCGAGGCGCCCGCTCCACGCCCTGATACTGAGCTGAAAGATCAGCTGCAGCAACTTCGAGGCCGTTTGGATCGGATGGGACCGATCAACCTGGCGGCGATCAGCGAACATCAGGAGCTCGATGAGCGCCACACGTTTCTCTCCGCGCAGGAACAGGACTTATCGAACTCCATCGGCGCCTTGAAAGAAATCATTCAGCGGATTCAGCGGACAACGAAAGACATGTTTGTGTCCACGTTCAATGAATTGCAGCAGAAGTTCAGTGAAGTCTTCAGCAAGTTCTTTCCCGGAGGGAGGGCGGAGCTACAGTTAGTCGATGATCCGCCTTCGGAAAACGGTGACGGATCGGGGAATCAAGAGCCTGGCATCGATATTGTGGCGCAACCGCCTGGGAAGCGTCTGAAAAGCATTACTATGTTGTCCGGAGGGGAAAAAACTCTCACGGCCATGGCCCTGTTGTTTGCGAGCTTCCTGATCCGGCCGACGCCGTTTTGTCTGTTGGATGAAATCGACGCGCCGCTGGATGAAGAAAACATCGGTCGGTTTACCGGCGTCCTGCGGGAGTTAGCGCAGAGCGCCCAGTTTCTGGTTATTACCCACAACAAGCGGACGATGGGCATCGCCGATTCCCTCTTCGGAGTGACTATGGAGGAGCCTGGGGTGTCCAAGCTCGTGTCAGTGCGGTTGGGTGACCTTCAACCAGCCTAACCGTGCGCCAAAAGCTGAGTAGTTCAGAGGACTTCACGGCCCAATCGCTTGACTCCATTTAGAACCTCTGTTATAAGCCCTCCGATGGGCTGGGCGTATTTCTGCGCCGATAGACGTCTTGACGTCGGAAGTATTGGTGTCTGTCGTGTGTGGTGTGTTGTTCAGTCTGATTTCTCGATCCGGAAAAATTCATGAACCTTATCAGAACGTTGTTCAGCCGTCTTTCTGAGAGCCTGCTCTCGAACGGCTCTGAAAAATTTCGATCTGCTGCCGAATATGCCCCCGCGTCACTGCTTCGGCTTGTTTCGGACAAGCCGGTAGGACTGCCGTCGCTGGACCCTGCGGTTCGCCGCCCTGCCGGTCACACAGCTACCCAGCCTGATGCAATCGATGATGCGATCAGACGAAGCCAATCCTGGTTTCTCAGCCAGCAACATGCCGAGGGGTATTGGGTCGCGGAGCTCGAAGCGGACACGACGCTGACCTCCGAGTACTTGATGCTTCGCCGGTTTCTCGACCGCGTTGATGTCGATCGTGAACAGAAAGCTGTTCACTACTTGAAGTCGATGCAGCTGCCTGACGGCGGCTGGCCGATTTATTACGGAGGGCCGTCGGAGATCAGCGCGTCGGTCAAGGCGTATTTTGCGCTCAAACTGAGCGGCGTGTCGGCAGACGAGCCGTTCATGGTCCGGGCGAAAGAGCGTATTCTGGCGATGGGCGGTGTCGTCCAAGCCAACGTATTCACGAAAATCGCGCTGGCGCTGTTCGATCAGTATGATTGGGAAGGTGTTCCCCACATGCCGGTCGAGATCATGCTCCTGCCGAAACGGTTCTATTTCAGTATCTACGCCATTTCGTACTGGTCTCGCGCCGTCCTGATCCCCTTACTCATTATATTTGCACACCGGCCTGTATGCCGGATTCCCCGCGAACAAGGGGTTGATGAGCTGTATCTCGAGCCACGTGAAGAGATTCGCTATTGGAAATATCCGCCGTTCAACAAGGATCAACATTGGTTCACGCCCCACAACCTGTTTGTCGCGCTCGATGCCCTCTTGAAGATCTACGACCGGATGCCGATGAGGATATTGCGCGAGAAGGCGCTGCAAAAGGCGTCAACCTGGATGCTGGAGCATCTCAAGGGATCAGGCGGGCTCGGCGCCATCTATCCGGCGATGGCAAACTCGATCATGGCCCTGCAATGCCTCGGGTATAGTGCGGACGATCCCTTGGTTGTGAAGGCATTACGAGAAATCGAAGACTTGGAAGTGTATGACTCCGCACAGCTCGACGGTCGGCGTGTTCCCACCGTCCATCTGCAGCCCTGTTTCTCCCCGATTTGGGATACTGCGCTTCTGCTCAATGCGCTGATCGAAGCGGGGATGCCTCAGGATCATCTTGCGTTGCAGAAGGCTGGGGCCTATCTCATGTCCCGGCAAACCAAGACGGTAGGTGATTGGATCGTGTCTTCGCCGACAGCCAAGCCAGGCGGCTGGTATTTTCAGTTTGAGAACGAGCTGTATCCGGACGTGGACGACTCCGCCGTCGTGCTCATGGCATTGTCAAAATTGAAAATGCCCCAGGCTGCTGAACTGGAAGACTCTCTTCGTCGCGGCATGCAGTGGGTGGTCGCCATGCAGGGGTCCGATGGCGGCTGGGGCGCGTACGACAAGGACAACAACCGGGTCGTCTTCAACTACATCCCTTTTGCTGATCACCACGCGTTGCTCGATCCCAGCACGTCCGACCTGGCGGGGCGGTGTCTGGAAATGCTGGCCGCGTTGGGTTACGACCGTACACATCCTGCCGTCGCTCCAGCTCTGGCTTTTCTGAAGAAAGAGCAGGAGGCGGATGGGAGTTGGTATGGCCGGTGGGGCGTCAATTATATCTATGGCACATGGTCTGTTTTGGCCGGGCTTCGGGCGATCGGCGAAGACCTCTCGGCTCCGTACATCCGCCGTGCCGTTTCCTGGTTGGAGTCCAAGCAGAACCCTGACGGAGGCTGGGGTGAGTCCTGTCTGTCGTATGCGGAGGCTGAGCATAGCGGTAAGGGAGACAGCACCCCGTCACAAACTGCCTGGGCGTTGATGGGCTTGATGTCAGCCGGAGCGGTGGACTCGTTCAGCGTCGCGCGTGGAGTGCAATTTCTGCTTCGCCATCAATTGAAGGATGGATCATGGGAGGAAGTCCGCCATACTGGAACGGGATTCCCCCGCGTGTTCTATCTCCGGTACCACTGGTATTGCCAGTATTTCCCGCTGTGGGCCCTTGCCATGTACCGCAATCTCCGCTCTCGCGGGAAAATGCGGGCAGACGAGTTGCGCCACTATGTTCAGGTGGACGGGTCTTATCGGACTGAGCGTTGACCGCCACGGATTCTGTCTCGCCTATCCCTGTGCTCCCCCTATCAACTACCGCACCACCGAAGCGGATCGCGATTTTTGCCGCTACCTTCTGGGAAGTGAAGGCTGTGGAAGCTGCATTTCAAGCAGGGATCGAACGGCATATCGATGGAATGCCGGTGCTGGTATTTACGGCAGGTTCCAGAGAATATTGGTTGGCTCGAACCGGCGTAGGCCCGGAGAAAGCCGGTCTGGCTGCGGCCCGATTATTGGGACACCAGCCGTTTAGTCTTGCGGTGTCGACGGGATTTGCCTGTGCGCTCATTACGACGGAAGTGGGCGCGCTCCTTGCCGGACGGGATGTGGTGCGGGCGGGGGAGCAGAGCGCGGATGTATGTCAGGCGATTGAAGTGTCCGGGGCTGAGCGGGATATGGTCATGGCACTGGTCGAGGGTGCGAAGCCGGCGGGCCATATCGGACGATTCATTTCCACCGATTACATTGTCGGCAGCGCATCCGAGAAACGTCGATTCTCGCACAGCACCGGCGCGATCGGTCTCGATATGGAAAGCGCGGCCTTGGCGGCCGAAGCGCAACGCGCTCAGGTGCCGTTTGTGATTATCCGGACGGTGTCCGACCTGCTGGACGAAGATCTTCCTCTTGACTTCAATCTATTTCTCAGGCCCACTGCGTGGCTCAAGGGTGTTGGCGCGCTGTTGGGGAATCCGTCGAGCGTCATGGGATTGCTCCGGCTTCGCCGCCAAAGTCAGGCGGCGGCTATAAACTTGACGGTGTTCTTCCAGCGCTATGCAGCCGGTATCGCGGCAGACGGCGGCGCCGCCGGGTTGCAAGTTGATCGATCATGATGAAGATGCTGGAACGAATAGGCCACGGGGTTCTGGTCCATGTGGGCGAAATGGGCCGGATGCTGATCTTTGTCGTCTCATCCTTCGCCTGGCTTCTGCGTCCACCGTTGCGGGCAGATCAGATCGTCAAGCAGGTGCATTTTATCGGCTATAAATCCACGTTCGTCGTGGTGCTCACAGCGGGTTTCACGGGCATGGTGCTGGCCCTCCAGGGGTATTACACGCTCAGGAAGTTCGGATCTGAGGGGCTGTTGGGATCAGCCGTCGCTCTCAGCATGATCCGGGAGCTTGGTCCGGTGCTGGCCGCGCTCATGGTGACGGCCCGGGCCGGTTCGGCGATGACAGCAGAAATCGGAATCATGCGCATCACGGAGCAGATCGATGCGCTCGATACCATGGCGATCAATCCGCTCCAATATCTGATCGCTCCGAAACTCGTCGCCGGCTTGATCGGCGTTCCGCTGCTGGTCGCGATCTTCGATGTGGTGGGTATCTATGGCGGCCACCTGGTGGGTGTGGAACTGTTGGGTGTGAATGCAGGATCGTACTGGAATTCCATCGAGTCGTCGGTGGAGTGGAAAGACGTGTACGGAGGCATTCTCAAATCCATCAGTTTTGGCCTGATTGTGAGCTGGGTCTGCTGCTACAAAGGGTTCTACACCCGTATGAGCGCCGAAGGATTGGGTACTGCGACGACGGAGGCGGTTGTGTTATCGTCGGTCCTTATTCTCGTGTGGGATTATTTCTTGACGTCGGTACTGCTCTAAGACGGTGTGACGGTTCCTCTGGTTCTTTTGGTTTGTCTCGTGCCAGAGCGGGAACCAAAGAAACCAAACAAACCAGATCAACCAGATAAACGAGAATGATCAAACTCGTCGGCGTGAAAAAGACCTTGGGGGGGCAGCCGGTGCTGCAAGGCGTCGATTTGATCGTTCCGCCGGGCAAGCTGACGACGATCATCGGCCGTAGCGGAGAAGGCAAGAGCGTCTTGCTGAAACACATGATCGGGCTATTGCAACCGGACGAAGGAGAAGTGTGGGTGGATGGAACGGAAATTTCACGCCTCAAAGGGCATACCCTCAACGAAGTCCGCAAGCGGTTCGCAATGCTGTTTCAAGGAGCCGCATTATTTGATTCGCTGACGGTATTTGAGAACGTGGCGTTCCCACTGCGTGAAAAACTCCGAATGAAGGGGGCGGCGGTGACGACTCGGGTCGAAGAAAAGTTGGAGCAGGTCGGTTTGGCCGGGATGGGGCACAAATATCCTGCTGAGCTCAGCGGCGGCATGCGCAAGCGCGCTGGACTGGCGCGGGCGTTGGTGATGCAGCCGGAGATCATCCTCTTCGATGAGCCGACCACCGGCCTGGATCCGCTCATGGCCAAGTCGATTCACGATCTCATCACCGGGATGCAGCGGAAGTTCGGGTTTACCGGCATCATGGTCAGCCATGAGATTCCGGAAATCTTCGGGATCTCCGACTATGTTGCCATGCTGAAGCGGGGAAAAATTGCGGCGATGGCAGAGTCGGTCGAATTTCAGCAGACAACAGATCCAGAAATCAGAGAGTTTATCTCAGTTGGAGGCTTTGTGCCGCCGGTTACGGCGTCTGCGATCCGCCAAGGAGTGTCGTAGATGGAAAAGACCAAGCTTGAATTGATTGTCGGTCTGTTCGTGCTCATCGGGATCGTCTGTTTGGGCTATTTGTCGATCAAGCTGGGGAAATTGGAGGTTATCGGAGGCGATCGCTACGAAGTCGAGGCTCCATTCAACTCGGCGTCCGGGCTGAAACCCGGTGCGACCGTGGAAATTGCCGGCGTAGAAGTCGGGCGAGTCAAGTCGATCGCATTGAAAAACGATCAGGCGATCGTCCGGCTGGCGGTTCAGAACAATATCAAGCTCTATTCCGATACCTTCGCGTCGATCAAGACCAGGGGCATCATCGGAGAGAAGTTCCTCGCGCTGTCTCCGGGGGGAGGCGGCGATCCATTGCAAGCGGGCGGTACAATCCGTGATACTGAGTCGGGACTGGATCTCGAAGAATTGGTAAGCCAGTACGTCCATGGCAAGGTCAAATAGTACGGCGGGTTCGAATGGGTGCAACAAACACGTAAGCCGGAGGGGAAGGGCATGATGACGTGGATTGCGAATGGCCGGGGCATATCGGCGTGTGTGCCTCCTCATTGTCGAGGGATTCTTCTGATCCTGAAGATGACGTTGGTTGTTGTGTGGCTGGCGTCGGCAGTCTCTCCCGGCTACGCAGGTGCCCCGACGGATACGATGAAAACGACGATCGACGAGGTGCTTCGCATTGTCCGTGAAAGCGACCTGAAACAACCGAACAAGGCCGAAGAACGCCGGCGTATGCTGGAACGGGCCGTCGGAGCCCGGTTTGATTATCAAGAAATGTCGAGGCGTGCGCTCGGCGCACCGTGGAATACACTCTCTGATCAAGAGAAGCAGGAATTTGTCGATCTGTTTCGAACGCTATTGACGAATTCATATTCCGACAAGATTGAAACGTATTCCGGCGAAGGTGTGCAGTACTTGAACGAGCGCATGGAGAAGGAATATGCGGAGGTTCGGACAAAAGTGCTGTCGGGAAAGACGGAAATTCCTCTCGATTATCGGTTGATCAACAAGGGAGATGATTGGCGTGTGTATGATGTCGTGGTTGACGGCATCAGCCTGGTCAATAACTATCGCGGGCAGTTCGCAAAAATCATCAAGTCCTCTTCCTACGCCGACCTTGTCGAGCAGCTTCGCAAGAAATCAGACAAACTCAAGGCGCCATAACGTCGTTTTGCGGGATTACGAGTACGTCTATGCGCAGCCTTGCCGTCAGTGTCATTCTCGTGCTGTTTGGGGCGCTCTGTCTCCCCCTATCCGACCGAGCCCATGCGGATACTCAATACTTCCCTATCCCCGCCGTCAGCTCCAGTAAGAACGATGGCAATGATATTGGGATGATCGTGCCGGCCCTCATGACCGGGCCGGACGGAGATCTCAAGTATTTGGTCGCCCCGATGGTTATCTACAACTCGATCGTCGGCACTCGCGGCACATTGAATCTGTTCCACTATCAACCGGGAGGGAAAGAGCTCCGGGGTATTGCGTCCTGGTCCGAGAAGATTGAGCGACGGTTTCTCTTAAGCTATGTGGACCCCGGTTTAAGCAACGGCCGGTATAGCGTGGCCGTCAGCGCCGCCCATTTCAAAAATGCTACGGTGCGGTTTTTCGGGATTGGTCCCGGGACCATCCAGGACGATGAGACGAATTATACGGCCTCCGAAACGAGAGCCAACTGGAAGTTCGGGATCTATGCCAATGAAGTGACGCAGATTGCGATCAGCCAGCGGTTTCGGCATATGCAGTCGATCCAGCAAGGGGCGACCTCTCTTGCCTTTACCGGAGACATGTTCCCGGATGTGCCTGGCGTAGAGGGCGCGACGATTCTCGCTGAGCGGATCAGCTTCCATTACGATACGCGAAACAGCCTGGTCACGCCGACGGATGGAATGGCCGTGACGGCCTATGCCGAGATCAATCACAACTTCCATAAGGGCGCGGAGCCCCTGTATTCCAGGTACGGGGTCGAAATCAAGAAGATGTTTGCGAGCGAATCCAAGCGGGCGATTTTGGTGATCCGTGGCGACCTGCAGGCCACGATCGGCACGGATGTCCCGTTTTATGAATTGAGTTCACTGGGCGGACAGAATAATCTGCGTGGCTTCGGGGTCGACCGGTACATTGACAAGCAACTGATCGCATTCAGCGTTGAGGAACGGATTCACGTATTACGAACCCGACTTGCCGGCGTTATCGCAGACTTTGAGATCGCGCCGTTTATCGATACCGGACAGGTGTTCAATTCGTTTAAGAATGTGGGCTTCAAAGACTATCGCATCACGCCGGGCATTGGGTTTCGAGGCATCATCCGTCCAAACGTGGTGGGACGAATCGATTACGGGTTTAGCCGGGAAGGGGGAGCGATATTCGCCGGACTCGACTTTCCCTATTAGCCTGGGTGAGCCGTCGGACGTTCGTCCATATGCTTGACACCATTGGACTTTTGTGTGAAACTTCACCCCGAATTTGTATTGACCGTGTTTCATCGTGCAGCTGCGAGCCATTGCCTCTCAAACGTTCGGTTTTCATGCACAATCGAACAAGCAGCTGATAAAGAAGGAGCGTAGGCCATGTCGATTCTGAAGAATATTCACAGTCCGGCCGATTTAAAGCGCCTGTCCCCCGAGCAGTTTCCGGCCTTGTCTCAGGAAATCCGCGAGCAGATTATCAGCGCCGTTTCTGCAGTCGGCGGGCATCTGGCCTCTAACTTGGGCGTGGTGGAATTGACGGTTGCCTTGCATTACCTTTTGGATACGCCTACCGACAAGATCGTCTGGGACACCAGCAACCAGAGCTATGCGCATAAGCTCCTCACCGGGCGCCGCGAACAATTTCATACATTGCGGCAATACGGCGGGCTGAGCGGATTCTGCAAGCGGGAGGAAAGTGAATACGATACGTTTAATGCCGGGCATGCGGGTACAGGGGTCTCTGCCGCGTTCGGCATGGTCGGGGCCCGTGAACAGCTGGGCCAAAAACATAAGGTCGTGTGCGTGGTCGGGGATGGTGCGATGACCGCTGGGATGACCCTGGAGGGACTGCACCATGCCGGCGGCTTGGGCAAGGACTTCTTGGTAATTTTAAATGATAACCAGATGTCCATCTCCAAAAATGTGGGAGCCATTTCAGCCTACCTGAGCCGAACGATCACGGGTGAATTCTACGGCAAGATGCGGGAAGAAACCGGCCAGCTGCTCGGCAAGATTCCTCATATCGGCCCCGATATGCAGAAATTGGCTCGCCGGGCCGAAGAACTGGCTAAGGGGGCCATTCTGCCTGGGCTGCTGTTTGAAGAATTGGGCTTTCAGTATAGCGGCCCCATTGATGGGCATAACTTCGAGCATCTCCTCCCGACGATTGAAAACGTCTTGAAGATGAGGGGGCCGGTTCTCCTCCACGTCATTACCAAAAAGGGACTTGGCTACGAGCCTGCCATGAAGAACCCGGTGTGGTTTCATGCGTGTCCGCCGTTTGTGCGTGAAACCGGGGCGCCTGCCAAGAAAGCCGCGCGCCCGTCCTATACTGCAATTGCCATGGATACGCTGGTCAAGTTGGCCCGAGAAGACAAGCGCATCGTAGCTATTACGGCGGCGATGTGTGAAGGCACCGGACTGATGGCATTCGAGAAAGAGTTCCCGGATCGTATCTACGATGTGGGCATCGCCGAACAGCATGCCGTGACGTTTGCGGCCGGATTGGCGACACAGGGAGTGAAGCCGGTCGTGGCTATGTATGCGACCTTTCTTCAGCGAGCCTACGATCAGGTGGTGCACGATGTGGCGACACAGAATCTTCCCGTCGTGTTTTGCATTGATCGCGGTGGGCTCGTTGCCGAAGACGGGACGACGCACCATGGCGCGTTCGACTACGCGTATCTGCGCCACGTTCCCAACATGGTCGTGATGGCGCCGAAAGATGAAAACGAGTTGCAACACATGATGAAGACCGCTGTGCAGTACAACGGCCCGATTTCTGTGCGGTATCCGCGCGGCGTCAGTCTTGGAGTGACCATGGATGCGGTGCCCCAAGTATTACCCATTGGCAAAGGGGAGTTGATCAAGGATGGGACGGATGTCGCGATTATCGCGATCGGGGTGTCCGTCTGGCAGGCGCATCAGGCCGCCGAGCGCTTGAGTCAAGATGGCGTCTCTACTGCTGTGGTGAATGCCAGATTTGCGAAGCCGCTCGATCACAAACTCATTGCCGATGTCGCGAAACGGGTCCGCTACGTCGTCACCGTTGAAGAAGGGTGTAGAATGGGCGGGTTTGGATCTGCGGTGCTTGAAACGCTGTCCGAAGCCGGGGTCAATGATGTGACGACGAAGATTATTGGGCTGCCGGATTGGTATATCGAACAGGGCCCGCAAGACTTGCTGCGCGAGCGGTATGGGTTGACCGCCGAAGGAATTTACCAGAGCGTCAAGGAGTTCATCGGCAGCGCGCCGGCAACGGCCAAGGGCCGGTTTACAGGTGTTGCGTCGGGAATCCACCACCCGCTCGGAGACGAGCAGGGAAGTTAACTCTAAGTCGTAAAGTCTCAAGTCTGAAAGTCGGCAATCAGACTTTATGACCTGAAGGCTTTCTGACTTTCCGACAGAGGCTCGAAGGGTTTTTCTCATCGCGTATCATTATGCACATTACCAGACGTAAAACTCGGCAGGTTCAGGTCGGCAAGGTCAAGGTCGGCGGCGATGCACCGGTGTCCGTCCAGTCGATGTGCTCGACCGATACGCGGGATGTCGGAAAGACCGTCGAGCAGATTCTCCAGCTGGAGGCTGCTGGGTGTGAAATTATCCGTGTGGCCGTGCCGGATGAGGAAGCCGCCGCAGTTCTTCCTCAGATCAACGCGGCGATGACGGTGCCGTTGATCGCGGACATTCACTTTGATTACCGGCTTGCTTTGAAATCCGCGGCAGTCGTCGATTGTGTCCGTATCAATCCCGGCAACATCGGCGCCTGGTGGAAAGTTGAAGAAGTGATCAAAGCGGTCAATGATCATGGCATTCCGATCCGAGTCGGCGTCAACGGAGGTTCGCTCGAACGGCCGCTGTTGGATAAGTACGGGTGGCCTTCTCCGGAAGCGCTCTCCGAATCGGCGCTCAACGCGGTGCATGCACTGGAGGACGTCGGTTTCACCAACATGAAGGTGTCGCTCAAGGCCTCCGATGTCAAGCACGCTATCGATGCCTACTGGCTCTTTGCGATGCAGTCCGATTATCCTCTGCATATCGGCATTACGGAAGCCGGTACGGCCATGACCGGTGCCGTAAAATCGGCGATGGGGCTGGGTTATCTGTTGGCCCAGGGGATCGGTGATACGCTTCGAGTTTCGCTCGCCGCCGATCCGGTAGAAGAAGTCAAGGTCGGATTTGAGATCCTGAAATCTCTTGAGTTGCGGCACCGTGGGATCAATGTGATCGCCTGTCCTACGTGCGGTCGTGTTGAGATTGACGTCGTGCGTATGGCGAATGAGCTGGAAAAGAAACTTGGCCACATCAAAATTCCGTTGAATGTTTCGGTGCTCGGCTGTGTGGTCAACGGCATCGGCGAGGGCAAGGAAGCCGACATCGGCATTGCCGGCGGTGAGGGCAAAGGGATTCTGTTCAAGAAGGGCAAGCTCGTCCGGAAGGTGCCGATGGAAGAATTGATGGACACGCTGATTCAAGAAGTGGAACAGCTGGCCAAAGAAAAAGAAGCCGAGGGGAACGGAGAGGTGGTCGTTCCTGCCGAGTCAGAGGGCTGGGAACCGCTCGCTTCCCAGTCGAACCAACCGTCGACACTTGGCAAAGAAATTCCAGTATTGCCCAGCCGGTAAGCGCTCTGCTCAGAAGCTCGCATCCTGCCGTGTGAGTCAGTCCGCGGATTCTCCCCCAATTGTTAAGAATAGCCGACAGCGTTTTGTGGTGGTGGTTCTGAGTGCGCTGACCGAAGGAATCGAAACCCATGGGCCATTGGATCGGTGAGTTCCTCAGGGCGCCTCTTTTTGCGCGCCTGGTCAACGTCGGCCTCGTGATCGCCGCGGTGGTGCACGGATACATCATCTCATTCGGGCGGTCGTTTCACTTTCGAGACATCGATATTCACCGTGAGATCGGAAGGCGCTTTCTCTCAGGGGAATATCTCTACGCCAATGACTATTGCTATATGTATTTGCCGACCACCGGCATCTACTTCGCTCCCTTGCTCGTTCTGGACAGAAACCCAAGTTTGGCCTTGCGCTACGCCGTCGCCGTCGGATGCTTGGTTCTCACCATCCGATTCATGCACCGCATGCTATTGGGTGCCGACGCGGTGACGGGCGGGCGTCTTCTGCTGCTCGGTGTAGGCGCAGGGGCGTTGACGCTGCAATTCATCTTGAATGATCTCGACGACGGCGGGCCGCATCTCATGTTGCTGGGTATTCTGACCGGAGGGATCTATGCGATATGGACTGGAAAAGAACGGCTAGGCGCGGCCTTGGTCGGGCTCGGCATCGTACTCAAAATCACCCCGGCGCTTTTCGTGATCCTGTTTCTATGGAAGCGGCAGTGGCGTGTCGCCGCATACACGGTGCTGGCTGCGCTGATCTGGATCGTGCTGCCCGTTCTGTATATGGGGCCTACAAGTTGGTGGGAGCATCATACCGAATGGACGCAGAATGCCGTGTTGTCCGTGCTGGATCGGCAAGCGGAGGGTCGGCAAGAAAACGAACTGCAAAAGGCCAATCTTTCGCTCCGGCATACCATGCTGCGGTATCTGGTCACCTATCCGCCGACGCATCGGCTTCGGCACGTGGATCCCGGATACAAGCCGGTGATGGACCTGTCGTCGCCGATTGCAAACGGAATCGTCGGCGTTGCGGGGCTCGGCCTGCTCGGCCTCTTTGCCTGGTCCAGTCGGCGCGCGTATGAAGGGCCTGGAGATCCTACGTGGGCGCGGGATTTCGCCGGGACCTTGATGCTGGCTCTATTCTTCTCTCCCATCACCTGGGATCAGCATCTGGTCTGGATGATACCCGCGGCGTTCATTGTCGTCGCGGCTGCGGCGCAAGCGAGCGGCGGGTTGAGCCGCGCCGGCTATGCCGTGCTGGCCGCCTATATCGTGCTCACGATGGTGCTGAATTATGAAGTCGTCGGCAGGGCCAATTGGGAGGCGCTGAAGAGCTACCACCATCTGGGCATCGCGATGCTGATGTTATTCGGACTGCTGTTCACAATCACAGGTGTTCAACATGGGCGTCCATCGCTTCTCTCCGGATCATCCGGCATGGCCGGCAAGGGCTAGCCCGTTGACCTATCGTGTTGTGTTCAAGAAACGGAAACGACTATAATGCCGCCCTCGCGAGGCGCCGTACCCAAGTGGTAAGGGAGCAGTCTGCAAAACTGCGATGCGGCGGTTCGAACCCGCCCGGCGCCTCCAACGTTCGCCTTTCAGCGAACGTTGTCCTGAGCCTGTCGAAGGACAGGCCTCATACTCACCGCCGGATAACCGCCTCAAGGGTGATGTCCTTCGGTTGATCCGCGCGCGCTCCAGTAGGCAATTGTTGCTCGGCATTGCGCGTCGTATCCCGGTAAGGAAATTGACGTGTGCCGACGGGGATGTTAGAATTCGAACCGTTTGTAAGCTTCTCGTCCGGCGGGGATTCACCGCCGTTACCGTTGCAGATTGAGCAGAAGGAGACCGGAATGGCCGTTCCCGTATCTCAAATGTATACCGTTGCCAGCTATGTCCTCTCAAAGAAACTGAAGGGTATCAAGCGGTATCCTCTGGTATTGATGCTCGAACCATTGTTTCGCTGCAACCTGGCTTGTGCCGGCTGTGGCAAGATCCAGTATCCCGACCATGTTCTTGATAAACGATTGACCCCGGAGCAGTGCTGGGCTGCGGCAGAGGAATGCGGTGCGCCGATCGTTGCAGTTCCGGGCGGTGAGCCGCTCATCCATCCGGAGATCGGGCGGATCGTCGAGGGGTTGGTGGCCCAGAAGCGGTATCTCTATGTCTGTACCAATGCCATCTTACTCGAGCGCAAACTGAAAGAGTTCAAGCCGTCGCAGTATCTGACCTTCAGTGTGCACATGGACGGATTGAAGAACGAGCATGATCTGGCCGTCTGCCGAGACGGGGTGTACGAGGTTGCGGTCAAGGCGATCAAGGAAGCCTTGAGGTTGGGCCATCGGGTGACGACGAATACCACGCTGTTCGATGATGCGAATCCGGATCGGGTGCGCCAGTTCTTCGATGAAATGATGGCCCTCGGCGTCGAAGGTATGATGATTTCTCCCGGCTATAGCTATCAAAAGGCTCCGGATAAGCAACATTTCTTGAAGAAGGCCAAGACCCACGAGCTGTTCTCGAAGATTCTCAGCAGGCCTAAAGGGTCTTGGAAGTTCAATCAGTCTCCGCTCTTCCTGGATTTTCTGATGGGGAAGAAAGAATATCAGTGCACGCCCTGGGGGAATCCCACGTACAACGTGTTCGGTTGGCAGAAACCCTGCTATCTCTTGCAGGAGGGATACGCAAAAACCTTCCGCGAACTGTTGGAGACCACCGAGTGGCAGAATTACGGCACGAGCAAGAACGAGAAGTGCGCCGAATGCATGGTCCATTGTGGATATGAGCCTTCGGCGGTGAGTGATACGTTTGGCACGATGTCAGGTTTTGCGCGCACGGCGAAGTTGACCTTGCTGCCCACCTCGCGATGACCATGCCCGTGAAGCGTCCTTCGTATCTCGTCGCTTGCAAGAGTTGTCGGCGCTTCGCGAAACACGTGTTACGAACGACGATTGCAAGATGACCGACACGAAGAACCATACGCCCAGTGCACCGGATTCGCTCGAAGGCCGTACGTTTACGCCGGTTACGGAAGAAGAAAGAGCGGAGGCCATTGAGTTTGCGTTCGACTACCGTGGCGATGTGACGCTCGGGCTCACGTCGGGCGAGTCCATCGTGGGATTTGTTTTCAACCGCCACGCCAGCGGCGAGCATCCCTCCATCGAATTCTTTCCCCAGGACGATCCCTCCCCTCGCACCATCGCCTACGCGTCGATCGCGTCGATTGCCTTTACCGGTGAAGACACGGCAAACGGTAAGTCGTGGGAGGCGTGGGCGTCGAAAAAAGAGTCTGAGCGCCGTGTGGAGGCGGCTCGCGTCGAAGAAGATGCGCGCATGCGTGGACTCCTCTGAGCCGTGGCTTCCGTTCCCTTCCCCTCAGTCTCCTAGGAGTCGGTCCAGACTGCCCAGAAACACTATCTGTTTCTGCTCAATACCGCCCATTCCTGTCGTTGACAAACAGGGGGGCCTATGTTAGAAAATCGCGCCCTAAACTTATAGGTGCTCGTCGTGGTGAGGCGTGCAGTTTTGTGAGAGTCGAGCTCGCGAGCGACCGGTAAGAATGCAATTCAGTTTGAAACGTGATGGCTGGAGTAGGGTCGGGCTGGTCGCTCTCGTAGGCTATGCAGTGCAGAGTATTCTGTTCCCTTCTGTGGTTATGGCCACCCACGAAGCCGACCATCGGTTCACGGTCGAAGGCTATGTCTGTGGAGCGGATGGGAAGGGAGTCGCAGATACCGAGGTTCTTGTCAAAGATACGAAGATTGCTTACGGGCAGGTCGTCAAGACAAACGGGGATGGGTACTATAAGGCTGCGTTTCATCTCCATAACGACAATTTAGGCGATCCGCTTCTGGTAGAAGCGAAGGGAGAGCAGCAGACCCATAAGATTCAGTTTGACCCCAAGGACTTGGAAGCCGAGCGAAAGCTTAAAGTTAACTTCGGGACCGGCTGTGACACGAGCGCTCCTCCTGACTGGCTGTGGTGGGGAGTCGGGGCGGTGGCAGCGGCGGCCGGAGGATTTGTCGGGATGAAAGTCGTCCGTTCGCAGCGGAAGTATGAACGGGCCAAGGGGAAATCGCAGGGGAAACGAAAGACGTAATCACCGATGACGGTCCGTGGGGCTGACGGGGCTCCTCGCCGGACTAGTTGATGCGTGGGCGAGGTCCCGTGCGCGGAATAGCGCGGATGGTTGTAACTATTGACGCTTTTGCGGGGATGTCGTCATCCCGGTAGAAGCGTTTTTTTGTGTGAATGTGTCCAGATGCAGGCCTGCCAATGCAGGAGTGAGGGGTTGTAGTGAAAATCAAGTTGGCGACTGTTCTGGTGGCGCTGCTGATGAGCATGGGATTACTGGCCGGCTGTGGTGGCGAAGTCGGAGAAGGACCAATCGTCCCTCCCCCACCGACTCCTGCTGAATATGCCGATAAGCATATGCCTTCAGATTGGTGGGGAAATGCCGAAAAAGTGGAGGCGGGGCGGAAGGTTTATATGGGCGAGGCCAACCCTGACGTGAATTGCGCCAGTTGCCATGGAAAAGACGGCAAGCCGGTCAAGGCGGGCGCGACGGATTTTCGTAATGGCGAACGCATGAAGCTCTATTCAGACTCAGCATGGTTCTGGCGTATTTCCGAGGGGGTTCCCACTACAAAGATGCGGGGTTGGAAGAGCAAGCTTTCGGAGGAGGATATCTGGAAGCTGGTGCTGTTCGAGCGGACCTTTGCGCTCTCGGGGAAGGCCTGGAACGAGGAGAAGAAGCAGTGGGTCGATGCCGGCAACATCGCAGTGGCTTCGACTGAGAGTAAGTAAGTGTGAGACAGGCAATCGGTGACGACGGTGGTTTAACATAAGGCGCCGAGGCATCGTGAATACAACAACGCGTAATCTTGTCACTCTTGTTGCGTTTCTCGCCTTGTGTGTGATGGGTGTGTCTGGCGTCTATGCGCAGACACCGGGCGCGCCTTCCATAGAGTTTCCGTACACGGGAAATCGGGCCGCAGTCTGGATCGTGGCCCAGTTCCACACGCTGCTTGGCGCATTCATTCTCGGCGCTCCGATCGTTGTCGTTATGGCGGAGTGGCTAGGGTATCGCAAGCAGGATCTGCGGTATGATCGCATGGCCAAAGAGGTCACCAAGATTACCGTGATTCTGTTCAGCCTGACAGCCCTCACCGGCGGCCTTTTTATTTTTGTGCTTCTTGCGACCTACCCGCAGTTCACAACCTGGTTCATTAATCAATTCTATCTCGTGTTTGCGGTGATTTACCCGCTGATGTTCATTCTCGGGACGATCGCGCTGTACGCGTATTTTTATACCTGGGATGCCTGGAGGGGTGAGAAGAAGGGGCGGCATATCGCCCTCGGCGTGCTGCTGAATCTGCTCTGCATGGCTACCATGTTTGCGATCAACGGCCCGACATCGTTCATGAATACGCCCGTGAAGGAAGAAGGGATTTCGCCGATGGAGGCCCTGGCCGCGGCGACCCTGTGGGACAAGATTGCCAATGCGAGTTGGATGCCGATGAACATCCATCGGATCGACGGGAACATCGCGTTCGGGGGGTTTGTTGTGGGCCTGATTGCCGCTTACATGCACATGGGAGCAAAAAATCAGGAAGAGCGGGCCTATTACGATTGGATGGGATTTGCTGGAAACTTGATCGCGGTGGGTGCGATGCTCCTTCAGCCCTTTACCGGGCTTCTGTTGGCGTATCAGATGTGCGATTACGATTTTTCATTCTGCCAATACATGATGGTTGAGCAGCTTTCGATGTTCTTTGAGATGCAGGGCGCGATTGTCGGACTGATGTTCCTGGGTTGCAACTATTATGTGTGGCTCAGTTTGCGGCGTATCCAGGGAGTTGATCAGGTCAGGATGACCGTTCTGGCTCCCATCGTGATGGTGCTATTTCCTCCCGTCGCGATTTGGGGGTTGACGACCTATTGGATTCCCGAACCGATGTCGCTGGCCATTCTTATTCCGTTGGCCCTGGCGCCGTTTATTCTCGGTCGTTTCATTCCAGTGACGGTCTCGGTGCACACGGTGATGAAAATCGGATTTTTGATGGTGGTAGTGAGCGATGCGATCTGGTTGACCCCTAACGGATTTGCGGCCACTGGAGCCAGGATGCTTGAAGACCTCCAATTGCCGGAGTCGTGGGATTTTCTGGGAAAGATGCCGACCAAGCTTGGCGCGATCTTCTCGCTCGTGTTTGCCACAACGATCAATTATATCCTCTATGGCAAAGCGATCAGGCAGGGCACCATTGCGTGGGGCAAGATTGATGGCATCTCCCAATTCGTCCTCATTTTCTTAGCCTTCACCTCTATTTGGGCGATGGGGTTGATGGGGGCGGTTCGGTCGCTTCTGCGCAAGTTTTTCCATACGTATAACTTGATACCGGATTTCACGGCGGAATCGTTTACGCCCACGCTGTCGTATTCTGCCTGGTTGATTACGGGGATTACCGTCGTCTTTTTCATTGTCGTGAGCGTAGCCGTGTTCGTCGCGCTCCGGCCAGTCGAATTGAAAGGTCGCGAGCCAGAGGGCAGTCCCGTTCCCGCCGGAACCAAGTAAGAATCGGTCCCATCGGTTCATTCCAACAACGTGCATCCGTAGCCGGTAGGGCCAAACACGAGGAGTTCTTATGGGGAAAGCGATGTTCAAACTTGTCACAGGCCTCGTGGTCGGTGGCGGTCTCTGGTTCACCGCGAAGGCAATGGGATTTCCTCCGGTCTTCCAGTGGACGTTTTTCAGCTACGCCGCCGTCGGTACGGTCGTGTTCCTCCTGCTGGATATCCCGTCGATGAAGCCGCAAAGCGGATGGGGCGCGGCTCTCTCCGTTCTTCTGTTCTTTGGCCTTCTCTGTGTCGGCTACGGCGCCGGCGCGTCGCTCTTGCCGCAGTTCGACCCAGAAGATGAAAAGGGAAAGACCGCCAAGGTTCTTGGTAGCGCCAAGTCGGGTAATCCGTTGGATCCCTGGAAAGCAGACGAGGTGATTCAGCGAGCGAAGGAACTCGACGAAAAAGTAAAAGAGCTGGAAGCGCGGATCAAGGCCCTGGGCAGTGGTTCGGCGCCGGTTGCGCAGCCAGGAGGCGCCGCTCCGGTGACTGCATCCGTGCCTGCTCCGGGCGGGGCTTCGGGGGGTGATATCTTGAAAGTCGGGGAGGAACAATGGCAGCTGCAAGAGTGCTACAACTGCCACAAGTTGAGAGGCGATGGCGGAAAGAAGCGAGGCCCTGAGCTGGACAATATCGGTACGCACCTGACAGTTGATCAGATCAAGCAAAAGATTATAGATCCGAAGAGCTACATGGCCACCGGATTTGAAAAGGAATGGGAAAAGGGCCGGATGCCGGACAAGTTCAAGGATGTGATGAGCGATGGTGAAATCACCGCGCTGGCTACCTGGCTGAATACCTTTAAGAATACAGCAGTGGATACGCCGATTCCGATCAAGAAGAAGTAATGCAACAGCCCAAGTTGAAATCAAAGGTTCGCTGTACGGACCGCGATATCGGTGAAGTGACGAAAGTCGTCCTTGACCCGTTGTCTCACGAAATCAGCCATATCGTCGTGTCCATGAACGGCAGCGGCGAGCGGCAGGTCGGGATGGGCCATGTCCAAGCCGTCATGGACGATCTGGTTGAGCTGCGCGCGCCCTCCTCCGACATTGCTGCCTTACCGCCGTTCACGCGGGATGATTATGTGACCACGCACGAGGTTGAAATCTCGCACCTCGAAGATAATCTGCACGTGACGCCGGGCGAAGTGTTGGTGCCGTTCCCCGCACTCGAAAAGGACGTGAAGCGCCGGACGTTCTTCATGAACTTCACGCATGTCATCGGATTTCTGATCGGCTTGCCGATGGCCTATCCGATTCTGCGCTTCCTCATGAAGCCCATGTATATGCCGTTCGATAACGAATGGCTTCAGGTCGGCAATGTCAGCAAGATCAAGCAGGATGACCTTGGGGTGCAGTTTCAGTACAAGAAAAAGGTCAAAGAAGCCTACATGCCGGAATCCGAGGTCGAAAAGAGCGTGTGGGTTCTGAAGGCCAGTTCCGAAGTGCTCGATAAGGTGTATCAGGGTAAAGATCAGGAGTTTCGTGATGCTTACGGCAAGCTGATCTGGACCAATAAGAAAGATTTTCCCTATGTCGCATTTTCCGGAAAGTGCCCGCACCTGGGGTGCGCCTTCAAGTGGAGACAGCATAAGGCGTTGGGACAAGTGTTTCTCTGCCCCTGTCACTTGAGCATCTATGATGCCTCAGGGAAAGTGCTCGATGGGCCGGCGCCACGTCCCCTGGATGCGTTGCCGATCAGGGTATCGGCAAGCGGTGAAGTCGAAGTTGTCGATATGGAATTCAAGGCCGGGGTCAAGTCTCAGATTCGGATCGTCTAAATGGAACAGCCGTCGATTCCCAGCGCTCAGCCCACGACCGTCGAGAAGCTTATTGCGTTTCTCGATACGCGTGTCGGTCTGAAAGAAATGCAGGCCAAGATGCTCAATGAGCCGATTCCTGGCGGCTCTCGGTGGGCGTATGTCTTCGGCTCAATCTTGCTCTTTATCTTTGCCATGCAGGCCCTGACCGGCATATTACTCATGTTTTACTATGTTCCGACGGCCGACCATGCCTATGCCAGCACGCAGTACATCATTCACGATGTGGATTATGGATGGTTTCTGCTGGGCTATCACTTTTGGGGTTCGAGCGCGATGGTCGTGTGCGTCATTGCCCACATGTCTCAGGTTTTTCTCTGGGGGGCCTACAAGCCGCCACGGGAGCTCCTATGGCTGGTCGGGCTGGCGCTCTTTGGAATCGTGATCGGTTTCGGATTTACCGGGTACCTGTTGCCTTGGGATCAGAGGGCCTACTGGGCCACGACGGTGGGAGTTGAGATGGTGGATAAGGTCCCGGTACTGGGTGATTTCTTGGCCCGGTTTCTCAAGGGAGGGCCGACTCCAGGGCAAATGACGCTGAGCCGGTTTTTCGTCATTCACGTCATGATTCTGCCCGCGGCGCTGATGGCGCTGGCCGGGCTGCATCTGTTTTTGTTTCGCGTCGCAGCGCCGGCCGGACCGTTCAGCGGAACACCGGAGGAGATCAAGGCCAAGACCGACTACTTTTTCCCGCGGCAAATTTGGAAAGATATGGTGGGGATGGCGGCGGTCTTCGCGACAATCTGCGGGTTGGCCTTCTGGGAGCCGGTCGTGCTCCTCGATGAGGCGACCCCCGATCCTGGCGAATACCATCCCGAACCGGAATGGTATTTCCTATTTTATTTCCAATTGCTGCGGCTAAAAATATTTTCGGGAGAGTTCGGGCAATTGATGGGCGCCGTCGTGGTGCCGGTCGCGTTCATGCTCGTGCTCATCGGACTTCCATTTTTCGACAAGGATCCGGAACGGAATATTTTCAAGCGCCCGATTGCTCTCATTGTCTGGATTTTCATCATGGCGATGATTGCCATATTCACAGTGTCCTCGGTGATTAACCGGGAGTTTCTCGATTAAACGTGGTGCGATGGCGCCACGGTGAACAGCTATGGCTACTGAACGCGAATCTTTGTCGCCAACACAGATAGGATTCCGAGTCCTCTGGCCTGCTTGCTGGACGGGATTGCCGATCAAGCTGGCGTTGGCCTTGTTGCTCTTCGCCATGGGACTGATGCAGTTTGAGGGCAGGCTGGGCATTGCATTTCTGATGTTGCTCGCCAGCTCCGTGACTATCCTGGCGATGCCGATCATTATGTTGGGGCTCGGCTCGCATTTTGGGGAAGGCATCGGGTTGCCGATTCTGTTTCTTTCCTCGATTCCGATCGATATCTGGGCATTCGGCGTGGTGGGGAGCACGTATTTCCTTGAACGATTCAGGAAGGAGCCGCCTGCGCGATTAGGGTTCACTATCTGGTGGAAGTCGGCGTTAGCCGGAGCCGTCCTGCTGCCTATCATGTGGTATGCCGTCAGCGCCGTCACCGAGACGGCCGTGTCCACGTCGCATTCGATTGCGCAAGCGGAAAGTTTGCGAAGCCTGTTCGACACAGGGCTTCCGGTTGCAGAGCGAATCGGTCTTGAGGTTACGATCTGGGGGACGATCGCTTTTGGAGTCTTGCTCGTGCTGCTGACGATCGGGGTCTCGACAATCGGCCGTATTGTGTGCGATATTGCCGCTGCCGCGCCGGCGGCACCAGGCGATTATCAAGCGCTGATTGTCCGTTGGGACCTCATGCGCGTTCCCAGGGACCAGGGATTATTCCTGACGGTGATCACTGGTCTGGGCGTCTTTATGTGTCTGCTGTTCTGGGCCGTGCTTCCTGAGACCACGCCGCACCCTCACGAGTGCTGCAAGAAGCCGGAAGTCAAAGCCGAGGCGCCGTTCAAGCCGATCGAGACGCTGAAGCGCAATGAACAGCAGATCGGCGCGCTGGCCGCGAAAGTCGAGGAGCTGGAGCAGCGGGCAGATCAGCAAGACGAGAAAGAAAAAGGCAAGGGCAAGGGGAAGGCCGATGGCGGAAAGACCGCAAATACCCCTGCCGTGACGAAACCGTAGTTTGTGAGGTGATGAGGTGAGTGCCATGCAACAAGGGGTCGGAACGATTCAACGGGCACTTCGGGCCGTCGGCGGTCATGGCGGATGGCTTGCAGGTCTCTTGCTGATCGCGGGCTGGCTGGCTCTTCCTTCAATCGGCCTGGCGGCAGAAGGCGCCACGACCGGCCCGACCGAATATCGAGATATCCCGTATATCGGCAGCCGGAATCTGATCTGGATCGTTGCGCAGCTGCACCTCTTGCTTGCCGGGTTCGTGTTGGGAGTGCCGATCTTTGCCTGGTTGTGCGAGGTCGTCGCGTGGAGAGGCGGCGAAAAGCGTTATGACAAGCTAGCCAAGGAATTTACGAAACTGCTGACGTCGGCCTATTCAACCACGGCGCTATTCGGCGGCATTCTGTTGTTCTTGTTGGTCGCGTTCTATCCTAAGCTCATGAATTATTTGA
This sequence comes from Nitrospira sp., assembly GCA_046604365.1. GTDB lineage: Bacteria > Nitrospirota > Nitrospiria > Nitrospirales > Nitrospiraceae > Nitrospira_D. The sequence continues at coordinate 49,894 of JBJACV010000006.1, forward strand.
CGGACATTTTCTTTCCGTCTTTTCTCCTCTATTGCTTGTTGTTCCTGCTCGAAACCGCCACGCTCTATTTGTATTGGTATGGCTGGGACGCCATGCAAGAGGGAAATAAGAAGACGCTGCATATATTCCTGGGGTTCCTGCTGAACTTCTTCGCGTTGTTCATCATGATCGTGCCCAATGCCTGGGCTACTTTTCAGTCCAGCCCGGTCGTTATTTCCGACGGCACCGCTATCGAGCGGGCCTGGGCTGCAACGTGGAATCCGACCTGGTGGCCGATCAATATCCATCGGCTCATCGCAAACGTTGTGCTCGGCGGATACATTTGCGGCGCCTATGCCGGAATCAGATATTTGTCTTCCAGAAATACGGAGGAACGGGAACATTACGATTGGATGGGCTATGTCGGGAACTTCATCGGCGTGTTCGGCCTCTTGGCCCTCCCCTTTGCCGGCTATTGGCTGATGCGTGAAATCTACCAGTACAACCAGCAGATGGGTATTACGTTGATGGGAGGATTCTTGTCCTGGCTGTTTATCATCCAGGCCATGTTGATCGGTGTGCTCTTTCTCGGCTCTAACTATTATTTCTGGCTGGGGATTACCTATCGTATCCCAGGGTCGGAGAGTAAATACCGGAAGCCGATGCTCTGGATGCTGGTCAGCTTGCTGCTGTGCCTTGCGGTGTGGATGACTCCGCATTCGCTCGTGGCCAGTATCGAAGAGGCCCAGAAAATGGGAGGAGCTCACCATCCGCTACTGGGCGTGCTCGGCGTCATGTCGGCCAAAATGACCGTCTCAAACCTCATGATTCTCATTACCTTCATGAGCTTCGTGATGTATTGGCGAGCCGGCAAGCAAGACACCGCCGGTTGGGCCACCTTTGGGAAGGCGGTGATGGGCTCCGTGTTGGTGTTAGCGAGCATTGCCGTCATTGTCCTCGGTGTGTGGGGCTATTTTGTGCCGGCGATCGTCCGCATCAATTACTTCTCCACCTCGCAAGTGCTGATCGTCATCTTCGTCATTCTGACGATCACGCCGTTGACGGCGCTCTTGCTCAAGAGCGCCAGGACGACGACAGAGATGGTGTGGGGCAGCATGCCGCCGCGCGCCGGCTACGCCCTGGTCCTCAATGCGGTCATGGTCATCCTCCTCATGACACTGATGGGCTATGCGCGGTCCTCTTCCAGAGTCCATTGGCATGTGTATGGGGTGATGCGTGATTCCTCGCCGTATGCCTACTCCCCGGCACTGGGCAGCGCGTCGCTCATTATGGCTTTCTGTACGTTTTCGTTCTGTATGATCGTGGCCTTTATATTCTGGGTCGCCACGATGGGGGACAAGGCCAAGGCGGGTCATGGAGCAGGAAAGGGAGAGCTGCCGCACGGCATTCCGGCGATGGCCGGAGGGTCGCCGGATGAGCGGCGATAGAGTGAAGAGAATTTTGAATTTTGATTATGAGTGTTGAGAGAGAAATTGCAAACTCAGCACCCGGCACTTAAAATTTGAGGGTCTATGAGTGAAGTCGCACAACTACAATTGATCGCGCTGTCAATCGTCGGGTTCGGGATCCTGGTTCTCCTCTTCATCAAAGCCACATTTGTCAGGGTCATAGGGTTTGTTGCCATTGTGCTCGGGTTGTTTTCCCTGATGTCGCTCGCTGTGCCGCAGCTGGCGTCCCTGCCTCCGGCAGAGGAAAAGATCGACATCGCGAGCATCAAGACCCCGACCGACATCGCGGCGATTGGACAGACGGTATTCTTCAGCAAAGGACAATGTGCGCTCTGTCACTCCATCGGTCCCAGCGAATCCGCTCGTTGTCCGGATTTGAAGGGAATCGGCGCAAAATTAAGCAAGGATTTCCTCTATGAAAGTTTGACGGATCCCCAGGCCTTCGTCTATCAGGATTTTCGGCATGGAGGAGTACCGAAGGAATATCCGGCCACGATGCCGGCCATCAATAAAGATCCGATCGGTCTCTCAAAGAATGAGATTTTGGCAGTCATCGCATTTCTGCAACAGATGAGCGGCGAGCCGATCTCCGTCAGCACGTCGGAGCTCGAAATTCCCGGCACGACACCGTCCGCTCCGGTCAAAGCCGCCGAAGCTGCTGCAGTAGCCGTCGCACAAGCGCACTAGGGAGGAATGTATGGGCGCGTTAGGTAAGCCGATCATACTCATGGTAGCCATGTACGTATTCTTGAAATTCGTGCTGCCGAATATACCCGGTTCAGCGCCCCTTCCTTCCAGCCTGATCGTTCTGTATCTCCTGCTGACCGCGGCCGGCATCGTGATCTTTGAGACCTTGAGCAGAGAGTCTAAGGATGCCTTCTGGGGACCGATGCAACGGTTCCTGACCGGAGAAAATATCGGAGGTATGCAAGCGATTCGATATGGGGTGTTCATTCTGTTCCCGCTGCTGATTGGGTGGCAAACCTATGGCAGCACCGCGGCAAGCGACGTTCCGCCGTCGGAGAGCAGAACCATCCATCCTGCGCCGCCCGGAGAGTACACCGGTCTGTCGAATCCTGTTCAAAAAACTCCGGAAAATATTATGCAGGGGAAAGGGTTCTACGCAGCCTTTTGCTCCCCTTGCCATGGCGCAAATTTCGACGGCAAGGGCCCCGCAGCTCGTGGTTTCAATCCTCCGCCGGCCAATTTCGCCGATCCGACGACGATTGCGATGCTGCAAGAGAGCTATTTGTTCTGGCGAATTAAAAAGGGTGGCGTCGGCCTCCCGATCGAAGGTGCGCCCTGGAAATCGGCCATGCCTCGTTGGGAAGCAGAATTGCCGGATGAATGGATATGGAAAATTATTTTGGGCGAGTACGACGGGGCGCATCAGTCCCCAAGAACATGGGAGTAGCGGGGAGGAACAGCGTGAACGGATCTAGTTGCATATGGAGAACGAGGCCAGCATGAAACCGGCGAATCTAGTGATGCAGCGGGTTCTTCGAGGTGGGTCGGCTGCAATCGCAGCCATGATTATCGGAGGGGCCTCGCTGAGCTTCGCACAAGAGAGCGTGGCTGTGCGGGCAGCCATCGTGACGGGGGGATTGCCTGTCGACGATCCGAATGCTGCCGCGTGGAGTACTGCGGCGCCTGCGACATTTCCGATGTCGCCGCAAGTGCATTGGCCGGACCGTATTCAGGAAGTCACCGTTCAGGACGTGATCGTACGCGCCATGCACGACGGGAAACAAGTCGTGTTTCTCCTGGAATATCGCGACCCCACTCAGGACCCTGACGATGGAGCCGCTCTCGAGTTTATGGTGGGGGACAAGAAGGCGCACTTTGCCCATGGACAGCCGATGCTCCAGGTTGAAGGCGGCCCGGTCAATATTTGGTTTTGGAAACATAAGACAGACCAGGCGGTTGATATGACGGCCAAGGGCTTCGGCACATTGAAGCGGCAAGAGCATCAAGATGTGAAAGCCAAGGCCGCGTATGCCAACGGGACCTGGAAAATCGTCTTCACCCGTAATCTGTCGACCGACCATCCCGACGAGGATGTTCAAATTACGCCCGGCGATTTCATCAATGTCGCCTTTGCCGTATGGGATGGTCGAAAGGATGGTGCCGGAGAGCTGGTTGAAAAGGGGTCTCAGAAAGCCGTCTCTTCCTGGTGGTATTTCCGAGCCGATGCGCCGCCGGACTATTCCGGCTATATGTATGCGGCGATCGCCGCTACATTGGCCCTGGGATTTCAATTTGTCCTGATCCGAAAACTCAAGAAAGGGCAGTGAGTATGAAGGCGGCAAGGCTCGGTATCATTGGATTGGCGGTTGGTGTGGTGGGCGTGGCTTTAGTCGCCGGCGGGTGTGCGAACGAGCAGGAGAAGCGCGGGCACGAACTCTATGTGCACTACTGCAGCGACTGTCATGGCGAGAGTGGCAGGCAGAACGAGGGATTTAACTGGTCGTCCATGCCCGACCCGAAGCCGAAGGATCTTTCAAATAAGGGAGAGATGAGCACCTTCAAGGACCAGGAGCTCTTCGACACCATCTCGCGCGACATGCTGGACACCAGCGAAGAAGGCGGAGATGAAATTGGCGACGACGATTTTGCGGTGCCCACGATGCCGACGTTTAAATATACGCTGTCTGAGGATGAAGTGTGGGCGATCGTTGGCTATGTGCGCACCCTCCATGGAATGAAGATGGAATTCAACGTCGCCGGGCGCAAGGCCGCCCTTGAGGAAACGCTGAAGGCCGCGCAGGCCAAGTTTGAACAGGCGACGAAAGCCTATGAAGCGGCGGAAAAGCAAGCCAGCGAGGAAGCGGAGAAGAAAAGCGAGGCATTGAAGAAAGATGTGGACGTGGATGAATCCGCCTATGCGGACGAACAGGCCGCTATGGGGCAGGCCAAAAAGGAACTGGATGCGGCGCAAGCCGCGATGAACAATTTTTCAACGAGACCCGGCAAAGGCGTGAGCGTACCCAGGCCGGATTTGAAGACTCCTCCGGCGCAAGTCGCCCAATTGGTTGAGCGCGGGAAACGGCTCTATGAAAATAAATATGGCTGCAACGCCTGTCACAATGTTGGTGGCGAGGGTGGCAAGATCGGTCCGGCCCTGGACCGGGCGGGATTCCGGCTGAATGCGACGTGGGTCTACCGGTGGCTGAAGAATCCTCAGGCGATGGATGCCCACACGCGCATGCCGGCATTGGGGCTCAGCGATGCGGACGCCAAGGCCGTCACCATGTATGTGGATACCTTGCGGGGGGCAAAGGCCGAGGCTGTCCCAGGGAAGCCTAGCGAATAGGCGTCACGCACGCGTGTGAAGATTTTTAGGGTTGTTCACGGATTGCTACATGACTCGCAGGGCAATCAAGAACACTCATAAGGTGATGAGGGCGTTAGTTCAGCAAGCCTGCCAGTAGACCGATAAGCACTGCAGCCCCAACCCAGACGTGGGCGCGGAACATCCTGAATGCTTGGAAAGGGACGATCGGTCTTCGCAATTGCCCAATTTGGGCCAAAAAGAACAGCGCCAAACCCGTCAATGTGGCATAGTAAGGCCAGCCGATTCCGGCTAGCCATCCTGCGGTACAGAGCAAGAGCAGCATGATACCGAGAGCTGCTCCGACTCCCAGATAGATGAATGGCCCAAAGAGCAGGGCCGATGATTTGACTCCGATACGGCGATCATCGTCTTGATCCTGGATCGCGTAGATCGTATCGTACGCAACGGCCCAGGCTGCAGTTGCTCCGAACAGACACCAGGCCGGTCCGTCGAGCTGTCCACGCACGGCTGCCCAAGCCATGATCGTTCCCCAGCCAAAGGCGAGACCCAGGACCGCTTGTGGTATCTGAATCCATCGTTTGCAGAATGGGTAAAGGATTGCCAGCAAGAGAGCCCATGGGGCGAGCCATAACACAACCGGGTCGAGAAACCACAAGAGATTCCCGGATAAGAATAGCAGCAGGAAGAGAAGCATGAAAGCTTGGCGCCTGGGTAATTCGCCCGAGGCGAGCGGGCGGGTTTTGGTTCTATCGACTTCCCGGTCAAAGGATTGATCGGCTAAGTCGTTGAGAATGACCCCTGCGCTTCGCATCAGAAACGATCCCAGAATAAAGACCACGGAGAGAGACAACGGCGGAAATCCTTGAGCCGCCAGGACTAGCGCCCATAAGGTCGGCAGCAGCAGGAGATAGGTGCCGGTCTGATTATACAAGCGAATCAACCGCGCGAGCGCAGACCAGGGAATACCGGGGAGAGTCGATGCGGATGGCGCGGATGTTGTCGACATGGGTCAGACGTTAGCGCAGGGTGTGGAGCTTGTCAATTTCCGGTGATTGTATGGCGTGCGAGATTTCGGTATAACCAGCATCTCCAGGAGCGAATCTTGTGAGCATTCGGCATTCGAGAATCCATCGGCAGGCTGCTTTGGGGGTCGTTGTGGCGCTTGCAGTGCTGTGTGCCGGCTGTATTGGATCCAAGCGTAGCGGAGGATCGTCCGAGAGCGATACGGCGGCGATTCCGCTCACGCCGTCGCTCTGGCTTTCCCCCAGTATCAGCACAGCAGTGATTCCCTACAAAGATGCCTGCGGCCAACCGGCTGTGTTTTCAGTTGCCGATCCGCTTGTGGAGGCTGTGCCCAAGAAACTCAACCGAGTCTTTCACGGTGTGACTCCCCAGTTCGGCCTCGAACAGCGTGTGACTGCTGCCGGGGTTATTGAAGTCGGGTTGGGACTGAAACATATCGACCTCGTCATTCCCCGGCACATTCAAGGCGCTTACCCGGTGTCGGTGACACTTGGAGCGGAGATGGTGTTTCTTGCAGAGGACGGCAAGACTCTTTTCGCAAAGAAGCTGCAAAGCGTCAGCCGCGGGGAAGTCACTGTGACAGACCAGTCTTGTGAGGTGAGGGGATTGGAGCCGATTGTCCAGGAGGCCGTCGACGCCGTCACCGAAGGCTTGGCCAAGCAGGTCGCAGAATCCGTCCGTGTTCGAGAATATGCCGAACAGCAAAAGACCCGCATTCCCACAGCTGCGTCGCAGTCAACGCAACAGACTGGCATAGCTTCGTCAGCGTCTGTGGCCGGAGGGGTGCAGGCCAATAGGATCGCGCCGGCGGCGGGGATCCCTGCTTCGAGCAGTAGACTCCAGGCCACGACCCTGACCTTCCATGCCATCGTGCGTGATGAGAGCCAAGACCATATGCTGCAGCAGGGCGAGTCCCTCACGATCGAAGTCGAGGTCAAAAACGAGGGGCAGGCAGAGGCAGAGGGTGTTGAAGTGCTCATCGGGGGCGAGGGTGCGTTGACAGAACACTTTCCCCAATCTGTGGCGATCGGCGATGTGCAGCCGGGAGAAATCAAACGTACATCGATTACGAATCGGGTGGCGGACTTGAAAGACGCGGCGCAGGGGGAATTGGTGTTGAGTGTACGCAGCCTTACACCGCTGGCATCCCTTCCGTCGGCTAAAAAGTTTATCTTCCAGGTCAAGCCGGAGAAGGCAGATTCCGGTGCGATCGTATTGGATGTCGATCGCCTCCCTAAGCCGTTTGCACTGTCCAAGCAGACGAGGACGGTCGTCATTGCGATCGGTGTCGGACGATTTAGAGACGAGCGGGTGCCAACAGTCAAATATGCGGATCGCGATGCGGAAGTCACGGCCGGGTATTTGCGCGCGATCGGAGGGATTCCGAGCGACCGCGTCCATGTGTTAGTCGATAAATTTGCATTGAAGGCGGATCTTGCGGAAACATTCGACGAGTGGCTTCCCAAACGAGTGGATGCCGAGACCGTTGTGTACGTATATTTCGCAGGACGAGCGTTGGTGGATGGCATAAGCGGGGCGGTCTCGCTGGTGCCGTATGACGGAACCATTGCATCACCGAACCGCTTGTACCCTGTTCGGCATATACAAGAAGTGCTGGCCCGGTTGCCGATTCAACGGGCCATCATGATGTTCGAGGTGTCGCTTGATCCATCGCCTGGCGCGGATCCCGGCACCACTCCGCAAGCCGATTGGGGAGACGGCGCGGAGGACGACAGAGACGACGTCATGTGGATGGTGGGTAATAGAAACCTTCAGGAAGCGCATGCCTACGAGCAGGGCAAGCACGGGCTGTTTACCTATCACTTACTGAGGGGGCTCCAGGGCTTGGCCGATGCCGATCGGGATGGAACGGTCGTGGCCGGCGAACTCTGCACATATGTGCGCGGTGAAGTCATCCATGCGGCACGGGAACAATTCGGCAATGCGCAGCAGCCGCTCTGTTCTCCACCGCCAGGGCAGGGAGCAGTCGTCAGAATTCATCCGATGGCCAAAGGAAATAATCCCAAGCCACCCGCTCAGGCGAAGAAGGTGGAAGCTCCAGCCGAAGCTCCTCCACAAGCGTTGAAGCCGATCGACATGGGGCCCAAACCGTAGGCCGCCTTCGTTGACACTCTGCACAGCGTGCCAGTATCATGGCCGTTCGACGAGCCGGTCGAATATCGTGACGACCGAGCCAAGTTCGTATCCTCGAAGATGCCGGCGTAGCTCAGTTGGTAGAGCAGCGGTTTCGTAAACCGCAGGTCGCCCGTTCAATCCGGGTCGCCGGCTCCATTCTTTCAAGCGCACATCATGCCTCTGCGTGACCGACTCATCACTTGGCCACTTTCAGAAGGCACCTATCGCCGCAAGAAGCCGATCCACCGCCAGAGGTTGAGCAGACTCCCTAGCGAAGCCGCCAGGTAGGTCAGCGCAGCCGCGGTGAGAATGCGGCGAGCTCCCCGCATATCTTCAGCAGAGAGATAGTTTCCTTGCTGGAGGACGGGAAGGGCGCGCCTGAAGCTGGCATCCCATTCGACCGGAAGGGTGAAGAAATGGACCAGCGTGGAAATTCCCATCGTGGCCATTCCGGCAAGCATGACCAGCATGCCGGCTGTGGGAGTTTTGGCCAGTGTGGTCGCAATCGGAATGCCCATCATGACCCATGCGCCGATTTTTTCTGCTCCCTGAGCGATCCGCACGAGCCGTGCGCGTTCGGTCAGCGGCTGGTAACTCGTATGATCTTGTATGGCGTGCCCGACCTCATGCGCAGCGACCGTGAGGGCGGTGAGGGATTTCCCGCTGAATTTGTCGGGCGTCAGGCGGACCGCTTTGGACTCAGCATCGTAATGGTCGCCCGACTCGGTCATTTCCACCTTAATGTGGTTCATGTTAAACCGATCGAGCAGGTGCCGGGCCAGTTCCCCTCCGGTTCCAGGGTAGTCCGGACGGGGGCTGTTATATTGAGCAAACACCCGTCTGGTCCATAGTTGCGGGCCGAAGACGACGAGACCGATGATGATCAGTAAGATAGCCAGACGCATGCTCGACTTTCCATCTTTTTGCCCAGCAGGGCCGGCAGTGCTGCACGTGGAGTTGGAGCCTAGCAGGTAATTCAGTCGGTACTCAAGGTGTGGGGCGATCGATCTACAGTCAAGGGCGGGTGGATTTTAATGAGCATTCAGATAACACACCCGGAGCCGCCTAGGGCGGCTCCGGACCTTTCGTGAGGAGGCACACTTGGGAGATCAAGTTGGTACTCCTACCAACTCTCAATCCCAGTGGCCTAGAAACCTGCCATCGTCAGCGCGAATGCAATGATCCCCACGAAAAACGCTCCTAGCACGTACAGCATGCCATTCTCCCATACATGATCGACGATGTGCATGTCACGCATCTCACTCACCTCCTTTGCCGGACATGGGATCTGTGTATTGGTGTATCCGCTTCCAGCCTCACACACCTCACACAGTCGATAACAAGCTACAGCCTTGAATAAGCTCGCCGCTATCGCCTAAAGGATGGAATTGGGCTACCTCGTTTGGGTGAGATGAGAAGAGGGACGAGCAACCTATTTCGTTTGCAGGAAGGCCAGAATAGCCTCGACGCGCCCATCTACGGAGAGCTTCTGATAAATATGGTGGAGGTGTGTTTTGACCGTATCGACAGAAACGTACAGGTGGTCGGAGATTTCTTTGTTGCTCCAGCCGGCTGCCGCGCAGGCCAAGATCTCTCGTTCACGATCAGTCAGGCCGGACAGGAGGGTGTGGCGATCGCCTCCTGCCTGCCCGACCGCCGCCAGTGCCTGGCGCGCAAAGTGATCAGGCATGGAGGGTGACAGGACATGTTCCCCCTGATAGGCAGTGTAGATGATGTGTAACAGGTCGGCCTGGTCCACGTCTGTGAGGATGTAGCCAAACGCTCCAGCTTGTAATGCCGTGACGATCCGCGTGTCTTCATCGCGCATGGCGAGCAGTAAGACCTTCATGTCCGGCAAACAACCGCGAATCAGCTTCGTAGCCGTCACCCCGTCGAGGATCGGCACGTCGATGTCCATGAGGACAAGATCGGGCTTGTGCCTCATCGCCAGGTCGAATGCCTCGCGGCCATCTGCAGCCTCCGCAACGACAAGGAGATCCTTTTCGCGCTCCAAGAGTACCCGCAGACTTTGTCTGAACAGGCGATGATGTTCGGCAATGAGCAACCGGATGGACATGACAAGACCTCACTGCCGGAGATTCGACGCAGGATTGCGAGTCAGCCGGGTCTCTAGTATACGATCATGCTGCCTGACGATGGTGTTTCGGAGCCTGTCTCGTCGGCACTTTCGGCATGTCGATAGTATTGTTTCGTGGAGGACTTGGCTCCGTCACTTTCGAAGAGGACAACAGGATGCAGGCCAAGGACATCCCCACCATCGCAACGAGACCCGCTACGATTCCCCAATATCCCCATGACATAGATCACACGCTCGTGCGAGCTGCACGAGTCCCTCAAACATTATGCCGCCATGCGATATCCCCACCGAGAAGCCTCGTAGTTCATTCTGACGAGCGCTTTCTCCTCTCTGCTCCGGGCGGCCAGTGAAAGCCCTCCCCAGAAGACGGCCGTCAACATGAGACCTGCAGCAATCAGATAGTCCATTGGTATCTCCGGCCAGAATGCCGGTTCAGTAGAGGCCACAGCAACGGTGTCCTGTGATGGAGGCGCACTGTCCGCACGGAGAGTTGAGGGCTCCGGCTGGCCTGCTGTGCGAATCGCGGCCACTATCAAACTTGCCAACTGTTCTTGTTGCATAGCCCGAACTGCTTCCGATCCAGCTTGAACCTGGGCTACTTGCAGCAGAGCGGTCCCAAGCCGTTCTTGAATCGCGCCGGCCTGAATGCTATGGGCTTGGACTGCCTCCACAATGTTCCGTCCGAGCGTGGCTTGCCAGGTCGACGCGAACTCTTGTTCAAGGCGCTGCCCTCTAGCTTCGGTCGCACGAATCATGGTGATGTTGTAATCCGAAAGATACGTGTCGGCCGAGATCAGCCCGTTCCGAATTCCTCGCGTTGTGAAGTTCACAATCGCCTGCCCCATGACACCCTGCACCCGGGCCCTATTGGCGGCTGGAACAGCCACGGCCTGGCGCATGACCGCTCCCAACGGTCCGCCGGGCCGTGATTGGAGTTCGTGGTACGCCATTGACGCCCAGTTCCACTCGGAGACTGACTGGGCGATGGCCTGGTTGGCGTTGCGTTCGAAGAGCATCTGTTCGACGATGGCTTGCCCCAGGGCCGGCTGGAGCATGGTCATGCCGGATTCACTATCGACTGGTTGTGCTACGGAGAATGGCTGTGGAGCGGTTACCTGATAGCCGTTCGCGGCGGCGAAGAAGAGCAGTGCCCCAAAGACGATGGCGCACATTCCGACACCTACGATGATGTCGATCGTATTGTAGCGGTATTGCATGGCGACCTCCTTTCGGCATCGGTTAATTCCGCCCGCGGCAGGCGAATCACACGGTGCCATGGTCGAGTGACATCAAATGGTTTTGGATTCTTATCGTGAGACAAGGTCCGCACCTTTCATGTTGTGGCAGTGAACACGACAACAGGATTAGGCCGGTCGGTCAAAGGCCGGCCAGGGACGCCTGTGCGAGGTAACGTAGTTAGATTACTGGGGTCAGTTCGATTGGGGAGAAGGCCACACTTATCATGTCCATCCGGGCTGGTCTCAATACCGTGGATGATCATGGCACCACCTCCGAGAATGAGGCGGCGTACCGACGTAATCTTACTCTACGCCCCCGGTTGTGAAGTGGTCAAGGAGGCGCGCGGCGTCAATAGAGTGGTTCCTGGGGGCCCCAGTGCAACCCGGCAAGGTCCGGATCTTCGCCGTTCGGGTCTTGGGGTTTGTCGTTTTTCCCAGCTTTACGCTGAAGGCGGCGCTCTTCCTTCTCGCGCTGTTTCATTTGCCGCGCTTTTTCACGATCTCGCTTTGCGAGCGTTGTTTTGCCTGGTCCTGCGATGATGCCCTCCTTGGTCGACGCACATGTGCATGCGGACGCGTGCTTGCTATTGGGCGGTGCCGCGTTTCCGTTTTCTGGTTGAGGCACTGACACCGGCGGCAGATTGAGCGGGCGCAGTCTTTTGACCGGAACGCGAATGTGCCCCCAGCCCCTGGCTTGCCATGGAGATGATCTGGCTGCGAATATCTTCCATCGACGGTGCCGCCTCTATGCGTCCCGGATCTTGGAGCCCGAGCACGTCCCAACGGATCTTGGTTCTCAGCACAGTCCGCTTACGCTTGCGTGAAGTCTTTCCAGTTCCCCATGATGATGAGATTTTCACGGTGTTGCTCCTCTCAGTCGGTCGGTGATATACGGAGTCGGATGTAGCCCGTCGCGTCTCAGGCCCCTTCCCAGCTAGGTAGGACGCAAGACACTGTCCTAAGGGGCAACTCACATCAATCGCGTAGGATCAGGGAGGAAACGTGGACGCGAAGGATTGGCGTTTAATCTATCTCTATGGTGGGCATCTTAACACATTGCAGGGAGTAACAGTAAGGGGGACAGGAGTAAGTGCGATCTAAGTGGTTCATAACACAAGGAAAGAATTTTATCTGCCGCTTGTCGATCTCATCCGTGAAATCGACCGGCAGCATACACTCAGATTTTGTGGGATAAGGCACAAGGATCAAAGCGAGTGAGATTGTGAGGGCAGATCGGCTTGAAACGATGTGTGATGGGGCGCTTCAAGAGAAGCGCCCCATCGATCGTTCACGAAGGTCGCTTGGTTCGATTAGTAGCGGTTGCGATCGTTTCCGCCGCCGAAACGGCCACCGCCGCCGCCGCCACCGGAGCGAGGCTCCTGCGGTTTTGCTTCATTGACGGTCAAGGACCGCCCATCCAGCTGTGTTCCGTTCAAGGCCGTGATAGCAGCCTTCGCTTCCTCAGTGGTCGACATTTCGACGAAGCCGAATCCGCGGGATTGGCCGGTGAATTTGTCCGCAATCACGCGGGCCGATTCGACGGTGCCGTGCGCCGCAAAGAGGGTGGTGAGTTGCGATTCGGTTGTCGCGTACGGCAAACCGCCGACATACAATTTTGAACCCATGGGGGTTCCTCCTTCCAAGAATGATATTGTCTGAGGACGCGAGAAACAAGCTACGAGGGGAAGGAGAGGGCCGAAGACGCGATCCAGGGAGGCGGCTTTGGTCAGGCTTCCGGTCAGATTCTCGGTACCAACAACATCGGTGATGGGCCGTTGTGATTTCGTCTCATGCGAGGCCCGCCGCGATGAGATAGCGCATCCTATCAGGTGTGCGGCAAGATAGCTACTCCGCGGTTGCCTATCATCACACCCGGCGGATAAATCGATCATTTTGAAATGAGGCGCGCAGATGTATCGTCATGAGCCGACGATACGGCTCTTTTTCCTTCCCAATCATGACCAGGTCTTCCTGATCCAGGAGGATATTGAGGTGCTCTTCCGAGACGAGTTGTCTGATTCCGCCTCCGATATTCACCCGATACTGCGTCTTTCCATCCGGATTACGCTCCGGTCCCTCGACAATCTCGGTCAGACCGTCGATATAGCCTTCGTAGGCGTCGCGTCGGTGACGCACCTTCGTGCCATTTGGAATTCGTACCCACTTGGATTCGGCCGCTGGTTTGGGAGCGTTACTTGAACTCATACAAGCCTCCTGTGCGCATATAGCAGTGTGACTGTTGTTGAACTTCTGGGTTCTTGTTTTTCATGGTGCGATGACGTTGCAAGACCGGCGAGTATCCGCTGGGAATCACTGGACTGTTGTCGATTGCGGGCCGTGCCAGATCAAGTACGGCGGTTTTTTCATCAGTTCGGCGGCGCGTGGGTAAAAACGCAACGCCCAGCCGTAGGCGTGCTCTTGAGCGATCAGACAGGTAGCCGCAGAAAAGAGATGACTCGCAACGACACGGAAGGCCGTACGATCGTCCGTCTCAAGGGCGCTGTAGACCGTGCAGGAGAATTCACCCTCCTTCGAGCACTCGGTGCTGATGGCCAGGTAGGATCCGTCCGCAAATGTCATCAGTCGTTCTAGATTGAGTCGTCCCATTGAAATACCTTTCGTTCCAGAGTGGTGAGCAGAGTCTCTGGAATGCATGCGACGAACAGGCCGGAGCGGGGAATTTCCCGCCGGCAATAGCCAGTGAGGACGGTACCGGTGTTCATTGCCCGTGTGGTCGAAGCCCCCTCCACAAACCGCGTGATACACAACCCTGTGGACGGGCTCTGGAATGAGAGCGCCGATCGCGCGAAACCTGACACGCTCGAAGGAGGCGCGAGGGATGGGGTTGTAACCGTCAACCCCTCTGAGAATACCACACATCCGCTTCTTATGGCGAATGTTGTCTCGATCCAGGCCAAATCGTTGATGATCGGGGTGGTGATGCACCTAGTCTTGCTGTAGCAGCCGTGATACTTGCCAGAAGATCATCACGGTGAAAAATTGAGAATTGATTGGCCTGATGACCGGTCGAGGGTAGCATACAGCCTATGCCGATACGTCTTATCATGACAGCAGTTGTTCTCGCGCTGGTGGCCGCTGCCTGGCCGGCTTTGGCGTGGGCCGACTTCACCGCGAGAGTCGTCACGGTGCACGAGGGTGATCGATTCACGATCTATCATGATGGGCGAAAAGAGACGATCTATCTGAAAGACATCGACTGCCCTGAACTTAAACAGCCCTTTGGAAAACAGGCGCGACGGGTTGCCGCCGCGTACGTAGGGAACCGTGACGTGGTGATTCGGGCGCTGAAACAAGATCGGCAGGGGCGAAAGACCGCCGAGGTGCTGCTTGTCGATGGACGGAATATTGCCCATGAATTGCTCAATGAGGGACTCGCCTGGTCGCGACCCCAATCATCCGACGGGCAGGGGCTCAAGGATATGGAAGAGCTGGCCAGAGCGGCCCATAAAGGTCTTTGGGCAGACCCCAATCCCGTGCCGCCGTGGAAGTGGAATGTGCCAAAAAACGCCGGCCGGAAATTCTCAAATTAGCTAGACCGCTCGCACCCTCGCCAGCGTTGTTTGTCTCATGATGAATCATAAGTGTGAGGTTCGCCGATGGTCGAGCGAACAGTCCCTGGGAAAGAGATTGGATCTTTCCCAGGGATTGGAACTCTCAATGGGCTAGCTGCCCGAAGTCGGTTCTGAGTTCAGCGGCAGCAGATTGTCGGTTGAGGGGCCGGTCTCTTCGGATTTCGTTGAGGAATCGGTGTTTGCGTCTGAGAGATCTGACGAGTTGGCGGCGACGGCGGGAGCCGCCATGTGTTCCTGGCCGATCTTTCTGATTTCGAGATGGACCCGGCGATTGATATTGCGGCACAGGGCGCTATCGTCGACACAGAGCACGCCTTCTTCACCCAGGCTCACCATCTTCATCCGGTGCTCGGCCACCCCTGCATGGAGGAATTCAGCCTTCACGGTCTCTGCCCGCTTGAGGCCAAGCTTTTTGTTGTAATCGGCTGAGCCTTGCTGGTCCGTATAGCCCTGGATCAAGATCCCATAGTCTTGATTGTGTTTCAGTAGCTCGGCCCGGGCAGCGAGTTGTGCCTTGCCTTCCTCCGTCAGTCCTTTCCGGCCCACCTCGAAATACACATCCGCATGAATCACGTCGTCCAACGGAGCGACAGCGGGAGCCGTGAGAGAGGTGGAGATGGTCGCGGCTTCGGCCTGATTCATGACGCCGGCTTTTTTGATGATTGCCGGCACATCGCTGTTCTCAACCTTCCCTATCGCGGGGGTGACTGTAATCTGGTCGGCGGCTTGTCCGTAGTACCAGGCTGCAGCCACTAATCCACCCAGCACGAGCACCACTCCGGCCAGGAGCGTCACTTCTTTGGTGTCTCTCTGCGGCCCCACGATCTTGGGGGCGATATTTCCTGACGATACCTGCGATGGACCGTTCTGCATGATGGCATCCTCCTTCTTTATTAAAGCGTGAAAAGTGAAACGTAAGACGTGAAACGCGATCAAGCACCATGCGGCCTTTGAACTGCGTCTCCTCCTTTCTCGCCGATCATTCGGTGCGCGATGGAGGACTGCTTGAGCAATGAAAGTGCCGATGGGGGAGGGTCGGAAATTCCTGAGCGATCCGTGGAATATTCAGGGGTTCGGGGAAATGGATATCAGAAGGAAGAATGCGGGGAAGCAGCATCCATCACGGGATGCGGGGCTGGCCCCGCAAAGAGAGAGGAGGAACGACGCCCCGCTGACTCTTTGCTCCCCAAGCGCGCACGCGGGATCCATCGGATTTGTAGGTTATGGGAGGTGCTCGCTCGATGGGCGCAGTAGAACCAGTACTGGTGCCGTTTCGGGGGAGGATAGGGGAGGAGAAAGGGACAAGCTTGGAAGGAGCATTATGGATGGTGCCATGTCGAAAGCGTTGGGGGCTGTCCCTTCGAGCCAAGGCCTTGTCGAGATATCTGCTCTTCGGATAGACCTGCGGACTTCGAAAAAGTAGAATGATTAAATGAAAAATGCTGGACCGGCATGGTTGGGATACGATGGGGGTGCATATGACGAGCATGCGGCCCTGTGAAGGGCTCGCGCTACCGAGGCGGTGGGCACACATCCCTCAACCAGGAGGTGCAGCCATGGGCGACTATATCGGCATTGACCTGCACAAGACGAAATCGTTTGTGACGCGGATGACGGCGCAGGGGCACATTCTGGAGCAGGTGAACCTGCTCCACACCACCGGAGCCTTGCAGCACTACCTGACCGCCCTGCCGGCGGACGTGCATGTGGCCGTCGAAGCGACGGGGACTGGATGTGGCTGTATGAGCAGATCGAAGACCGCCAGCTCGACCTGGTGTTAGCTCATCCCCTGAAGGTTCGGGCGATCGCCAGTGCGCGGATCAAGACGGACAAGATTGATGCGACGACGTTGGCCCATCTCCTGCGCACCGATCTGCTCCCGACCGCCTACATTCCGCCTCGCCCGATCCGTGATCAGCGGGAACTCCTCCGCTACCGGGCGGCGCTCGTGCGCCTGCGGACCCAGATGAAGAACAAGATTGCCGCGATTCTCACAAAGACCGGGGTGCGGACGCCAACCAAAACGGCGTTCGGGGTAAAGAGTCGCCGCTTTCTGGCGACCGTGTCTGTCCGGCCCTGTTATCGGCTAGCCCTGGATGGCTATCTGCGACAGTTGGAGCACTTCACCACGGAGATTCGAGGGGCCGATCAGGTGATTGCCGAACAGGTGACCGCGGATCCCCAGGCGCAACTCTTGTGCACCATTCCGGGGATTGGGGCGTACTCGGCCCTGCTGATCCGGAGCGAAATCGGAGACATTCATCGGTTTCCCGACAGTCGGCATCTGTGCTCCTACGCGGGCTTGGTGCCTTCGGTCCATGCGTCGGCGGACACGACACGGCTGGGGCGGCTGACCAAACAGGGCTCCTCGTGGTTGCGCTGGATTTTGGTGGAAGTGTCGGTGCATGCGATCAATGGTGCCCCGCAGTTTCGGTCGCTCTATTATCGAGTCGCGAAGAAGCACGGCCACAATGTGGGGCGGGTGGCGGTCGCCCGGGCTCTGTTAAAGACCATCTATGCGATGCTGACCACGCAGCAGCCGTTCCGTCCGATCCGGAAAGGATCGCCGGTCAGCGCCTAACGGGGACATGCCCGTCTCCCCGCATGGGGAGAACAGCCTCAGAATGATTGCGCGACCGGCGTCCCATTGCATCGTGTGCCACTAAGCACGCATAGGTGTCTGACCCTAGTCCGTTGAGACTCGCAGCCGCCGATCGCAAGACGCCCCGTGTGTCCCTTGACAGCTTTTTTCATAGGTGTCCCAGTTTTTAGTTCTACAAGCGGCTCGCCCCTACATTGTGATCGTTGGGTGGCGTGAGTTATGCAGCGCACGCAGTGGGGCAACTTATTAAAGGATGACCAGTATTGTAGGATGTGTCACCTCAGAATGCTCAAGCATCGGTCTGGCAAGGTATAGGGATAAGGGTTAACAGGCATGCGTACTACAGCAGCGCCATATGTTTTTTCGACACGCCCGGTAACGCGAACGAATGTGCCTAGTTCCCATTTATGCAGACCACAGGGCGAATAGACGTCTAAGATTCCTGTATCGTCCTTCACTGTAATCACGTCGGCAATCCGCAGGCCTTTCCAGGAGCCTAGCTTGATTTGAATGTCCACAAGGTAGCCTTCAATTGTGACATCGTCGTAGAAACCAGGAGACTGGAGAATTAGTGCAATGGGCACATCTTGTGCGCTGTTGGCATTCACAGGATAAATTTGAAGGACAAGCAGAAGGACGAGAATTTTTGGCAACATGTGTTAGCACCTCTGTAGCCAGAAAGGCATGTAAGAAAATATATCATAATCATCTTGATTAGGAGACACGTCTTGCACTGTGCATGGTAGTGGGCGGGGTTCGGTCCGATGGCGAGACTTCTGAGTCTCAAATTTCACGGCGCCGAATTTGTTGCGGTTGGATCGCAGTGGCAGCTGGCAAAGCTGGCACCGAGGGAGCAGCGTCTGACTTTTAGCCCTTATCGAGATTGCAGTAGAAGTCTTCGCGAACAATGCCGGCTAGGCGGCTGTGCCGATGAGGCTTTCGGTGGATGAACAAGGGGTCAGGATGAGCTAGTCCGCATTATTCACGAGCACTTCTACTGCAATCGCCGATCCGCCGCTACGACACGCCTTCGGGCGGCGGGCTCGCCCCTCGGTCCCTCGACGTACTGCACGAGTAAGCCTCACGACCTCCGGCCTCCGCGCTCCGCTCTCGCGATGCGGCTTGGCGATTTCGCGACGAACTGTCCTGAATAATTCGGGCTAGAGCACTAGCGACGCGGGAACTTACTGCTCGGTCATCAAGCGGAGACGAGCGCGCAACAGGGAGTGGGGCAGAACATTCTTGACAGGTTGCGAAAACGCTGTGTAGAGTTTGATTTCTTCTACAGTTACAGTCTTTTTAGGCAGTGGATTCTAACCATGTCGGGAGGAAAAGATGATCAGCCAATACTACCGTGCTGCCTTCATGGTGGTTGTGCTTGGAACGTTCGTGACGGTGCCTATGGTGCATGCCTATCCAACCGCCAGTGGTAACGTCAGCCTGGCCATCGACCATGCGAAGCAAGCCGTGGCCCATGGTAAAGAGGGGCATGTTGACGAGCTTGTGAAACATGCGGAAACGGCGCTGGATTTTGCGAAGATGGGAGGCAAAAGTTTAGAGGTGAGCGAAGGGATTCAACATCTGAAAGAAGCCATTGCCCATGCCAAAGCTGGTCACGCCGACGTGGGAGTCGAACACCTCGAGGCCGCCCTCAAGCATTTATCTGAGTTCAATTGATGGAGATGTTCCCGAGTGCATGCGACGCAGGATGGGTATCGGGAAATCAGAGGGGCAATATTGAAAGAGTCAGGCTCCGGCTCTTTTCGTCCAGCTCGGCTGTGTTCTGGAAAATCGCTCGCGCACCAATCGCTCGACTGCGATGAAGTGTCTTTCGGGAAGATTCTTGAAGCGCCGTTTGCATTCGGCGAGGGCTGCCTCGGCGGTGGTGAACGGCTCGATCACGGACATCAGGTGGCTATAGTAATCCATCAGTTTGAGCTCGACCATGCGGAGATGGCTTGGATCGCCGGCGATCGCCAGGGCGGCTTTGGCCTGGTCGCCGTTGGAGTCGACCAGCGCTTGGAAGCAGAGACCTTTGAGGCGTTGTGTCACTGTGCTGCGGTCCCAGCCCAGCATCTTTGCCGCATCTTGCATATCGAAACCCTGTTGTCGCAGGCAATTCAGCACGGCGGCGTCCCCGGCTGAGTCCGGCAGCGTGGTGGATTGAGACGGTGTCTTCGCGCTCTCCGTTGCAGTTTCCTCTAAATCGAACGAGAGCTTCGTCAGCACCGGGCTATCGCTCAATGCGACGGCTCGTTCGAGCGCATGGCGCAGTTCCCGGACGTTGCCGCGCCACTCGTGGTCGGTCAAGGCGCGGAGCGCATCGTTGGAAAGTTTGGGGACCGCCCTGCCCATCTGTTGCGCGATGTCGGTCAAGCACTGGTCTGCGATGGCCGGAATGTCGCCGGTGCGTTCGCGCAACGGCGGCAGCAGGAAGACAAGGCCGTTCAACCGGAAATACAAATCTTCGCGGAACCAGCCTTCGGACACCCCGCGCTGAAGGTCACGATTGGTTGCTGCCACGATGCGCACATCTACCGTGGTGGGAACGGTGGCTCCGACGCGATAAAATGACTTCTCTTGCAACACACGGAGCAGCTTGCTCTGGTGATCGAGCCGGAGGTCGCCGATTTCATCCAGAAAGATTGTCCCATGATGGGCCAGCTCGAAATAGCCCCGTCGGTCCGCCGATGCGCCGGTGAAGCTGCCTTTGATATGTCCGAACAATTCACTCTCGAAGAGTTCCGGCGAGATGGCCGCCATGTTGACGGCGATGAAGGTCTTGCCGGCTCTGGGGCTGAGCCGGTGCACCGCCCTGGCGAACAGTTCCTTTCCGGTACCAGGCTCCCCTAGGAGTAATACTGTCAGCGTGGACTTGGCGCCTCGTTTGACGTCTCGGAACATGCGCAGGAGCGTCGGGTTTTGGGTGACGATCCCAAGTTGGCGGCACTCGCTGCGCAATTGATCGAGCCCGGCATCGCCGATGGAAGGGGAATCCGTGCCGGCTGCGCGAAGATCGTGCAGCTGCCGTTCCAACTGTTCCAGTTGCTGCCGGGCGAGATGTTCTTGGGACTGCGCCTCGGCGAGTTGTGTCCGCAACGACTCGGTGCTTCCAGCCCGATCATCCGGCCGGCTTGCGTACTGTGCGGCGGCGGATTTGGCGGCTTCCAAATCTTCCTGAAGAGCCTCCACACGATTTTCGCGGAGCGTGAGGGCGTCGCGAACCGCGGCGGCATCCTGCTGCACACGGAGCATGTCCCGTTCGAGAAGAATCATGCGCTGGTTCGTGGTGAGATGGACCCAGGCGGTTGTGCCGACCAGCACGATCAGCGAGGCGATTAGCGGCAGCGCGACGGGCAGGACAAGGTGAAACGCGGGCAGCATGGCGAAGGTGATGGCGCCGGAGAGGACCACAGCGACGGCTGCGACGAGGAGGCCGATCGAACCATGAAACCGGAGCAGGCACCAAGCTATGAGTGACGCGAACAGAACAGTGAGGGGGAAGCGCCAGGGTGAACGTACCTGACTGACTCGATTGTCGGTGAGCAGGCTATTGAGCAGATGGAGGTGGGCCGTCATGCCCGTCGCAGTCTGGCCGGTCGGCAGGAGCCAGGATTTCTGAGTCGTAGGATTG
The DNA here is from genome assembly GCA_046604365.1 of Nitrospira sp. Lineage (GTDB taxonomy): Bacteria > Nitrospirota > Nitrospiria > Nitrospirales > Nitrospiraceae > Nitrospira_D. The sequence continues at coordinate 70,961 of JBJACV010000006.1, forward strand.
GGAAGAATCACGACCACCTTGTTCTTGAACCATTCGTCGAGAATCCGTTCGTCATGACGTTGAATTGCGTCCCACACTGCGGAGAGTGGAACGGTCGGCAGCGCCGACAGTGATCCGTCTCCGACAAGATTGATCAACGCCTCTGCCGCTTCCTGCATGGCAACCGGCTGCGTTCCCGGCATCCGTCTCTGCCGATACAGGTTGTATAGGGCGGAGCCGAATGCGGGCACAGCCTGGGCTTCAATCATGGCCGACAGTGGGACGGTTCGCGTGACATGATCCGGATCTGCGGAGACGTCGAGATGCGCCAGGATGGTTGCGTCGGATTCAATTGCGCGATTCGGGCCGTGGACGAACACAATCGGTCCGGCTGTATGGATGGCTTCTGCCAGCAAGGCGTCGCCGGCGGCTCCACCGAGTGAAGCCGGGCTTGCGTGGTCGAGGCGGTGGTCGAGGCTGATTGCCGCTGCGTCGGTCTCGTGGACGACGGTGATCAATTGCGCCAAAGATGAGCGCTCCACCATTGGTCCAAATCGCTCGTCGGCGGCTGGATCACGCGCCACAATGGTCAGCGATGGACTGACTGCAATAGGAGTGCGATGGTAGAGCCATGTGTCGTAGAGCGCCCAATCGAGCGCCGTCAGTGTAGCGGGAGCTACGGCCCACAAGGCTATGGCCGGGAACGTGGCAAGCAATCCCATCGTGAGCGCTTGCAGCGTGGTCGAGGTGAGGAACAGTCGCCAAACAGTTTCCCGCTCTAGTCCCATGGTTAGTGAAGACTCCACTCACGGAGTAGTGCCGCCGCTTCCTGCTTCGGAATATGTTTGAGCAGGGTTTTGGCTTTGGGCATGTCAGGCGTCACGCCGAGTCCTTTGGCGTAGATGCGGGCGACCGTGTATTTGGCGGGGAGAAACCCGTCATGTGCCGTGGTCTCCAAGCAGGCGAGGATGGATCGATCGTATGGCGCCAGATGTGGTTCCCGGCCTGTTTCATACAATTTCGAGAGTGCGTCCTGCGCTACATCGCTCAGGGCATAGGTTTCTGCGATGAGTGCGGCGACGGCGTCGTCCGTGCGATTCTCCTTAAGCAGTCTGGTTCCCATTGTTTCGTCGTCTGAACGGTTGTCACCCGGAACATTTTTCCAGATTGTCCGACGATAGGTCTGAAACGCGTCGAGCGCGTCCTTCCGCTTGCGCTCCGGCACATTGAGGGACAAGGCTTGTCGGCGAAGTTTGGCGAGGGCGTCGGTCGCCGGCTGGTGGTTGAACGCCGAAGCTTGTGCCCACCAGAAGACTGCCAGATTAAGATTTTTTTCGAGGCCCTGTCCGTTCTTATAGGCATTGCCGAGAAAAAACTGTGCCGGTGGGACGCCGTCACGCGCAGCGTCTTCCATGAGCTGCGTCGCCTCTTGTTCGCGGTGCGACAGCATTAAGAGCAGCGCGAGCCGGTAGCGCGCGTCGGGAAAATCCGGCTGTAGTTCGAGCGTCCGGCGATAGGACTGGACCGCTGCTTTCACGTGGCCCAAGGCATAGAGCACGCCGCCGAGCGTGTAATGGGCATGAGCCAGATCCGGGCTCAGCCGGATGGCTTCTTGTAGTGCGGAGGCTGCCGTGCGCCAATCCTGTTTGGCCGTCAGCACGATCCCAAGTTGCAGATGGGCGTCGGCATTGTCCGGTTCCAGCATGAGCGTTGCGCGGCATTCGTCGAGCGCGGCATCGAAGTCGCCGATGCGATAGAGCCCCTGCGCCAGTTTCAGCCTGGTTTCCACGCGCCTCGGCGCCAGGCGGACGGCGTCACGCAGCGCATGCAGCGTTGTGATCGCATCTTCACGCACAGGAGGCAGGAGTTCAAAATTGTGTTGTCGGTCATGTTGTTCTTGCGGAGGCACTGTCTCAGAAACCGGCGGCGGAGATTCGATAATCGAAGGCGGAGTGTCTTCCGGCGGTTGTGCAAACAATGAGGAAGCGGAAAAGAGTCCAATGAGAGGAAACATCCGGAGGGTGACGAGCACCAATTGATGACGCATCGGAAATCCGCGCCTCTCCGGATCTGGTCAGATGGACGGATTCAATTATAGCACCGATTCGAGGCCGGATGGATCGGCGGATTATGTTGACGGGAGATGTCTTCGCGCTCAGCGCGAAGCCTCAATGACTTCCCGAATGCGCTGGGTTTGACTCCGGAGTTGGGAGTCGTGGAGAGCGACGGTCTCATGGGCTACCCGCCAGACCGGTTCGAGCGGAGAGGGGTCGGTGGCGAGGCGGGGGATGATGTGCCAGTGGATGTGCGGTAGTTGGTTGCCGAGGAGTTCGTAGTTGATTTTCTTGGCCCCATAGGCCTGGGCGAGCGCCTTGGCGACCTGGTTCATGTCTTCCATCAGTTGCATCCGTTCCGCCGGCGTCAGGTGAAAGAGCTCCGTTGCGTGACGTTGGAGGACGAGGACGGTCCAGCCGGTGAAGAATTGATCGTTATGGAGGTAGGCCGTCGTAATGCCGAGATCCGCGATGACATGATCGGCTCTGGGCCAGGTCTTTGCGCAGGCCTTGCAGGAAGGATCGGTCATGGTCGGTTGGCTTTGCGCCACTCCTCTTCTGTCAGCACTCCTTTTTTGATCAACAGCTGGATCAGCCTATCTATGGGAGCCTGGAGAACCTGGCCTGGTTGAGTCGGCGCCTGGGCTTGAGTCTGAGTAGGCGTGGCCGGCGATTCCGCACGTTTTGGCTCGGGTGGCGGACGTTTTTCTCCCAGTACCCGGAATGAGGGAGTGAAGACTGCCACGTAATCCCGGTTTCTGATTCGAACGGTGACGGGAAGACTTTCGGTTTGTGGGGCGAGATCGGGCGATGTTCCGACGGGAATGCGGAAGTACGGTTTTCCGTCGTCGGTCTGGCCGTCTTGATCCAGGATATCGAACCGTTTGAGGAAGAGTTCTCCCGTCAACCCTTCCCGGTCTTGGCCGGCAAGGTTGGTGATCTTGTCGAGGACGATGACCAGGGAGTCGGCGATGATCGAATCGGGTGAAAGGTTTCGGACGCTGATGTCGTACCGATATTCACTGGTGAAGGTATCATGGCTTTTCAGCGTGACGATGACGTTCGTTTTTCCGGTGAATTCAACGAGATGGTCGAATGTCCCGGCCGATACCGTCGTCGGTTCGGTTGCGAGGAGAGCGCTGAACAGTGCGAGGGGGATGAAACTCGGTTTTGCCACAAGGGCCTCGGCAACGTAGGCGGTGCGCCGGATCGCGCAGGCCGCCGCAGCATAGCAAAGTTCCAGAAAGAGCGCGAGCGCTGCCTTGACACTTAGTTTGGCCCGACGATATTCTGCATTCCAGTCGTCTGCGCCTCGGTGAATTCCGGCTTGATCCCAACTATGCCAACCCGTTCTCTGTCGGCGCCTCTCGTGATCCCTCGTCCTCTGGCCAGCAGGCTGATGCGTCTCTATGACTATCCGCACCCGCTCAAGCCCGGGGTGGTCATTCGTGGATACGATCGGCCTCATGCCGTGCGGACGGCTCGTATGTGCGCGGCGATTGCCGCTTCGCTGGGACATCCCGGTGAGCGGGTCCGCTCCTATCAGATCGCGTGCCTGTTGCATGATCTGGGACGAGCTGGATTGGACCGCCGGCTCTTCGGGAAGATTTGGTCTTGGGCCAAGCAGCATCACATTCCCACGAGACCGCGTGAATGGCGGGCCGTGCATCCGGACACGAAGTATGGCCGGGAGACGGAGGCGTTCCTCTCGTTATATCGCCGCGAACTGGAGACAGCCGGGATCACGATGGACCGCTGGGCGGCTGAACAGGTGGAAATGCGTCTGGGATATGCGCGACGTCTGGCGCGGCGTCTGCGGGCTGTTCGTCCCGCGATGAACGAATGGGGAATCACATGGGCTCCCTGGATGCAGCTTGTGATGCTCTATTACTACTATCCTGAACGGTTGGCGTCCGCGCAGCCCTGGGTCAAGCAGCTGGGAGAGATCCTTGTCGCTTGTGAACAGTTCGAAGCCTACAGCAACCGGCAGCGCGGGCGCGATTACTATGTCCGGGAGAAAGAAACGCTGGCAGAAGCCTTTGCCTATCTCAGCAAACTATCGGCAGAAGGTATCCTGAGCGATGACGTTATGCAGGCATTGCGCCGGTTGGCCGGCGAGGGTGCGTTCGATTCCATTCTCGAAGAGGCGCGTGGCTGTCCGTTGAGCAAGGTGGAACGGCAGTATTTGCGTGGGTTGGTCTCAGGAGGTACGTGATGGCCGTGAAGACTATTCCGTTTCAGGTTGAGATGGGAGGCGACACGCACATCGAAAACATCACGAAACGGGTCTCGTCCGCCGTGGCCGACGCCGGACCGGTTGCCGGAATCGTGACGGTGTTTGTGAAGCATACGACGGCGTCGGTCATGATCATCGAAGACGAGCCTGGCATACGCGCCGACACAAAGACCTTTTGGGACCGTGTCGTGCCGGTGGACCCGCATTGGCAACATAACACCAGAAATCCAGGAGAAGACAACGGCCACAGCCACCTGCGGGGTCAGCTTCAGGGACCGTCGGTGACGGTTCCCTTCTCGAATCGCGCGCTGCTGTTGGGGACTTGGCAGCAGATTGTCGTGGTCGATTTCGATACGCGGGCCCGCCGGCGCGAGTGCATCCTTCAAATCATGGGGGAGTAGCGGTGATGGATCGGCCACGAACGTCTGTGATCGGAGTCGTAGCGATCGGTTTTGGACTGCTTTTCTCTTTCTCTCAGCCTGAAGCAGCCGAATGGGGCATCCCACTGGGTGGTTCGTACGAGGGGATAGAGGGAAAGCCTCGTCCCGTCGCTCCGGCTCCGGTTGAGTTAGGGCCTGATGAGCGGGCGACGATCGCGGTGTTCGAGCGGGCGACCAAATCGGTCGTGTTCATTTCGAATACGGCGATTCAGCGCGACTTCTGGTCGTTGGATACCATGGAGGTTCCGCAGGGCTCCGGTTCCGGCTTTGTGTGGAACAAGCAGGGCCACATTGTGACCAATTTCCATGTGATCTACGGAGCCAACTCGATCAAAGTGACGCTGGCCGACCGTAGCGAGCATCCGGCCAAGGTGGTTGGCGCCGATCCGGATCGGGATTTGGCGGTCTTGCAGATCCAGGCGCCTGAACACGTGCTGGAGCCGCTGGCCATCGGCGCGTCTCATGATTTACGGGTCGGACAAAAAGTCTTAGCCATCGGGAACCCCTTCGGGCTCGACCATACGCTCACGACCGGTGTGGTGAGTGCGCTCGGCAGGACGATCAAGTCGATGTCGAACCGGACGATTGAAGGGGTGATTCAGACCGATGCGGCGATCAATCCTGGCAACTCCGGCGGTCCGTTGCTCGACAGCGCGGGCCGCCTGATCGGTGTCAATACTCAGATCGTCAGTCCCAGTGGCGCCTATGCCGGGATCGGCTTTGCCGTGCCGGTCGATACGGTCAACCGCATCATTCCGGAACTCATCAAGCACGGCAAATTGATCAGGCCTGGAATGGGTGTGTCATTGGTTCACGATTCGATCGCCAAACGGTGGGGGATCAAGGGGTTAGTGATCGGCAAGGTGTCGCGCGGAGGCAGTGCGGATCGGGCCGGGTTGCGCGGGGTGCGTGAGACCACTGCCGGGCGTATCGAACTCGGCGATATCGTGGTCGCGGTCGATGGGAAACCGGTTGAGACGGTCGACGATCTCATGGATGTGTTGGAAAAATACAAAGTCGGCGATCGGGTGAAAGTGGATGTCGTCAGAAACAATAAGCGGCAGTCCGTCGACGTGACTCTTCAGGCGGTGAATTAGGCGGAGAGGAAAGAGTCTATGCTAAGATGCTTCACCGACACATCTGTTTCCATCCTTGTTTTCAGTCTGACATGAGGAGTTCTCCATGGGCGATCATCGCGCCACCGATAGCGGCACACATCAACCGGACCAGGGGAGTGATCGTCAAGACAGCACGCGCGGAGCGCGGTCAGGGTCAGGGCAGGGGCCTGGGTCTGGGATAGACCCGCTTGCTCTGATCGAGCAGTGTCTGGAGTCGTTTCCAGAAGAAGACCCTCGCCGGAATATTCTCTACAAGCTCCGTCATGCAGTCATGCTGGAGGCGGCGTCACATCAACAACGCGAAGCCGAATTCAAGAAACTGAGCGAGGTGACGGCCAAGCTGACTGCGCCGGCGAACCGCATCGGCACCTTGCTGGAGATTCCCGGCGAAGGGCTTGCGCGAATCCTGGTCGGCGGAGCCGAGTACTATGCCAACGTCGATCCGCGTGTCGAAGCGGGGGACCTCAAGATCGGGGCGCAGATCCTGGTCAATGACGCCTATGCCGTGATCAAAACCCTCGGCTATGATCGGAACGGGCCGATTTTGAAACTGGCCGAAGCGATGCCGGATGGACGGTTGCGATTCGAACAGGAGATGGGCCGGCAGCCGCTGATTTTGCAGCGGTCCACTGATTTGGCTGGAATCGAGCTCAAGGCCGGCGACGAGGTCCGGATCGATCCCACCTTTCGCATTGCGATCGAGAAACTTGCGGACCGGACTTCCGGCAAGCATGTGCTCGATGAAGTGCCGAAGATCACATGGGAGCAGATCGGCGGACAGCGCGAGGCGATTGCGGCGATCAGAAAAGCGATTGAGTACCCGTTGCTCCATGCAAAGACGTTCGAACAGTTCAAGTTTTCGCAACCCAAAGGATTCTTGCTCTACGGCCCTCCCGGATGCGGCAAGACGCTGATCGGGCAGGCCGCGGCTGGGAGTCTGTCCAAACTGATGGGGCAGTCGCAACAGGATGGTGCGAAGGAACCGGATGGGCGTCCTCCGGTTACGAGCGGGGCATTCCTCTATGTGAAGGGCCCTGAGATTCTCAACATGTGGCTCGGCGAGTCCGAGCGGATGGTCCGCGACCTCTTCGCCCAGGCGCGGGCGAGGCGGAAAGCAGGCGCGCTGCCGTTCATCTTCATCGATGAGGCGGAGTCGGTGCTGGGCACGCGGCGGGCCATGCGCTCGTTCAATATTTCCAACACCCTGGTGCCGATGTTCTGCAACGAGATGGACGGCATCGAGTCGTTGCACGATGTCGTCATCATTCTGGCCTCGAACCGGCCCGATTTGATCGATCCGGCTGTGCTCCGGCCGGGGCGTATCGATCGGAAGATCAAAGTCGCGCGGCCCAATCGTGAGGCGTCGGCTGAGATCTTGAAGGTGTATCTGACGGAAGCGTTGCCGTTGGACCAGGCAGTGATTGCAAAACGGGGTGGTGAACCGCGTCAAGCCGTGACCGCCTTGATCGACGAAACCATCGAGGCCATCTTCAAACGGACGGATGAGAATCGGCTGTTGTCCATCCGATTGCGGAACGGGCAGAACAATATACTCTATCGTGGCGATCTGGTGAGCGGGGCGATTCTCTCGTCGATCGTTCAGCGGGCGAAGGAACAGGCGATCGAGCGAACGATTCAATCGGGTTCTCCGGCCGGCCTGCTGGCCGAGGATCTCTTCGAGGCGGTGGCGGAGGAATTTCGCCAAGGGGAGATGTTGCCGCCGGACGATGCGGCGGAAGAGTGGTTGAAGCTGCTGGACCATCATCCTGAACAGGTCGTCGGTATTTCTTCGTTCCGCCGAGGACGGCAGTCCCAAGAACGGCTGGTGAGTCAAATCATTTAAGGACGTTAGGGGTAAGGGATTAGGCGTGAGGGGTGGATTCTGAGGTCTGATCGCCTGATACCTCACGAGATTATGCGGATTTTCGGCATTGAAACAGAGTACGGCATCACGCGGGACGATCTGGAGGAAGTCGATCCGGTCGTGGAGTCCATGGAGTTGGTGCGGGCGCATTTGACGGCGTCGTTCGAGCGGCGCTGGGACTATGCCGGTGAAGATCCTCATGAAGACGCGCGGGGGTTTCGCGTCTCTGGTCTGGCGCAGGACAAGGAAGAAGACGAGTTCGCCAAACTCGATGCGCACAGGCCGTTTTCTTTCCATGAGATGAAGAGCGACTTGGTATTGCCGAACGGTGCGCGATTTTACAACGACCATACCCATCCGGAGTATTCGACTCCGGAATGTCGAAGGTTAAAAGATCTGCTGGCGCAGGACCGTGCCGGTGAGCGGATTGTCCAACGGGCGGCAGACCGGAGGAATCAGAGCCTTGGCGGCGAGTACGTCCAACTCTATAAGAACAATACGGACTTTCACGGACACAGTTACGGCTGCCACGACAATTATCTGGCGCTGCGCTCTATTCCATTTCCACAGCTGACGGCAGGCCTGCTGCCGTTCCTCGTCAGCCGGCAAGTGATCGCCGGTGCAGGAAAAGTCGGGATTGAAGCGCAGGAATCGGGAGTTGTGCCGGGACAGTTTCAACTCTCGCAGCGGGCGGACTTCATGGAAACGGATTTGAGCGTCGATACGATGCACAATCGGCCGATTCTCAATACGCGTGATGAGCCGCATGCCGATCCGAAGAAATATCGCCGCCTCCATCTGATCATCGGTGATGCCAACATGTGTGAGTACGCCACGGCGTTGAAAGTCGGGACCACGCAGTTGGTGCTGGACTTGATCGAGCGTGGCTCAGCTCCGTCTCTTGAGTTGGAGCAGCCCGTGACGGCGGTGAAACAGCTTTCACGCGACATCGACCTTAAGTCGGCGGTGCGACGACAGAATGGGCGGACCATCACCGCCCTGGATATTCAGGAGCAGTATTATCGAGCGGCGGAGCGAACGCTGGCCGGTCTCGATGAAGAATCGGACTGGGTGTTGAACGAATGGGGCGAGACGCTCCGGTTGCTGGCGCAGGACCGCCATCGTCTGATCGGCAAATTGGATTGGGTCACCAAGCTGTGGCTGCTGGAGACCTTCATGCGCGAAGAGCGGATCGGGTGGGACGATCCGTGGCTGGCCAGTTTGGATTTGGCCTATCATAATGTGCACCCTGTACGCGGGCTCTATCTGGGACTTGAGGCGGAGGGGAAAGCCTGGCGAATGACGACCGAGGCCGACGTCGAACGGGCCTTGTCTGTCGGTCCGTCCGACACCAGGGGGGGATTGCGCGGGCTCTGTATCAGACGGTTTCCCGACCACATCAGATCCATGCAGTGGGAGCGCATTCAGTTCACGGGAGGGCTCATGCCGCGTACCCTGGAGATGGGAGATCTGTTCGAGCCTGCCGACGTGAGGGCCTGCACTGAATGGTTCGAGACCGCCGATTCTCCGCTGGATGCATTGAAGGCGTGGAACGGTAGAAAGGACACAGGATCATGAAGCATATTGCGATGCCGGAGCGGCGAGAAGGGCCGGTCGATCCCATGCCGAAACAGCCCGGCCCCTCGGAAGAAGGCGGGGGGCCGAGGAAGCCTGACACTGGATCACCGGAAAAGGATAACCTCCTCAAGCGAATGAGAAAGGTCGATCCGAAGCAAGCGGAGCGCTATCGGCAACGGACGGGGGAATGAGGATGGCCGCACAGTCAGGGTGTGTGCTCGCCGAACGCGCGCCCTCCCGGGAAAACGTGGCGTCTTGGCGCCGCGGGGTGGGCGGGTGGAATGCCGCCGGGCCTCGTTCGATGCGCGCAGTCAACCCTAACTGTGCAGCCATCCTCGGGATAGAAAACAGGATATGAGGTAAGAGGGAATGGGGATGCAGGGAGATTTTTATCAGCTGTTGAAGGAGCAGGGGTATCAGCTTGGGGCGTCGGCTGTGGCGGGAGGGGGCCGGGAGTTCATGACGGCCACGACGATCCTGGCATTTAAGTATCGGGATGGCGTGTTGGTGGCCGGCGACCGCCGCGCGACGGCCGGCAACATGGTGATGTATGATCGCACCGATAAGGTCTTGGAGATCGATCGCCACAGCGTCATGGCCATCGCCGGCGTGCCGGCCACGGCCTACGAGATGGTGCGGGTCCTGGAGCATTCGTTCAAGTACTATCGACGGACGCAGTTGCAAGAGTTGAGCTTCGAAGGCAAGCTGCGGGCAGTTTCGAAGTTGCTCAAGGACAATGTTGCGGCGGCCCTGTCCGGTACCGGCGCGGTCGTGCCGGTGTTTGCCGGCTATGACTTTCAGCAGGAGGCGGCCAAGATTTATTTCTACGATATCCTTGGCGCGGAGTTCGAAGGGGTGGAGTATGCCGTCTCAGGGTCCGGTTCACCGACGATTCGAGGGATTCTCCATTACCTCAACACATGGGGAGAGCGTCCGCTTGCCGCATTGCCGGAAGAAGAAGCAGCCATTCAGGCGTTGCGTCTCTTAACGAGCGCGGCAGAGTTCGATTCGGCGACCGGGGGAGTGAATCGCGAGTCCAATCTGTATCCGATTCTTAAGTTGATTACGAAGGACGGAGTGCGTGTGATGCCGGATGATCAATTAAAGAGACTTTTCGAGTCGAAGGTTGTGCGCCATGTATGAAGAACCATATAAGTGGGTTGAAGCGGTCGGTAATCGCCGGCAGTATTTGGATGAACAGTTCAAACAGGGCAGTCCGGTTGTCGCGCTGACCTACGATTCCGGCATTCTTCTTCTGACGGTCAGCAAGGGGACGCCGAAGCTCTACGAAATCTACGATCGGTTGGCGCTCGGCGGCATGGGGCATCCGGCCGATTTGGAAAAGCTGCGCTTCAGCCTGCTGGAGATGGCGCATGTCGAAGGGTTCAATCGGTCGCCGTCAGACGTGACGGGAGGCCGTATGGTGAAGTACGGCATCGCGCCGGTGATCAAGCAGGCGTTCGAAGAGATCTTCAAAGCTCCGTTCATCGCCAAGATTGTGCTGGCTGAGTTGGGTCAGAAAGCCGGCAAAGATTCGCTCCTCGTCATCAACTATGACGGCACGTTTGAAGAGGGCGCTCATTGCGCCGTGCTGGCAGCATCGAAGCCGGTGGAACGCGACATGGTTGCCTATCTGAAACAGCAGGCCCCTGCTCCTCCTACATTGGAGCAGGCCTGCGGGATCGCGCTCCGTGCCTGGGCATTGGGCGATCGGTCGCAGCGAAAGACCGGAGAGGCTACGTCCGATCCAAGCCAAGAGACCACGCCAACCCCCTCTGACATGGATGCGGCATCGCTCTATGCCCATCTGCGGGACTCGGTGGCGGAGAAAACCATTGAGTGTGCCCTATTGGATCGAAGCCAATCGGGCTCGTCGAAGTATCGGGCGGTGACCTCCGACGAACTGGGCCGACTGCTGCCGAAAAACGTTGGGATTGCTTTTTCCTAGCGCGGTATTCATGCGCACGGCAACTCCAATCGTCGATTTGTCTCTACGTTCTTCGTCGCTCGTATCTCGTGAAGCGTATCTCGCAAACAAAGACGAGACGTACTCTCTTTCCGTCCCGCGCTTCACGCTTCACGAGATACGCTTCACGCAAAGCGCGGGCAGGTAATTTCTTGGCGAACCGTCATGAAGATTGTGGAGTGAAGCCATGCTGAACCGTATTTTTGGACTAGAGACGGAGTACGGACTTCTCGTCCATCAAGATCGACCCGACCATTCCCCTGCCTGGTTTGCGCACAAGCTGCGCGATCATATTTTCAATGTGCAGCGCCGCGGCCTGCTGGATCTTCACCATCGCGGTCACGATGAGCCGCCTGGAAACGGCGGGTTCTTGACCAACGCGGGGCGGATGTATCTCGACATGGGGCATTTGGAATATGCCTCACCCGAATGCAACAGCCTGACGGATGTGGTGGCATCGGACCGCGCCGGTGATCTCGTGCTTCAACAGGCGATCGACGAATTGGGGTGGACCGATGACCTGTCGCTGATCAAGAACAACATCGACCATGAGACCGATGCGACGTTCGGATCTCACGAGAACTATCTGGTCACGAGGCGCTTTCCGTTCACCAGGCGCGGGCTGGGTCCGCTCGTGACCTTTCTGGTGACCAGGCAGATTTTTACCGGATCAGGCCGGGTTGGATCAGCCAGCCCGCAAGATGCCTGGATTCAGGTGGATCGCTTGATCGTGCCTCGCGCCTCACTGGGTCATGGATCGGACCGTGCACCGCTGCCGTATCAGATTTCGCAGCGGGCCGATCATATCGTGAACGATTTCTTCGAATGGGTGCAACAGAACCGGGCGATTGTGAATACGCGGGACGAACCGCTGGCCGACCCCAACCAGTACCGGCGTATCCATTTGCTGCTGGGTGACTCGAATATGGCGGAGTATGCGACTGCGTTGAAACTGGGCACGACCGGCCTGGTACTGCAATTGATCGAGGAGGGTCATGCGCCGGGCGATCTCGACCTCAACGAGCCGGTCGAGAGCTTGCAGGAGATTTCTCAAGATCAGGACCGGCAGTGGCTGGTCCAGCTGCAATCGGGCAAGACGATGTCGGCGATCGATATTCAGGAGCAGTTCTTGGCTGCGGCGCACACCCATTGCCGGGGGCAAGATGAGGAGACTGATTGGGTGCTCAATCAATGGGAGGGGGTGCTTCGAGACTTGCGCGGAGACTATACCAGGCTGGTGGGGCGGATCGATTGGGCGTCGAAATTGTGGTTATTGGAATCGTACCGGGAGGCGGAGCAGGCGGGGTGGCAGGACCCCATGTTGAAGAGTCTCGATCTCGAGTACCACAATCTGAACCAGGGGAAGAGTCTCTATTACGGGTTGATGGAGGAAGGCCGCGTCCCCCGCCTTATTACTGACAGCGCAGTGGCTATCGCCGCCGACCATGCGCCCAAGAATACTCGCGCCTTTGGGCGGGGCGAACTGGTGAAACATCTGCTGGCTGGTGGATCTCTTTCCGAACCGGATGAGCCAAGACCGGATGAACGGTTCTTTCCTGCGTATGTCATCAACTGGTCAATCTTTCAGGTACGAGGGCGGGCCCCTTTTCCCATGCCGGACCCCTTCAGAACCTATGTCCAGGACGTTAGATCCCACCTGCAGGGCGTAATTCCTGATCCGTTATCTCATCAATAATTCCCCGGCTGCACTGGGCCTGGCACAGTCGGATCTTACTCACGCATGCTCCCGTAAAAACTCCACGATCCGATTTTCCGCCCAATAGGGATCTTCTCCGTTTCGGCTTCCGTGAAAAAACCCGCAGTGGCCTCCATGGCGAGGTGCGACGACGCGAATTGTCGGGTGCCGCTGAATCAATGGAATCGTGAACATCGAGTAGGGAATGAAGGGATCGTCTTGGGCGGTGATAATGAGAGAGGGAACTGCGATGGTCCCTAACACATGGTGCGCGCCGGCCCGGTCATAATAGTCGGCGCCGTTTTGATAGCCTCCGTCATGAGCCGTATAGACATCGTCGAATTCACTGATACATGAGATACGATCCAGTCGTGACAGATCCCATCTGCCTGGAAAGAGTGCGGCTTTGCGGCGCAGCCTGGCCTTTAGATTCATAAGAAAATGTTTGTGATAGATCCAATTGCGCGGCTGTTCCAACGCTTCGGCGCACCGTGTCGGGTCGATGTTCGGACAGACAGCCAGAACGCCTGCAAGTGCCGGCTGGGATGTGCCCAATTCACCGGCAGCCTTTAAAACAAGGTTTCCACCCATCGAATAGCCAACCAGCCAAATCCGATTGAGTCCGTTCCGTTGGGCAAGCTCAGTGACGACGGCGCGATAGTCTTCGCTGAGGCCGCTGTTATAGAGGGTCGGAGTCAGATGTTCGGTTCCGCCGCAGGTACGTTGATTCATGCGAACGACATTGAACCCGGCCCGATAGGCCTTTGCCGCGATGCCGAGCATGTACTTCGATTCGCTGGAGCCTTCCAGGCCGTGGACTAATACCACTGTGGGAAAGGCTGTCCGATTATCTTGCCAATGGCAGTATCCAAGTAATTGAGTGTCGGGCCTCGTCGTAAAGAGGCGGGGTTCTTGCGGGATCGTTCCCAGCGAGAGGTCTCGCGGCCAGTACCGAGGCACGAGGGTCATCAGATGCGCGTTGCGAAGCAGCAACGGAGGCCGAAAAGAGCAGGCAGGGCTATTCATGCACGTATCATAATGCAAAACGAGTTCTGGTGCGTACTGCAAATGTGTGTCGTTGGTGTCTACTATTATCGGCCAAGCAAATTATAGGATGTGAACAGTGGAGATCGATCAATGAGCAACCTGCGAACAGAGTTTCTATCCTCATTTATTCTTCACCGAGATTTTGTTTTTGATCTGTTCATAAACAGTCCATCGTAAGGTTAGACGGGCCATGATCAGACTGTCTTCCTTGGGGCGAGATCGCTCGTTATGTTTCGAACATGTGGGCTTCCAGTGATCAATATACCTTGCCGGTGCATCTTAAACGAAACGGGGTAGTGCCCATAATAAGTAGGACACTGTCTGCTACTCGTCCCTGCCGCGTCGCTTGTTGAATGAGCGCCCATTCCGTGCCAAAGATGTAGCCCGCCAACCTGCTGGCATAGAATCGGACGCGGTCCGTCGTGGGAATTCCCAAGCGGACATACCGTAAGCTCCCCCTCAACTGAGACAGTCCATCAGGAGAACTTTCTGGCACATGACGTTGGCCCCGTTCCGAGACAGCTCTTAACCAGAGCAGGCGACTTCCTCGACAGTCTGAATGACCTGACGTTGACTGACGAACTCGCTCGGGGTCAGGTGACCAAGCGAGCTGTGTGGGCGGTGGTGATTGTAATCCACTCGCCACGCCTCGATGATGGCCTGTGCCTCGGCCAGCGACGCGAACTGGTGTACGTTCAAACACTCGTCGCGTAGGCGTCCGTTAAACGACTCGATGAAGGCATTTTCCACCGGTTTGCCTGGCCGGATGAAATCGAGTTGAACGCCTCGTCGATAGGCCCAATCTTCGAGTGCCCGCGATTGGAATTCCGTGCCGTGATCCACGGTGATGGAGCGAGGACTCGGCCCCTCGCCAAGTACACGATCAAGGATCTGGCCCACGGTCTCGCCCGACATCCGAAATCCCGCCTCTAACACCGGACTGGAGCGACTCCAGTTATCCACCACCGTCAGAATCCGAAATGGCCGTCCGTCGGCCAGGGTATCATGCACGAAATCCATACTCCACCGCTCCTGTGGTCCAATCGGGACTGGCGCTGGACCTCGGTGGAGCGCAATGTGTTTCCGGCGCCGTACCCGCATGCGGAGTTGCAGGCCATCGAGGCGATAGAGCCGCCGGACTCGCTTGCGATTGATCGGCCAGCCCTCCCGCCGCAGCAACACCCAGATTCGCTGATAGCCGAACCGCGGTCGGGCATGGGCCAGATCCCGAATGCGGAGCCGGAGGGCCGATTGATCCTTGGCCTGACTCTTCCGATACCACGACGCGCGACCAAACTGGGCCAAGCGACAGGCCCGCGCACAACTCACCGAGAAGGTGTCCTGAAACCAGTGGGCTAGTTCCCGGCGGCGGGCGGGCCTTAGACTTTTTTTCGCAAGGCCTCCGACAGCATGTGCTTATCGAGCGACAGGTCGGCCACCAGCCGTGTGAGTCGGGTGTTCTCCTCCTCGACCTGGCGCAACCGGCGGAGCTCGCTCACGCCGAGATGCGCATACTTCTTTTTCCAGGTATAGAAGGTGGCGTCGCTCACACCGAGCTGTCGGCAGAGGTCGCCGACCGGGGTCCCACTCTCGGCTTGCCGGATGGCATAGACGATTTGTTCTTCGGAGAATAGTGACCGCTTCATCGATCCACTCCTTTCGTCGAGGACCGCCGAAGCCACCAGTCTACTCTAGTTTAGAAGTGCTGTCGTTTCCTGGGAAGACGTCAAAGGGATTAAAAGGATAGGCTAGTTTTTGATCAAAATCAGCTAGTCGAGTGGCAAACGAGAGCTCCTGCCGATACAGGCGTTGGAAGTAGCCTGTTACCCGTGTACGCGGAAGTCGCGGCTGTCAAACCGTGAGGCTCCAGCTTTGAGAGGCAGTACGCTTCCTTGGCAAGTATTTGTGGTCGCCCAGGCTTGTCACGTAAGATGTTGCATGCGATACGCTACGCTATACAGGTTCATGGTATGATTAAGGCGTTCCGGCACAAGGGGCTGCAAGCTTTTTTTGAAACTGGCAGCAAGGCGGGTATCCAGCCACATCATGCGGCTCGACTCAAACGGCAACTGGGTCGGCTTGACCTGGCCAAGACGGCGGCGGATATGAACGTGCCGGGATGGGGGCTGCATGCCTTGGCCGGTAATCTTACGGGCCGGTATGCGGTCTCAGTGAGCGGGAATTGGCGACTGACCTTTGGGTTTGATGGTGAGGATGCCGTTCTCATCGATTACCAAGATTATCACTAGGAGGAAGACGACATGAGCCGCATGCATAATCCGCCGCACCCAGGCGAAACGTTGAGGGAGGATATTTTACCTGCCTTGGGCTTGACCGTGACGCAAGCCGCGGCACAATTGGGTGTGACCCGTGCCGCATTATCGCGCGTCTTGAATGGCCGCGCCGCGATCTCTCCGGAAATGGCACTGCGATTAGAAGGGTGGCTTGGCGTGAAACACGGAGGCCGTGCCGATGTGTGGCTGGCACAGCAGGCCGCCTATGACCTGTGGCAAGCTCGCAAGGCTGGCGCACCAACAGTACGGCGGGCCGCATTGATCGAAGCCTAATATCGTTCTGCCGAAGAACTGATGGCCATCGATACGCTTCCCGCAGACTTGCAAAGCAGGACCTATAAATAGAAACGGCCACTGCTCCAAGTTGGAACAGTGACCGTTCAGTGGAAATTGGCTCCCCGGGCAGGACTCGAACCTGCGACCAGCCGGTTACAAGACCCCCAATCTTTCGACTGGGCTTGGACTATCTCTTCACCCGCCTGAATGTCAGGGGAGGGTGTCGGGCGCTGATGAGGCGTTATTGGATCGGTTCCTCAGCCTCTAGTCTCTGCACGTTCCTGCCTACACCATCACGGTGATGGACCGTTCGGCAGGCTTCGCTCAGGATTCCCGTTCCGCACGAGCGGGGACGGCTTCCCTGAATTCACCCGAAGTTTCAACCACGGTTTCCCGTGGAGGCTGCAATGCTACAGCCGGCTGCTCTACCAACTGAGCTACCGGGGAACAAGGTGTTCATCGGTAGAGCGCTGTATATTAACAAAACCTATCGAAGAAGGGGAACGATTTTTCAAACGTCAAAATCTTCGGTCTCGTCCTCGTCGGAAGAGGCATCCGTGTTGCCTTTGGCCACGGCGGCGTAGTGCTTGGCCCAGGTCAGGTACAGATTGCCGCTGTCCCGCATCGTATCGGCTGCTTTGACGAGCTTGTCCACCAGCTCCGGGTCTTTGCCGGTCGCTTGAATGATCGCCGCCTGCCGTTCGATGGCCTTGGGGTAGAGGGTGATCAAGCCTGAAATCTCACTGAGCAGTTCGTCGATTGTGTTGTCTTCGTTTTCCATCGGTTCCCTCGTACCCAAGAAAAAACCCCATAGCGCGAACGCCATGGGGTTTTGCGAGTCGTAACCCGCGATTGCTTAACCCTGGTAGGCTTGCCCCAGCGCCGCTGATTCACCCTTCTTGGTCATCAGCTGCCCGGTGGCGCTGACGGCCTGCATGGTGATGGCAAAGTGCTTGGCGGCGTCACAGACGATCACGCAGAGCTCGCAACCCTTGCAGCGATCGATCACAACCTCGGCCACCATCTTGGTGCTGTTCAAGTCCAGACAGTTCGCTTCCGGGCAATACATGATGCAGAGTCGACAGCCCTTCTTTGCGGTACACTTTTCGTCGATGACCTGCGCTACGTTATACATGCAAGTGGGTTCCTTCTTCTCCTAAGCCGCGACAGCAGGATTTCCGATGCGCAACTCGATTTTGTTCTTGTCTGCCCATTCGCTGGCGATTTCGTAGGCCGCCTTGACGGTTGCCAAGTTCTTGGCCAACAGCATTTCTTTCTTGGCGAATTTCTTCTTGATGGCTTCGTCCAGGGAGGCGGTTCCTCCGGATGCCACGAATTTCTTTCCAAACCGTTCCTGGAGGGCGCCATCGAGGGCTTCCATCGAGACGCACTTGGTAATACCTGCGACGGAGCCGATCATCGCCATATTTGTCGAGAGCTCGGTGCCGGCCACTTCAATGGCCAACTCGGTGCCTGCGATATAAAACACCGCGACGTTCAAGTCCTTGAGCCGCTCCACATCGTCATTGGACAGCAACGGCTGGGCGGAGTTGATGACGACTACACCGCCTTCTTTCACGCCGGAATAAAAGGGCATGGTATAGCTTTTCCCCATGGTGATGACTTGGGGGTGAAAGACCTGAATGACATCAGGGAATACCAGCTCACCGCGGTCGTAGATCCGTTCGATGCCGATGCGGCAGTAACTCTCTGCCGGCGCCATGCGTTTCTCTGCGCCGAAGAACGGGTTGGAGATCGAAAATTTACCATCGCGGTTGGCAGCCATGGCCAAGACGTGCGCAGCAGTGACTGCGCCTTGTCCGCCCAAACCTGACATCCGGATATTCAATCGTCGCTTAATCATAAGTCTGCCTCCGGTCTGATTACGCTGATGCCTGGCTCGCCAGCTGCTTGGCGGCTGCTTTCCGTTCCTTGTCCTTCGCTGCCAATTCGGCGAGCAATTGCTTGGCCGGCTCGCTGACGTATTCCTTGTAGGCAAACCGCTCGGTCGGCTTCTCCGAATCACGCATCTCTTGCAGCCCTTCCATGCTGTTCTTGCCGATTTCCAGGATGCAGGGTGTGTAGAGCTGCAAGTAGGTCGGGCCGATCTCACGGGCTACATGGACGGCGTTACGGATGACTTTTTCGACCAGCGATGGCTTGCTGACCGTGCAATTGACGACATAGTGGCAGCCGGACTCGCGTGCGATCTCAGGCAGCCGAACCTTGTCGAACAGTTTGCCGACCGGGGCCATTTTGGCGACGAACCCCTTTTGCATCAATCCGCTTTCCTGACCGCCGGTATTGGCATAGAGCTCGTTATCGAAGCAAATCGTCGTGAACTTTTCTTGTCTGAACCAGGCTTGCAACGTCATGTCCAAACCGATGTCGACGGTTGCGCCATCGCCGGCAAGGACGACGACATCCTTGATGCGGCCCGGGAAGCGGACACTCAAGGCACGTTTCAGACCGGAAGCGACCGCGTTCTGGTTACCGAACAGGGAGTGAATGTTATGCACGGCCACCATCGGGAATACCAAGCTGGTGCAGCCTGTGGAGCCGACCATGACGGTGTCTTCCGGGTTCGGGAGCGAGGCCAAGATGTAGCGGAAGGCCATGGACTCCGGGCAACCGGCGCAGAGCGAGTGCTGCTCGATGAGTTCCTTGGAGGAACCGATGTCTTTCCAGCCACGATCTTCCTTGCCGTAGGTGGCGCTCTTCACGAGATCCTGATAGTCCGACGGCATGATGTCGTACAGGTCTTCAGAGATTTGAATCCGCTCTTTGCTCATTGGGGCCTCCTCAGGGTCGCTCGTGGGAGCGGCCGGTTCAAAGTCAGTACTGATCAGCTTCCACGACCCGCCATCACAAAGGACTTTTTCAAGCCGATGGCGGTCTTGATTTCGTTCACGATGATTTCCGGCGGCATCGTCATGCCTCCGCAGACATGGGGACCTGCGTGCACCCGCTCATGATTGGGAATTGTCGCCTTGATCTCTTTTGCCAGCCAGCCGGTCACATTAAACTCCGGTACGAAGATATGCTTGGCGTTCTTCGTCGCTTCGCGGATTTCCTCTTCCGGCCAGGGACGCAGCGTTTTCACCTTGACGAGTCCGCAACGCACGCCTTCTTCTTCCAGGAGGCGGATGGCTTCGCGCCCCTGTGAAACGGCTGTGCCGGACGCCACGATCAAGATATCGGCATCGGTGTTTTCCGTGTCGATCAGGCCGTTCAGCCAATGGATTGAGTGTTTCCTCGAACGCTCGATCGCGGCCCAGATTTCCTGTTGCCAGCTCGCGTGGGTCGCATAGCTGATGTAGTTGCTCTTCATTACGAACGGATCACGCATCATGCGGACCGGCGGGCATTCCATATCCATGCAGGGCACCGGTGAACGATAGGGGTCGTACGGCGGCAAGCACATGTCGGCCGGCGTGAGATTCACCACGTCTTTCGTGTGCGTCACAAAGAACCCGTCGCAGCAGAGCGCGAGAGGCAGATGCACATCCGGCTCTTCCGACACCATATAGCCCTTCAGAATCCAATCGAAAAAGTCCTGTGCTGTTTCCGCATGCCAGACGAGCATGCCGGTATTCAGCAGATAGGCAATTTCCAGTGTGTCCGGTTGGATTGACAGCGGCGAGTTGATGCCTCGACACGTGACGATCATCTGTATCGGCAATCGCGAGCCAGCCCACATCGGGAAGTTTTCCATCGCGCGCATTGTGCCGGGGCCTGCCGTCGTCGTGAACACACGGGCGCCGCCGAACGCCGCGCCGGCGCATTGTGACATAACAGCGAATTCGCTCTCGCCGCGGAAATAGTCGCCGATATATCCTTCGGCAAACAATTCGCCGATCAGCGCTGCCGCTTCCGATTGTGGAGTGATCGGATAGGCAATCATCACATCGCAGCTGGCTCGACGGACCGCTTCCTTGATGACCTCGGAACCCGTAAAAAACGACGGGGTCCTTGGAGCTTCATTCATGAGCTTCCAGGGATCTGTGTACGTTTGTCCCTTTTTGTTCTGTGTCCCGATGACTGATGGGGGTGTAGCCATGGATCCAGCCTCCTTTTTGTCTTGAGCTTCCGGTTTTTAGCTGGAAGCTCCGTTCTTGGCTGATTCCAGCCGTGGTTGGACTGTTCCTTTTAACCGTTTGATCGTATCGGCCAGTTTCATGATTTTCTCGACCGATGCATCGCGGAACGACAGCATCGCGTCTTCGTGGCCGGCTTGCGCGCACATGGCGATGGTATAGCATGAGGTGCCGCCACGGATAATTTTCAGCGACAAATTGGCTTGATGACAATGCACGCCGACAAACATGCAGCAGTCGATTTTGTTGTGCCAGATCGTCAGATTCGGGTGGTTGGGATTGATTTCAACTTCCGGATTGATCTTCGGGTATTTGGGCCGATAATCCGGCATGGGGATCAGCATCGCATGTTGGCCCGGTTGAACACATTCCTTCAATGTGTTGTACAGATGCCGGATGGCGGTTGCTTTCTTTGCCGCCTTTTCATTCCAGGCCCATAAGACCAGCGGGCCGGGGAAAATCGTCGGCACTTTCGCCATCAGAAACTGCCGCGCGGCTTCCTCGTACGCCTTTTCTTCCGGGGCGATGACGCCGTTGATATGGGCTTCGCCTGGGTTCGGCAACTGGATACCCATGCTGGCGGCCGCTGGGGGTAGAAAGTGTTCAGGACCTGGGAGCACACGGTACTCGCTCATTGCGGCCTACACTCCGAGTGAAAGGTTGACTTGACTAATTTGACTAAAGAGTAACGATTTTTCACAGGCTTACTCACCACAATCTAATCTGTTTGCCGTTCTTTCCGCAACCTCGCAGAAGGCCCAGGCTGGCGAGCTTTCGGGCTACAGAAGCAGTGAAGGTTTAGGCCTATGGGACTAACCCTTTTGCGAGTGCTCCAGTTCCCAGACTTCCATGGAGGACACCATTATAGGGGGCCCTATCTTGGGTTGTCAAATGATGCCAGGGCGCTCATTTGCAGCGCTGTGAGTAGACAAAATTGAAGAGCATAGTATGGTCAAACCTTGCTAAGGAAGCTGTTTGCATGCTTCGACTGATCCGAGCATGCAGGCATGCTCAAAGTCATCCTTTGCCAGGCGCCCTTGGAGTTGTTCACGGTAGAGCGTGGCTCTTGTGAGAAGCGCCTGCATATCTGCCGGCTCGGCCCGAAGCACCGCGCTCAAGTCATCGATGGCTTGAGCCGGCTGGTTCAGCTTTCTATAGAGGTCGCTCCTGAGCAGGTAGGCTTCTTTATAGTAGGGCATCCAGCCGTCCGGCACATGGGCGGTTATGGATTTTTGTAGAACGGCTAAGGCGGCCGACCATTGTTTGGCAGTCATGAGCTTGCGTGCCTGGCTGGTGTAGAGCGTGAGCAAACGGAGATGCGCGATGTCGAAAAGCGGATCTAATGCGAGGGCGCGCTCGTATGAACGAACAGCGTCGTCCGTTCGATGGAGCCATGTGTATACGTCACCTTGGCCGAGCAAGGCCCAGATGCTTCGTGGATCGATGATCAGTGCCCGGTCGAAATCCATGCGGGCGTTGTCGATGTACTTGGAGTATTCGCTGAGCTTGGTTTTTTTGGAATAGGCGGCTGACACGAGTTGTAGATAGGTCTGTCCGCGCACGACCAGTGGGGCTGTAGCCTGAGGGTCTAAGACAGCTGCTTCCGATGTCAGGTCCAGTTTCTGACGGAGGTTTGGAGTCAGGATCGCTTTTTCGAGCAGCGTACGAGCCTGTTCGCGAGTTCCCCCTCGGCCGGGTGGGTTGATAACGAGCGTATGCACGCCGAGGGGAGTCTTTTTCATTTCCCGGAGCTGCGCCTTGAGTTCGGAGTTTTCTTTCTGCAGCCGCCGGAAGTGTTCAGCCAACTGTTGTTCGGATTGCCAGCGTCGAATGGCGTCTTGCAGATGGTCCAGATCGACGAGCGCGCGGATGCGGATAAAAAAGCTGGGACGATCCTGTTCGAAGGAGCGGGAGGATTCAAGAATTTCGGTTTTGGTAATGGCTGACGCAATCGTACGGATCTCCAGAGAACTGGCTTGAAAACTTCTGCCGCCGGCAGTTTTTTCAATATCGAGGAGCGTAGACTCGATATACATTCCTGCTTCTTCGATCGCTTTGCGCTTGGCCCGCTGGAGAACTTTTTCTTCGGCCTGAGCCAGCGTATCGCCGTCTGCCATGAGGTATTGGGCTTCCGCCACTACCGTGGTATCCAATGCCGACGCCGATGGAGGAAGAACACTGACTGTAGCGGTTGCGGCCAGAAGGGCTACGATGTGGCGCAGGGACATATCATAACTATACCACCCCCTCGAATCAGTGAAGAGCAGTGTGCTGTAGGCAATGATTCAGTCTGCTATATATTATGGTGACTGTGAGGGGAACAGAAAGGTATGAAAAATCAGCTAGCGGGGTTTTGGCAATACCTGCATAAACGGATGGACTTCAACCCGCTCGAATATCCCGTGCACCGTATAGGGATCGGTGTGAACGAACCGCTCAGCCTCTTCTTGGGTTTGAAAATCCAGGACCAGCAGGCTTCCGGCCTTATCGGTCAGAGGTCCGGCCAGAATAACCCGCCCTTGTTCGTCCAGCGGTTTCAGGTTGGCTAAGTGGGCGGGACGGTGGATCTTGCGTTTCGCCTCTCCCTCGGGCCCATCGTAACCGATGATGACGAATAGCATGTGGGTTAGGCAGGGTCTTCCAAGGGGCAACGGTCTTTATACCCGGTTGTGACTTCATGCCACCAGCGGATCTCTTTTTCACCGAGTTTCCAGCATAAATAGACGACCCGGCCGTCACGGACATGCGGAAAATCGCAGAGTCCAAGGTCGATATCTTTCACGACCACTCCCAATTCATGGATCGCGCGGAGGTTCGTGCTGATGTCCTGAAGGCTTTTGACGTAATGGGAGCCGACTGTTGTCCCGCCTCCGTGGTCGGCATTAGCCGAGGCTTTCTGCACTTCCTCGCGAGTTTGAAGCAGGACCCCTTTGCGTTCTTGGACAGTGGTCAAGTGCGACTGAAGCTGAGGGATCAGCTGATTGGCTTCAAAGAGGGAAAAGACTCGGTCTGGAGTGGTTTCGTCGTCGTCGTGCGCCATGCAACATCCGTATGCCTGTGTAACATATTTTGAATTCAAGGAACAAGCGGCACATCGACAAAGGCTGGGATGATTAGGAGGATATGGGGGTAACGAGTGGATGACAGGGGAGGGGAGTTCGTGAGAGAAGAAAAATAAGAGATGTCAGTTGACAACCAGCCGGGTGCTCAGTATGATTCACACCAACATTCCAGTGTGAATACAGTTCTCCCCGATAAAGAACTCAATTCAGGAACCTGTCTCGGACCAAGCTCCAGCAAGTGTGGAGATGAGAGAGTTTGTAGACCAACCCAATAGTTTGTGTATGCCCTGTGTCCCGGTAATCTCGGAGACCACATCTTTTCTGCATAGGTAGGCAAGCGTCTTCCACAAGCTATTCCGTCCAATACACACTGATCTATAGCCGTCAGGACAAGATAACACATTGAGCGCGTTTCGCATGGCCCATCAGTTTAAGCAAGTCGTCGTGATCCGTAACCAACCCAGGGGATGGAGAGGAGTCCTATGTCGGTAGCAAGGGGGGAAGTGATGCATCTCGCAGAGTTGAAACAAAAGTCGATTGCCGATCTCAATGACGTGGCTCGTGAGCTCAAAATCGAAGGGGCGGCCAATCTGAGAAAGCAGGAATTGATCTTTGCAATCCTGCAAGCTCAGACTGAGAAGAACGGGGTTGTCTTCGGAGAGGGCGTTCTGGAAACTCTTCCGGACGGGTTCGGCTTTCTGCGCGCTCCGGACTCCAATTACCTCCCTGGTCCCGACGACATCTATATTTCCCCGTCGCAGATCAGGCGGTTCAATTTGCGCACCGGCGACATCGTCTCAGGACAGATCCGGCCCCCGAAGGAGAGCGAACGCTACTTCGCGCTTCTGAAAGTCGAAAAAGTTAATTATGAAGACCCGGAAGTTTCGCGGGATAAGATTCTGTTCGATAACCTGACCCCGCTGTATCCCGAGGAACGGATCAATTTGGAATTCGATCGGGAAGAATATTGCACGCGGGTGATGGAACTTGTCACGCCGATCGGGAAAGGACAGCGTGGGCTGATCGTGGCCGCTCCTCGCACCGGAAAGACGATGTTGCTGCAGGCCATCGCGCGCGCCATCATCAAGAACCATAAAGAGGTGACGCTGATCGTATTGTTGATCGACGAACGGCCGGAAGAAGTGACGGACTGGCAGCGTCAGGTCAAAGCGGAAGTCATCAGCTCGACCTTCGACGAACCGGCCCAGCGCCATGCACAAGTCGCGGAAATGGTATTGGAGAAAGCAAAGCGGCTTGTCGAGCATAAGAAAGATGTCGTCATCCTACTGGACAGTGTTACGCGGTTGGCGCGCGCCTACAACACGATTGCCCCGCCCAGCGGCAAGGTGCTCTCCGGAGGACTCGATTCCAACGCCCTGCAGCGTCCGAAACGGTTCTTCGGCGCAGCTCGGAACATTGAAAACGGCGGGAGTTTGACCATCATGGCCACTGCGTTGGTGGATACCGGTAGCCGTATGGATGATGTCATTTTCGAAGAATTCAAAGGGACCGGCAACATGGAAGTCCATCTGGACCGCCGGTTGGCCGACAAGCGTCTGTTCCCGGCGATCGACATCAGCCAGTCCGGCACGCGTAAGGAGGAATTGCTGGTGGACAAGGATCGCCTCAATAAAATGTGGATTTTGCGCAAGGTACTGAGCCCGCTGGGCACGATGGAGGCGATGGAGTTCCTGATGGACAAGATCAGCGGCTCCAAGACCAATCAGGATTTTCTGCAGTCGATGAACCGATAGACGGCGCTTGTTTCTTGCGCCTTGCTTCGGATAGAGTAAGTTCCTCTTGCGGAGAGCGGAGTGAATGTTCGGTTTTGGTAAGGAGTGATCACATCATGCAAAAAGGTATTCATCCAGTCTATCGGGAAGCTACAGTTCATTGCGCGTGCGGCAATTCGTTCAAGACACGGAGCACCGTCGGCGACATCAGCGTCGATATCTGCTCCAATTGCCATCCGTTTTTTACCGGCACACAGAAGATTGTTGATACCGAGGGGCGTGTCGAGCGGTTCAAGAAAAAGTACGCAAAGAAGGACAAGTAGCGGTCCGTACGGTCATAGCAAGAGACCCTGCTTCGTCCCGAAGCAGGGTCTCTTTGTTTTTAAGGCCCGGCACGCAGTCGAAACGAAGGAACAAACCGAATGGACGCCGCGTTAGTCAAGAAATGGGAGTCTGTCGTATCGCGCTTTCATGAGTTGACGGATCAGCTCATGGACCCCTCCGTCCTGAATCAGCCGGCGCAACTTCGCAAGCTCACGAAGGAGCGGGCGGAACTTGAACCAGGCGTCAAGTTGTTCGAGGCCTACCGCGATGCGGCCAAGCAATTGGAGGACGCCGCGCAGATTCTCGCCGATCCCTCGGCCGGGCAGGAATTGCACAGGATGGCGGCAGACGAATCCGCCGCCTTGGAGCGGGCGCAACGGGACATGGAGGAACAGGCCAAAGAGTTTTTGATCCCCAAAGATCCGAGGGATGAGAAGAGTCTGGTCTTGGAAATTCGTGCGGGCACCGGCGGCGACGAAGCGGCTTTGTTTGCGGGGCAGCTGTTTCGTCTGTACACGAGGTACGCGGAGAAAAAAGGTTTGAAGGTCGATACGGTCGAAGCGTCTGAAACCGGCATTGGAGGATACAAGAATATTGTTGCGCTGATCGAAGGGAAGAACGCCTACGGTTATTTTAAGTATGAGGCCGGCGTTCATCGCGTCCAACGAGTACCGGTGACGGAAGCCTCAGGCCGAATTCACACCTCCACCGTGACCGTGGCGGTAATGCCGGATGTCGACGAAGTGGACGTGAAGATCGATCCCGCGGACCTTCGGATTGATACGTTCTGTTCATCCGGGGCCGGAGGCCAGAGTGTCAACACCACAAAATCTGCCGTCCGGATCACGCACATTCCGACCGGCGTGGTTGTATCTTGTCAGGACGAGCGGTCGCAATTGAAGAACCGCACCAAGGCCATGCGGACCTTACGGGCCCGCATCGTCGAGGCGGAACGTGAAAAGCAGGACGCGGAGATCGCCCAGAACAGAAAGTCGCAGGTCGGCACCGGTGAGCGGAGCGAAAAGGTTCGGACCTACAACTTCCCGCAGAACCGGGTGACGGACCATCGGGTCGGTGTGACCTTGCACAAGCTTGAATTGGTGATGGAAGGCGATCTCGACGACATTGTCCAGGCGCTGAAGGCTCAACAGCAGCAAGCCGAAACGGCAAATGTGTAGCAGAAGCAGTGTTCCGCATGGCTGAATCGAAGACGATAGAGGCACTGGTCGTGTGGGTTCGGCGCACACTGGAGCAGGCCGGAGTGGAGACTGCGGCGCAGGAATCCCGGTGGCTTGTGGCGCATGTCTTGGAATTGGAGAGCCATCATCTGGCAAGCAAAGCACAAGAGCCGGTTTCAGACGAACAGTGGGCGCATGCCGTTTCGCTGGCATCAAGACGGGCGGCGCGTGAGCCGCTGCAATATATTCTGGGCACACAGGAGTTTTGCGGCCTTGAGTTTCAGGTAAGCCCGGCTGTGCTGATCCCACGCCCAGAGACCGAGGTGCTCGTTCAAGAAGCGGTGAGGGCCGTCGATCTCGACAAAGAGTCCGTGCTTGTCGATGTGGGCACAGGCTCTGGTTGTGTGGCCGTGGCGTTGGCGACGATCCTTGAGAACGCGCGTATTGTTGCGGTGGATCGCTCTCCGCAGGCATTGGCGGTTGCAAAGGGGAATGCGGAGAGGCATGCGGTGGCCGAAAAGATCGAGTGGATGGAAAGTGATCTGCTGTCGGCATTGCGCGAACGGGGCATGGCCGGGACGGTGGACATCATTGTCTCCAACCCTCCGTATATCGCCGAGGCAGATTGGGCCGGTTTGCAGCCGGAAGTACGTGAGTTTGAGCCGCGCTCGGCGTTGTTCAGCGGGCCGACGGGTACCGAGTTTCATGAGCGATTGCTGCGCGAATCCAAGGAGTTCCTTGTGCCAGGCGGAACGCTGGTGATGGAAATAGGCCAGGGGCAATGTGCCGCCGTGCGGCAGATGGCGGAACGCATCGGAGGCTATGCGCCGTTACGGGTCGTCGAAGATGAAGCGGGAATCGAGCGGGTCGTGATCGCAAGACGGCCGGACTAGGAAACGCGGACGCGATGGATCGCATCGTCATCACAGGCGGGAATCGGCTGCGGGGGGAAGTCCGCATCAGCGGCGCAAAAAATTCCGCGCTGCCTATTCTGGCCTCGACCATACTGGGTGGCGGTGAATGCGTCATTACGAATGTCCCACGTGTGGCCGATGTGCTGACCATGGGGAAACTGTTGGAGATTTTCGGGGCGACGGTCTCCCATGAGGGCAATCGGGCCGTCATCAAAGCGGACATCATTAATTCCACCGAGGCCCCCTACGATCTTGTCAAAACCATGCGGGCTTCCGTGCTGACGTTGGGGCCCCTGGTCGCCCGTTGGGGGCAGGCCAAGGTGTCGTTGCCCGGCGGGTGTGCGATCGGGTCGCGCCCCGTCAATCTTCATCTGGCAGGGCTGGCAAAATTAGGGGCTGACATTTCTATCGAGCATGGGTATATCACCGCGAAGGCTAAACGGTTGAAAGGCGCGCGGATCTATTGTGATACGCCGACAGTGACGGGAACCGAGAACTTGATGATGGCGGCATCGCTTGCTGAAGGGACGACGGTATTGGAGAATGCGGCCAAGGAGCCGGAGATCGTCGATCTGGCTGATTTTCTGAGCAAGCGCGGCGCTCGTATCGAGGGAGCCGGGACGGATGTCCTTACGATCGAAGGAGTCAGGGAGTTGCAGGGCGGGGAGCATGAGGTGATTCCCGATCGCATCGAGGCCGGCACCTTTTTGGCCGCCGGAGCCATGACGAGGGGCGATGTGACCATCACCCATTGCCGGCCTGCCCATCTGGAAGCCATTCTGATGAAATTGAGAGAAGCCGGGGCGGAGGTGTCTGCCGAAAAAGAGCGAGTCCGTATTACCACGCCGAAGAGGCTGAAGGGAACCGATATCAGGACCTTGCCCTATCCTGGTTTTCCTACCGATATGCAGGCGCAAATGGCGGCGTTGATGTGTCTCGCCGAAGGCACGAGCATCGTGACTGAGACGGTTTTCGAGAGCCGTTTTATGCATGTCGAAGAATTGCGACGGATGGGGGCGGACATCCGTGTCGAAGGCAATCGGCTTGTGGTGACGGGGCGCCAAAGCTTGACGGGTGCGCCGGTGATGGCCTCGGATCTTCGGGCGAGCGCCGGGCTGATACTTGCCGGCTTGGCTGCCGATGGAGTGACCGAGGTGCAACGGGTCTATCATCTTGACCGGGGCTATGAGCGAATCGAAGAAAAGTTGCGGGCCTTGGGGGCAAAGGTCGAACGTCGGAAGTCGAGTGCGGCGGCTGTGCGCTAGCAGGTTGCGGAAAACTGGTGTATCCATAAAATGCCGGTGAAGCCTTGCGTATGGCAGGGATGTCACAATAGCCACAGGATGCTCAAAAAGGCCATCCAGCAAGGCCGCAGCGAGTGAAGTGGCGAGGCGTACGCTTCGGTACGTTGAGCCGCTGAGCCATGCGAGAACGCCGCTGGGGGACTTTTTGAGCATCCTGCTAGGAGGTCGGATGCTGACCATCGCGTTATCGAAGGGAAAATTGATCGAGTCGGCGCTGGATTTGTTTCGGCGGGCCGGGTATGAAACCGCTGGGTTATCCGGTGAAAGCCGGCGTCTGGTATTTGTCTGTGAAGAGATCGGCATCACGTTTTTGATCGTCCGGCCCAGCGATGTGCCGACCTACGTGGAATATGGGGGGGCGGACGCCGGAATTGTCGGCAAAGATGTATTGTTGGAGCAGGACAGCGATGTCTATGAGCCATTGGATTTAGGGTTCGGAGCGTGTAGAATCTCGGTCGCCGCGCTGAAGGGAGAGGGGCTGCGTGACCGATTGTCGTCCAAGATCCGCGTCGCCACCAAATATCCCAGGATTACCGAGCGGTTTTTCAATCAGCGAGGCCTCCCGGTCGAGATCATCAAGCTCTACGGTTCGATCGAGTTGGCGCCCGTGGTGGGGTTGGCAGATCGGATCGTCGATCTGGTCGAAACCGGCAGCACGCTCAAGGCCCACGATCTGGTTGAAGTGGACGTAATTGCGCAATCGACGGCGCGGTTGATCGTCAATCGGGCGAGCCTTCGTCTGAAGCATGAGCCGCTCATGGAGTTGATCCGCAGACTCCGGGCGGCATTGGCGACCCAAGAGTCGGTGCCCGGCAACGGCCGCCCATCGGCCGCGCGCAAGGGCAAGAAAAAGGCGGCGCGCGTATGAAGATCGTCACGCAAGCAGATCGCAGCTTCCTTCCCAGCCTGAAGAAAGTGGTATCCCGCGGCCAAGCGACCGGGGCTTCTGTGGAGAAGACCGTCCGGTCTATCCTGCAAGCGGTCGAGCGGGGCGGCGACAAGGCGGTGTTGCGCTATACCAAACAGTTCGACAAAGTCTCGCTCAAACCGGATGCGGTGCGGGTGACGCCGGAGGAGATCAATAACGCATACTTCCACATTCGTAAGGATGAAGGCGATGCCTTGCGGCTTGCGGCAAAACGAATTACCGCGTTTCATGAGCGTCAGCGCACGAAGACGTGGATGTATCAGGACAACGATGCCACGTTGGGACAGGTTGTCACACCGATCGATGCCATCGGGGTTTATGTGCCCGGCGGGAAAGCCGTGTATCCTTCATCGGTGCTGATGTGCGCGATCCCGGCGAAGGTGGCAGGGGTACGGCGAGTGGTGATGGTCACGCCGCCGCAGAAGGGGCCCATCAATCCGTATCTGCTGGTGGCGGCCGATATCGCAGGGGTGTCAGAAATTTATCGCATCGGTGGAGTCCAGGCCGTGGCGGCGCTTGCCTATGGAACGAAGGCAATTCCCAAGGTCGATAAGATCGTCGGCCCAGGCAATATTTATGTGGCGACCGCCAAGCGCCTTCTCTATGGGACCGTCGGGATCGACATGATCGCGGGGCCCAGCGAGTTGTTGGTGGTAGCCGATGACGAGGCCAATCCGGTCCATGTGGCCGCTGACCTGCTGTGTGAAGCCGAGCACGATGAAGACGCACAGGTTTTTTTAGTCACGACTTCCGAACGGCTGGCGAAAGATGTGTCTAAATTGATCGAGCAGCAGTTGAAGGGACTTCAACGCGAAAAGATCGCCTCCAAGGCGATTGCGCGCCATTCGGTGGCGTTTGTCGTGACGACCATGAATGAAGCGATCGACGTGGCCAATCAAATTGCCGCCGAACATTTAGCGCTCTCGGTGGACAATCCGTTCGATTATCTCGAACAGATCCGTCATGCCGGCGCGTTATTCCTGGGCCGTTATACGCCGCCCGCGGTCGCGGATTATGTGGCGGGCCCGAACCACGTGTTGCCGACCGGCGGGAGTGCGCGGTTTTTTTCAGCGCTGTCCGTGAACGATTACGTCAAGGTCAGCAATATCGTTCACTATACGAAACAGGAACTGGCAAAGGTGAAAGATCCGTTGGTCCGATTGGCCCATATCGAAGGGTTCGATGCGCATGCGAAGTCGGCCCAAAGCAGGTTTTCATGAAGAAGAACGGGACTCCGGCGCGTCAGGCAGCTATCCATCGTGCGACCAAAGAGACGGACATTTCTGTCGAGTGGGCGCTTGATGGTCGTGGCCACGGCAAGATTGACACGGGCATTCGCTTCTTTGATCACATGCTGGAACTGCTGGCCAAGCACGGGTTCTTCGATTTGACCGTCCGGGCCAAAGGGGACATCGACATCGACGAACATCATACCGTTGAAGATGTCGGTATCGTGATGGGACAGGCACTGCATCAGGCGTTGGGTGAAAAAGCCGGGATCAAGCGATTCGGGTTTGCCTCGGCGCCGTTGGATGAAACCTTGGCCCAGGTGACGGTGGATCTCAGCGGCCGGCCGTTCCTCGTGTACAACGTGAATCTGCCGGACCGGAAGATCAAAGCGTTTGACTTAGGGCTCTTCGAAGATTTCTTTCAGGCTTTTGTCACCCATGGCGGGCTCAATCTGCACGTCAATCTTATGTATGGCCGTAATCCGCACCACATCATGGAAGCGATTTTCAAGGCGCTGGCCAAAGCCCTCGACCAGGCCACGATGCCGGAAGAGCGTCTGGCCGGCAAAGTCCTCTCAACGAAGGGGATGCTGTAGGGCAAAGAGGGCGGTCAAAACATGATCGGTCTGAATGGGCAGGTTTCTGAAAAGGAGCCTGCTCTAGTTACACTTTGAGTGCAAATCACCCTGCTTTTGACTCAGTCCGTAATGGCCCGTAGTTCCTCAGAAAACTACCAATCGTCTGCGGTTCATATCCTGGAACTACTAGGTGCCAGATCTTTCCGTGTCTAGACACATTCAATTTTACTTGCCCGCTGCTTCGACTGAATGCCCTCCAGAATTTTTCTAGAAAGTCTCTTGGTACAATGAAATCAAACAAGTCGCCGTCTTTTTCCTGACACAACAGAACAACCGCATCATATTTCTCGTCTGATATGCCAAGGAACCAGCGGTCCGGCCGCTGCTCATTGGCAAAGGGAATTGCCACCTTATGTCCTTTATTGGTCTGAAAAACAGTCTTTCCAAGTGGTATTAGTCGATAGCCTCGATCGGTTCCTGCATCAAGAAAGGATTCTCTTGCCAGAAATCCCTCTTCCTTTCCCGTACTTGATCTGACTTTTCGTGTGTGAGATTTTGCAGAAGTTATCTCATCCATTATTGCTCTTAGGGTGGAGGCCTTGGTCGGATCAGCTATTTCTTTTTCATACTCGCCAATGTGTCGTATCACGTTAGCGAGAGTGCGTTCGTCATCTTCAATTCGGTTTGCGAGAGCACTGTATGAAGTAACTCGTTTAGTGTCATGAGCACCAGCAGCCTCGGCAACTTTCTGCATGGTTTTCTTTTTCAGATTCATAAGCTGAGTTGCCAACTCCATGAGATGCCTCCCTGGTTGGTAGTAATGTGCAGGTAAGATAAGTGAAGACATGAATATCTGTCAACTGTAAATTTATGGATGCCGCGAATCCATTCTTCGTCTGGCACCATCAGGATGTGGGCTTAGTTGGATTCGGTCTAGAAAAGGTTTACGCGCACGCCTTCACAATGGCCGAGGAAAATGTCCGGAAATCGTCCAGCTGTTTGGTAATGATAGCTTGGACTACGTCGAGATTCAGGCGGGCGTATTCGTGCACGGCGATGTTCCGGAAGCCGACCATCCGTTGCATACGGGTTGTCAGATCTGCGGACAGGATGCCTGCGGTTTGTAAGAGGGTAAATGCGTCGCGGCTGTCTTGTGGGACGCCAAGTTTGCGTTGGCTGACCACGTACATGGCAAGATCGATCGCGGTTTCGCAGGCGCGCTGAAGATTTAATACAATCGCATCCTGCTTGGTCTGATTCTCGGCAAGGTTCTGCTTCGTGTCTGCATATTCATCCTGAATTCGCTGCAAGCACCGCTCGATGCTGGCGGCTTTATTGAGAACAACATCGTCAGCCATACACCAGTCCGCGTTTGGTGATCCCCTTCACAATCTCGCGCCGTTCCTCGTTCAGCCTTGCATAGTCTGAATAGGCGTACATTTCAAACTCTCGGCGAGCCGACTCGTCCTGAGAGTCCAGGCAGGCACCGGTAGAGAGCACTTGCATCTTCATCACTGCGGATGCTGTGCGCAGATCGACAAGATCCACATCGCGGTGCAATTGCGTGGCCAACTCTTGGGCGAGTTCAAATCGACGCAGATTGGGCATGGGCTCGCGTGAGAGGATGGCAAGATCAATGTCGCTGGCAGGGCGAGCGGTTCCCTTCGCCTGCGAGCCGAATTGATATAAGGCAATGAGTCCTGGGACAGCCTTGCGAATGTATTCACTCAACGATGCGTCATTCATTTCACACCTGGTAGGTTGACCGGCTCAGGCTACTGGTTCATCCATGTCCTGTCAATCTTTGGGCATTCTCAGCCAGATTCGTAGTGGCATGACATCCGCGGATGCGGTATTGTTACACGCTTCCATGAGTGGGTGGGGACCATGATTGCGATCATCGATTACGGCATGGGGAATCTTCGCAGTGTCTCCAAGGCCTTCGAGGCTGTGGGGCATCAGGCCGTCGTGACGCGCGATGCGCGGGTGATCGGGAACGCGAGCCATGTGGTGCTTCCCGGCGTCGGCGCGTTCGGCGATTGCATGGCGAATATCGAGCAGTATGGGTTGGTGGAGCCGATCCGAACGGCGATCCAATCGGGCAAGCCGTTTCTTGGGATTTGCTTGGGGCTCCAAGTTCTGTTTTCCGAGAGCGAAGAATTCGGGCCCCATAAGGGACTCGATATCATTCGAGGAACGGTCAGGCGATTCGAGGGTGGGCAGGCGTTGAAAGTGCCGCACATGGGCTGGAATCAAGTCCATGCTCAACGAGCATGCCCGCTGTTCGACGGGGTTGCGGACGGATCCGATTGGTATTTTGTGCATTCGTATTTCGTGGATCCCAGCGACAAGCAGCTGGCTGCGACGATAACGACCTACGGGATCCCGTTCGTATCGAGCGTGTGGAAGGACAATATCGTGGCCTGCCAGTTTCACCCGGAGAAAAGCCAGACCGTGGGGTTGCGGTTGATCAAGAATTTTGGAGAGTGGAAAGCTTAGAATGTCGAGTATGAACAGATACAATCTTCAGCATAGCACCGTACGCCTGATGCCTTACGTACTCATGGTAATGGTCTTGGCGTTTGGGGTTGCGGGTTGCAGTGGATGGAAGGTTCGGACGGAGTCGTCGGATCAACTGCCGCGGTATACCATTCGGTCCATGGCGCTGGTGCCGTTTACTGCGATTGTCACGCCGCAGGTGCGGGATCAAGGCAATCTCTATTTCGCGACTCCTCAGAGCATCCGCCAGTCAGAGATGTCCTTGGCGGTTCCTTCAGAGGTGGAACCGCCTTCTCGGCAAGCCGCTTCCCTCCCGGGTCATGCGGCGGAACGCATCACGCAATTATTCTGGAAGCGACTTCAAGATTGGCATGGACTGCAGATCGTGCCGCTCGGCGATTCGGCCAAGGCCGCAGCTGCAGAGGGCACGCTTTCGGTGGCCAAGCCGGAAGCAGCAGCAGCTTCGCTGGCCAAGAAGCTGAAGGCCGATGCGGCATTGATAGGCTACGTGTCCATGTATCAGGAACGGGTCGGCAGCCGGCTCGGAGCGAATCCCGCCGCTTCTGTCGGTTTCGAGGTGAAGGTGGTGGCGGCGGACGGGCGGGTGCTCTGGATCGGCCAGTACTATGAGCGCCAGCGGCCGTTGACGGAGGATTTTGTCGGATTCGTCAAACGATACGGGATGTTCGTCACGGCAGAGGAACTCGCCGAATACGGCGTCGAGGAGATTCTCAAGGAATTTCCGTTCGGCGTGGGAAGAGAGCAGTAACGTGCTGGTCATTCCGGCGATCGATTTGAAGGACGGTCGCTGTGTCCGATTGCGTCAAGGCGACATGGCTGCAGAGACGGTGTATTCGGACGATGTGCAGGCGGTTGCGAAACAATGGCAAGCAGGCGGCGCGCATCTCATCCATGTCGTGGATCTGAACGGTGCAGTGGACGGTGAACCCCGTAATCTGCCCCACATCGAAGCGGTCATGCAGACGGTGAGTGTGAAGGTGCAGGTGGGCGGAGGGATCAGGACGATCGAAACGGTTCGACGGTATCTTCATGCCGGAGTGTCTCGCGTGGTGCTCGGTACGGCGGCGCTCATGGATCGGGCGTTTCTCGAACAGGCCTGCAAGGAGTTTCCCGGACGGATTCTTCTGGGCCTCGACGCGCGCGGCGGTAAGGTGGCTGTGAAGGGTTGGACGGCGGTGTCGGATGTCCGCGCGGTCGATCTGCTGAAAGAGGTATCGGGCTGCGCGATCGGAGCGGTCATCTACACGGATATTGCGCGTGACGGCATGTTGAACGGGCCGAACATTCCGGCCCTGGAAGAAATCGTGGCCCATGCATCCTGCCCGGTCATTGCATCAGGCGGGATCAGTCGAATCGAAGACCTGTTAGCGGTGCGATCGCTCGGTCCTCGTGTCGAAGGGGCGATCGTGGGCAAGGCTCTCTACGACGGCAAATTGGATTATCGAGCCGCGGTAGCAGCTCTCGATAAGGAGTGAAGGGGTAGGGGTGGATGTTGACCAAGCGCATCATTCCCTGTCTTGATGTAAAAGATGGCCGTGTGGTCAAAGGTGTCAGCTTCGTGGCGCTTCGGGATGCGGGTGATCCGGTCGAAGTGGCCGCTGCCTATGATCGTGAGGGCGCAGACGAACTGTGCTTTCTGGACATCACCGCGTCGCATGAAAACCGGAAGACGATCATCGATGTGGTCGAACGGACTGCGGCGCGGGTGTTCATGCCGGTCACAGTCGGGGGTGGCGTACGGACGGTCGAGGATGTCCGTACTCTGTTGAATGCCGGAGCGGACAAGGTGAGTATCAACACGGCCGCGGTGGAGCGGCCTGAGTTTGTGAAAGAGGCGGCCCAGCGATTCGGTACGCAATGTATCGTGGTCGCCATCGATGCCAAACGGAGCGCCGCCGGGGGCAGCTGGGAAGTGTTTACGCATGGCGGGAGAAAAGCGACCGGGCTTGATGTGGCCGAATGGGCGAAGAGAATGGAACGCTTTGGCGCGGGCGAAATCCTTTTGACGAGCATGGATCAAGATGGGCAGCAAAGCGGGTACGATCTTGGCCTGACGGCTGCCGTATCCGGAACGGTTTCGATTCCCGTGATTGCCTCGGGTGGCGTTGGGACGCTCGATCATCTGTATGAAGGGTTTGCCAAAGGGAAGGCCGATGCGGTGCTGGCCGCCTCGATTTTTCATTTTCGGACCTACACGATTCAACAGGCCAAGGCGTATCTGAAGACGCGTGGCATTCCCGTGCGATCGGATGGAGTTGCGCAGGCGGCGTGAACAGATGAGTGAGACTTCGGCGGATCAATTCAAGTTCGATGAGCAGGGTTTGCTTCCGGCAGTCGTTCAGGACTGGCTGGACGGATCGATCCTCATGCTTGGCTATATGAATCAGGAGGCCATTGCCCGGACCCTTGCCACGAAGCGCGTCCATTTTTGGAGCCGGTCCCGCAGGCGGCTCTGGGAGAAAGGCGAAACGTCCGGCCACACGCTGCATGTGAAAGATCTTTTTGTCGATTGCGACCACGACACCATACTGGTGAAGGCCCAGGCGGAGGGACCCACCTGTCACACGGGTGAGCGCGCCTGTTTCTTTGTAAGGCTCGACGAGCAGGGCCGGATTGGCGGGGACAAGACGCAGGACGCCGCGGGCGGTATTCTCAATGCGGTCTTGCAGACAATACGGGATCGCCGAACGCATCCGCGGACAGGCTCCTACACGACGAAGTTGTTCGAGGGAGGCCACGATAAGATTCTCAAGAAAGTCGCGGAAGAAGCCGGGGAAGTCCTGCTGGCATCGAAAGGCGGCAAGCGGGAAGAAATTGTCTACGAAATCGCCGACCTGTTGTTTCACACCCTTATGGTCTTAGGCTATCACGACATTGCACTGCAGGACATCTATATAGAACTCGGCAAACGGTTCGGCAAGGCAGGCTTGAGAGTAGAATCGTGAGGAGTCGGCAATGAGCGATTGTCTGTTCTGTAAGATCGTAGAAAAAAAGATTCCGGCCAAGATCGTGCATGAAGACGATGAGACCTTGGCCTTCGACGATATCAATCCGCAGGCGCCGGTGCACACACTGGTCATTCCCAAGAAGCATGTCGCGGCGGTGCAGGCATATGGGCTTCAGGATCAATCGTTGATCGGGCAATTACTGTTGGCCTGCACGAAAGTTGCGAAAGACAAGGGCCTGGCTGAGTCGGGCTACCGGCTTGTCGCCAATACTGGTAGGGATGGCGGCCAGACGGTGTTTCATCTGCATTTTCACGTGATGGGCGGGCGGCATATGGGCTGGCCTCCCGGCTGAGCAGGATATTAAACAGGTCTCCCAACCTTGCACTCAGCCGTTCAACCTACTCAACATACCGGTAGCCTCACAGGGAGTGTAGTTCCCCTCAATTGACACCATTCGATTCTGTTTGTTAATCTGTCAGGTCAATTAATACGACAACTTATCAACCGACTCGTCCGGTTGTGCATGACGGAGCTGTAGGAGCTGCGACTCTCGTGGGCCAAGGTTTGATTTCCGACGACATCATCGATCAAGTCAAGGGACGGGTCGACATTACCGAGATCGTGAGCCACCACGTCTCCTTGACCAAGGCCGGACAGAATCTGAAGGGCTTGTGTCCATTTCACCAGGAAAAAAGTCCCTCGTTTACGGTAAGTCCCTCAAAACAGATTTTTCATTGTTTCGGCTGCGGGGCCGGCGGGAATGTGTTTACATTTGTGACTCGCATCACCGGTGCGAGTTTTCCCGAGGTTGTCCGCGAGCTTGGACGGAAGGTAGGGGTTGAGGTTGAAGAAGTCGCCGCCCACGCCGGGTCCCAGGCGGGGCAGGCGAAGCGGATTGAGCAACTCAACCAAGCTGCTGCGGCCTGGTTCACACAGACATTGCATGATGAGCGAGCCGGTGCTGTCGGGCGTCAATATCTGGAGAGCCGAGGCATTCATCCGGACACGGTCAGCCGGTTTGGGATCGGTGTCGCACCGGCCGAATGGGATGGCCTGATCAAAGCCCTCGCGAAGCAAGGGTTTGCGCCTGGCGATTTGTCTGCGGCCGGCCTTGTGGTTGCTCGAGACAGTGGGTCCGGGTTCTACGATCGGTTTCGTGCGAGAGTCATGTTCACGATCACCGATTTGCGCAAGCGAGTCGTGGGATTCGGCGGTCGTGTGTTGGGCGACGGCATGCCCAAATATCTGAATTCTCCCGACACGCTTCTGTTTAAGAAGGGACAGACGCTCTTTGCGCTCGATCAGGCTCGTGAGGCGATCGTTCGGACCAAGACGGTCATTGTCGTCGAAGGCTATTTTGATGCGATTGCGCTGCACCAAGCGGGGCTTACGCATACGGTGGCCACGCTGGGCACCGCCTTGACCTCTGAGCATGTTCAGGCTCTGCGGCGGTTCGCCGAGAACGTCGTCCTGCTGTTCGATCCCGATGCGGCGGGCGTGCGGGCTGCGCTGCGCGGGTTGGATCTCTTCGTGAACAGCGGAATGGGCGTCAAGGTCATTACTTTGCCTGCAGGAGAGGATCCCGATACGTTTGTACGGAAAGAAGGTACAGGCGCATTTGCGCGGCTGGAAGCGGCGGCGCCGAGCCTCTTGGATTATGCGTTGGACCACACCGTCAAGCAGGCCGAAGCCGGCTCGTTGGAGAGCCGAATTCAAAGCGTTGATGGAGTCCTGCGCATTCTTCAGCGAAGCGAGCATCCGATTGAACGTGAACAGCGTATCAAGATTGTAGCGGAACGATTGGGAATCAATGAATCGCAGTTGATCCAACGATATCCGGCCCTCCTGGCGCAACAGCAGCGGGGGCCGGTAGCCGCTGCTGTTCAACTTGCGTCGAAGTCGTCGCTCTCCACTCTGTTCAAAGGGGTACCGGAAGAGCGGGACCTCCTCTTGCTGCTGTTGCATGGCAAGTTGTTGCCTGCCGATGTCCGGCGTCTGAGGCCTGAGGCCTTTACCGTGGCACCCTGCCGAAGGCTCGTGGCGTTGGCGATGGCTCATCTGGGTCAGGATGGGCGCATCGGCGTTCGGGCGGTGCTGGATGCTGCGATGGACGATCCCGAATGCGGCGCTCTTGCGACGGAACTGTCGATCCGAGACGATCATTTCGATGATGTGCCGATGCATATCAAGGCTTGTCTGGACAGTCTCGAACGGAAACGGGCGGAACAGATTCTTCGTGATCTTATTGTCAGGTTGAAAACGGCGGAGCGCGCAGGGCAGGTGGAAGAGGCGCGGCTGTTGAATGTGCAAATCAACGAATTGCGGATCCGAAAAGCCGGCGCACCACCCGCCGGAGCGGTGTCCTTGGTGAAGGAGTAGTCATGGCGAAACAAGAATTACTCGTCGAAGTGAAAAAGCTGATCGCGATCGGGAAGGAAAAGGGCTTCCTGACCTACGACGAGCTCAACAATACCTTGCCGGCCGAAGTCGTCTCCTCAGACCAATTCGGCAGCATTATGTCTATGTTCAGCGAGATGGACATCGAGATCATCGATGCCCCGGAAGGGGAGCGGATTCGGAAGCGGCCTGGAAACGGCGAGGCCCGTGATGACGGCGACGATGCCGAGGCGGAGTCCGACGAGGAAAACGACAAGCCGATCGATCTGACGCCGGGTGCGCTGAGCCGGACAGACGATCCTGTGCGGCTCTATCTCAAGGAAATGGGCAGCGTGGCGTTGCTCAGCCGTGAGGGAGAAATCGAGATCGCCAAGCGGATCGAAGAAGGCAAGAAGGATATCGCGTCGGTGATCTACGGTATGCCGATGACGATCGAATTCGTCCTGGTTCTGCGGGATCAGCTCAAAGATGCCACGATCGATGTGCGTGAAATCGTGCCGGTGCAGGAGCAGGAAGAGGAACTCGAAGAAGATCAGCAGCCGGTCGAGCGGGATTATGAAGAGCTGCGCGTCAAGACGTTGGATGCCTTGAATGCGGTGCGCAAAGTATCGCTGGGGCTGAAGGCGCTGGTGGAAAAAGGCAAACACATCGGCGCTGATCCGGTGAAGCTCAAAAAGTTCAAGAAGCAATTCGACGTGGCGCGCCAGCAGGTGGTGGACAAGATCGAATCGGTCAATCTTCATGGAGTGCTCAAGGATCGAATGGTGCAGCGTGTCCGCGATCTGGCCGTTCAGATTCGGGCTGCAGAACGAGAGGTCATGAGCTGCCAGCGGCGGATCGGGTTCGGGGGAGAAGCTGGCGCGGAGCTGCTCAGGAAAATGTGCCGAACCAAGCAAGACTTTCTGGCCGTGAAGCGGAAAGCGGGCGTCTCGGAAGACACGCTCACGGACATTAAACGGATTTATCAGGGCGCCAAGGCCAAGATCCGCCAATTGGAAGATGAGGAGGCGTTGGTTCCGGCCGAGGAGATCAAGGACGCCGTCAAACATCTCGATGTCGCGGAGGAGAAGGTCAAGCGAGGCAAAGCTGAACTGGTGGAAGCGAATCTGCGTTTGGTGGTCAGCATCGCCAAGAAGTACACCAATCGCGGCTTGCAGTTCCTGGATCTGATTCAGGAAGGCAACATCGGCTTGATGAAGGCGGTCGACAAGTTCGAATACAAGCGGGGCTACAAGTTCAGCACCTATGCGACCTGGTGGATCAGGCAGGCTATCACGCGGGCCATCGCCGACCAAGCCCGGACCATCCGGATTCCGGTCCACATGATCGAGACGATCAATAAACTCATTCGGACGTCCCGGCATCTTGTGCAGAAGTTGGGCCGCGAGCCGCTGCCGGAGGAAATTGCCGAGCGCATGGATCTGCCGTTGGACAAGGTGCGCAAAATCCTCAAGATCGCGCGCGAGCCGATCTCGCTGGAGACGCCCATCGGCGAGGAAGAGGACAGCCATCTCGGCGATTTCATCGAAGACAAGAAAGCCGTGTCTCCGTTGGAAGCCGCCATTCGCTACGATTTGCAGCGACAGATCAACAGCGCATTGGAGACCTTGACGCCGCGCGAGGAGAAAGTCTTGCGCAAGCGGTTCGGGATCGGGGAAGCCACCGACCATACGCTGGAGGAAGTGGGGCAGGATTTCGAAGTGACACGCGAGCGCATCCGGCAGATCGAAGCCAAAGCCTTGCGGAAATTGCGGCATCCGAGCCGAAGCAAGAAGCTTCGAAGTTTTGTGGAAAGCCTCTAGGCTCAGGGAATAGGCGTGATTTGACTCCGTTCCGAGGGCAGCCTAGAATTCATGCGGGTCGAGATGAGAATCGTTCCGATCGGGCCCATAGCTCAGGTGGTTAGAGCGGCTGACTCATAATCAGCTGGTCCTAGGTTCAAGTCCTAGTGGGCCCACCAGGCTGCCAGGGAGTCTGAAGGGCTCTCCACGTATGTGTCTTTGCGCAGACGGATAGAAAGGACACATTGAATCACAAGCTGTCTCCGCTCGTTGAATTGCAAAAACTCGATCTCCGTATCATGGAGATCAATGACATCCGCCGAAAAATCCCCGAACGCCTGCATATTGCAGAAACCCCCCTGCGAGAGGCGACGAAGATTCTGGACGAGACGAAGGCCGCCGCCGATGCCGCGGCCAAAGAGCGTCGCGCGCACGAAAAGGATCTGGAAGCGCACGAGGCGCAGACGGAGAAGATGAAGTCGCACGCGGCGGGCCTGAAGACCAACAAGGAATATCAGGCGCATCTGTTCGAGATCGAGTTGGCGAACAAGAAGCGCGGAGAGTTCGAAGAAAAGATTTTGCTGGCGATGGACAAGATCGACCAGCTTCAGAAGACCGCCAAAGAATTGCAAGAGAAGCGGAAAGGGCTTGAGGACGTCTTTACTCGGGAGAAGCAGGTGCTGGACGCGCAGGACAAGGAGCTTGCGGCAGAACTGGCCTCAGTTGAAGCCCGGCAGCGAGAAGCATCCGCGCGGATTGAGAAGAGCCTGCTCGCACGGTATACCCAGATCAAGGCGTCGCGGAAAGACCAGCCGCTCGCGGCCGTGCGCGACGGCATGTGCGCCGGCTGCCGTCTGCAGATTCCGCCGCAGCTCATCGCGCAAGTCAAACGGTCGGACGATCTGCTGGTCTGCCCCTATTGCCGCCGGATGCTGTACTGGGAAGGGGAGCCAGTGGCGGAAGTGCCGTCCTCGCTTGAAGGTAAATCATCGGATCTCGAAATCGGAGAGTCGGTTTAAGTCAGCCCCGCCAGCACTGCTTGTGTGGTTTTGAAGTGCAGTTTGGCCACGTCGCCCAGTCGGGCCTGCCCGTGTTTTTTGATGACCATGCGGGCGGCGAGTTCGACTGTTGGTGAGGTGCCTTTCGGCAATGTGGTACCTACCTCATTGGACAGGCGTTTAAGGCGCAGCAGGAATTCAGCCCGCGCGAGGATCGACGCGGCTGCCACAGCTAGGTCCGACTCCGCCTTCGTCCGCTGCTCCAGGACGATCTTCCGTCCTTTCTCCTGCAAGACATTCAGAATCAGCCGTTCATTGCCGAATTGATCCGAGATGGCGCGCTCGCACGGCACGCGCTCGAGCAAATTCTCCAGCGCCTTCGCGTGGCCCCAGGCGAGCAGGCGATTGAGATTTTTGATCTTGGCATAGAGTTCGTTGTACTTCTGGGGACCGATTGCGATGACGCTGTGGGGGCAGATGGTCTTAATATCTGGGGCCATTTCCAAAATCCGCCCATCGGAGATCTTCTTGCTGTCACGGACTTCCATCAACTTCAATTCACCTTGCGTGGTTGCATCGACGAACACGGCGGCGATGACGAGCGGGCCGAAATAATCCCCTTTCCCGGATTCGTCGATGCCGATGCGTTCGATGTGGTTTTTAGTGGAGGGAACTGTCACCGGATGGCTCCTGGAAAAAGGACGACGGGCGCGGTAATCTACTCAATCTGATGCAGCAGGTCAATTCTTCATCATTCAATCGACATAGGTTTCGAGGAGGAGTGACGATGGGAACTCAACGACGGCTGACGCGATCGATCGCGCTGCTCAGTGTGGTGATCAGCGGTCTGGGGCTGGCGGGATGCGAGACGAATCCCTACACGGGACGTTCGCAGTTGCTGATCACATCGGTCGAGCAGGAAATGCAGATGGGGGCTCAGGCGTACGATCAAGTCAGGAGAGATCCGAATGCGCGGCTGTCCCAGGACCCCAGGGAAGTCGAGCCGGTGAGACGGGTGGCGGCACGGATTATCGAAGCGGCGAAGCGATCGAAATACAGTGAGATGGCCAAGCAGTTTCAGTGGGATGTAACGGTGATCAAGGACGATAAGACGGCGAATGCCTTTGCTCTTCCCGGCGGAAAGATGGCCGTGTACACAGGCATCTTCCCTGTGGCGAAGACAGAGGCGGGGTTGGCGGCTGTGATGGGCCATGAAGTCGTGCATGCGTTGGCACGCCATGGAGCAGAGCGCATGAGCCAAGGGCAGTTAACGAATGCGGCACTGCAAGTGGCCGGGGCGGCGGTCGGCGCAGGCGGCGGCAATCCCCTGCTTGGCCAGGCCACGATGGCGGCGTTGGGTGTCGGGGCGCAGGTGGGTGTGTTGTTACCCTTCAGCCGGAAACATGAATCAGAGGCCGATTATGTGGGAATTCTCTTGGCAGCGGATGCCGGATACGATCCGCGCGAGTCCATCGGACTTTGGGAGCGGATGGCGCAGCTGTCCAGCGGCGGAGGGCCAGGGGAGTTCTTGTCCACGCATCCGAGCCACGACACCA
Source organism: Nitrospira sp. (assembly GCA_046604365.1). Classification (GTDB taxonomy): domain Bacteria; phylum Nitrospirota; class Nitrospiria; order Nitrospirales; family Nitrospiraceae; genus Nitrospira_D. Next base: position 115,056 of record JBJACV010000006.1, read on the forward strand.
GAATTGATCAATTGAAGTCGTGGATGCCCGAAGCCATGGCGATCTACCAGAAAAGGCCGGCTGTTCCGGCAGCTCTCTTGCCGGCGGTGGGGGGCCGGTAGCTCATCGATCGTGTGACCCGCCTGTGTATGTTCTTGTCACGGCCTGCCGTTCTTCTTTATACTGTACGTGCGTGGATGTGAAAGCTGGGTGATCGCTCGATGCTTCGGCATCGGGAGGAAAGTCCGGACTCCATGGGCAGGGCGCTGGGTAACTCCCAGGCGGAGCAATCCGACACCAGCACCACAGAAATCAAACCGCCGATGGCCGGCGCGACGGGATCCCATCTGGTCGCTGAGGCTCAGGTAAGGGTGAAACGGCGGGGTAAGAGCCCACCGCGGTGGTGGCAACATCACCGGCATGGTAAGCGTCGCCCGGTGCAAGGCCAAATAGGAAGACATCTGTAAGACGCCTTGCGTGTCTTGCACACCGACTGGCCCGGTCGAGGTCTTCGGGTAGGCCGCTTGAGGTTCGAGGTGACTCGAATCCCAGAGAAATGATCATCCAAGCGAGGAGGGCAACTTCTTCGCAGGACAGAATCCGGCTTATAGGCTTTCACATCTGCGCTCTTTTCTGCCCGCCGTAGTCGTGCGCAAGTCTACTGCGATCATCCGTCTCTATGCGCCGAGACATTGCCGGGCCGTCGTTCCGCGCTCCGTCGTTCGTATCTCGTGAAGCGTATCTCGCACACAAAGATGAAACACAGGTTCTTTCCATCCTGTATTTCATACTTCACGAGGTGCGCTCCGTTCGAGCTATTGACCCTTCACCGCCAGGATGGTAGGATCTGCGATCTTTCCTGTTGATTTTTCAGAACTTCTGAATGATTGCGGCTCGTAGTCCTGCCGCAACGATCAGGGTATCTGATGCCGAAGGGCGGTAGATCGTGAGATCTGACGTCCGATCTTGTAGTTGGAGGAAGCCGTTATGAAACTCACCGGCGCTCAAATCTTTATCGAATGTCTGAAGCGGGAAGGGGTCAAGACCGTGTTTGCGCTTCCCGGCGGTGTGGTCCTGAAGATATTCGACACGCTTCACCAACAGAAGGACCTCGAGATTATTCTGACACGCCATGAACAAGGGGCGGGCCACATGGCCGAGGGCTATGCGAAGGCCACCGGGAAGGCGGGTGTGTGTCTCGTGACGTCCGGTCCTGGAATGACCAACGTGATCACCGCGTTGGCCGATGCCTATATGGATTCTGTTCCGTTGGTCTGCTTCAGCGGGCAAGTCCCGACCAGCTTGATCGGAAACGATGCGTTTCAGGAGGCGGACAACGTCGGTTTGAGCCGGCCTTGCACGAAGTATAACTTTCTGGTCAAAGATGTGAACGATTTGGCTGCCACCATCAAAGAAGCCTTCTACATTGCCACGACCGGCCGTCCCGGGCCGGTCCTGGTCGATATTCCCAAAGATGTGTCGATGGCAGAAGCGGAGTTCAGCTACCCGAATTCCGTGTCGATCCGTGGATATAACCCGACCTACGAGGGGAATAAGTGGCAAATCAAACAGGCGGCCGAAGCGATTACCAAAGCCAGGAAGCCGATTCTCTATGTCGGCGGCGGAGTCGTGTTTTCCGGTGCATCGCAAGAACTGCTTGAATTGGCTGAAATGACGCAGATCCCCGTCGATATGACGCTGATGGGCCTCGGCGCCTTTCCCGGCGAACATCCGCTGTCTTTGGGGATGATGGGCATGCACGGGACCTACGAAGCGAACATGGCGGTACATTACTCCGACCTCGTGATCGCTGTCGGATCGCGATTCGACGATCGGGTGACGGGCAAGGTCTCGGAATTTTGCCCCCATGCCAAGGTCATTCATATCGACATCGACCCGACATCCATCCGCAAGAACATTCACGTCGATGTTCCTATTGTCGGCGATTGCAAAACGGTGCTCCGGGAGTTGAACCAGATTCTTCGCGCTACCGTGAATGGCGAACAGAAAGAGCTTCGGAAGCCCTGGTGGGATCAGATTCAGGCATGGCGGCAAGCGCATCCGCTGACCTATCAACAGGAGAAAGATGGGCCGATTAAGCCGCAGCAGGTGGTGAAACGGTTGTACGAGCTGACGAAGGATCGCGACCCGATCGTTTCGACGGACGTGGGCCAGCATCAGATGTGGGCGGCCCAGTACTTCAAGCTGGCCAAGCCGAATCGTTGGTTGACGTCGGGCGGTCTTGGGACTATGGGGTTCGGGTTTCCCGCGGCCATGGGCGCACAGGCTGCCTTCCGTAATCGACTTGTCCTCTGTATTGCCGGAGACGGCAGTATCCAAATGAATATGCAGGAGATGGCGACTGCCGTTGTGAGCAAGCTGCCGGTGAAGATCATCATTCTGAATAACCGATTTCACGGCATGGTTCGGCAGTGGCAGGACCTGTTCTACAATGGGCGCTATGCGTCGAGTGATCTCGAAAACACGCCGGATTTCGTCAAGTTGGCGGAAGCGTACGGCGCGGTCGGATTACGAGCTGACAAAGTGGCCGATCTCGACAGTGTGTTGAAAAAGGCCATAGAGACCGAGGGACCGGTCATCGTGGATGTCCCGACCTATCGGTTTGAGAATTGTTATCCGATGATTCCGGCCGGCGGCTGCAACCACGAGATGATTCTCGAAGATCCGCCGGAATTGAAGCAGAAGCAAGCCGGTGGAACGAAAGTCACGCCGCAAGACAAAGATACGGTGCTGACAGCATGAGAGGATCAGAGCGTATGGTGTATTGCCGATAGCACGAACGTCCGATTCCAAGTTTGTGCCACAGGCTATAAGCGATAAGCTCTTCGTATTGATATGGAACACATTATTTCGGTGACGGTTGAAAATAAGTTCGGGGTGCTGTCCCGTGTTGCGGGATTGTTCAGCGGACGGGGGTTCAACATCGAGAGCCTTTCGGTCGCCCCCACACTCGATCCTTCCATGTCGCAGATGACGATCGTGACGTCGGGCGACGAGCGGATCATTGAACAGATCGTCAAGCAGCTCAACAAGCTGATCGACGTGATCAAGGTGGTGGACCTGAATGAGACGGAGTTCGTCTCGCGGGAGACCGCGATCATCAAGGTGCATACGAAAGATGCAGATCGGGCGGAAGCGCTTCGGATCGTGGATATTTTCCGGGCCAACGTCATCGACTCCACACCGGGCACCTATACGATCGAGGTATCCGGTGATCCCAAAAAGATTGAGGCGATCATCAATCTGCTGCAGCCTCTTGGGATTAAGGAATTGGTCCGCACCGGACGGGTGGCCGTGGCCCGCGAGCCGATTCGTCCGGTTTCCGTGCAAACCAAAAAGGTCGCCCGCGAGTAGCAAAGGCCGTGGCTCATATAAGTGGTAAAGAATAGGCGCATGTCGTCAAGGAGTTCAGGATGAAGATTTATTACGATAAAGATGCAGACATTCAGCAGATTCGCAATAAGCAGGTGGCCGTTATCGGCTACGGCAGCCAGGGTCATGCCCATGCGTTGAATATGAAGGAGAGCGGCGTCAGTGTGGTGATCGGTCTGCGGGAAGGCGCCTCCTGGAAAAAGGCGGAGCAAAGCGGCCTGAAAGTCATGCCGGTGGCCGATGCGGTGAAGTCGTCCGATGTGGTCATGATCCTGGCCCCCGACGAAGCGCAAGCCGCCATCTATCGGCAGGACGTGGCGCCCAATCTCAAGGCCGGGGCTTATCTGGCATTCGGCCATGGTTTTAACATTCACTTCGGCCAAATCGTTCCGCCGGCTTCCGTGAACGTATTTATGGTGGCGCCTAAAGGACCGGGCCATCTCGTCCGTTCCGAATATACGAAGGGCAGCGGGGTGCCCTGTCTGCTTGCGATTCATCAGGATCCCAGCGGTACGACCAGGCAGGTGGGGCTGGCGTATGCGAGCGCCATTGGCGGCGGGCGGGCCGGCGTCATCGAAACGAACTTCCGGGAAGAGACCGAGACCGATTTGTTCGGCGAGCAGGTTGTGTTGTGCGGGGGGCTGACCTCATTGATCCAGGCCGGGTATGAAACGCTGGTCGAGGCAGGGTACTCTCCGGAGATGGCCTACTTCGAGTGCTTGCACGAAGTGAAGCTCATCGTGGATCTGATTTATCAAGGCGGGATTGCCAACATGCGGTACTCGATCAGCACGACTGCCAAGTACGGAGACATTACGCGCGGTCCCAGGGTCGTCACCGAACAGACCAAGCAAGAGATGAAGAAAATTCTCGGTGAGATTCAGAGCGGCCAGTTTGCCAAAGAATGGGTTCTGGAGAATCAGGCCAATCGTCCCGTCTACAATGCGTTATTGGCAAAGGGCGAAGGGCATCCTATCGAAGCCGTGGGGTCTAAGTTGCGGGCAATGATGCCGTGGCTCAAAAAGGACCAGCTGGTTGATCGGACTAAGAACTAGCGACATAATAGATCTTGAGTGGTTTGTTCGACGGCTCTCGTATACACTGGCGGAAGTGGGTCGCGCCGTGAGCTGCGGTTCTTGCCGGTCTCCCATGTGAATCATCCGACCGGCCTTCTTTTTCGCAGGAGGTATCGTGGTCGATCGTGCCGTTGGCGTCCCGTTCGCCAAAGAAGGAATTCCTTTCATCGCGGTTCCTGCCGGCGTTACACTGTTGGCAGGTTGGCTGGGCTGGGTCGTCCCGGCGGTCGGAGCGGCGCTGCTGACGGCATTTGTTGCGTGGTTTTTCCGCAATCCGTCCAGGGTCATTCCCAAGGATCCGCATCTCGTCGTGGCTTCCGGCGATGGGAAAATCATTGCCATCGAGGAGGAATTCGAGCCCAGGTATCTTAAGGATCGTGCGGTTCGCGTGACGATATTCTTGAACGTGTTCAATGTGCACATCAATCGGATGCCCTGCGATGGGATGGTCGAAGATGTTCAATACCAGCCGGGGGCGTTCTTGGTTGCCAGCAGGCCGGAAGCGACGCTGAGAAATGAACAGAATGCGCTGATGATTCGGACGACCGAGGGTATCAAGGTGTTGTGCGTGCAAGTGGCGGGGCTGATTGCCCGGCGCATCGTCTGTTGGGCGTCGCCTCATGATCGGGCAGTGCGGGGCGAACGATTCGGATTGATCCGATTCGGGTCGCGGATGGACACCTTTCTCCCGGTGGGTACGAGCCTGCGTGTGGCAATCGGCGATCATGTGAAAGGCGGAGAAACCGTCATAGGAGAGCTGCGATGAAAACCGCTGCGTTCAAAAACTCGTTCGCCAAAGGCAGTAAGCAGCGCAAGGCCGCCATGCATCTGATTCCCAACCTCTTCACAACCGGCAATTTGTTGTGCGGAGTCTACGCGATTCTCTCGGTATTCAACGGCGACTTCCTGATGGCGGCCATCGCGATTCTCGTCGCGATGGTGTTCGATGTCCTTGACGGCAAGTCGGCCAGATTGACCAACAGCACGAGCCATTTCGGGTTGGAGTATGATTCGCTTTCTGACGTCGTATCGTTCGGGGTCGCCCCGGGACTTCTGCTGTATTCCTGGGCGTTGAGCGGGCAGGGGTCATTCGGGGTGGCGGTTATGTTCGCCTATGTGGCAATGGGCGCGGTGCGGCTGGCCCGGTTCAATTCGACCGTGACCCAGTCCGACGGCAAGTACTTTACCGGTCTGGCCATTCCAGCGGCAGCGGGAGTCGTGGCGTCGTTGGTCGTGTTCGATCACTACACCGTTCGAATGGGAGCGGACGTCAAGCCGGTTTTCGTTCTGATCACTACCCTGGCGCTGTCGTTTCTGATGGTCAGCACGATCAAGTACCGCAGCTTCAAAGACCTCAAATTCAAGGGACACCAGCAGATTACCTATCTGGTCTGGGGCATCCTCACGTTGATGATGGTGGCGGCCTGGCCTCAAGTTATGCTATTCGTGATCTTTGCCGGCTATGCATTGATGGGGCCTGTTGAGCGCTTATTCTGGCTGGTTGCGCAGGCGCTGGGGAAGAAAATCCCGGCGAAACCAGAGGTGCCGTCGCTTGAGCCGAAGCCGTAGAATCGTCCGGCATCGGAGTGCGCGCGAGATAGAAGTTATGAGCGGCTGTGACGAGGAGTAGTAGGCAAAGCGCCTGGATTGAGAGAGCTGGTGGACGGTGCGAACCAGCCCAGGTATTGCCGAACTCGCCTCCGAGCCTGAATCCATGAACGTTGAGTCGTGGGTTCCGTGTTGCCCACGTGACGGGCTGAATGAAGGGTTCTGAACAACGTCGAGTTGTTTGGAGCTGAAACAGGGTGGTACCACGAAGTGCGTCGAGCCTTCGTCCCTGACTTACAAGGGATGAGGGCTTTTGTGTTTTTACAGGCTGCTGAAAACGGCCGTCGGCTGCGTTCTCGTCTTGAAGGCATCCTCAACGTACCCCAGCGGGTACGCCTGCGGTGCCTTCTGCGCCTGCGGCCTTGCCGGACGACCGTTTTGAGCAGTCTGAATCGAAAAGAGGTGACGAGATGACACGCATGATACGAATTTTTGATACGACGCTGCGCGACGGCGAGCAGTCGCCGGGCGCCAGTATGAATGTGGAAGAAAAGGTCATGGTCGCCAAGCAGCTGGCCCGTCTCGGCGTCGATATCATCGAAGCGGGGTTTGCGTACAGTTCGCCCGGTGATTTTGAAGCCGTGCGGCGTATCGCTCAGGAGGTGGACGGGCCGACGATTTGCAGCCTGGCGCGGGCTCGTCCAGAAGATATCGATCGGGCCTGGGAAGCATTGAAAGGGGCGCCGAAGGTCCGCATCCATACGTTTCTCTCAACCTCGGACATCCACTTGAAGCATCAGTTTCGGATGACCCGCGAGGAAGCCAAGCAGCGCGCGGTCGAGATGGTCCAGCGGGCGCGGGGCTATGTCGACGATGTGGAGTTCTCGCCGATGGATGCCAGCCGTTCCGATCCGGCCTATTTGTACGAGGTTATTGAAGCCGTTATCGCGGCCGGGGCCGGCACCGTGAATATCCCCGATACGGTCGGCTATGCGGTTCCGCAAGAGTTCGGCGCGTTGATCAAGGGGATTTGCGACAAGGTGCCCAATGCCAAGCAGGCAGTGATCTCAGTCCACTGCCACAACGATTTGGGTGTCGCTGTGGCGAACAGCCTGGCGGCCATCGTCAACGGGGCCGGCCAGGTGGAGTGCACGATCAATGGAATCGGCGAGCGCGCGGGTAATACCTCGCTGGAAGAAATCGTCATGGGACTTCGAACGAGAAAGGACTTCTATGGCGCCGACACCAAGATCCGGACCGAAGAGATTGCCAAAGCCAGCCGTTTGGTCAGCAAGATCACGGGCATGGTCGTGCAGCCGAACAAAGCCATCGTGGGCGCCAACGCATTTGCGCATACCTCCGGCATTCACCAGGACGGTCTGCTTAAAGACAAAACGACCTACGAAATCATGAGGCCGGAGTCGGTCGGTCTCGTCGAGAGCAAGATGGTGATGGGCAAGTTGTCCGGCCGGCACGCATTTCGGCAGCGGTTGGTCGAATTGGGTTACACGCTGACTGAAGACGAGATCAACCATGCGTTCGAACGATTCAAGAAGCTTGCCGATCAAAAGAAAGAAATCTTCGAAGAAGACCTTGAAGTCATCGTGTCGGAAGAATTGGCCAAGATGGCGGAGCGGATCGTCCTGAAGTCCATGCACGTCTCGAGCGGAACGGATCGAGTCCCGACGGCGACGGTTGAGCTGGAGATCGACGGCAATTCCATCACGCAGACCGGGACCGGCGACGGACCTGTGGATGCCGTCTATCGCACCATTGCCGCGATCACGCAGACAAAGAGCACGTTGCTGATGTATGTGGTGAAGGCGATTACCGGCGGAACCGACGCGCAGGGCGAGGTCTCGGTGCGGGTCCAGGAAGACGGCCGGACGGTTTCGGGGCATGGAGCCGATACTGATATCATCACGGCCTCGGCTCGCGCCTACTTGAGCGCATTGAACAAGCTGGCGTATCTGGCGACAAAACAAGCTCAAGGTGAGCAGAAGGTGAACTTGATTTGATGCGCACCCCCACGGTACAGTTTCCTCTTTCGAGGAACCTGTTCGACTGAAGGGGGTTGGTGCGTGTTCAAGGTGACGTTGGCGGATCGTCCGGAATTTCTGGCCGGCGACCTGACGCGCCTGCGAGAGATCTTCCACCCGACTACACACCAACTGAAGCTGGGGTATAGCCTTGCCCATGGGGTGTTACCTCCTGGCAAACGGTCGAAGCGGCATATTCTGACCTCGTCCGAGGTCTATTACTTCATTGCCGGGCGGGGACGCTTTACGATCGACGATTGTGTCACGACGATTGAAGCCGGAACGACGATCTATGTCCCGCCCGGAGGGCAACAGTCGCTGGAAAACAATGGAGCTGTGGATATTGAGTTCCTGTGTCTGGTCGATCCCGCCTGGCGGATCGAAGATGAAACGGTATTGGAGTAGCGGGCTGCTCAGAGCCCTTCGTGCTCGCGCACCGCGCACTCGGATTAATTGTACGATGATATCGAAGACTGTGCTCGGTGCATGCGCGCAGTAAATGGCTTCTGAGCAGCCCGCATCGAATTGAGGAAGAGGGAGGGAAGCGTGGACGCGAAAATTGCGGTATTGGCCGGTGATGGTGTAGGGCGAGAGATCGTTCCCGAAGCGGTGAAGATTCTGAAAGCGATCGGGGAGATGTATCACCATACGTTTCAGTTCGTGTCTGCCGATATCGGCGGCCAGGCGATCGACAAGGCGGGGGTTCCGCTGCCCAATGACACGTTGGCGCTTGCGAAGCAAAGCGATGCGGTCTTGCTGGGGGCGGTGGGAGGTCCCAAGTGGGAGGGGCTTGATTACAGTCTCAGACCGGAACGCGCGTTGCTCGGCATCCGGGAGGCCTTGGGGCTCTATGCGAACCTTCGTCCGGCCAAGGTGTATCCCAATCTCATCGAGGCCTCCACGCTGAAACGTGAGGTGATTGAGGGGATCGATATCCTCGTGATCAGGGAACTCACCGGCGGAATTTATTTCGGCAGGCCCAAGGGCATTGAGAAATTACCAAACGGCGAAGAACGGGGCATCAATACGGAGGTCTACACGACGGAGGAAGTCAGGCGGATCGCCAAGGTGGCCTTCGAGGCTGCGCGAAAGCGGAGGAAAAAGGTCACGTCGGTGGACAAAGCCAACGTGCTGGAATCGTCCGAGTTATGGCGCAAGGTGGTGATCGAGGTCCATGCCTCATATCCCGATGTCGAGCTGGGGCATATCTATGTAGACAATGCCGCGATGCAGTTGGTGCGCAATCCGCGCCAGTTCGATGTCCTTCTGTGCAACAACATGTTCGGAGACATTCTCAGCGACGAGGCGGCGATGCTGACAGGCTCAATCGGGATGTTGCCGTCCGCAAGTGTCGGCGCCAAGGTCGGCCTGTTCGAGCCGATCCATGGCAGTGCCCCGGATATCGCCGGAAAGAATATCGCTAATCCCATCGCGACGATTGCTTCGGCGGCCATGATGCTGTCCTATGCGTTTCAGCTGGAGAAGGAAGCGGCGGCCATCGAACAGGCTATCGTGAAAACGCTCGACCTCGGGTACCGGACCAAAGATATTCAAAGCCCCGGCGCCCGGATCGTCGGGACGATCGAGATGGGGGATGCGATCCTTCGCAATCTGAACTAACACGCTGAGGTGTCGATGATGGCAACGGATCTTCGCATAGGGATCATTGAAACCCTTGCCGGAAACGGCGAGCCTGATTATGCAGGCGACGGCGGGTCTGCTGTTCGTGCGGCGCTGAATGAACCGAAGGGGACGGCCATCGATGCGCACGGTCACGTGCTCATCGCCGACTCTGAAAATCATGTCATTCGGAGGATCGATCGGGAGACCGGGATTATCTCAACTGTTGCCGGTGTGGCCGGAGGCCTGCGCGATCCGGCACCTGGCCGCCAGGACCAGGCCGCGCTGCCGTTGATCGAGGACGACCCCTTTGCCGATGCCGGCCAGGCTGCCGCGCAGAAGTACCGGCAGCAGGCGGATGTGAGCGGGACCGTTCGGTATCTCATCAACGGGGAGGCGGCAAAGAAGAGATTCAGCGGCGATGGCGGGCCGGCTGTCGAGGCCTGTCTGAATTTTCCCACTGCGGTCGCCGTGGACCGGCAGGGGCATCTCTATATCGCCGATACCATGAACCATCGAGTGCGCCGCGTCAAAGCCGGCACAGGAAGCATCGCCACGATCGCCGGTACCGGCCAGCCCCGGTATGGCGGCGACGGGGGCCCGGCGGCTGCGGCAGCGTTGAATGAACCAACTGCGCTGGCCGTGAGTGATGCGGGTATCTTGTACGTGGCTGATCAGAGCAACAATCGTGTGCGGGCGATCGATCTGGAAACCGGGTCTATCCGCACGGTCGCCGGAACCGGGGTGTCCGCGTACAACGGAGACGGGATTCCTGCAACAGAGGCGGCGCTGTCCGGGCCGAGTAGTCTGGCGCTTGCGGAAGACGGGACGCTCTTTATCGCGGATACCTTCAATGGGAGGATTCGCGCGATCGATCCTGTCAGCGGCCGGATCAGAACCGTCGCGGGGGATGGCGGCGAGTACCGGTATCAGGGCGATGTAGAATCACCGTCAGCCAGCCTGTCCAGACCGTCCGGCGTGGCGGTGGACCGGCAGGGGAATCTCTACATTACGGATTCCGACAACCACCTGGTTCGCCGGTGGGATCGCACGACCGGTCTGCTCGAACGAGTGGCAGGAACAGGGACGACCGGGTATGGTGGAGACGGGGGGCAGGCGTTGAGCGCCGGTCTCAATTACCCCTTCGGCATCGTTGTAGATGGAGCGGGACATCTTGTCATCGCAGATACGTTCAATCACCGGATTCGAGTCATCTCGTTGTAAAGAGGCAGGGATCAATGCTGAAAAAGAAATCGAAATATGTCATGGCGATTCTCGGCGCGACCGGCGCAGTCGGGAAGGAAACGTTGGACATTCTGGAAGAACGGAAATTCCCGCTGGAATCACTCCGCCTCTTCGCATCGAAGCGTTCAGCCGGAGGGACGTTGTCCTGTCAGGGCAGGGAATGGACGATCGAGGAACTGACCCCCGAGACATCTTTTGCAGGTGTGGATTTCGCGCTGATTTCGGCGACGGATGCGATCAGTCGAGACTACGGCCGGCGGCTCGGCGCGGCGGGTGTCGTCGTGATCGACGATAGCGGGGTGTTTCGGATGGAACCGGACGTCCCGCTGGTAGTGCCGGAAGTGAATGCCCAGGCGTTGAAGGCGATGCCGAGAGGCATTGTGTCGATCCCCAACTGCACGACGACGCCGTTGGTCATGGCGTTGAAACCGTTGCTCGATGCGGCGGGGGTGAAGCGCGTGGTCGTGACGACGTTTCAGTCCGTCTCGGGGACCGGCGCGGCGGCGATGGATGAGCTGATGGATCAGACGAAAGATCTGATGGCGTTCCGTGACATCAAGGCGGAGGTCTATCCCTATCAGATCGCGTTCAACCTGCTGCCGCATATAGGCTCGTTCAACGAAGGAGGCGACTGCTCCGAAGAAGTGAAGATTGCGAAGGAAACCAGAAAGATCCTCGGCACACCCGCGTTGCGCGTGACGGCGACGACTGTGCGCGTGCCGGTGTTGCGCTGCCACTCTGAGGCGATCAACGTGGAGCTGGAGCAGCCGCTGAAGCCGAATGAGGCGCGGGCGGCGCTGGCTGCCATGCCGGGGGTGATCGTGTATGATGATCCTGTGAAGAAACTCTATCCGATGCCGCTGGATGCGACGGGAAAAGACGAGGTCTATATCGGCCGCGTGCGCGAAGACGAGTCCATCACGAACGGCCTCAATCTTTGGGTCGTCTCCGACAATCTGCGCAAAGGAGCGGCGCTCAATGCGATTCAGATTGCTGAATGTCTGGTGAACGGCTAGCAAGGTACTGAAACAGCCTAGCCAGGCAGCGGTGTTTTTGCATCGTTCAGAGGCGTAACGTGGGATGAAAGTTGATGCCGGAATGGACTGCACTGGGCAAGCTGCTGATTGGAATCGGGGCCGGGATCGTGCTCCTCGGCCTGCTGCTCATTGCGGTGGATCGTATTCCCGGTCTGGGCGGCGCATTCAGTTGGCTGGGAAAGCTGCCCGGTGATCTGTCCTTCAAACGGGACAACGTCAGTTTTTATTTTCCCATCGGTACCAGCATCCTCCTCAGTGTTGTCCTGACTCTGCTATTCTATCTCGTAGGATGGTTTTTTCGCCGATGATCATACGACAGTATTGTGCCGGCCTGGTTGTTGCGGCCATTGGGGCCGGGTGTCTGACGGCGACTCCGGTCCAGGCAGCACCCGCTATCCGTGTGCTGCTGGCGATGGACGTCCAACGGTTGGAAGTGCAGGCCGATCAGGTCATGTGGGCGACCGATGCGCACGATCGGGCGCAGGCCCACCGTTCTGTGCTTCGTATCGAACTGCGGGGCTCTACGATACTGTTGAACGGGTCGCCCGCTGCCGGCGATCAGGTGACGTTGCGCGCCGGCGATCAGGATCTGAAACTCTGGCTGCCGCGGCAGAACGGCAACGGCAAAGGCCCATTGGTTCAGTCGGTCGATGAGAAGGCGGCTTTGCAAATCGGCGGGTCGCTTCAGGTCGTCCGACGAGGCAAGGGGCTGCTGGTCGTCAACCAGGTCGACCTGGAAGAATATGTGAAGGGAGTGGTACCGTCCGAGGTCAATTCGGCGTGGCACCCGGAAATGCTCAAGGCGCAGGCAGTCGCGGCCCGAACCTATGCGCTCTACCAACACATGCTCAGCGCGTCACGGGATTACGATGTGGCGGCGAGCATTCAGGATCAAGTGTACCGTGGCCGTTACGGCCTCGATGCGCGGGTCGAACAGGCAGTCGAGTCTACGAGGGGATTGGTCGTCACCCATCAAGGCGCGCCGATCTATGCGGCCTTCTCGTCGACGGCTGCGGGAATCACGGAAGATGCGATGGTCGTATGGTCGAAAGACTTGCCCTATTTGAAAGGCGTCGAGTGTCCGTTCGATTTGGAGTCTCCGTACTATCAGTGGAAAGCCTCCTTCAAGGTCGATGTGCTGGAGAACAATCTCAGGCAGTTGGGATTTCCGGTCGGGACGATTGCGACGCTGACGCCGCTCTCCCACAGCCGCGCGGGCCGTGTGGCGACCTTGCGCATCCTGCACTCCAAAGGAGAACTGATACTACGGGGCGAAGAGCTTCGCAAGGCCGTCGGCTATACGGTCGTGCCCAGCACGCAGTTTACGATTGAGTCCTTCGGCCAAGACATCGTCCTCACAGGATATGGCGCAGGCCATGCGGTCGGCTTGTGCCAATGGGGCGCTAAAGAGCTGGCCGAATTGGGGTACTCATTTTCCAGTATTCTTCGTTACTACTATCCGGGCACGGAACTGCAACCGGCGTCTCTGACTCAGGCACCGCCGGTTCCCCCCGTTTCTCCGGTTCCTGCCTCCTGATGCAACTCTCCGACTTTGATTTTCCGTTCGATCCTTCACTCGTGGCCACGCAGCCGGTGATCCCTCGTGACCGTGCGCGATTGTTGTGTCTGGATCGCACAGCACAGACACTCGGCCATCGCCATGTCGCCGATCTTTCGTCCCTGCTCGACCCGGGCGATTTGTTGGTCGTCAACGATACGCGGGTCATGGCTGCGAGGATTGCGGGGAGAAAGCAGCCGTCGGGAACAGTGGTCGAAGTATTGTTCGTGAGGGATCTGGGAGACGGCATCTGGGAGATTATGGTCAAGGGCTCCTTCCATGCCGGCCAGGTCATCGAATTCGATCGGCAGTCTCGTGCAATCATTCTAAAACGGGATGCCACCGGCACGCAGGTGAAAGTTGAGAGCCCGGTCCCCGTGGTCCAGCTGCTGCGCGAGAGCGGGCAGATGCCGCTGCCGCCCTATATCAAACGTCCGCCTAGCCGGGACGATCATGGCTGGTATCAAACGCTCTTTGCGAAACACGAGGGTGCGATCGCCGCACCGACTGCCGGACTCCACTTTACCGCGGATCTTCTCTCACGGCTGGCGGAGCAAGCTATTCAGGTCGCTATGATTACGCTGCACGTGGGCCCGGCGACGTTCAAGCCGGTGACAGTGGAGCGGATCGAGGACCATCAGATGGGAGCAGAGTATTTCGAGATCGGTGGCGAGGCGGCCCGCGCCATTGCGCGGACCAAACAGGCGGGCCGACGCGTGGTGGCAGTGGGCACCACGGTTGTCCGCACGCTCGAAACGGCGGCCCGTGAAACAGGTGTGGTGGCGCCGATGTCGGGCGAAAGCCGGCTCTTCATTACGCCCGGCTTTCAATTCAAAGTAGTCGATGCCCTTATGACGAACTTTCACCTGCCCCGCACCACGCTGACGATGCTGGTATCGGCCTTTGCCGGGACCGAGTCGATAAGGAAGGCCTACGCCGAAGCGGTCCGTGAGCGCTATCGCTTCTACAGCTACGGCGATGCGATGCTGATTGTGTGAGCTGCGGGTTGTTCTTGTCTCTGACTTCAGTACATTGAGCCTTGTGAGGGATGGGATCTACTTGTGCGAAGCGCTTTGGCGAAGGCAGGGAGCGTCGCCGGCTGAGTTTTCAGTATCTGGTTACAGCAGTTCGCGGTGGATCTTGGTTGGAATCTTCGCTTTGAGCGCTTCTTGATAGGCAGCCAGGGCGCGTTGTTGTTTCTGGAACAGCATGTCCTGCAGTGCGCGGTCCTTGGCCGGTGCGACAGTGGGATCTTGCGGTTTCGGCGTGAGGGCTTGTCCTTCTGCAATCTCCCAGGGAGTCAGGGCCACGCTGTCGCGCACGATCAGTCGTGCCTTGCCCGCCAAAATCTCTTGCTGTTGCATGGCTTCGAATGCAGAGGGGGTCCAGTGGTTGGCGGCCAGCAGGCGTCGGTAGAGATCGGGATCGAACGCGCCGTTTTTCTGGAAGTCAGGAATTTGGATGATCGTGTCGCGCAGGTCCGTATCGGAGACGGTGAGGCCCATGTCGCGCGCGGCAATGACCCAGAGACGGCCTTCAATCAGTTGATCGATCACAATTTGTTTGAAGGCTTCTTCCTTGATTTCTCCGGCGCCTTTTTCTCTGTAGCTGCGATACATGAATTCGAAGGCGCGCTTGAACTCGTCGCGTGACACCGAGAGATCGCCGACATCGGCGACGGCGTTGCCCGTTTTTTCGTCGAATCCCCACCATCCCATCGTGACGACGAAGACCAGGGCCAAGATGCCCATGATGGATTTGATCAGCCATGGATAGTTGTGTGATGCGTCGCGGAGTATCTTAATCATGCGATCCCCTCATCTGTGTCAACGAA
Organism: Nitrospira sp.; assembly: GCA_046604365.1. Classification (GTDB taxonomy): domain Bacteria; phylum Nitrospirota; class Nitrospiria; order Nitrospirales; family Nitrospiraceae; genus Nitrospira_D. The sequence continues at coordinate 130,385 of JBJACV010000006.1, forward strand.
CGGCGATTTTACTTGCGCGCTACGCTGAAGGCAAGATGGTATGGAAGATGACTGAATCGTGCTGAATTTGATGGGTCGGACGGGATGAGGTATCAGGATGGATCTGTTTGTGACACAATGCTCGTATCGTTCCGGTGCAGGCAGGTTGCAGGCACATCAAAAAAGAACGTCATGTACAAAGAACGGTCTTTGTTTGTGCCGGTTAGTTGGTTTTGTTATACTTTGCCAGTAATTAGAAGGAGATTCCTTGACGGGAGATGGGCTGATCTCGCAGTTGCCGGAACGGACGGTGTATCCGAAGGCCCATGTCCTGAATCGGTTCATTGCGAAGTTGATCGATCTGTTTCTTGTCGTTGCCGCAAACCAAATTGCTCCTCCAGTCGGGTTTTTTTCCGGTCTGGCCTACATTTTGATTGCGGATGGATTTGCGGGCGGCAAGAGTATCGGGAAACGGCTGGTCGGCCTTCAGACCATGCGGGTGGACAGCCGGGACGCGGCGGGGTTTCGAGAATCGATTGTTCGGAATCTGCCGTTGGGGTGCGCGCACATCGCTTTTGCGATTCCGTGGGTCGGCTGGCTGGCGTCGGTGGCGATTGTGGCGTTTGAAGGTTTTCTGATCATCGGGAATGAACAGGGCCGGCGGCTGGGTGATGAAGTGGCCAGGACCCACGTGCTCGATGCCGGACAGTTGGCGGTTCCAGACTAACGAGTAGAGCATATAGGCTCGGCGCAAGATCGCCCGGCCATGATGAAGGGAGAGACGTCGTGGGGTTCACAGGAGATGTATTCGGGTGGTTCTCCGATGACCTGGCGATCGATTTAGGCACCGCCACAACCTTGGTGTATGTCCGGGGAAGGGGCATCGTCCTGAACGAGCCGTCGGTCGTGGCAGTGGAAAAGAAGACGGAGAAGGTGTTGGCCGTCGGCGCCGATGCGAAGAAAATGCTTGGACGTACGCCGGGCAACATCGTGGCGGTTCGGCCCATGAAAGAAGGCGTGATCGCCGACTTCGAGATGGCCGAGCAGATGCTCAAGCATTTCATCCGCAAATCCCACAATCGCAGTGCCTTTGTCCGTCCGCGCATCATCATCGGTGTCCCGTCCCGCATCACGCAGGTCGAGCAGCGGGCGGTGCGCGATTCGGCGGAGCTGGCCGGTGCGCGCGAGGTCTATCTGATCGAAGAGCCGGTTGCGGCGGCGATCGGGTCCGGTTTGCCGATCACCGAACCGTCCGGCAACATGGTCGTCGATGTCGGAGGCGGCACGACGGATATCGCCGTCATTTCACTCGGCGGAATTGTGTACAGCGAGTCCGTGAAGGTTGCCGGCGACCGGATGGACGAAGCGATCATGAATTACATCAAAAAGAAATATAACTTGCTCATCGGCGAACATATGGCGGAACGGATCAAGTTTGAGATCGGCTCCGCCTATCCGTTCGAGGAGCGGAAGACGATGATGATCAAGGGCCGCGACTTGATCTCGGGCATCCCGCGCACGCTGGTCATCGACGACGCCGAAATCCGCGAAGCCTTGCAGGAACCGATCGGGACCATCGTGAACGCGATCAAGATCGCATTGGAAAACACTCCGCCCGAATTGGCGGGGGATATTATCGACCGTGGAATCGTGTTGACCGGCGGGGGGTCGCTCCTGAAAGGGATGGATACGCGGTTCCGGGAAGAAACGAACTTGCCGATCATTACGGTGGACGATCCGCTCACTTCCGTTGTATTGGGAGTGGGAAAGATTTTGGATGAACTGGATCTTCTCCGGAAAGTATCGGTTATGTCACAAGCCAACAACCTCCGGTAAAGGTTCCATCCCTCATGCGGATGGTCAATTTTCGCCTACCCTATAATACGGGGCGTGTCGCCCTCGTGCTGGCCGCCGTCTTCCTGCTCGGCTTTTTGCTGTTGCCCAGCCAACTTCAAGGCCTGCTCCAACAGATCGGAAGTCCGGTCGGATGGGTGTTGAGCTGGCCTCTTCGGGCTCTCGCGGGTGTTCAAGAGGGCACAGCCGAGCTCTGGGACGGATTCATCGTGTTGCGCGGGGTGGCGGAAGAAAACCAGAAACTGCGGAAGGAATTGGAGCATCTGAAGGGGCAGAACGATCAACTGCGCGAGGCGGCGGCGGCGACGGAACGGCTGACGGCGTTATTGGAGTTCAAGAAGCAAGCGAATATCTCGATGGTGGCGGCGCAAGTGATCGGCCGCGACACCGGAAATTGGTACCGAACGATTCTTCTGAATAAGGGCCAGTCGGATGGATTCAAGCCGGACATGGGCGTGGTCACGCAGGCGGGGGTTGTCGGCCGTATTGTCAAGACCACGGCCGCGACGTCGGTCGTGCTGTTGGTGACGGATCCGAATAACGCGATCGCCGGATTGATTCAGCGAACGAGAGACGAGGGAATCGTCGAAGGAACTACGCAGGCGCAAGCCCGACTGAAATACATCCCCCTGTTGTCGAATGCGCGGCCCGGCGATCAGGTGGTGACCTCCGGACTGGTGGGCGGGTTTCCCAGAGGCCTGGCCATCGGGACGATCACGAAAATCGATAAAGATGAAGGAGCCTTGTTCCAGTCTGCTGAGCTGACTCCCGATGTTGATGTCGGCCGGGTTGAAGAGGTCTTGGTCATCCAGTCTCCGAATGTTCAGTCAGAAGGGGAGCGCCTCGACGCACCGAAGGTGAAGTCAAAATCATGAAAGCGGCAGTGTGGGCGACTTTGATCGTGGGGTTGGTTTCAGTCCAGGCCGTGCTCTTACCCTATGCCACCGTGTGGGGGGTGATGCCGGATATCGGATTGATTGTGGTATGCCTGGTCGGTCTGTTCGAGGGTGAACTTGCAGGGCTGTTGCTGGGGTTTGCCCTGGGATGGATCATGAGCCTGTTTTCCGCCGCCGATCTTGTGACCTGCATGATTACGAAGGGGGCTGTCGGGTATGTCGCCGGCCTTGCCGGTCGCCATGTGGTGTATCTTGCCCCGGCGGTCCTTCTGTTGGGGATACTCGCGGCATCGTGCGTATCCGGCCTCCTCACGGCGGCGTTGCTCAATCTCAGCGACCAGCAAGATTGGTGGTGGGCGGTGAGGACCGTCGTCGTGCCGCAGGCCGTGATCGATGCCATGGCGGGCGGCGCGCTGTATTGGCTAGTGTGGAGTCGATTGAATATCCAGCGATGGGTCTCGGAGTACCGGACATAGGCGTATTGTTATGGCGTTGGGGCATGCCGCAGAAACCGAATTCGGCGATTTCTATCGCCGCCTCCTGATTCTTCGGGTTGGTCTTTTTCTGGTGGTCGCGTTGCTCGGCCTTCGGCTGTGGCATTTGCAAATCCGGGAAGGGCCCTACTACCGGGACTTGTCTGAAAACAATCGTACCAGGCAGGTGTTGCTCGAACCGGCTCGCGGGTTGATCTATGACCGGCATGGGGTGCTCTTGGCGAACAATGTGCCGAGCTTCAGCCTCTATGTCACGTTGGAAGATGTGAAGGATCGCGAGGTATTGGTTGAACAGCTGGCCGATCTGCTTGGTCTGGACCCGGCGCTGATCCGAAAAAAGCTGGGAGGAAAGGGCGGCAAACTCTTGCCGCGTAAGATCAAGGATCGGATGACACTCCGAGACGCCATGCTGGTGGAATCTCACCGCTTGGATCTTCCGGGTGTCATGGTGGAGGTTGAGTCGCAACGCAACTATCCGGGCGGCGTGACGGCAGCCCATCTCTTGGGATATGTCGGAGAAATTTCACCCGAACAACTGGAGAAGCCTGAATTTTCAGGCCTGCATCAAGGCAGCATCGTGGGCCAATACGGAGTCGAAAAATCATTCGATCGTCATGTGCGCGGCCAGGCCGGCCAGAAGAACGTTGAAGTCGATGCGCTCGGACACGAAAAGAGGGCCGCTGTCGTAGAGAAGCCGCAGGCGGGAAACGATCTCTATCTGACGATCGATGTTCGGCTGCAGAAGGTGGCGGAGGATTTACTGGGGCAGGAATATGGCGCCATTGTGGCGTTGGATCCGACCAACGGGGATATTCTCGCCATGGCCAGCCGTCCGGGGTTCGATCCGAACGTGCTCTCGCGCGAGTTGACGCCTAAGCAGTGGGTTGAGATCGTTCAAGATGAAGGACGTCCGTTGAACAATCGAGCGTCCCAAGGGCAGTATCCTCCCGGTTCGACGTTCAAGGTTCCGATGGCGGTGGCCGCGTTGGAGACGAAAACGATGGCGCCGTCCAGCACGGTGTTCTGCAACGGGGGCTATCAGTTCGGAAAACGGATTTATCACGATTGGAAAGCGAGCGGGCATGGGGCCGTCGATCTTCATACTGCGCTTGTGCATTCGTGCGACGTGTATTTTTACACGGTGGGCCAGCGCATGGGCATCGACGTCATGGCCGAGTTCGGCAAAGAATTCGGTTTGGGGCAGGGAACGGGTGTGGAACTGCCGTCCGAGCGGGCCGGGATTATGCCCTCAACGGCATGGAAACAGAAGGCGAAAAACGAACCCTGGTTGCCGGGAGAAACGGTTTCGGCGGCGATCGGTCAAGGGTATGTGACGGTCACCCCGCTGCAAATGGCGAGTTTGATCGGCACGGTTGCGAATGATGGGGTCAATTACCGGCCCCGCCTGGTGCAGGCTGTGATGGATCGAGTCACCGGCAATCTGCAAGAATTGCCGGCGGTTCCGCGTGGGAAAATCAAAGCGAAGCCCGAGACGTTTCGCATCATCAAAGAAGCTCTGGCCGATGTCGTGACGAAGGGAACGGCGACGAGAGCGAAGTCTTCTCTGGTCACAATCGGCGGGAAAACGGGGACGGCGCAGGTCGCGGCCCTTCGAACAGGGCCGGAGGAAAACATTCCCAAGAAGTTCCGTGACCATGCCTGGTTTGTCGCCTTTGCCCCGGTAGAGTCTCCGAAGATCGCAGTGGCTGTGCTGGGCGAGCACATGGGCCATGGAGGGTCCGCTGCGGCTCCTCTGGCGAAAGAAGTGATCGAGACGTATATGAAGCTGGCCCCGCAGGTGCCGATGGTGAGTTCGAATGCATCCAAAGCGGAACCGGTGCGGAGTTTGTTGGAACAATCATGATCGATCGATTGACGGACTCACGCGGTTTCGACGGTTTTGATCTCCGCTACATGGGTCTGATCCTCGTCATTCTCGGGATCGGGGTGCTCTCCATTCATAGCGTCACTCATGATCAACAGGGCGGCATTGCGCCCTATTATGTCAAGCAGTTGGTATGGATCGGTCTGGGCGCGGTGGCCTTCATCGTGATGTGGGCCTGGGATTATCACAGTATTGCGCGTCTGGCCTATCCGGCGTATGGACTGGTGCTGCTGCTGCTGCTGTTTGTGCTGTTCGAGGGACGGGCGAGCAAGGGCGCGCAGCGGTGGATTGCGCTGGGACCGTTCAGTCTCCAGCCATCGGAGTTCGCCAAGCTCGTGCTCATCCTGGTGTTGGCGCATTACTATTCCAAGGCGCCCCGCGCAGGGTGGCTGCAGCGCGTCATTGTGCCGGGACTGTTGATGCTGCCGGGACTCGTTCTGATTCTGAAACAGCCGGATTTGGGAAGCGGGTTGAGCTTCGTCGCGGTCTATGCGGCGATGCTGTTGATGGTCGGAGTCCGGTCCCAAGCGCTGGGTGTCATCTTATTGTTCTCGATTATGCTCTTTCCCTTCGTCTGGGAGGGGGTGTGGGGGTCCTTGCATGATTACCAGCGACAGCGCATTATGGCGTTCGTCGATCCGGACTATGATCCGGGCGGGAAGGGTTATCATGCATTACAATCGAAAATTGCGATCGGATCGGGGGAACTGACAGGCAAGGGACTCTTCGGCGGCACACAAAGCCAACTGAAGTTCCTGCCTGAAGGGCATACCGATTTCGTGTTTGCAGTGTACTCGGAAGAATGGGGGTTTCTCGGCGTGCTTCTATTGCTGGGGTTGTTCGTGGCGCTCATCTGGTCGGCGCTCGATATTGCCGCCAAGGCGAAGGATCAGCTGGGGGCGCTGCTGGCTGTCGGGATCGTGGCGATGTTGTGTTTTTGCATCGTGGTCAATATCGGCATGACGGCGGGGATGTTTCCGATCGTCGGGATTCCCCTGCCGCTGGTGAGCTACGGCGGGAGCGCGACGATCATGATGATGGCGTCGCTTGGATTATTGTTGAACGTGAAACGAAGACGGTTGAGTTTGTTTTATTGATGCCGTGACCATGGGCCTCGGCGCTATTCTGCGGCGAGACCCTGAGCGGGGATTTTATCGGGAGCTGATACGGCGGCAGCGGTGATTGCGCGCTAAGGACCTGGGCAGAGGCCTGCGTCCGGCGCGTTCCGCGCACCGAGGCTCTCAGACAGAAGGGGTGATGTATGGGAATCGAGATTGCGATCACCGTTGCGCGGGAGGAAACCCGCGTGGCGGTTCTTGACGGCGGAGTGGTGACCGATTTGTTCGGAGACCGCGCCAAACATAAAGACTTTGTCGGGAATATTTATAAAGGCAGAGTCGCCAAGGTTCTGCCTGGTATGCAGGCGGCGTTCGTGGATATCGGCCTGGAGAAGGCCGCCTTTATGCACGTGTCTGACCTTTCAGAGGACGCGGAGCCGGGCGACATGCTGGTTGAGTCGGAAGAGGACGAGAAAGATTCGGACATGCTCCGGCCGAAGCGGCAGAGCGCAAAGCCGATCGAACAGCTGCTGAGCGAGGGCCAGGAGCTCATGGTGCAGATCTCAAAGGGGCCGATCGGCACCAAGGGGTCGCGAGTGACGACCTATGTGTCCTTGCCGGGACGCTATCTGGTCTTCATGCCGAACGTCGAGCATATCGGTGTTTCGCGGCGGATTCCGCGCGATGAGGAACGGTCCAGGCTGAAGGACATCATGCGCCGCGTCCGCCGGCCCGGTTGCGGCTACATCGTCCGGACGGTGAGCGAAGGCGTCAAGGAAGACGAGCTGAAATCCGACGTCGACTTTTTGCACGTGCTCTGGCAGGACATTTTGACGAATCGGGAGCAGCGGGGCGCCCCGGCGTTGCTGCACACGGACTTGAGCCTCAGCTTCCGCGTCGTGCGGGATCTGTTCGGGAAGAAAGTGGACCGGCTCTGGATCGATTCGCGGGAGGAGTACGAAGCCATCCGCGACTTCGTGCAACGGTTCTCTCCCGAGCAGACCTCGCGGATTCATTTTTATGACAAGGAAGAGACGCTGTTCGATCATCTGGGCGTGGAACAGGAAATTGCGCGGGCGATGAGCCGAAAGGTGTGGCTGAAGTCGGGCGGCTATCTGGTGATTGACCACACGGAAGCGATGACGGTGATCGATGTCAACACCGGACGTTTCGTCGGGAAACGGGATCAGGAGGAAACCATCCTCAGGAATAACCTGGAAGCGGCCAAGGAAGTCGCGTATCAGCTGAAGCTGCGCGGGATCGGCGGCATCATCATTGTGGACTTCATCGACATGGAGCGCGAAAAAAATCGCGACAAAGTCTACCATGCGCTTGTCGACGCCATGGCCTCAGACAAAGCGAGGACGAGGATTTCCAGGATTTCTGATCTCGGGTTGATCGAAATTTCCCGCGAGCGTGTCCGCGAGGATCTGCTGCGTTCGTTGTCGGAGCCCTGCCGCTACTGTGAAGGCCGCGGGTATACGAAATCTCCGACGACGGTGGCCTATGAGATCTTTCGCGAGATCCGGCGGATCGAACCGTCCGGGGAGCATCAACGGATCGTCGTCGGGACTCATCCTACGGTGGCCGAGCTGCTGCAAGATGAAGAGCGACACGGAGTGGAAACCTTGGAGCGGGATTGTTCGGCGAAAATCGTCGTGATGTCGGACAGCCAGCTGCATCTCGAGCAATACGACCTTGTCGTCATGTAACTCTGTCCGGCGTCAGCAGACGCCTGTTGTGGTCACGCTCAGCCCGGCGAGTCATGCCGGCCATGGGGTTGGGCGGACCTCTTGTGATCGGTGCCTGTGATGGATGCGGCGGCGTTGACCTCTTGGCTGACACTGCAAGCGGTCGATGGGGTGGGCGATCGCACGCTGCTCAAGCTGGTCCAAATCTTCGGCTCGCCGAAGGCGGTGTTGGCGGCCGGTGTGGACGAGTTAGTCCAAGCCGGGTGCAGCGCCGAGCTGGCCGCATCCGTGCGGCGTGACCCGGAGCCCGGCATACGTCGGGAGATCGATCGGCAAATCAAAGCCGCCGAGCGGCTCAAGATCCAGGTCCTCACCCTCTTCGATCCGTCCTATCCCGCACGGCTCAGAACCATTCCCGATCCTCCTCCGGTGCTGTACGTGAGCGGAGTCTTGTCGGCGCAGGACGATGTTGCGGTGGCGATCGTGGGCGGGCGGCGCGCCACGCCGTCAGGCCGTGCCGTGACGGAGGAGATCGCCAAGGAGCTGGCCGGCGGCGGTGTGACGATCGTGAGCGGCCTGGCGCGCGGGATCGATGCGGCGGCGCATCGGGGCGCATTGGCCGGCAAAGGACGCACGATCGCTGTATTGGGCTGCGGTATCGATCGGACCTATCCGCCGGAACATCAGCAGTTGAGGCGCATGATTGAAGAACACGGCGTCGTCATTTCAGAATTGCCGATCGGCGCGTCTCCGCTGAGCCATCACTTTCCACGAAGAAACCGGATCATCAGCGGGCTGTCGATCGGCGTGCTCGTGAGCGAAGCCGCGAAAGACAGCGGATCGCTGATTACGGCGAAGCTCGCGTTGGAGCAGGGCCGTGACGTGTTTGCCGTGCCGGGTCCGGTGAAAGAAGAAGCCTGCCGGGGGTCGAACGGCTTGATCAAAGAGGGCGCGAAGCTGATCGAGCGGGCGCAGGATATTCTTGACGAAATTCTGCCGCAACTCGATGCGCGTCTACGGGCCGCGTTGCCGTCCGGTGCGGGGCTGTCCGTGCCGCGCGAGGTGTTGAGAAAAGAAGACACGGTTGTGTACGAGACGCTGTCGTATGATGCGAGATCTATCGATGCGATCATCGAAACGACGGGACTGAGCCCGGCGCAAGTATCGGCGAGTCTGCTGTCGCTCGAATTGTCCGGCCATGTGCGTCAGTTGCCCGGCCAGCAATATATGCGGCAGTAGTCGTGCGCATCGCGCGTATCTCGTGAAGTGTGAAGCGTGAAGCGCAAGACGGAGAGAGTGGGTGCCCATCTTTGCTTGCGAGATACGCTTCACGAGATACGAACGACGAAGAACGGAACGGCTTTCGTGAATTGTGCAGACTGGTTTTCACAGCCCGCCGGCAGTCGGCTTCCGTCGTTCTAGTTGCATGAATCTCGGATATTTGATACGGATGTGTGCATGTTTCATCTGTGAATGGAGTCTTCATGGCGAAGTCGTTGATCATTGTGGAGTCGCCGACCAAGGCGAGAACAATCACTAAATATCTAGGGCGCGGCTATACGGTTATGGCGTCGGTCGGACACGTCAAGGATCTGCCGACCAGCAAACTGGGTGTTGACCTTGAACACGATTTTGAGCCCCAGTACGTCACCATCAAAGGCAAGTCGAAAGTGCTGGCCGATATCAAGAAGAAGGCCGATGAAGCCGACAAGGTGTTCCTGGCGCCGGACCCCGATCGTGAAGGCGAAGCTATCGCTTGGCACATCGAGCAGGAGTTGCTGGGAAAGTCGAAGAAGAAAAAGAAAGACGGCAAGATTTTTCGAGTGCGGTTCAACGAGATCACCGAATCCGCGATCAAGCGCGCGCTTCAGTCGCCTACCGAGATCGATATGAAACTGGTCAATGCGCAGCAGGCGCGCCGCGTGCTGGACCGCATCGTCGGCTATCAGGGCAGCCAGCTGTTGTGGAACAAGGTTCGGCGCGGGCTCAGCATGGGGCGGGTGCAATCGGTCGCGATGCGGCTGATTTGCGAGCGTGAGGCGGAGCGGGAAGCGTTCAGAACGGAAGAGTACTGGTCGTTGACCGCGCTGCTGGCGGGCGCCAATCCGCCGTCGTTCGAGGCCAAACTCCATAGCATCAACGGGGAAGAGGCGTCGATCGAGAACAGCGAACAGGCCCGCCATGTGGTCGATGCGATTCAAGGGAAGGCGTTCATCGTGCAGTCGGTCGAGCGACGGGAAAAGAAACGGAATCCCGTTGCGCCGTTCATCACCAGCCGCCTGCAGCAGGAAGCTTCGCGCAAGCTGCACTTCTCGCCCAAGAAAACCATGACGCTCGCGCAGCAGCTCTACGAGGGCATCGAAATCGGCGCCGAGGGCGCGACCGGTCTTATCACTTATATGAGAACCGACTCGCCCCGCATCTCAAACGAGGCGATGGCCGAGGCGCGGGAGCTGATCCAGTCGCGGTTCGGCGTGGAGTATCTCCCGGCGACTCCGAACGTCTACAAGACACAGAAGGCGGCTCAAGAGGCGCATGAGGCCGTGAGGCCGACGTCGGCTGCGCGCGATCCCGAATCGATCCGTCAGTATTTGGACCATGACCAGTACAATCTGTATAAGTTGATCTGGAACCGGTTCATCGCCTCGCAGATGGTGCCGGCGATCCTGGACGTGACGAGAATCGACTCGACGCCGGTTGGCACGAAGGACAGGTACGTTTTCCGCTCCACCGGTACGATCGTGAAATTCCCGGGCCATACCGTCGTCTATATGGAGGGCGTTGACAAGGAACTGCCGTCCCAGAAGCCGAAAGCCGATCAGGAAGCGGAGGACGACAATGAACGCCTGCTCCCGCCGCTGTCCGAAGGGGAACAGCTGCGGTTGGTTGAGCAAGAGGGGCAGGCGGTGTTGGGACTGACATCGAAGCAGCATTTCACGCAGCCGCCGCCCCGGTACAACGAAGCGCTGTTGATCAAGGAGTTGGAAGAAAAGGGGATCGGGCGCCCGTCGACCTACGCCGCGATTATCTCCACGATCCAGGATCGCAAGTATGTGGAGAAAACCGAGGGGCGATTGGTTCCGACCGAGACGGGGAAAACCGTCCATGACTATTTGATGAAGGGATTTCCCGAGCTCATCAACGTCGATTTCACCTCACACCTCGAAGAACAGCTCGATGAAGTGGAAGAGGGAAACAAGCCCTGGGTGACGGCGGTGCGCGATTTCTACACGCCGTTTACCAAAGAGCTGGAACGAGCCAAGACCATTCCCGGACCAAAAGATACGGTTGAACCGCCCACGGACATTCCCTGTGAGAAATGCGGGAAGATGCTGGAGATCAAGTGGGGGCGCAACGGAAGATTCCTGGCTTGCCCCGGATACAAAGACGATCCGCCCTGCAAGAACACCCAGAATTTTGAGAAGCTGGAGGACGGCACCATCAAGATCGTGCCGAAGCTGGAGATCACAACCGATCAGAAGTGCGACAAGTGCGCAAGCCCGATGGTGGTCAAGACCGGGCGGTTCGGCAAGTTCATCGCCTGTTCCGCCTATCCGCAATGCAAGACGACCAAGCCGCTGGCGCTGGGCGTCAAGTGTCCGCAGCCCGATTGTGGCGGCGATCTTGTGCAGAAACGGACCAAGAAGGGGCGCTCATTCTTCGCCTGCAGCAATTACCCGAAATGTGAATATGCGCTCTGGGACCGTCCCGTGCCGAAAACTTGCCCGACCTGCCAGGCGCCGTTCCTGATCGAAAAGGTGAGCAAGCAGGCCGGCCGGAGCGTCCAATGCCGCAACGAAGACTGCGGCTACCGCGAAGCGGGGTGAGCAAGTTGAGTCGGTTCTCCTCGTTCCATCGCCTGGCTTGGACCAGCCGTGGGTTGTTGTCCTAGTCGCCTCTTTGATGCGTCTTCTAACGGATGTGGTCTTCGCTCCGAGTTCTCGATTGAATTGAACCTGGAAGGCCTTCGCGCCGACAGCCTGCCCATCCCTCAATCCAGTAGCCAAGTGGAATATGTCGAAGTGTTGTGCATCGGACTCCACTGCAATTCTCCGCGCGGCAGCTAAACGGAAAATCTATATGTGGGAGCGAGGTGAGGAACCGGCGGAAGACGTGACCGTAGATTGGCTCACCCGTCCACCGATCAGGTCCCTCAGTTGTTGGATCACAAAACCAGATCCCCGTTCAGACCCGTGAGACTCCCATTCAGACCCGTACATGTGCGCTCGTTGTTCGAGGCATAGAGATGTCATGATCGCCGACGCGTCGGGTGCATGGAAGGCAAGGTCGGCATCGGTGCTTGTCTATTCGAGGCTTCTTTGAAGGACGGTAGCGATGCTGCCTGGCATGCGGGCCGTGGGGAGGTCATGGATGGCCGAGTCAGCGCCCCATGCGGTCGCAATGGCCTGCTTGATGTCCTGCGATGGAGCGTTTATCGACCGAAGAAACAGGCAATGAGGCCGGTCTGCACGGTAGTTCGGTTGTCGCCTCGGTTGTTTCAGATACCGCGCAATGAGATCGACCGGCATGTCGTGCAGTATGGTGCCCTGGAAGAGCAGCGCCCGCCGTTTCCGTCGTTGCGCATTACCCGAGATCTTCATGCCGCTGATCGCCAGATCGCTGACACCCTGGACTGCGACGGCCGGCTCCCATCGATGGAGCGCAGCCGCGATCCGTTCGAGGATGAATCGATACGTGCCGCGGATGTTCGCGAGGTGGGGATGCAGATCGAGCGGAAGGACGAGCGCGTACGAGAGGCATCCCGGTCCCTGCAACACGGTGCCTCCGCCGCTCGCCCGCCGAAGGATGGGGACCCGGTCTTGTTCGCATGCGGCGAGATGCACGTCTTCGACCAGGCGGCAGGAGGGGCCCAAGACCACAAAATGGAGGTCGCTCTCCCAAAAACGGAGCAGGGGGTCGCCGCCGTGCTCATCCAGTTCATCCAGCAACGCCTCGTCCAGAGCCAGATTCTCGGCCGGTAAGGGAAGGGTCAGATCGAGCAGCTGGAGTGCGCGCACGTCATGACCGCTTGGGGGTGTAGAGATGCGTGGGTGATCCGTAGAACGATTCGGCCGCTTCCATGAAGGTCTCGCTCAGTGTCGGATGCGGATGAATCGAGGCTGCGACATCTTCCGCGACAGCCCCCATCTCGACCGCCAGGACCCCTTCGGCGATCAGCTCGCCGGCCCCCACGCCGCAGAGCCCCATGCCGAGAATGCGGCCGGACTCCACATCGAGCACGAGCTTCGTGAGGCCTTCGGTGCGCCCCAACGTGGTGGCGCGTCCTGACGCCGCCCAGGGAAATCGTGTGATCTTCACCGGTCGTTCCGATGCCTTCGCCGCTTCTTCCGTGAGCCCGCACCAGGCAATCTCCGGATCGGTGAAGACCACTGCCGGGATTGCCGCTGCGTCGAAGGCGGCCCGCCGGCCGGCGATGACGTTGGCGGCGGTCAACCCTTCGTGTGTGGCCTTGTGGGCGAGCATCGGGTCCCCGATCACGTCGCCGATCGCGAAGATGGTTGGCTCGGCCGTGCGCAACTGTCGATCGACCTGGATGAAGCCTTGCGGTGACAGCGTCACTCTCGTCTGTTCAAGTCCGAGTCGGTCCGCGTTGGGTGTTCGCCCTACGGCGACGAGCACGCGGTCGAAGGTCTCGGTGTTCGTTCCGTCGGAACTCCGGAAGGTTGCGGCCACTCCGTCCTTCCGCGGGTCCAGTCGTTCCACCGTCGTGTTGAGCCTGATTTCCTTGAACCGACGCTGCATACGTAGCTGCAGCGGCCGCACGAGGTCGGGGTCGATGCCGTTGAGCAGTCGCGGCAGTGCTTCGACCACCGTGACCTGGGAGCCGAGCGCCTGATACGCGGTGCCCAACTCCAGGCCGATGTAGCCGCCGCCGACGATCAGCAACCGCGCGGGAACGTCCGGCAATTCGAGCGCGCCGGTGGAATCCATCACGCGCGCATCGTCGACCTTCAACGACGCCGGAATCACGGGCCGTGAGCCGGTGGCGACGATCGCATGGGCGAACGCCAGTTCCCCTTGCCGGTCCGGCCCGGACAGCAACAGTGTCGTCGCGTCCTTGAACGATGCCCGCGCCTGGATGACCTCGACCTTGCGGCTGCCCGCCAATGTGTGCACGCCTTTGGCAAGTTTGCCGATGATGGCCTGCAGGCGGCTGCGCAGTGCGCCCAGGTCGAGACGAGGCTTGCCAAAATGAAGACCCCACTCCTTCGCTTCGTCCGCCTCCGTGAGCATTCGGGCGGCGTGAAGCAACGCCTTGGATGGAATGCAGCCCCGTAAAAGACAGGTGCCGCCGAGCTGCGCATCCTGATCGATCAGGACGGTGCGCAATCCGAGGTCGGCTGCGTGAAAGGCCGCGGCATAGCCGCCGGGCCCTGCACCGATCACCGCGACGTCATAACGGGATTCAGACATGGATACCTCGCGTGAAGCGGCCGATGCCGGTGAGACGCATGATAAGAGCCTTGCTTGCTACGTGCCGGATTCTCATCTCATAGCCCCAAGAACATTGCCTGGAAGTCCTCCAGGACTTTGACGATCTCGTTGGTAAAGCGCGCTCCGACCGCTCCGTCCACCAGCCGATGGTCGTAGGCGACGCAGAGTTGCAGCACCCGGCGCGGCACGAACTGGCCGTTGCGATACACGGGCGTCATGCGGGCCTTCCCCACACCGAGAATGCCGACTTGAGGCGGATAAATAATCGGGGTAAACGGCCCGGCGCCGAGCCCTCCCATGTTGCTCACGGTGAACGTCCCCCCGCGCAGTTCTTCCAGCTTGACCTCGCGCTTCCTGGTGCGTTCGGCGAGATCGGCCAGCTCACGGGAGATCTGCACGAGATCTTTCTGGTCCACCTGGTGGATGACCGGCACGATCAACCCGTCCGGTGTGTCCACCGCCACGGCGATGTTGTAATAGTTCTTGTAGATCACTTCGCCGTTGGTAAGGTCCAGCGTCGCGTTCAACTGCGGGTACAGCTTCAGCGCGTGCGCCACGGCTTTCAAGAAGAGGCTGGTCAGTGTGAGCGTGGCGCCCTTCTGTTTGAATTGCGGGGCGTACCGTTTCAGCAATTCCATGAGATCCGTGATGTCGGCGTCCTGGAATTGGTGGACATGGGGGATGGTCGTCCAGGCTTGCGTCATGTTTGCTGCGATCTTGCGCCGGATCGACGGGAGCGCCTCACGCCGTTCGGTCCCGTACATCGTCGAGAAGACCCTGCCTCCTTGGTCATCCTGGCCCACCGGCTGGCCGCTGCGTCTGGTGCGTTCTCGTACGAAGGTCTTCACGTCTTCGGCGGTAATCCGGCCTCCGGCTTCCGATCCCTTCACCTGCGCCAGATCCACGCCCAGCTCGCGCGCGAGTCGGCGGACGGATGGAGGAGCAGCGACCGAAGCGCCGGTGTGCGGTGAGGGGGGCGAGGAAGATGGTGACTCAGGCGGCAGAGGCGCGGGCTGTTCTCTTTTCAGAGGCGGTGCAGTGGAGGGGCCGGCCTGCGGTTCCTTCCCCTGTTCCAGGTCTTTCGCCGTTTCGGTTTCGAGGGTTGCGAGTGGTTGCGCCTTGGGCGGGGCAGCCGGTTGTGCCAGCACCGACGGCTTGGCCGCTTGCGCGGCATCCTCGGCGCCGTCCAGTTCGAGGAGCGCTTGCCCGACTTTGACGTGATCGCCCCGGCCCACAAGCAGGCGTGCGACAGTCCCGGCAGACGGCGCCGGCACGGGCACCGTGGCCTTTTCCGTCTCGAGCTCGAGCAGCGATTGCCCCTCGGTCACGTGATCGCCCTCCTTGACCAAGAGTTGGATCACGTCACCGCCTTCGACGCCTTCAGCCAGAAACGGCAGTTCAACCTTCATAGCCTGTCCTTATCTGCATCTACGTCCACCATGATCGTTCACTGTTGCCAGGGGGCCTGGTCGTCTACCGAGATGCCAACGTCCCGGGCTGCTTGCCGGACGACCTGTGCCTCGATGTGTCCTTGCCGATGGAGTGCGTACAGAGTCGCCACCGTCAGGTGCTCGGCATCGATCTCAAAGAATCGCCGCAGGGCCTTGCGGGTATCGCTGCGGCCGTAACCATCCGTGCCCAAGGCGAGCAGGCCGCCGCTGATCCAAGGAGCGATCTGCTCGCTGACAAGGCGGACGTAGTCGCTCACGGCCACACAGGGGCCGTCGAGTTCCTGCGCGGTCTTTTGGAGATAGCTGACGCGCGGCGGCTCGTCCGGATGCCACATGTTCCAGCGTTCGGCCTCCAGCGTGCGCATGCGCAAGGTCTTGTAACTGGTCACGCTCCACACGTCGGCTGCCACCCCGTAGCGCAGCAAGAGCGGCTGGGCCCTGAGCGCCTCGTTCACCAGTGGGCCGCTGGCCAGGAGATGGGCCCGGTGCCGGGCGCGTTCGGCCGCCCGCCGGAACCGGTACATGCCTTCGCGAATGCCGTCCGCCGCATCGGGCGGTATGGCCGGCATCGCGTACGGCTCGTTATAGAGGGTAATGTAATAGGACAGGTCCTCGTGTGCCTCGTACATGCGTGTCAGCCCGTCCTGCAGAATGACCGCGAGTTCGAACATGAAGGCCGGATCATAGGCGGCGATCGTCGGGTAGGCGGTGGCCAGCAGATGACTGTGCCCGTCCTGGTGCTGCAGGCCTTCGCCTTCCAAGGTGGTGCGGCCTGCCGTGGCGCCGAACATGAAGCCTCTCGCCCGCATGTCAGAGGCGGCCCAGATGAGGTCGCCGACGCGTTGAAAGCCGAACATCGAATAGAAAATGTAGAGCGGAATCATGTTCACGCCATGTGTCGCGTAGGCGGTCCCGGCGGCGATGTACGAAGACATCGCGCCCGCTTCGGTGATGCCCTCTTCGAGGATTTGCCCGTCGGTCGCCTCGAAGTAATAGAGGAGGGAGCTCTTGTCGACCGGCTCATACACCTGTCCCACGTGTGAGTAGATCCCGTATTGTCGGAACAGCGCCTCGAGTCCGAACGTGCGCGCTTCGTCGGGAATGATCGGCACGAGGTGTTTCCCGAAGTCCTTGATGCTGAGCAGGCGGCCGAGCATGCGGGCCAACCCCATGGTCGTGGAGACCGAACGCTCGCCCGAGCCGTCGAGGAACTCCTTGAACTGGTCGAGCTCCGGCGCCTTCAGAGATTCGACTGTCACGCGCCGTTCCGGGATGGGGCCGCCTATCGCCTTGATCCGTTCGGCGAGGTAGAGGGCCTCGGGACTTCCGTCCGGGAGCCGGTAGAACGGCGTCGAGGTGAGTTGATCGTCGGGCACCGGCACGCTGAACCTCGTGCGGAACTCGCGCAGCTCCTGCTCGTTCATCTTTTTTTGCTGATGGGTGATATTGCGCCCCTCGCCGGCCTCGCCCAAGCCGTACCCTTTGACCGTCTTGGCCAGGATCACGGTCGGCTGGCCCTTGTGCTCGACGGCGGCTTTGTAGGCGGCGAAGAGTTTTCGCGAGTCGTGGCCACCGCGCAGCATCTTGTGGAGCTGTTCGTCCGAATAGGTCTCCACCATCTTGAGCAATCGGGGGTCCGCGCCGAAGAAATGCTTGCGGACAAACGCGCCGCCTTCGACGGTATATTTCTGATACCACCCGTCCACGACTTCGCCCATCCGCTTGACCAGCACGCCTTCGTGGTCTTGCGCCAGGAGCGGATCCCAGTCGCTTCCCCAGATCACTTTGATGACGTGCCAGCCGGCGCCGCGAAAGATGGCTTCCAGCTCTTGAATGATCTTGCCGTTGCCGCGGACGGGGCCGTCGAGTCGTTGGAGGTTACAGTTGACCACCCAGATGAGATTGTCGAGCTGCTCGCGGGAAGCGAGGGTGATGGCGCCGAGACTTTCCGGTTCGTCGGTCTCGCCGTCTCCGACGAAGGCCCAGACCCGCTGCCGGCTCGTATCCTTGAGACCCCGGTCATGCAGGTAGCGGTTGAACCGCGCCTGGTAGATGGACATGATCGGTCCCAGCCCCATGGATACCGTGGGAAATTCCCAGTAGTCGGGCAGCAGCCGGGGATGGGGATAGGACGACAAGCCTTGTCCGTCTGGATCCAGCTCGGCACGAAAGCGGTGCAGCGCCTCTTCCGGCAGGCGCCCTTCGACATAGCTGCGTGCGTAAATGCCCGGCGCGGCATGGCCCTGAAAGTAGACCAGGTCGCCGCCCTGCGGCGCGTCTTTGCCGTGAAGAAAATGGTGGAAGGCCACTTCGTACAGGGTGGAGGCCGAGGCATAGGTGGAGATATGCCCGCCGATGCCCGGGCGTTGTTTGTTGGCCTTGACGACCATGGCCATCGCGTTCCAGCGTATCAGGCTGCGGATCCGGCGTTCGATTTCAAGGTTGCCGGGGTAGGGCGGTTGTTCAGAGGTGGCGATCGTATTGACGTAGGGGCTGTTGACGGGAGTGGGAATCTGCACGCCCCGCGTGCCGAGACGCTCACGGAGCCGCTCGAAGAGGTAGGTCGCGCGGCCGGCACCGTGTGTGTCGAGCACATACTCCAGCGAGTCCAGCCATTCCCTGGTTTCCTCCGGATCGCTGTCGGCCTGCGGTGGAGGAGTGCGATCGTCATCGCTCATACCGGCCCTCTGTGAGTCATTGGCTCGCCTTCATTGTAGCGGGATGATCTTGTCAGACGCACAAGCGAAACGCCCCGCACGACTCTCACCGCTCAGCAGCCATGGGTAGAACAGGGGTGCTGTGAGGTGCTGATGAACTCTTCTAACAGCTCAGGCACCCCCGTTCCTGAGCAGGTTGCATCCTATTATAGTTCTCTCGTTGGCGATACGCACGAGACAATTCCAGCTCAGGGTTGGGTTCCTCTGCCGGGGAACGAGGTCGAGTCTTGCAATCACACATGTGCGGAACCTCGTCGGGACGCGGTGAGCGAGGCCATTTCCGCGTTTCCCGCCGATAACCATGCCAGATTGTTCGCTCGCACACCCGGTTCTTGCCCGCTGAATCAACGCCAGAGCCAAGTGTGATCCGTCCTCGTTCCTATTCTGGCACTTCAGCCAGTCAGAGCAATCATCCGCAGGCCGCCGCAGGTTCGACCGCGTAGGGCGGCTCCGGAAAGTATTCCAACACCTGCTGAACGGCACGGGCATGGGCGGCTCCGTGCAGGCGGCCCACCAGCCAGAGGGCCATATCAATTCCCGCACTGACTCCGGCACTCGTCACAAGTTGTCCATCCACGACATAGCGGACATGGTCCAGCACGGTTGCATCTTTTCGCGCCCGTAACGATTCGATGGCCATCGAATTGGTCGTGATTCTCCGTCCTTTGGCAACCCCGGATGCAAGGAGGATCGCTGCACCGGTGCAGACGGATGTGGTCCATGTGCAATGACCGCTTGCCTTGGCGACCCAGGCGAGCAGGTCGGAGTTGTCGATCTGCGGGGTTGGCTCCGCCGTGCCCGGCACTAAGAGGAGGTCAGGAAGCGGAGCGCTGGCAAAGTCATAATCGGGAAGCACCCGGAGTCCTCCCAGGCAGGTTACGGGATCTTTCGACGGAGCGACGAGATAGAGTTCATCGTTCCGCTTTGTCAGCCAGCTGGATGCGAAAAAGACATCCTTCGGGCCCACAAAGTCGAGTTCGGCAACACCGTTGTACACAAGGAATGCAATCTTGAACGCCATGAGTCAGTCCTCCTTTGTCTGCGAGCCGGTCGTACGGAACCGCTGTTGATATGCTTGGGGCGTGATGCCCCGATGGCGCTGGAAGGCGCGCCGTAATTGTTCACGTCCGGTGAAGCCACAGTCTCGAGCTGCCACATCAAGGGGAATACCGGTCGTTTCCAACAGGCGGACGGCATGTTCGAGCCGCAGCTTTTCCAGATAATAGGCCGGCGTGTCGCCGGTCTCCGCGAGGAAGACTCGCGCGAAGGTGCGGTTGCTCATGGCGGCCCGGTCCGCCATCGCTTCCACAGTGATCGGGTCCCGGTAATGCGCGGCGAGCCATGAGAGGAGTGGCGCCAATCGCCGTCCCTCTGCCGCTTGGGCTTGCAGGCTCGTGCTGAACTGTGACTGTCCGCCCGGGCGCTTGAGATACATCACCAACATGCGGGCGACGGCGAGCGCTGCCTCACGTCCAAGATCTTCTTCGACCAGCGCCAAGGCGAGGTCCATGCCGGCCGTGATACCGGCCGAAGTGAAGATGTTTCCGTCTCTGACATAGATGGCATCTGGGGCGACGTTCACCCGGGGGTAGATCCTGGCGAGGCGCTCGACGTCCATCCAGTGGGTGGTCGCGCGGCGGCGGTCCAATAAGCCTGCTTCGGCGAGGGCGAACGCTCCGGTGCAAATTGAGCCAATGCGGCGGGTGCGGCTGCTCATAGCCTGCAGCCAGGCAAGCAGCTTGCGGTTGCCCGTCACGGGCGTCATATCGGGCCCCCCTGCCACGAGCAGGGTATCCGCCGTTCCGCGGAAATCACGCCAGGAGGTATCAGCGATCAGGCCGAAGCCCTGTGCGGCGCGAAAGGGGCCCGCGCGATCGGCGAGTAGAATCAGTCGATATGGGAGAGTGGACCCGCCGGGTGTGAGATGTGACGAGAGGCTGAATACCTCATGGGGTCCGGCGAGATCCAACGCCGCGCAACCCTCAAAGCCGAGGAGCAGGATCGTGCGGGGCGTCGTCTTGGGCTTACGGGCAGCAGGTCGAGATTGCATGGCGTCATCCTCCCACGACTCCTCTTGTGGCACAATGACAAAGATGCTGCAATAACTGCCACCGGCGCAATGGGCAGACAGATCTGCGAATCACAAACATCCTGAGATGCGGTAGCGATCAGATTCGAAACCGGTGGGTACGAAGGTGATCGGTGCGCCAAAGGAGGAACCGCTGTGCGGGACAAAGTCTGGTAGGATGCGGCGGCCATGAGTCACCAGCCAGCCACGACCGCGCCGCGCCAAGCGGCGGTGCTGTTCATTCTCGTCACCGTGCTGCTCGACATGTTGTCGTTCGGCATCATCATCCCGGTGCTGCCGAAACTCGTCGAGGAATTTCTCTCCGGCGATACCGCGCAGGCTGCCGTGCTCTACGGGCTGATGGGGACGGCCTGGGCATTTATGCAGTTCTTCTGTTCGCCGATCCAGGGCGCCCTGTCCGACCGGTTCGGCAGGCGGCCGGTGGTGTTGTTGTCGAATCTGGGCTTGGGCCTCGATTACATCGTGATGGCGCTCGCGCCGAACGTCGCCTGGCTCGTCGTGGGCCGCGTCATCTCCGGGATGGCCTCCTCCAGTTTTAGTACGGCCGGCGCCTACATCGCCGACGTCACGCCGCCGGCGCAGCGCGCGGCGGCGTTCGGCAAGATCGGCATGGCCTTCGGGCTCGGCTTCATCCTCGGTCCCGCCTTGGGCGGCTGGCTCGGCGCCATGGATCCTCGCCTGCCGTTCTGGGGTGCGGCGGCGCTCAGCCTGTTGAACGCCTGTTACGGATTCTTCGTGCTCCCCGAATCCCTACCGCCTGACAAGCGGATGCCCTTCGCCTGGGCGCGGGCCAATCCGGTCGGCTCGGTCGTGTTGCTCCGTTCGCACCATGAGCTCTTCGGCCTGGCGACCGTCGCGTTTCTCGGTTATCTCGCCCATGCCGTGCTGCCGAGTGTGTCAGTCTTATACATGGGCTATCGCTATGGGTGGGGACCGGCCGCGGTCGGGCTGATGATGGCGGGTGTGGGCACTGCGGCAATGATCGTACAAGGTGGATTGATCCGTCCGATCACCAGTCGGTTCGGCGAACGGAGGACAGTGGTCATCGGTCTACTCTGCGGAGCAATCGGTTTTTCCGTCTATGGCATTGCGCCGGAGGGCTGGATCTTCTGCCTCGGCATTCCCGTGATGGCTTTCTGGGGACTCGCCGGTCCCGCAAACCAATCGCTCATGACGCGCCGCGTCAGCAGTGCGGAACAGGGCCAGCTGCAGGGCGCAATCGCCAGTATCAACGGTGTGACCGGCCTGATCGGGCCGATGCTCTTCACACAGACCTTCGCCTACTTTATTCAGTCAGGCTCAGCACTCAGCATTCAGCACTCAAGCCTCGTCACTTCCGGGGACTTTCCCGGCGCACCGTTCATTCTGGCTTCGGTTCTGCTGCTCAGCGCCGCCGTGATTGCGTGGCGGACGACGAAAGCCGACAGACCATAGACAAGATGCAACTGGGTATCCTCGATGAGGCGCGTGACAATTGGAAAAGACTCCCGTCCCGTGTCTCCTTGTCTTCCTCAGCCTCGGACGACGAGTGAGCGTGAATGCCGGATTGCAGAAGCCGATCCCCACATTCACGACCGCGTACATCTCTGTACCCAATATGAACGATACAAGATCGGGCTCCACTTCTTGCGCGGCTAGTCCATTATAGTATGGCCGCGAGCCGGGGGAGCCAGGGCAGCAGGGCGACGCCAAGGCAGATCGAGAGCGCCACGATCGAGGCAACGAGGTCTTCGTCGAGTTTGGCTTCAGTCGCGAAGATCACTGCCATCACCGCCGAGGGCATCCCGGCGATCAACAGCACCGCTGCCCGCTCCAAGCCGGTCAGACCCAACAGCCAGGTTGCGACCCAGCCGAGCAACAATCCGCCGGCCATGCGCAGCCCTACGCCAAGGCTTGTCAGCTTCCAGGTTGTCCGTACGGCATGCGCGCTGATCGAGAGGCCGAGTACCAGACTCGCCAGCGGGATCGTCAGCACGTGCACCGGCGTCAGGATCGTCCGCAGTCCATCCGGCAGATGAAGCCCGGCGGCCTTCACCGCGAGGATCGCGACCAGGGCCCAAAGCGGCGGGGATGTCATCAGACGCCTGAGTGCAGCATGGGATGTAGAATCACCCGCGCCATACCAGAGAGCCATCGGATAGAGCACCATGAACGTGAGCGTTGTCTGGCCGAGGTCGAAGAGGATCGCTTGCGCGAGGCCCTCCTCGCCGAACGTGGCCAGTGTGACGGGATACGCGAAGTAGATCGAATTGATGGAACCGACGGCGAGGAGAAAGCCTCCCTGTGTCGGGCGGTCGAGCGCCAGCCTGCTGGCGAGCGCCCATGCAATGAGGATGAGTGGAATCGTGATGAGACAGGCCGCAAGTGGAATCTTCCAGGCCGTCGGCGAGAACACCACGCGATCCAGCGACACCAGAATGGTCGCCGGCAGCGTGACCGAAAAGACGAACGTTCCCAGCCGCTCTGCATGGGGCTTCCCGAAGACGCCGAACAGGCGTAGCGCCGCGCCGACGACGAAGAGGATGAGAAAGAGATGAAGGGACGAGGGCATGGGGGAGCAGGGTAGCAGAAAGAGGGTGGAGGGTCCTATCCCGCATTGTTCATGAGCGCTTCTGCTGCAATCGCCGATCCGCTGCTACGTTCTTCGTCGCTCGTATCTCGTGAAGCGCAGGACAGAAGGAGTGTGCCCACATCTTTGTTTGCGAGAGACGAGATACGCTTCACGAGAAATATGCTTCAAGGCGATTTCGCGACGAACCGTCATGAATAATGCGGGCTATGGCAGAAAGTCACCTGAGCAGCTTCAAAAAGCTGTTCGTCTTTGGTAGGCTTACCGGCAGCAGGCGCAAGGTACTGTCTGGAGAAAGGGAACGCAGGCTCGCCAACCTGGAGGTAACGATGACGATATCCACAAGATTCTTTGAGATGCTTCGCATGATCGGCCGTCTATGGTCCGACCTTCCCCTGTTGGTTCGCCTGCTCAAGGCCTGGAAGAACGGCAGCTATCGGGGCCTCTCCGTACGCACCCTCGCGTCGCTGGCGGCGGCTCTTCTCTATGTGCTGAGTCCGGTGGATCTGGTGCCGGACTTCATCCCCGGCATTGGCATGATCGACGATGTGGTGGTGCTGGCGCTGCTGCTCCAGAGCCTGGCCCAGGATCTGGCGGCCTTTCGGGCGTGGGAACAGACTCGCCGTTGAGTCAGGCAGCCGTCACATGATCGATCCTCTGATGTGATGCCATGTATGTAGAACTGCCGGATTGACAGGGGCGCGTACGAAGGTGCAACATGCGTATCCTGTTGACCTGGAAAATGCGTATCACACAGCGTGATGGCTCTCGTCACTGCGCCTCGTGGTTCATCAAGGGTGTGTTGCGGGCCATACGATCAAGAGAATGTGCGGCGCCGCATTAAATCTTAGGGAAGAAGGAGACCAGAATCATGGCATTGCTGATTACCGCTGAATGTATCAACTGTGGCGCCTGCCTGCCGGAATGTCCGAACGAGGCCATCTTCGAAACGCGCGGCGGCGCGGAAGAGAAGGGACTTCATGTCGGCGACGGCCAGGGCATGGGGAACGATATTTACGTGATTGCGCACGACCGGTGTACCGAGTGTGTGGGGCATTTCGATGAACCGCAATGCGCGGCCGTTTGCCCGGTCGATAATTGCTGCATTTCCGACCCGGCGTATCCGGAGAGCACCGATGTCTTGCTGGAAAGGGCGAAGACCCTCAATCCTGACAAGACGATCGATCCGGCAAAAGTGTGGAGCGGCGTGCGGAACTGATCCATCTGCTTCGAGGCCCCTGCCATTCTCGGTTGCTGAGAATGGCAGGGGTACCCTCATGTGTGCTTTGGCCTAAGTTGGAACGATGAGTCATGGCTGATAAAGAGCCACGATTTCTGACCAATGCCACGGTCATCAAGGTGCTCGCGAAAGTCTTTGCGTTCCAAGCCATCGAGATCAGTCTCCTGCGGGC
Source organism: Nitrospira sp. (assembly GCA_046604365.1). Taxonomy (GTDB): domain Bacteria; phylum Nitrospirota; class Nitrospiria; order Nitrospirales; family Nitrospiraceae; genus Nitrospira_D. The sequence goes on from JBJACV010000006.1 coordinate 154,936, forward strand.
CCAAGCCGGAATCTCCGATGCGAATTGGAAAAGCCTGAAGCGGGACGCGTTTAAGAAAACCTACGCGAAGCAACGGGCGTTTTATGAAGATCGCTTAACAGGCGCGTTCGCGCTGGAGCACATCACCCAGTCTGAACGCGAGACCAGATTGCTTGAACTCTGGCTCAAACAGAGCGAGGAGTCTTCCCAGGACGAATCATAAGCTCACGAAAGTTTTCGACCCCCTATTTCGACCCTTTCCGCTTTATTGACACGATCTGCTTTTAAGTTTAGCCTGCCGCCGATTGTCTTTCTGCCGAATTCTCACCGAGGAGGGACATGATGCTCGCTCGATTCATGCTCGCCGTGCTGCTGCTCGCCACGTTCGGATGCTCCTCAGCCACCTACATTCGCGCGAACGTAACGGAGAATCCTCTCGATCGTGTGGCGCAACAGGCGCGGGAAGATTGGACCGTCGAGCGGGTGGATGCCAATACCTTACAGCTGACCGATGCCTGGCCGATCCACAGCATTTTCAGTCTCGGCCGGAGTGTCTCGCGCGCGAATCTTTCCTATGACGGGCAGAACTCCGCGCTGGACATTCAATACTACTTCCAATCGAATCAACTCGGGCTGCTGTTTATCCCCATGTATCTCGATGCGGAGCCGGGGTTTGCCGGTGGAGCGCTCAAGCCGATCATGAATGGGCAAGTCAATGACATTCTGCGGTGGAGTGGGGCGTCGGTCCAATCGAGACGCGCAGGCGAGCAGTCCGAACCCTTTCCTCCAAAAAGTCAGGCTCCGTCGCCACCGGCGAAGTAAAGACACCGCCCCCGATTAAATCAGGGGGCGAGATTCGGTTCAGCTCAGTCCATACTGTAAGCCAGACCCCATTGCTGTGTGTGCGGAGTTCAATACTTGAAGTTCCAATTTGGAACATCAAAATGGGGCGGGAGAAGAAATTCCAAAAGCCTTTACGAAAAGTAGGTGGGCATGACTGACAGATTCGATCCCTCTTCGAGGCCATCCGTCAACTCATGATGCTGCCGTCCGTCAAATCCAGACGGATCTGATTTGCGACCTGAATGCCAAGAAGAGATCCCTGGTCCCTTTGCTACTCCCTCAATCCTGACCTCGCACACCTTCTTTGCAGAGGTCCAGTTTTCGTATGCATCAAACTTTCAAGAACTCTCGGACTTTGCGGTTTACTATAAAATCAGAGAACCCTTCCGCAGTCTTCTGGTAGCGACCAATGACGCGCATGTTCGTGCTAGCAAGATTGTTTCTTGTTTCCTGGGCATCTTCAGAGCTACCCGATACAACCATTACTTCTAGCTCCTGCTTTATGCCCCCTGCAAGACGCCGAAGAAAATGCTCCTCATTCGCGCGCCAACCAATAACAAGGAGTTTAGTCATTCTAGCAATGCAATCGTCTAGTACCCGTAAATGGGGCTTTGGGCATTCGTAGTCCTGTTTGCTAATCACAGGGATTGCTAAAGCAGGGAACAGTGGTCGTTCAGGAGATTTTCCAAGAGGGCGTGATGAAACTATTCGATATTCATCTGTCAGGGTAAGAGCGTTGGCCTTCAGAATTAACTCGTTTGTGACATCCCAGTCACGCATTGCACTCATATTCATGGGCGAAACAACTTGTCGTGCCCAATTCACTGACCCATGAGGTTTTATCAACTTGTAGTGTTGACTGACGTATTCACCCAGGGTAGCGATGTTTACCCCAACTGTGGGAAGAGCGCGATCAATCATGGTGTCGTAGTTGAACGTTACAAGGCAGACTTGTTCATCTCGTTTTCGGCGCCATCCTTCAATTTCATCGAGTAACGTATGATAGTTCGTAACTCCCTTGTGAATTGTGTCCCATTCGTGTTCACAATCGAAAAGAATGCTACGAATATAATGACGTACCGCTGCTAGTTGGGCATGTCTTCTGGGATTATCAGTGGCTTCTTCCTGGAGACCTTCCAGAACTTTTTCTACAGAGCTGCCATCGGGAAAGTGCCGAACATACGGAATTATAGGAGTACAGGCTGGATAAGATTGCACAGTCTCGATGAATTTTTGACGGTTGCTGAACAACTGATTTGCTAGTGGAGGACGAGCGTCATCTACCAAGTCGTTCTTATAGAAGGGGGTATTTGTTGGCCTACGTGATGAGTAGGAGTCGTAGGAAGCACCAGCACCAAAAATAACTATCAACATGCCTCAGGCCTCTCTCACGTTAGAGATAACCGCCGTTCGGGTTGAAACAAAGGGGTCTTTGTTTGATCCCTCTCGTCAACGCGTCTGGTCTAGCTATTTACTACGGCTGCCCAAGAACGTGATGACGTGGCCCCGTAGGGCAGCCACGAAGCGCTGAAAGTTGAGGTCTTCTGCCGGCTGTGTGATTTTTGTTTTTCGTGAGTTCGTGGCCATCATGAAACAGGCTGAGCTGTATAGCCGCTCTAGTACCAGGCGGCGACACAAGAGTTCGTAGCGCTTGCTGTAGGAGACTCCTTTATACCGTCGGAGAGCTGTTGTCTCTCTGAGGTGAGTCTCTCCTCGAAACTCAGGATCTACCTGGAAGTACGGTTCTTTGTTGGCGACAGGGATTTTGACATTGTCGCGATCTTCCAAGAGGAACAGATAGCCAAGAAATGGAGGAGGCGCCTGGCCAAAGCGGCCTTCTCGGAAGGCCGTCCAAATGTCTTTGGCACTGCCTACTGCTTCCTCCGAACGATTGTTCACATTGTTGCCGATCGACTTGCCGGCTTGGGACTTAAACTCCATCGCCAAGACCAACGCGCCATTGGAAACGACGATGAGATCCCACTTTTTTGTGGCTCTGAAGTACCCCGGGAGCTCAAGCGCGGTTCTTGTGCGGATATCGACCTTTTTCAATCCGGCTTCGCATAGGATGTCAGAAACCAAGACCTCCAGGGCACCCATCTGAGTGCCTCCTGTGACCTCACCTCTGGTTCCGGCATCGATTTTCCCTGACTTGACCTGCTTTTCTTTATTTTTCCTGCGGGCATCCCAGTAGCTCTGGACGGCGGTTTGCAATCTCTTGTCAATGTTCAAGCGCGGCCTCCAGCGTGCGAGCGTTGATTTCATAAAGATCCAATGCCACTTGAGTTGCGCGAGCCCTATCACGAAGACGGAAGGCCTCTCTCAATTCATGTGCCTGGATCTTAGACAGGGACTTTGGTTCAGGGACTCGAATGCGGCGCAGGTATTGCGCTTGGAAGCGCAAGTAGCCGCCTCGCATGCGGACTCCATAGGATTCGACAAAAAACTGTCCCACCTTTGACAGCAGGAGGCCGCCGAGTACTTCCAGGTCCCATTCATCCGACTGAATGAAGTACAGATTGTGGTGAGGGTATGTTTCGCCACGATCTAGGACCGGTTCGAGGGTATTCTTGATGTCCGGAATATACAGTTTGTGAGTGTGTGTGAGCGTGTGGTTGACACGGTCAATCGTCTTGTACCACTTGTCGGCACTTTTTTTCGCAGTGTGGCGCTTCTTCAGGGCTTCTGCATGCTGCTCGTAGTAGGCCTGCAACTTCGGATAGGTCTTTAGATTGACCAGTCCATCGTGGTTCCATGGGTTCACGAGATAGTGCCCTGACCATTGTACCGTTCCGTCCGCCAGGTCTTTCGCAAGCGCGAGCTTCAGGAGGCGGGACGGTTCTACCAGGTCTGTTTCTGTCGTGATGTAGATCCGATCGTTCCCAGTGGCTACGCCGATTCCCACTTTGGCATTCATTTCAAGGGGAGGGAACTGATCTTCCAGTCGACGAAGAAGTGCTAACTGTTCCGGCGAGTGGCAGGGCCAGGGGTCTGATCCTTTGAACCATGTATGCACCTCGGCTCGATGGATGCCCTGGGGCAGGTGGTCGCGGCTGTCTGTCTGGAGAGTTGCTGCCAATTGGCTTGGCTGAACGTGTTCAGCGTCCTGATCAGCGCTTGCGACAATGGTTGATCGCTGTTTTGCGCGCCGAATCACCGTGATGGCCGGATAGGCGTCCACGTCATCATTGAAGGCATTGGCGTGGTGCATGCTCAGGAGTATTTCAACGCTGTATGCCGAACTAATAAGTTGGCGCAGTTCAGCTCCATATTGGTTACGCATCCATCGATCAGCGCAGATGAAGGCGCATACTCCGTCCGATTTCAACTGCCGAAGTGCGGCTTCAAAGAACGCCACGTACAAGTCTGCTCGCCCGCGCATCGTGGGATATGTACTTCGGTAGACGGAGGCAGTCTCTTCTGGAATATCCTCAAGGCGTATGTACGGCGGATTGCCGATAATGAAATCGGCTTGTCTCGTGTCGGCATCCAGAAGGTAATCCCCGTTTACTACCCACGCGTCAGCCAGTTTCATCGCTAGTGGACTCTTCGCCCCGTGATCCATGAGGAGATCTTGGACGACAGCACGCGCACGAGTCGCACTCTTCTCATCCAGTTCATATGCGAGCAGGGAATTTTGGCACTCCGATAACGATCGATCGAGTTTCCGGCACGATTTCACTAGGCGTTCAATCATGGGACCAAGAAACGCGCCATCGCCAGCCGCTGGTTCGATTGCCAGGCTGTCCACCAGATTCTTGTCCGAGCTATAGCCGCTCAGATCAAGGAGCAGTTCAACGACCCATCGCTTTGTGTATACGACGCCTTTCGGCTCAATTGCTGTAATCGAAAGTGGGCGTCGAAGGGGCGCGATCAACGGAAGCTGTATGCCTCGTGTTGCGACTGATGGACTGAATTGGTGATCTGCCACGAGGGTCTCAATCTCTCCGGTGAGGTCTAGGGAAAAGGAGTGGTTGATACTAGCTTTTCTGTGTTCCTCGTTCAAGATTCGCTCGTGAGATATTGCAGCATAAGTTGGGATCGGATCTTGAATCGAGCGAAGCGAATCACTGGGGTTTGAGATGCCCGTTGATGAGTCCCTGCTTAAGCCAGGCTCACTTTCTCGAAGCTATTGATTCGGGGCACTATAGCCCCAGCCAAAGCCGCAAGGCTCTGTTGAGCCCTTCCTGATCAGCAGTGGCGAGGCGACCCAAGCGCCGATTGATGCGGGCGTTCCAATCAGCTAAGGCGAATTCGCCAAGTTGTGGGTGCTCAAGTTGGGAAGTCAGCGGAAGAAGCAAGAGATCAACCGACGGGTGAGGGGCCTCACCACAACCGCCGGTCGTTGTTTTATTCCTGTGAGATCTGAGAACGGCAAGGTGGCCAGGACGACATCGCCCCGGTCATAGCTTGTCATATTCGGCATCACGAGGATTGTCCCAGATTCGCGTGAGGCTGGGTAATGAGGCAAGGGATACGTCGGTCTTGAGAGCTGTCAGTTTTTCTCGCGTATCCGGGATCACGACCTCAACCGGCGTATTGACGGAAAGCGATACCGGCTCATCCAGAACCACCTTCTCTCCGTCATAGTGTGTCGGAATATGTCGCATGGCCTCTTCTCTTTCCTGGCGCGGGCGGCGTTCGTTGAGTCGATTCTATTGGTGCGGGTGAAACCTGTCAACTCAGGACTATCGAGCGAAGGGCTGGTAGCCAAGGCCGAATAACGGGCTAGTTGATCGGCTTGCCGTGGGCGAGCAGATAGCCAAAGAAATTGGTGGGCCGGGCTTCCGCGAATTGGTTGGTGCCGTACAAGTGCAGCTCGACGGATGCGTTCACTTGCCGTTCCACATCCACGACCAGTGCGATCCTTGTGGCGGTGTCCATCGTATCTGCGGCCGGGCTAAAGGCTGCAATGTCGATGTCGCTGCTTCCATCTGGAACGCCCTCTACCTGAGATCCGAACAGATAGGCCTGGGTGACCGGGATTCGTTCCCGCAAAAGCGACAGGGTTCGGCTCGCGACTGTTTCTATCTCGGCAAGGTTTGGAGCCATTGGAGGAGATCCTTTGTTTGCATCAGTAAACCTGTCGAAAGTTCTCTTGTCGCTTCGTCAGCCAGTACGCGCACTTCTTCCGGATACCGCGTGCCGACATAGTATTTCGTCAAGGTCCTGAGGAACAGATCCTGCCCACCATCCAGCACAATTTTGGCCTCGTGAGCCAGCCTAGCAAGATCGTGTGTGCGGGGCGGAAATATGCTGCAGCGTTCGACGATCAGCCCCTTCAGATGTTTCTCCACCGCCTGTTGGCAGCAGAACAGCACATACAGATACCGACCTGCGGCCAGCATCGCCTCGGCTGTCCCGAGATCATACGTGGCGAGCTCCCGCCACCGTTCGGCATCAGGATTCATGACGGCAGTATAGGCAGGATCTCCTTTCAATTCAACGAAAGGCTCATCTTGGCCAAGCCGATGTTGCGAAGCCAGAACGTGGCCGCATCCTGTCATCCAACATTGAAGAGGTTTGGCTGTTCATGAGATCCTGCGAGCACATCCTTGTGAAGTACCCATGCAGATATCCCATCAGACGAGTTCTCACATGAACATCTGGCTCACGCTTGTGCTACTGAACGGGCTGCTTGGCGGCTGTGCAGGGATCGATTCAAGAGGGGAGTTGTCCACGGTGGCTTCGGTCGATCTGGCCCGCTATGCCGGGACCTGGTATGAGATCGCCCGGTTGCCGATGTGGTTTCAGCGGCACTGTGTGGATTCAAAGACGGTCTACGCGGTTCGACCGGATGGACAGGTCGGGGTGCATAACGAATGTGTGACCGACGGCGGCGGGCTGGCTGAGGCTGATGGCGTGGCGACGGTGGTCGATACGAAGACGAACGCACGGCTGATGGTGGTCTTCGACAACTGGTTTGCGCGCTTGTTCGGATCGTCCCGCGAGGGGAATTACTGGATTCTGGATCTCGATCCTGAGTACCGCACGGTGTTGGTGGGCACGCCGGATCGCCGGTATCTCTGGATACTGGCTCGCGCGCCAGAGATCGATGACGCGACCTACCGGAAGCTTGTACACCTGGCGCGGGGGTTCGGCTATCCCGTTGAGCAGCTCATCCGCGACCGGCGTCCCGGGCCATCCTCGTAAGACGACGGTCTGCCCCTCGACCATCTGACGGTCAATCTCCGCCGGCGCTCCAGATTTGATCGCTACTTCTTGCCGGTCTCCTGGTTATGTTGATGGGTCAGGGCAGCCCGCAGCTTCTCCTCGTGCTCTTTATTGAGCGAGGTCTTTAAGATTGTGCCCTCGTATTTGGAGATTCCGGCCAACAGCTTGTCTTCATCAAAGTTCCGAATCAGCAGGAAGATCGCCGAGGTGCCCGGCAGGATGGTGCTGCCGAGGGCCCTGATGAAATTGTCGGGGATCCCATAGTCGTTCAGAACTCCGGTCTCACTCGCTGCAACGGTCATGGCTCCAGCCCCTGCGCCTCCCGCCAGTGATCCCAACAGCCCTGCCAGAGGATTCATGAAGAGCAGACCGATCAGCCCGCCCCATAAGATGCCCAGCGCCACGCCATGGGGCGTCGCGCCACCGAACACATCGACACACTGTTTCAGGTGGACTCTCCCGTTCCGATCACGGACGACGACCACGGCATCCTCCAGGTCCAGGACATAGTCACTTTCCATGGCCCGCATTTCATTAAGCACCTGATCGGCCGTGCCGGAATCCTTAAATGCGATGCAGATCAGTTCGTTCATGGTTCATCTCCTTCAAATAGTTCGTGTATCGACAGTATTCGCGTGAATAGACCTGGTTAGAGAGGCTGTCTCCTTGCGGTGGTCACACAAGCGACGCGCCCATTAGTTACCAGTAGGACCGTGCTCAGAGCAAGCTGCCTTTTACCCGCTGTGCCTGAACCCGGTCAACTCCATCACCGCTTTTCGCCTCTTGTTTTCCACGCCCGATTCCCTTTACTCTCACCTGTTTCCATCAGGATGACTGTGGCGTTGCCGCCGGTTGCGGGGGAGTGTCGTTCGCTATGTTGCAAGCAGTGGCTTTGAGTTGCATGCGCGGGGAGCGCCGGTTGTTCTCCGATGTGAATGCCACCGTAGAGTCTGGCACGTTGCTGACCGTGGTGGGGGAGAACGGCAGCGGGAAGACCAGTTTCCTCCGCATCCTGACCAGCCTCTTGTCGCCTGAAGCGGGGGCGGTCCTCTGGCAGGGGCAGGATATTCGCCAGTTGAAGGAACAGTATTACGCTCAGCTTACCTATATCGGGCATCTGAACGGCGTGAAGGATGATCTGACGCCGGTTGAAAATCTCATGGCCTCAGCCGGCTTGACCGGTGATCACCATTCAACTCCATTGGTGCAGGACGCTTTGGAGTCAGTCGGTCTCAAGCGAATGGTGCACCGGCTTCCCACGAAGGTGTTGTCGCAGGGGCAGCGGCGCCGTGTGGCGCTGGCCCGTCTATGGCTCTCCACCCATCCCCTGTGGTTGTTGGATGAGCCATTCACTTCGTTGGATACGGCATCGACCGCCCTGGTGACCGAGCGGCTGCAGTCGCATTTGCGGGGCGGGGGGCTGGCGGTTGTCGTGACTCACCAGGAGGTGGCGTTGCCGTCTGATATGATTCAGCGTCTGAGGCTGAACGGATGACTCGGCCCGGCATGTGGGATGCGCTGTGCGGGGTGGTGCGGCGGGATCTGCTCCTGGCCATGCGACGTCGGTCGGATGCGGCGATGCCCGTCTTTTTTCTAGTCATCGTCGCCAGCCTGTTTCCGTTGGGAGTCGGCCCGGAGCCTGCCGTGCTGCGGACCATCGGCCCCGGGGTGCTGTGGGTTGCAGCTCTGCTGGCCTGTCTGTTGTCGCTGGGTCGGGTGTTTACGGCCGATTATCTTGACGGGGTGCTGGAGCAGATGGTGCTGATCGCGCAGCCTCTGCCAGTGCTCGTCCTCGGGAAGGTCTTTGGGCATTGGGTGATAGCCGGGGTGCCGGTCGTCCTGCTCTCGCCGCTGCTGGGGTTGCAATTCGGCCTGGATGGCGAGGCGGTGGCGGTGTTGGTCTTATCGCTCTTGCTTGGGACGCCGACGTTGAGTATGATTGGAGCCATCGGTGCCGCGTTGGTACTTGGTGTGCGCGGGAGCGGGCTTTTGGTCGCCCTCTTAGTGCTTCCCCTCTATGTTCCGGTGCTGATCTTTGGAGCCGGCGCCGTCGCGAGTAGTTTGACGGGAGTTGGCGCCGAGGCCAATCTGTCGTTACTGGGAGCCTGTTTCGTGTTGTCGCTGTTTTTTGCGCCCTGGGCCACGGCCGCGGCGCTGCGGATTGCGTTGGAGTAACAGAGTCACGTGAGTGCCATGGGTATCAATTGGTTGAAGTATTCGGCGCCGCAAGCCTTCTATCCGCTGGCCGGAAAATTGATTCCGTGGTTTTCCATCGTGGCAGCGCTGGCCATCGCGGTCGGCCTCTATATTGGACTGCTTGTCGCGCCGACGGATTTCCAGCAGGGAGAATCGTATCGTATTATTTTCGTGCATGTGCCCGCCGCATGGATGTCTATGTTTCTCTACGTGGTCATGGCGGTGTGGGCCGGGTTCGGCATGGGGTTGAATGCGCGTCTGTCGTTCATGATGGCTCAGGCCATTGCCCCCACTGGCGCAATGTTTACATTCCTGGCGCTGTTGACCGGCGCGATGTGGGGCAAACCCACATGGGGAGCCTGGTGGGTGTGGGATGCCCGGTTGACCTCGGAGTTGATCCTCTTGTTTCAATACGCCGGCGTCATGCTGCTCCGTACCTCGATCGACGATCTGCGCCGCGCCGATCGGGCCAGCGGGGTATTTGCGTTGGTCGGCGTCGTCAACGTTCCCATCATTTATTTTTCAGTAAAGTGGTGGAACACATTGCACCAGGGTGCGTCGGTCAGTATGTCGGGGGGATCGAAAATGGCGGCCACGATGTTGACGGCGATGTTGGTGATGACGTTCGGGTTTTGGATGTACAGCATTGCGGTGATTCTGTCCCGCTCGCGCTGCGTGATTCTCGAACGTGAGCAGCTTCTGTCCTGGAATAAGTCGGCGTCGATACCGGAACCTGTGGAGGCGCGATGATGTATTGGGGAAGTGTGAGCGAGTTCTTGGCGATGGGGGGGTACGGCCTGTATGTCTGGACGTCCTACATCGTTACGGCGCTGTGTTTGGTATGGGAAGTTCTCGCCCTTTGGCGCCGCCGCACCGCCGCGGCCGCAGAAAATCGCGGCATGCTATAGGAGTACCAGATGACATCTCGACAGAAACGGTTTGGATTCATCGGCTTGGGATTGGTTGTGCTGGGCGTGGCGACAGCGCTGATCTTGAATGCGTTTCAGAGCAATCTCGTCTTCTTTTTCACGCCCACCATGGTGGCGAACGGCGAGGTGCCTAAAGGCAAAAGCTTCCGGATCGGGGGGATGGTTGAAGACCGTAGTCTCACCCGTGAGGGCGACGGCCTCACCGTTCATTTCATAGTGACGGATACGGCCAAGCGAGTGCCGGTCACCTACAAAGGAATTCTCCCGGATCTGTTCAAGGAAGGCAAAGGCGTCGTCGCGCAGGGACAGCTGGTGGCCGACGGCACGTTTGTCGCCAGCGAGGTGCTGGCGAAGCACGATGAAAACTATATGCCGCCGGAAGCGGCTGAGGCGATGGCCAAGGCCAAGGCAGCGGGGGCACAGGCACAGAGCAGCAGCACGCTGATCGTTCAACCATAGTAGGACACCACCATAATGATTCCAGAAATCGGTCATTTTGCTTTGATCCTTGCGCTCTGCGTGGCGCTTGTGCAGGGGACTCTCCCGATCTATGGCGCTGCCGTCGGTAGCGCCGGGCTGATGTCCCTGGCGAAACCAGCCGCCCGCCTCCAATTTCTGCTGGTGCTGACGGCGTTCGGCTGCCTCGCCTACGCCTTCGCGGACAAAGATTTTTCCGTGTTGTACGTCGCATCGACCTCGAACTCCCAGTTGCCGCTCCATTACCGCCTGGCCGCCATCTGGGGAGCGCATGAAGGATCCCTGCTCTTGTGGACCTTCATCCTGACCCTGTGGATGTTTGCGGTGACACTCTTTTCCGCTCATCTCCCGGAAGCCACGCGGTCTCGGATTCTCGGCGTCATGGGTCTGGTGAGCGTGGGATTCCTCTTGTTCATGTTGTCGGTGTCCAATCCGTTCGAACGGTTGATTCCTGCGGCTCCCGACGGGCGTGATCTCAATCCTCTCCTGCAGGATCCCGGCATGGTGATCCATCCGCCGATGCTCTATATGGGCTATGTCGGTTTCTCGGTCGCTTTCGCGTTTGCCATTGCTGCCTTGTTGGGGGGGAACCTTGATGCGGCCTGGGCCCGTTGGTCTCGGCCATGGACCACGGTCGCCTGGTGTTTTCTCACGGTCGGTATCGCGATGGGAAGCGGCTGGGCCTACTACGAACTCGGATGGGGCGGCTGGTGGTTTTGGGACCCGGTTGAGAACGCCTCATTCATGCCGTGGTTAGCCGGAACGGCGTTGGTGCATTCATTGGCCGTGACCGACAAGCGGGGCGGGTTCAAGGTGTGGACGGTCTTGCTCGCCATCATGGCATTTTCATTGAGCCTCCTCGGGACGTTTCTCGTGCGTTCCGGTGTCCTCACGTCGGTGCACGCCTTTGCCACTGATCCGAAGCGAGGTCTCTTCATCCTGGCTTTTTTGGCGATCGTCATCGGAGGGTCGTTGGCCTTGTACGCCTGGCGCGCTCCAAAAGTCGGGTTGGGCGGCAGTTTCGCGATGCTATCGAGAGAAGGCATGCTGTTGGCCAACAACGTGTTATTGGTTGCCGCGATGGGCTCGGTGCTGTTGGGCACACTCTACCCCTTGTTTTTAGACGCTCTGGACCTTGGAAAAATTTCTGTCGGACCTCCCTATTTTGATTCCGTTTTTGTTCCTTTGATGGTTCCAGCACTCTTTTTAATGGGAATCGGTCCACTGGCTCAATGGAAGAAGGCGAGTCTCCCCGATCTTGCGAAGCGGTTGAAGTGGGCATTCGGGGTGAGTGTTGTGTCCGCAATCACGTTACCGATCGTCCTTGGGAACTGGACGCCGCTGCTGAGCCTCGGCCTGCTCCTGGCCATTTGGATTGTGACGACCGCAGCGGTGTCCTTGCGTGAGCGATTGACGCATGTCACGGGGAATAGCCTCATGGAGCGCCTGGCGTCGGTGCCCAGATCATACTGGGGGATGCTCGTGGCGCACTGTGGGATTGCGGTCTTTATCGTCGGCGTGACGATGGTGAAAGGCTTCGAATCCGAGAAGGATGTGCGGATGAATGTGGGTGAGACGGCAAGTATCGGCGACTATACGTTCCGATTCGACGGAACGCAGGATGTGACGGGGCCTAACTATACAGCGGCCCGTGGGACGTTCTCGATCAGTCGGGACGGTCGCGAAACCACGGTCTTGTATCCTGAAAAGCGACGCTATCCCGTTCAGAATCAAATTATGACCGAAGCGGCCATTGATCCCGGGTTGTTGCGCGACCTCTATGTGTCGCTGGGGGAGCCGCTCGACGACGGGGCGTGGAGTGTGCGACTCTATCATAAGCCGTTCATCGATTGGATCTGGGGTGGATGTTTTATCATGGCGTTGGGCGGCGCACTGGCCATCAGTGATCGCCGGTATCGACTTGCATGGCGCAAGCAAGAACCGGCTGTGCCTGCGCCCGCGCGAGCGGCTAGGCGAAAAGTGGCATGAATCGGTTCCTGTTGCCGTTGTCCATTTTTGTCGTCGTGGTCGGATTTCTCGCGGTGGGGCTTAAACTCAACCCGCGGGAAATTCCGTCTCCCCTGGTGGGGAAGGCTGCCCCGGACTTTTCTCAGCCCCAGCTCTATGATCGCGAGAAAGTGTTTTCTCCGGCAGACCTGAAGGGGAAAGTGTGGCTGCTCAATTTTTGGGCTTCGTGGTGCAGCGGTTGTAAGACCGAGCATCCGGTGCTGATGGAATTGGCCAAGTCCGGTGAAGTGCCGATCTATGGCATGGATTATAAGGATCTGCCGGAGGAAGCGATGGCCTGGTTGAGGCAATGGGGGAATCCCTACTCGGTGATCGGGATGGATGATGCCGGACGAGTCGGCATCAATTTCGGAGTCTACGGAGTTCCCGAAACGTACGTCATCGATAAGCAGGGCGTGATCCGGTATAAGCAGATCGGGCCGTTGAATCCTGACACGGTTTCTCAGAAAATTATCCCACTTGTGAAGCAGCTTGAATCACAATGAAATGGGTCATGCTCATCATAATATTGTGCGTGTCCGGACCGGCTTGGGCCGGGGAAGCCAGGCCATTGGCCGATGATCCTGCCGCCGAGGCGCGGCTCAAGCACCTCGCTGTTGAGCTGCGATGTCTGGTCTGTCAAAATCAAACCCTGGCTGATTCCAACGCTCCGCTGGCGGAGGATCTCCGTCGAGAAGTTCGGGAGATGATCGCCAAGAATATGAGCGACAAAGAGATCATCGAGTTTCTTGTGTCGCGATACGGAGACTTTGTGCTGTATCGGCCGCCGTTAAAAGCCACGACCACGCTGCTGTGGGTGGGGCCGTTTGTCTTATTGACGATCGGAGCCACGGCGCTGGTCATTACGTTGCGACGTCGGGCGCACAAAGTAGTTGATGCGGTGGTATCGGAGGAAGAGCATCGAAAAGTCGAACAACTCATGGCAGAAGGAGGCAAGCGCTCATGACCGCTGCATTCTGGACGATCGTTTCGGCCATGACTCTCTGTGTCCTCGGTCTTCTGCTGAGACCGTTGTTGAAGCGCCAGGCGCAGATGACGAGTGAACAGGAAAAAACGCTGCCGGTGTATCGGCAGCAATTTTCAGAGCTGGAGCAGGATCTCACCAACGGGCTGCTGACGGATGAACAGTATCAAACGGCTCGACATGAGCTGGAGCGCCGCGTGTTGGAGGAGACCGGTTCCATCGAAACATCATCGACGACTTCCGGAGGGCTCGTCAATCTTCGGTTTGTCGCACTCTCGTTAGTTATGATCATCCCGGCAGTCAGCGGGGTGCTCTACTGGACATTGGGCAATCCGGCTGCGATGACGCACCCGGCGGCGTCGCCGATGGCGGCTCAGGGCGGTGCTGGCGACGAGCGCCAAATGATGGAGGGGCTCAATACGCTGATGGAACGGCTTAAGAAGAAGCTGGAGCAGAATCCCAATGATGCGACAGGCTGGACCATGCTGGCGCGCTCCTACATGGCCATGGAACGGTATGCCGATGCCGTCCCAGCTTTCGATAAGGCGTTCAAACTGAATCCCAACAATGCGGACATGCTGGCCGATTATGCCGATGCGCTTGCCATTCACCAGGGACGCAAGCTCGAAGGCAAGCCGGAGACCATGATTCAAAAGGCGTTGAAAGTAGATCCCAATCATGTGAAGGCCCTGATGCTGGCGGGCACGATAGCGTACAATCGTAAAGACTTTTCTCTTGCCGTCAAAGATTGGGAACGGGCGCGCGCGAACTTGCCTCCGGGTTCTGATCCGGAAGATGGCGAGCAAATTGCGGCCGCTATCGAGGACGCGAAACGGCGGATGGGTGGTGCTCCGATGATGGCAGCCGCGAATGCGCCGATGGCGCAATCGGCCATGCCGGCGGATCATCCTCCGGTCAAAAAGGCCGGTGCGTCGCGTGCGATCACGGGTAAGGTGGTGTTGGGGCCGGGCCTGGCCGGCAAAGCACTTCCGGATACACTGTTTGTCTTTGCGAAGGATGTTGCCGGTCCACCGATGCCGGTGTCGATCGTGCGGGCATCGAAGAAGGACTTGCCCTTCACCTTCCGGCTCGATGACTCGACAAGCCCCATGCCGTCTCGCAAGTTGTCGGACATTGATACCGTGGTTATCGTGGCTCGATTGTCGAAATCCGGACAAGCGATGCCTGGCAGTGGTGATCTGGAAGGTATGAGTCAACCGGTTAAGCCGGGGACGGAAAACGTTACAGTCGTTATTGACCGGGAGCGCCCGTAGAAGTCGTGTCGCCGTTATATTTGTCGGTGAGAGCAGGGCGGTCATTGGGGAATTTTGCCTCGAAAATATCTTGACAAGGTTGGGGGCCTCAGTTATATTCCGACCGCATTCTCTTAAGAAAATTTGAGTAACCTGTAATAGAAAATCATAAGCACATCATCATGATGCATTTTCTCAAAGACTATTTTGGTAAGGACAGTACACGCTGCCCCTCAAACGGAAGGAGTATGACTGTGAAGGTAAAGCATGTGGCGAAGTATGCCATGGTTGTCTGCGGCCTCTTACTGGCCGCACCCGTGCATGCGCAGTACCCGAGCGTCCCGAAGGAAACCTTCGAGGCCCTGAAGATCGACCGGTCAGTCAGTCCCAAGGAGTTTCATGAGGCGTTGACCAAGCGCTACATGGATCCGGGAAAAGGGGCGGGGAAGGGGCAGTACGGCCAGTATTGGGAGCCGATTGCCATGAGCAAGTACTTCGATCCCGCGACCTTCTACAAGCCGCCGCAATCGGTCAAGGAAGTGGCGACACGTGAGCAGTGCGTGAAATGCCACACCGATGAGTCGCCGGGCTGGGTAGCGATGTGGAAGAGAAGCACCCATGCCAATCTGGACCAGATCCGCAAGCTCACTCCGAAAGATGACACCTTTTACAAGAAGGCCAAGCTGGAAGAAATCGAGGGCAACCTGCGCTCGCTGGGCAAACTCGGGCCCAAAGAGAGCTTAAAGGAAGTGGGCTGCATCGATTGCCATGTGGACATCAACACGAAAAAGTCGGCTGATCACCGGGTCGATCTCAAGATGCCCACGGCCGATGTCTGCGGCAACTGCCATCTCATGGAATATGCCGAGCGCGAGTCTGAGCGTGATACGATCCTCTGGCCGAAGAACCAGTGGCCGAGAGGGCGTCCCTCGCACGTGCTGGATTGGAGAGCCAACGTCGAGACCGATATCTGGGCGGGTATGGCGCAGCGCGAGATTGCCGAAGGCTGCTCCATGTGCCATACCAATCAAAACAAGTGCGATAACTGCCATACCCGGCACGAATTCTCAGTAGCCGACTCCCGCAAGCCGGAAGCCTGCGGCACCTGCCACAGCGGGGCCGACCACAACAACTGGGAAGCCTACAACGGCTCGCAACATGGGCTGGGGTACCAGGCCTCGAAGAACCGATGGAATTGGAATGTACAGCTCAAGGATGCCGTGGTGAAGGGCGGGCAGAAGTTCCCGACCTGCCAGAGCTGCCATTTTGAGTATCAAGGAAAATTCAGCCACAATACCGTGCGGAAAGTGCGCTGGGCCAACTATCCGTTCGTGCCGGGCATTCGCGAGGTCGTATTTGACGCCTGGGGTATGCAACGGTACGAGGCGTGGGTCAAGACCTGTACCACGTGCCATTCCGAGACCTTTGCCCGCGCCTACTTGGACTTTATCGACAACGGCACGAGCCATGGCCTCGATAAGTATGATGAGGCGCACAACGTCGTCCATAAACAGTTCGAGGCGCGGGTCTTGACCGGGCAGCGGACGAACCGGCCGGCCCCGCCCGCGCCGGCGAAGGCCCTCTTTGACCAGTTCTGGCAGATCTACTGGTCCAAGAACAACAGCCCGACCGCGATCGAGCTGAAACTCTTCGAGATGGCGGAAGACCACCTGGTGCAACTGCACGTGAGTCTGGCGCACCAGTATCCCGGGTTCACCTATACGGTGGGCTGGGCCGCCATGAACCGGGCTTATGTCGAAATCATGGATGAGGACACCAAACTGAAGGATCGGATGCTCCTCATGGAGCGGGTGACGAAGCTTGAGCAGGCGAACAAGACGAGTAGCCTGCTGGATTTTGATACCACTGATGGGAAAATTACGATCGGCAGCCTTGGTGGCGGCATGCTCCTCACCGGCACCCTTGCCCTTGCTGGATGGAGCAGACGTAAGAAGAACCAGCAGTGACCATAGACGCCGCGTAGACAAATGGATGCAGCGTTGACGCGGCCAAGCAGTAAAATCCTCCCGTCGCTAGGAGTAATCCTGGTGGCGGGAGGTTTTTTATTGCTTGGTTGGTTTGCATTTTTATGGTTCGATCCGGGTGCCGCCCCGTATCAATATCACTTAGTTGAAGAGGGCGGGGTAGAAAAATTTCCCAAGCTTGAATTCGGTGCTTGGCCTGACCTCAAAATCAGTAAACAAGAGATACACGTCGAGGGGATGCAAGAACCGATAGCCACTGGGTATATTGCTCGCCGAGAAAATATGAAGCCAGTGATGGTCGGATGGGAAACTCACGTCGGCGAACCGATGGTCTTTCTCGATACGAAACTCTCCGAGTTGTCCATCTTGGCACCGGCAATATCCAAGCATATGCCCAAGGATGCGGCTATTCTGGCCTGGTGGGATACCTCGCGTCAGATCCAGCTTCTCACTGGATTAGACCCGGTCTTCACCACTCAACTGAATGAACCTCTCATTATGCCGATGGTCTGGAAGCCGAGAACCGAGGCCATCTTGAAGTACGAACGAGAGTTCTGGGCGGCCCCGCCGACGGAGGAAGAGCAGCGGAAATTCCAACGATTTGCTGATGCATTAGCCTCTGAGCCTAAGGAAGGTGTCGAGATCCTGCGTGAACTGGTCGGCGGACGCGAAGGGTATGTTGTGGTTCACATTGCAGACATCTATAAGCTTGGGCTGATGCGGCCTGATCGTATCGGTGTTGCCTATAAGGACTTTCCCGTGAAAGCGAGCACGGATGTTCATGGGGTCAATATCATGGTAAAGCGTTGGGAAGGGGACAACAACTACACGGCCCATACGGTCCATGGATTCTCGGAAAATATCATGCGCGCCTACTTCCTCACGGATGAAAAAAGTACAAAAACTCTGCTCGCACAGATGTTGCCCATGACGACCTCGCTGATTCTCGATTTTGCACCCCTCCAAATGGTCTATAAAGAAGGAGGCTATTTGGTGTATAAGATTCCGTCTGCACCGCCAGCGAATAACTGATTGTTTGAGTGGCAGAAGTGGAAAGACTGTTATTGAAAATCTTCTACAGTCACGTTAGAGTAATGCATCCCTGCTTGCTCAAGCAGGACCACGAATAGTATTTCATAGGAGAAAGGAGCTACCGTGAATCGATCCATGACAATCGCACTCGCCGCTACGGCGTTGTTCGCTGTCTTAGTCGGAACTGCTGCTGCTGAAGGAACATTTGAAGGCAGGAAGAAGTGTTATAACTGCCACAAGGGAGAAGGTGAGTCGTGGGATAAGACCCTTCATGCCAAGGCAATGGAGTCGCTCAAACCCACAAGAGGGAAGAAAAAAGACGAGGCGATGGTCAAGGCGAAGCTTGATCCCAAGAAGGATTACACCAAAGACAAGGATTGCGTGGGCTGCCACGTCACCGGCTGGGGTAAAGAGGGCGGCTACGTTGTAGAAGAACCGGAGAAGTTTCTGACCGGTGTCGGCTGCGAGTCCTGCCATGGAGCAGGGAGCGATTATCGTAAGATTCACCGCAAAGCTGGCGAAGCCTTTGAGAAGTCTAAGAAGGAAACTCCTCGTGAGTCCCTGGCGGAAGCAGGACAGGACTTTGAATTCGTCGAAAAATGCAGCGCCTGTCACCTGAACTATGAAGGGTCACCTTGGAAGGGTGCGAAGAAGCCCTATACGCCATTTACCCCGACCGTCGACAAGAAGTACTCGTTTGATTTTGAAAAGTATGTGCGAGACGACAAGGCGATGCACGCCCATTTCAAGCTGGCCGGGACATTCACCGGACCGCCAACGCCGAAATTCCACGAGGAATTCCAGAAGAACGCCAAGCCACCCGTGAAGTCCGACAAGGCTGAGGAGGAATAATGTCAGGGAAGGCCGGTACGTTCATTATCGGGGGAGTGGTCGGCATCCTGCTGATCGCCGTGGTCTTCGGGGGTGAAGCCGCTGTCTCACGAACCGAGTTCTGCATCAGCTGCCATTCGGAAATTTACCCCTACGAGGAGTTGAAGAAGTCCTCTCACTGGGGGGCGCTTGGCGCAGATCCCGGTTGCAAGGATTGCCATGTGCCACAAGGCTTCTCGAACTTCCACAAAGCTATTTATACGCATGTGGTTGACGGGTTCCCCTTCCTCATTAAGGAGTTTACTACCGATTACTCGACGGTGGAAAAATTCAATGAGCATCGCCCCGAGGCGGCCTATCGAGCCAGGATGAAATTGAAGGAGTGGGACAGTCTCACATGCAGGGCGTGCCACAAGAATGTGAAGGCGCCAGGTGCGTCAGCCAAGGCTGCACATGCGAAAATGCAGACGGAAGGCGCTACCTGTATCGATTGCCATCAGAACTTGGTGCATAAGAAAGTTCCAGAGCACGATCTCAATGCCAGCTTGGCGCAGGGTCAGCCGGTATTGAAAGTCGAAAAGAAGACGAAAGATGATGATGAGGAGGAGGACGAGAAGGATTAACTTCGACTTCGTCTCTTCTCCGTAAAGAATGAACCGCCTTGCATCTGATCAGCCAGGTGCAAGGCGGTTCTACTTTGTGCGCGTGTTAGGGGTTGGGCCCATACAGCCTTGCGTTCGTTGAGTAGACCGTTTTCGTCTCAACCCGCTTGTTCAGTGTCTCACGCCGTCGGGCTGCAAGGGCTGGACACACTGCGAGGCTCTGAGCGGCTGAATATCATCTGACCATCGATGCATCACGTCGTTTGCTGCGGCGTGTTAGGTCTTCCAATGCACGGTGTATCGGCTTTTGAATATCCTCTCGTGCGCGCCTCGCAGGCCATCGGTTCATTGTTGAAGAAACCAGACCTTGCCGTTGAGTCTATCGAGAAGATTTCATTCCACGCCACACACCTGGACAGGGCTCAGCCCAATTTCCCAACCACAGGTCGATATTGCAATGACGCACAAGAGTGCTGGGAGAGCACCGCAAGGTGAACTGCGGAAGAAGCCAGAATATTACAGGATTTTCAGTGGAATCGATGTACTTGATTCAGGGCTGGAAAAAGCAAGGGGGGGCTTAGGCCCCCCCCAAATTACCCAATGACCAAGAACTCTATTCTGATACGACTATTCTTTATCGTGCACACACCAGACAAAGTTCCTGTTGATCTTAAAATCGTTACCGATGATACCATAGTCGAAGTTTACGTCCCACGCGCTGAACGGATACTCTTCATGCTCCGTAGCCGTCCAATAGCCATGAAACTCGATGTTGGAAAATGGATGGCCGGTTGGGAGGGCCGGGGGAGGATAGATCGTATGATCCGCCAATGTCTCCAACTCTTTGAGTGTGGGCAAACGCCAGTTACCTTTTCCACCGACGGTCTTTTTTGCACAGATACCGGCGGCATTTTTCCACACCGTCATCACTCGCGCCGGTATCATTTCCCACACCAATCCGGTCTCATTGTCCAGCGCCGCCTCTTTATTAAATGAATCCAAAATGGTAAACCTCGCCGACAACCCCACCGCCTTGCCGCCTTGGAACTCCGCCAAAGGACCGGCTTGGGCGTCAGAAGCTGTTGTTCCTAAACCAAAACCAGCCAACCCCAGGCATCCGACAACCAGCCCCGCAGCGCCGATGCCGCCCACCCATTTACTTCTTCTGCTTTTCATGTCGACCCTCCTGTAAGTGATGTTGTTGCACCGCCGGATTGCTGTGTGACCCGTGAAAGACGATCACACAGCGAGGGATGCTGTGTAAGTTCTGAGTCATAGTGAATCGCAAGTCGGAAGCCGCTGAGATGGAAATGGTGCCCCCTCCTGCCTGAGTGCCAACGCGTGAATTCCAAGAATCGGCATAGGTCATCTTTCTCAACGTAGTCGAGTAAATCGCATGCTAAATAACAGGAACCTCTTTGCGTTGTCAATACCTTCTGCAGAACCATTCTCCTCTTATTTTCTTGCTGACACCCGTCGTGGTGTGGATGAACGTCCTGTCATGATAAAAATGGGGAGGAAGAGGTTTTGCCTCTCCCTCCCCGTGTTAGGTCACTCTGTATACGTTACCTGATCTCTCCCCTCAAGTGACTACAGACCCTTGAAGAGTTCAGCATTGGTTGGACCATCGATCTTGAGCAGGCCAAGGGCGCCTTTTTCGGTACGGAAAAGCGAGTGGTCAACCGACACAAACGTGCCGGGCATTTCGCCTTTAAATTCTCCGATGGTCGCTTCACCCGTCCCCACCAGGGTGCTTTGGATAGATTCAAGCGGCGCTTTTGACACATCTCCTCCGGGCCATACCCGGTCTAACATTTCGCCGATGACGTGCCACGAAGATTCAAAGTTGACTCCGGCATTGCCGTAGAACCAACGAGTGGTCTCTCCCACTTTCGATCGGAGCGGAACTTTGACCAGCGCGGTCATATGGCCGTTATGCACGATATACGACGCATCCGCCACCTTGACCTTATCGATCGAGAAAGGCAGGGTGTCGTTCTTCTTGCCGTCCTTCATGTAAAATTCGCTCTGCATGACGTAGTATTCTTGCTCGACAGGCTTCAGCCCACCGACCGGCTCAACTAAGATCAAGCCGTACATCCCGCTCAACAGGTGTTGAATATTGTACGGCGCCTCAGTGGAGGACTGATAGACGAAGAGGCCTTGTTTGGTGGCCTTAAATGTGAGCTTCGCTTCTTTCCCGGGCTCCGCACTGACCAACGCGGCTCCGTCGGTGGTTTTACCGAAGTCAAGATTGTGACTCTGCTTACTGTCCTGCTTGTTCTTGAAATTGACTTCAACCGTATCGCCCACCATGACGCGGATCATGGGCGCTGGCACCATGCCATTGATCCCCCAGAACTCATACCTATTATCATCGCTGATCTGACCGACCCATTCGGACGCTTCCAGGTTGACGACGACGGTGGCGGGCTGGGTTCGCGTGATGGGAGCGGGAACCTTGGGAGCCTTCAGGAGTTGAGCCTGGATGGTCTCCGCCGACACCAGCCCTGCATTGATGGCAAAACACGGAGCCATGACCAATGCGCTGATGAATCCGGCATGACGCATGTTATGGAAGAAACTCTTAGGCATGACGCCTCCTTTAATTTTTGATGACGCTCGTAGATGGCCTCGTTGGCTGGATCCGTTAATCTACCTTCAGCAGACCCATGGCGCCGAGGTCCTTTCGATTGCCCACTGGGTCAACGAGGGTATAGGTGCCAGCCGTCTTGACTTTAAACTCAACCATCACCGCGCCACCAGTAGGAACCTTGGTCACTTTGACATTTTCCGCCGGTGGTGCGCTCAACGAACCTTCGGTGTACACCCTATCGAACGGCTGCTCGAGGAGTTGAAAAGAGTCGACAAAGTTTGGTCCTACGTTGGTGAAGAAAATCCGAACGGTTTCCCCCGCCTTGGCTTTGAGGGGATTCTTGACCATCGAAGTCATATGGCCGTTATAGACCACATGGGAAGGACTCTCATCTAACCCAGCTTCGTACGAAAATTCCATCGTCTCGCCCTTCGCAGCACCCTCTTTTGTGTAAAACTCGCTTTGCGTGATCTGATACTCCTTGTCGACAGGCTTCAACCCACCCGCCGGCTCGACGACGATCGTGCCGTACATGCCATTGGCAACGTGCTCGGGAATGGACGGCGATGCGGTGGCGCAGTGATACATAAAGATGCCGGGAATGATCATCTTAAACCTTCCACCGCTCTCCTGCCCTGGCTCGCTATTGAGCAGGCTCGCCCCGCCGCCTGGCCCCGTGATCGCATGGAAGTCGATATTGTGGGATTCCTTGCTGTTCTTGTCGTTCTTCATGCGGATTTCAACCGTATCGCCCACCATGACGCGAATCATGGGCCCTGGCACGTGCTTATTGAAACCCCAGAACTCATAGTTGTTATCGTCGCTCAGCGGACCGGTCCACTCGTCCGATGTCAAGTTGACGAGGACCGTGGCGGGCTCGGTTCGTTTGATCGGAGGGGGAACATTGGGTGCGAACGCCAGTTGGGCTTTGATGGTCTCAGCCGACACGACGCCTGCATGGATGCCGAGATAGGGAGTCATGATAAATGCGCCGACTAATCCGGCCGTGCGCACACAACGAGAAAAACTAATAGACATGGTGCCTCCTTAGATTTTAGACTGCCCTGATAGTTTCTTTCTCATACAACGTGGGATGACCCGAATGGTTTCAGCCCCGGTTCAGGGCATTGTCATTACCCGCCTGCTCATTAAGGTTTGTAACATGAGTGGTCGTGCGGCTTGCCCCCGTTCGAGAACATGTTCTCAAACGCCATCACATGCCAGATCTGCTCTTCCGTCAGGCTGTTCTTAAAACCTTTCATTTTCGTCTTCGGGATACCTTCCGATATACGCCAGAACCAGAAACCGTCGGACCAACGGCAGATATTTTTAGGATCACGCATATCCCGCGCACCTTTTTTTACCGGTGTTCCGTCCTTGCCATGGCAGCTGCCACAGTTGACGTTCGGATTCACATCGCCCTTGTAAATCTGCTCTCCCTCTTCGATCGCCTTAGGGTCCGTCCACCCTCCAGCCGGCATCTTTTTGTCGGCATACTCGGCTGGAACCGGGGGCAAAGGGGGATCATCGTCAGCGAAGGCCATGCCTCCTGACAGAATCAGCGCGCTCCCCATCATCACGATCGACATACAGAAATTCCTTCCAGTCATTCCCGCCTCCTTATTTTTCTAAATGGTGAGTCTGGTTTATCGACGAGGTGCTGCCTTATAGAGCACGTCACAGATGACAATTAGGATGTGGCCCTACTTGTCGGCCGTGAACTGGTTTAATGAATGTTGCATGTGATTCAAACAACGCGACCATCAAAGTTCTAGATCAACCGTTCCACCCGTTAATATACACTTGATTCAACCGGTTGTGTTCCCCTTTGGGGCACCACATAGAAAAAAACCAGTTCTGCTATACCAATGGCAGTAGAGACCGTCTAGGCACAACCAAGCCATGGGAAAGTTGTCTCCCTGGCATCCTTCTCTCGTATCAAGAGATGGGCATGTAACATACCAATAATCTAGTGTCAAGAGGTTGCACTATTCGGGAGTGGCCAGGCGCTCTTCTTGCTCGCAGGACGCACACGGTGCGGGCCACGAGAGCGAGCTGGAAAATGTCCAGCTCGCTCTCGCGGGGGCGTGTTGTGCAGACTACTTGGCTGCGACGATCTCAAGGAGTTCGATGTCAAATACTAACGTCGCACCGGGCTTGATGAGGGGGGGCAGGCCTTTGTCGCGATAGGCGAGACTGGACGGGCAGACCAGCTTGCTCTTGCTGCCGACCTTCATCTGCCGTATCCCTTCCGTCCAACACTTGCTCATTTCGTTCACTCTCAGGGTAGCTGGTTCGCCCTGCTTGGCTAAACTATCGAACACCGTTCCGTCAATCAAGGTTCCTTGGTAATGCACCTTCACTATGTCCGAGATCTTCGGAATGGCGCCGCTCCCTTCCTTGATGGTCCTGAGAACCGCGCCGGACTCGGTTTTCTTGGCGCCGGGTTCTGCCGCGATCTTCGCGAGGAACGCGGCACCCGCTTTCTTCTCGGGTTCTGCAAGGACTGCAGCGCGGGCCTGTTGCAGTAATTGAATCTTCGGGCCGAACGTCTGGAGATCCACCTTAGGTGGCCGATTGAATACTCCATCGGTGATGCCGGCCTTGACGATTTCGAGTTCAGATTCGCTTAGGGTGAGGGTGCTGATCGATTGGCTGATGGCTAATCCCATCGCATAGAAGGTTTTCTGTTCGTCGGTCGTGGGTTCTGCCGCCGCCGCGAATATCGCAGTGGTTCCCAGGTAGAGCACGATCGCCAAACTGGAGACAACAAAACGCATGAGCGGTCCTTTCTTTATGTGTGACTGGCCGGACCTGATATCGATATCAGAAGGCTCGAAACGACATAAAATATGCGATGCCGCGATGGGGATCAAGACAAATTTGTCGCAGCGGAAGTATTGTGGCCTGCCCTGCAAATGCCACTGTTGTCCGAAACACCTGCGACAAAGCAGTCGCTGGGCATCGTGAGCGTCCCGAGGCGTTTGCCCTCGAGATCCGATAAACCGTAGCGGCCTGGTCTGATAGCCCCGTTTGCGCAGCAGATGGATTGACAACCTCGGCGACCTCCGTGCAAGATTGCGCACACGGGAATGCGCCGAATCAGTTGTGCCCCACCCTCTGTTAGCCGATTGGTGGATCGCCGTGATGATTCGTCGGGTTCGTACAAGAGGGCAGGAAGCACGAGGAGCGTATCAGATGCCGAACGGTACACCGATCCTGTTTCGAGCCGGTTGGTTTTCAATGATGATTGTCATGGGCGTCGTCTTCGCCGGTTGCGACAGCACGGTGCGGCAAATCGGCAAGTCGCCGACGGAGTCGTCGCCTGTCATCCAGACGGAGAGGCGAGAGAAGCACACTGACCGCACCTATGGCTTTACCGTCAAATATTATCCAAAAGAATATGTGCTTCTCACGGATGACCCCCATCAGGCAACCACGCAGCCGCCGGCGGTCCAGCGCATGCACTTTCAACGGAAAGACATCGCGGCAGGCAAGGTTGTAGATCATGAACCTCCGGGATTGACGATCAGCGTGTTCGAGCGATCGCCGAGCCCCTCGCTGCGCGAGTGGCTCGACTCATCAGGACTGCTGCCTCCCGGCAGCGAGGTTTCTTCAGTTCGACTGACAGGCGTAAAGGAAGGGTTGAGAGTGACCCTCCGACAGCAACCTGCCCCTAACGAGTTCGTCTATCTTGCGACCGATCAGTATGTGTACGGTCTCGTGCCGTATGGCGCCAAGGGCGGGAAAATGCTGCGGTCGTTCCGCCTGCTCCCGGATTCCTCACGGGCTCATATGAAACATTGATCTGAGCGTGCAGAGGAAGGTTCCGGAGCACGATCCGAACGCGACCTGAATAGCCGGGCATCCGCCAGTTCTCAGGCCCTATTTCTAGCGCACATTCTATTGAGAATTCGCCAGTTGCCAGGTGAGCGCGAGGACATACCGTGCTATGTTCCGCAAAATTTCCGGATTGATCGTGTCGGCGGTGTCGGTAGGCTGATGCATGTGCGGGTGGACCCCGCCGCTTGCGATGCTGACGGTTGGAATTCCTGCCTCTTTGAACGGTCCATCGTCCCCGCCGGGCAAGAATCCGTAATAGTCAAGCTTGCTGACCAAACCCGTTGCCCACCCTGCTTCCTTTAACATGGGTTTCTTCAACTCTGCGACACGGAGGATTAACACTCCGTCTCCCACTCCGACATGGTCGATGTTGACCATGGCCTTCGTTGAGCTGAGTGGGAGCACGGGTCTTGATGTATAGAGACGTGCCCCGAGCACATCTCTCTCCTGTCCACTGAATGATAGAAAGAGGATCGACCGTTGAGGACGTAGGCCGAGTTTCCCAAGGGCCCGTGCGACTTCCAGGACTATAGCCGTTCCTGATGCATTGTCGTCAGCGCCAGGAAACCAGAGGCCCGCTGTACGTCCGAAATGATCTCGATGGGCGCCGATGATGATGGCTTCCGATCCTGTGCCGGGGATCACTCCCACCACGTTCGTCAGCAAGCCGTCCGCGATCATGGTTTTCCAATGGAGAGACGCATATCGATTGGTGAGGCGTGATCGCGCTGATGGGGCGTTATTGAGTTGTTCCTGGAGGGTGCGAAGGCGGTTATCAGGATTGGACTCGTCTCCGTTTCCGGCGAGGAGCGTCTCCGCCAATTTCGTGCTGATCCATGCGCCAGGGAGGGCTTGGTCAGGGGGGAGCTGCCCATACAATGCGCTGGGCTTTCCCGTGGCGCCGCGGCGAATTTCATATGGGCTGATAATCGGCCCTGTGGCAGTCAGATAGGCCCAGGCTCCTCGATCTCGTGCGAAGCGGACCTTGTCGGCGTGGCTGATGGAGCCTTGGTAGTGATCCGGTTTGCCACGCAGGAAGAGCACGATGCAGTTCTTCACATCGACGCCGGCGTAATCGTCGATTCCCTGAGCGGGATCGACGATGCCGTAACCGACGAAGACGACCTGACCCTGGAGATCGGCGGAGGGGGAGTCAAAGACCGGGAGATAGTCTTTACTCAACTGCGCGGTGACCAACTGGTCTGCTGCGCCGATGCGAACGACCGGGTCTGGTTCGATCAGTGGCGTGGAGACCATCGAGGCCATGATGCCAACGGGCTCTTCCTTCCCGGCGCCGGGAGAGGGGAAGACGATCCCCTTGTTGTCAATGATCGGTAGTTGTACTCCTGCCAAAGCCAATTCCTGTGCAATCCACTGTGCGGATCGCAGGTCATCGGCGGATCCGGCTTGCCGTCCGTTGAACGCCGGGCTGCTTAACGTGCGTACGTCGGCGAGCATCCGTTCGCTCGACAGGCTCTTGAGTGCGTCAACCCATGTACGCTGGTCTTCCTCCGATTGCGCGTAACCTCGGCTCCCCAAGGGAAGCAGAACGAGGATGATTCCCAGGAGAATGATCACAACAAGGGAGGGGGCGCAGCTGCGCGTCGAGCCGTTCATGCAGTGAGCCTCTGAAGGTGGCACAGAACTATACCATAAGACTGACTCGTTGCAGAGCAGTTCTACTTCGTGCGCGTGTTAGAGGTTGGGTCCATACAGCCTTGCCGTGGTCGACCCGACCGTTTTCGTCTCAACCCGCTTGTTCAGTGTCTCACGCCATCGGACTGCAAGGGCCGGACACATTGCGAGGCTCTGAGCGGCTTGAATATCATCTGTCCGTCGATGCATCACGTCGTTTGCTGAGGCCACGGTCCATTCTGGACAGGGACGTTCTACTCGCATGAGGCGCGACCCTGCTTGAATTGTTCCCTCTCTGATGACACGGAAATACCATCCAGTTCGCCCGCTCTCTTGTACACGGAGGGCCAGGTCCTTTCTGCGCCAGCGCCGTGCTAATTTCCAGCAGGGTTGTCGCGGCTGTGAGACCTGAACGAGCGCCTCTCCGACCTCAAAAATATCGCCAAGGCACACCTCAGTTTCAAGCAGCCCTTCTGTCGTGAAGTTTTCCCCCAACGATCCGAAGGGAAATTCGGCTGCGCCCAGCACCTGTTGCCAATAGGGGTAATGTTCTACGGGATAGACGTTCACGGCCTTTTCAGGGCCACCGTGATTCTTTAAATCAGCCTGGCCATCTCCGTTCAGGTTTGTTGTGCCAAGCCAGACCGGGTTGGTGACAGGGAGCTTAAAAAACCCGGTTGTCCACGGTTGATCCATTGGATCAGGCGCACCACCCTGCCCAAGGGTTTGTGGCATTCCAATTTGTACAGAAATCAGTCGACCCTCACTGCCCGGTGTCGTCATCATCGGAGTTCTTCCTAAATGTAGGTGGATAGGGGCAAGCCTTGCTCGCTTAAAGCCTGTGAGATATGATGGACGCGTGTTTTTTTAAGGTGTAGGGCACCGGATACATGGATATTCCACGCACAGCAGCGGCCGACCAACTCAGCATACAGGCGATTTGGGGCAAGATGCTACGGCATTTCCCGCATGTCAATGCCGACTATGCCCACCGGACACGAGATTACTTTATCGCAGCGTTCACCTTCTTCTGCGTCAGCATCAGCGCCATTTTCGAAATAAGCGGAAGCGTTGGAGTCCAACAGGTCCTAGGGGTGATGGCCTGGATGATTTTGATCGGGCTCTTGTTGGGGGAGAATCGAGAAACGAAGGCACAAGTCGCCATCGCGGTTATCTTTGCCACCGTCGGAGAGCATTTCGCCTCACTCTACATGGGCGGGTACACCTATCGATTCGAAAATGTGCCGGCCTATGTCCCGCCAGGGCATGGCATGGTGTATCTCACGGCCGTCGCTTTAGCCAGGTCCGGATTCTTCGTACGCTATGCCAGAGGTATTACGGCCTTTGTCATCGGGGTATGGGGAGGATGGTCGCTGTGGGGGATCAGTGGGATTCCTCAACAGGGAGACTGGGTCGGGGCGTTGCTGTTCTGTATTTTTCTGGGATGGCTCGTTACCGGTCGGTCCCCGATGGTCTATGTCGCGGCCTTCTTCATCACCACGTGGCTTGAACTTCTAGGGACAACGGTCGGAGCGTGGAAATGGGCCTCAATTGATCCTCTGCTTGGATGGCCCCAAGGCAATCCGCCCAGCGGTGTCGGAGCCTGGTACTGTCTGGTCGATGCCGTTGCCATTGGCGGTGCGGCGCCGGTCTTGCGGGGCTTGAGACGGGCCGCGCATTGGTTGACATTGCGACGGCTGTTCCCGTGAACCCTGGAACCGTGAAGGTGTCCTCTCAATTGTTCAGCCCGGTTCGTCGGCCGACGGGCGGAGGGGTGAGAGCGGTCTCGGTGTGGTCACCTCTGCAGTTGCCTATTTCTTGATCTGCTCCGAAAGATAACGCTCCAGCCCGATTTGTTCAATTGCCCGCAGTTGGGTCTCGAACCAATCGACGTGTTCCTCTGAATCCTCGATCATATGCTCCAGTATGTGGCGAGTCGTAAAGTCCTCGACTTTGGCGCAATGGGCAATGGCTTTGCGAAGCAATTCGACATCCTCGCGTTCAAAGTCCAGATCGCGGGCAAGCAAGGCCGACACGTCCTGCCCATGCGCGACAGGTTCGAGATGCTCCATGTCGGGTGTTCCGTTCAAGTACAGGATATGGTCGATCAGGCCCGATGAGTGGCTGACCTCTTCGCCTGCCAGATGACTGTAATGCGCATGCAACCGGTCATATCCCCAATGCTTGCACATGGCTGCGTGCAGCAGATACTGGTGGATGGCTGTCAACTCCGCTCTCAATACCTGCGCGAGGAAATCAAGGACCCCTGCTTTGGCTTTCATAGTCGCCTCACGATTCTTTCTTGATCTGCTCGGCTAAATAGTTTTCGAGGCCGACCTGCTTGATCGTTTCCATCTGCATTTCGATCCAGTCGATATGCGAATCGACGTCCTTCGCCATGTCCTCGAACATGTGGCGTGTGGTGAAGTCCATGACTTTTGTGCAGTGGACCACGCCCTCGGCCAGTAAGGCCAACATTTCTTGTTCGGCTTTCAGATCCAGTTTCAGCTGCTCGGGCACGGTTTCGCCGATGTGTACCGAATTCATGCGTTGCACATTCGGGACGCCTTCGAGATAGAGAATATGGCCGATGATATCATCGGCATCTTTCATCTCGTCGATGCTGCGTTCCCGGACCTTGTGATGCAGACGTTCGTAGCCCCAATTTTCGCACATTTTGGCATGGACGAAATATTGGTTGATGGCGGTGAGATCCGCCGTCAGAACCTTATTCAGGATATTGACGACTCCCTCCTTGGCTTTCATGTTCTGCCTCCTTGGCTTCAATAGGATCGTTGCGTGTGTGTTTGCCTAATCGATGTCGCAAGCCCATTATTGTCGTACTTTTGCTTCCCGTCAACTTGGTAA
Source organism: Nitrospira sp. (assembly GCA_046604365.1). Taxonomy (GTDB): domain Bacteria; phylum Nitrospirota; class Nitrospiria; order Nitrospirales; family Nitrospiraceae; genus Nitrospira_D. Next base: position 185,171 of record JBJACV010000006.1, read on the forward strand.
TTGAAGGTGTTCTGATTCTGTCTCTCAGTCTCGCTGAGAGTAGTAGTCACTTTCTGCAGCTGTCCGCTGTCGAGTGACTTTATCCAGCGACGGCAGGTCGTAGTGGCGCGGCATGATTCGTATGGTTTTCCTGCTGGTTCTTGTCTGTGTGCCGGCGCTCTTGCAAGAGCTGGTTGCAGAATGGTAAATTTCCGTTCGGTCAGACTCGAATTATCTGATAGAGAGCAGCATGTCATGGACATGCCGTGGGTGGCTCCACTCTGTGTAAGAGTAGTGGGATAAAGAAGCTGGGTTTCGTCGGAGAAGTATAGTTATGATGAAGTGGATGACGAAGGCAACCTTCAGCGGACTCGTTCTTGCTGCACTATTGTCTCCCGGCATAGCCGATGCGCATGGGAATGTGACGATGGAGGAAGATATTTGTGTGCGGCGCATCGGTGGGAATATGGTGCACTTCAGCGCCTATCAACCGCAATTCGAGCCCAAAGCGCAATATTGCACCGAGATTCCTGAGGTCGGTGATACGTTCTTGGTCGTAGACCTTGTGGACCCTGGACTACGTACGATGCCGGTGGGTGTGCGGATCGTACGGGGACAGGAAGGGGATGGGAAGGACGATGATCAGACGGTGGCTTACTGGAGACCGGTCTCCCATCCGGATGGGGTGGTCAGAGGCGAAGCCAAGCTGGATAAGGGCCTGTACAAGCTGATCATTACGGCAGAGGGGTTGAGCCCGTCTTATTATCTCTTGCGGGTACAGCAGGTTGATTATTCAAAGGTTGGGCGGAAGATGGTGGGGCCGGTGGTCGTGCTGCTGGTACTCGCACTGGTATTGTATGAACTTTCCAAGTCGGGCCGTATGCGGAATTGGTGGGCTTCCCGGCGAACATAAGAATCCAGATGTATCTGACCCGCCCTGTGTATGTACAACTGTCGATGTGACTATTCCCAAAAGAGGATCTTTATGAAGCCTGTTACGTATCTGAAACTCATGGTGGGGTGTGTGATATTTGGGGGCAGCGCGTTGGTGTCAACGCAGGTTCAGGCACATGGAGGGCTGTCTATGGCGGAAGACATGTGCAAATTGACCGTCGGCCCCTATATGATGCACTTCAGCGGCTATCAGCCGGGGAACACGCAAGAGAAGCAATTCTGCGAGGATATTCCAGCGACTGGTCAAACCATCGTGGTGCTCGATTATGTCGAGCAGGAACTTCGTTCTCTTCCCACGGAGGTTCGGATCATCAGGGACACGGGTTCGGAGCAGAATCTCGATGCGGACACGGTGTTGCATTTGCCCGCAAAGGTCTATCCAAGCGGCTCAGTCGACTTCACCTACACATTTGACAAGCCTGGGAAATTCGTCGGCCTGGTGACGGTTGGTGAGCAGCAACAACATGTGTCGCGGTTTCCCTTTTCGGTCGGCGAGCCGAAGTCTTGGTCAAAATATCTCTATTCGATTTACATGGTCCCGGTCCTTGCGCTCATCATTGTCTTGGCCATTGTCTTTTTCTTTCGCGATCGCCGAAAATCATCTGAAGTTGCCGCTTCTTGATCTGTACGGCACCGGTGGTTATTGCGCCCGTAGGGCTGTGTGTTGACGGAGAGAAGAACTACGCTCGGAAAATGAGGAATGCCATGATGCCTTTTAGATTTCTGATTCGAGTGGGGGTATGCGTCATGATGCTGGCGATCGGCGCACCTTTGGCGGCGATGGCCCAGCATGGACACGAGTTGGCGACGAATACCTGCGTGGTCCACGTCGGACCCTATAAAATGTATTTCAACAGTTACCAGCCTGATGCATTCTACGACAGGCAATTCTGCAAAGAACTTCCGGGAACCGGGAACACAGTGTTGGTGTTTGATTTTGTCGAGCATGAACTTCGTTCCGTGCCGGTTGAGATTCGGATTATCAAAGACACAGGTGCGGAGCAAAATCTGGAGTCTGTTACCGTCGTGCATTTCCCACCGAAGGTCTATCCCGCCGGTTCGATCGATGTGAAGTACAGCTTCGATACGCCCGGCAAGTTCGTCGGTATGATCTCGATCGGCGATAAACAGGAGCATCTATCCCGGTTTTCGTTCTCGGTCGGCCAAACGGACGCTATATCGCACCTCTCGCACTACATCATGATCATCGTCCCGCTCGTAGTAGCCATCGGCTTTGTGGTGTTCTACGCGCTCCGCGATCGCCGTAAGCCGTCGCAGGTTTCCGTGTCCTCGTAGAATTGCCGTCCGGACTCGTTCATGTGCCGCGTCGAGACAGGACGACCGAACGGTTCGGCTGCAAGGTCTGTCAAAAAGCCGGAGATGAGGAGCAATGATGAGAGGGCTATCGACGGTTCGCATGTTCATGCACATTGCCCTGATTCCTGCGGTAATGGCGATGGCACTGATCTCAGCCGTCCCTTCGGTGTCGGCGCATTCGATGTTGGTTAAAGCCGAGCCGCCTCGCCGGGCCGTTCTTGCCAAGGCTCCGGTACATGTGCGGCTATGGTTCAATGAGGAAATCGAGGGAGACTATGCGTCGCTGGTGGTGCTCGACGCCGAAAAGCATCCGGTCACCGAGTCCAAACCTCAATTGGCCCAGGACGATCCCAAATCTATCGTGCTTCCGCTGCCGGAACTTGCGGATGGAAAGTATTCGGTCAAGTTCCGTGTATTGTCGGTAGATGGTCATGTGGTGGAGTCGTCATTTGACTTTACCGTGAAGGGCAAAGTGCACGGGAAATGATCGAGCCCCTCGGCGCACTGTTCCGCTTCCTGCAGCTTGCCTCCAACATGCTAGTGCTCGGTGGTTGCGTATTTCTGGCGATCGCCGAAGACAAGAGCGCTCTCTCTAAGAATCTATGGTTGACGCGCCTGAAGAAGGCGCTTCCGTGGTTGGCCGTCACGCTGCTTTTTGGACTGCTCGGGCTGCTGGCTACCACGACAGCGCAAGCGACCGGTATTGCCGACAATATCTGGCGTCCGGGCGCATGGCTGGAGTTTATTCAGAAAACCCGTATCGGGCTCATTTGGACAGCCCGTGAAACTTGCGCAGTGCTGGTCTTTGGAGCTGCCTTGTATGTTCGGGTTTCGCCCGGCGCGCAATGGCGTTATGCTGCATGCGCGTCGGCTGCTGCGCTCACGTTGGCTGTAGGATCATTTGCCAGCCATCCTGCCGCTGAAGAACAGTCCATTGTCGCTATCTTGCCGTATACAGTGCATCTCATTCTGGCCAGCGTCTGGTTCGGCGCGTTGCCCGGCGTCCTCGCCGTACTATTCGCTGCCAGCGGGAATTCCTCCATCCATGCTGCGAACTCATCGGATATCAGGTCCGTCAAACGGTTTTCAATCATTGCGCTGCCGGTGATGGTCGGTATCGTCGCGACCGGTCTCTTAGTTGCGGATCGCATGGTCAGTACGAACTATGCCGCGCTGTTTGCGACAAAGTATGGCTGGCTTCTGAATGCGAAAGTCACGCTGCTGGCGATCGTGCTCGCGATCGCTGCGCGCGCCCATTTTGTTTGGATCCCCTCACTGGACCAGGATTCAACATCGGCTCAAGCCGGGACGCACGGGCTTCGAAGATGGCTTCGTGTCGAATTGGCGGTCGCGTCACTGTTGGTCTTCGTCGCTACCTTGTTGGCCAATACCATTCCGGCCAAACACGACGTCATCGATTATTGGCCCTATCCATTCCGGTTTTCTATCGATGCGACCTGGAGCGATTGGCTGGTGCAGACTCTTGTCTTGGCTGGGGTCATGTTTCTTGTCGTAGCGGCCGGAATGATCGTCGTTGGACGAGTCAAACAGTGGGGGAGAGGGGCGCGGATCGTTGTCCCATCCGTTCTGATCGTCTGCGCGCTCCCCTTAATACTCTACCCTCTTGGCATTCAAGCGTATCCGGAAACCTACCGGAAGACGCCGGTTCCATTTGACGCCATTTCCATTGCCAACGGCGCGGGGCTGTTTGCCGCCAACTGCGTGCCTTGTCATGGACCGCAAGCCAAGGGGAACGGGATTTTGGCCAAGACGTTGCCGAAGCAGCCGGTCGATCTTCTGACGGAACCGCACACTGCGATGCACACAGCCGGCGATTTTTTCCACTGGCTGACCTATGGCCGGTTCAATGGGATCATGCCGGCTTTCGGCGGAACACTTGCGGAAGAGGATCGGTGGGATGTCTTGAACTTTCTTCATGCCAATGCCCGTGGGTACCAAGCCCGTATTATCAATCCCCGCATTCTCCCTGAACAGCCGTTCATGGCCTCTCCGAACTTTTCCTATTCGGCGCACGACGGTTCGAGCGGAACGTTGAAGGATTTTCGCCGGCAACAGGCGGTACTGCTGGTGTTATTTTCGTGGCCGGACTCGCGTGCCAGGATTGATCAATTGCGTGCCGCGTACACTGCGCTTAAGGAGAGCGAGACGGCGGTATTGGCCGTTCCTATGAATGATCTCGCGCCGGAGGAGGTGGCATCGATGACGGTGGATAGGGGATTTCCGGTGGTGACTCAAGGCGCAAGTGAGATTGCCCGCAGCTATGCCTTGTTTCGGAGGACAATCAGCAAGCCTGATTTGTTCGGCGAGGGTACTGCTCCAAAACACATGGAGTTATTATTCGACCGGTTCGGGTATTTGCGGGCAAGATGGATCCCTGAGAGCGACGGAGCCGGTTGGACCGATTTGGAACTATTAATGTCACAGATCGCGCAGCTCAAACGTGAAGGGGAGATTCTGCCGCCTCCTGGTGATCATGTGCACTGAGGGACAAGAAGCAAGGCGGTTTTGCCAATGTTTGGAAGGCCTATTTGCCTCAAGGCTTCCTGCTATACCGTCTTGTCCGATCTTGACAATCGTTGTATGCCGGAGTATACAACGCGGAATTAAAAGACTTTTAACCCCGTCGTGGCTGCAGCACGTTGTCTAACCCTATGCGGCGATATTTTTCTTGACTCGCAACGGAATTTTGTCAGATACTTCACGCGGTATTGCGTAGGGAGCGGACAAGTATCGATATGCGGCATGAAAGTGTTTATCAGCGCGTGGTGCCCGTACAATATATTTTGGACTAGAGTAGTAGTTGTTCACAATTTCATCTAACCGAAGGAGGTAGGCAACATGGCTGCAGATAGTTCTGGGCGGGGCTACGATATCTCGCAGTGGTACGATTCCAAGCCGGTGAAGATCGGCTGGTTTGCGATGCTGGCGATCGGGGTGTTTTGGGTATTGTACCAGCGGGCGTTTGGGTACTCGCACGGGCTGGATTCGATGACGCCGGAA
>JBJACV010000007.1:0-189627 GCA_046604365.1 Nitrospira sp.
ATCTCTTCTCAAGAGATCGATCCCGCCCCGTCCTACAGCCTTCAAAACGTTCCCGTTATTGTTTGACGATCACGCCGCAAGCGATCCGGGGTCCGCCTGGTGCGTCCTTGGTCGGTGGATCAGGCACGTACTTATCTTGCAATTCATGAATAATGAAGGCACTGCCGTCTTTGTCGAACAGCGTATTCAGTCCATCGGCCAGCGTGACTCGGCTTGTGATGGTATAGAGCGAGCCGTTCCGGCTCTCATCGACATACAGATTCTGTAAGTCGCCGAGATGATAGGGATGATTCGCAAGCCCTGGGGAAACCGATGCCTCCGGATTGACATTGGCATCGACATTGCCGTCGTAATGACCTTTGGCCGAAGCGAAGGGGTCGCAGCTTCCTGTTTCATGAATATGGATCCCGTGCAATCCCGGCGTGAGTTTGCTCTCAGGACTGCCTTTCACACTTAACTTGATCCGCACGCGCCCTTCATATTTTTCGTAGAGATGCGCCTCTCCGGTAATTCCCGGTCCGGTAATCGTCGCTTTCGCATACAGCGGCGCCGCGTGTTTGCCCGTGTGGTACGACGAGCAGCCGCTGAGAATCAGCCCAACGGCGACCCCTGCGCCGATCATTGAGAATGTGTTCATGCCGACCTCCCTTATTTGATTGGCAGCCATCATATCTTCTGCCATCGGCCGGTTCAAATCATTTTTCCTCATTCCTCCCGCGATCAAACCAGCATAGTTCGACCTCGCGGCTCACTCACCCATTCCGCCTCTCCGTCCGCGATGCTCCCCGCCGCCAGGTCCCATCATGGGTCCCATGCCTTCTCCACGACCCATCCCCCGCCGTCCATGTTTACCGGCAAAAGTGCGCTCATACTGGATGAGGCTCCAGATTTCTTCGTCCGACAGGACAGGGCCGAATCCGATCATGGCCGTGCCGGGCGAGCCGTGCTTGATGACCCAAAACAGTTCGCCTTCGGTGCGATGGTGCCAGAATCCATGGTGCCGGAAATTGCGCGGCGCCGGATTGAGTTTCGCCGCCGCGGGCCCGTTGCCGCCGCCATCGGTGCCATGACAGTTGAAGCAGGTACCTTTGCCGTTATAGAGCGCCTTGCCCTTTTCGACGATCTCCGGGGAGCTCGGCAAGGGGCTCTTGAGTGCGCGCGCTTCGGCCAGCTTGTCGGCAGGCACTCTCGGCTGCATCATGTGCCGCTCAGCCGCCGCCGGAGATCCGGCAAGCACAACCGTTGTGAGTAGTAACACGAATGTGCTGGGCTTCATCATCGCACTCCTTGTTCGTCGTTTGCGAAGGATCGCACATAGCGCAGCACTTGCCAGGCTTCTTCTTCCGTCAAGATGAGCGGAATGAACGAAGCCATCGCCGTGCCCTTGCTGCCGTTCTTCAATATCCAGAATAGTTCCCCGTCTGTTCGAGTGGCCTGCCACTCCTTGTCGGTAAAGTTTCTCGGTAAGGGACCTTTCAGAGTGCCCGGCTCAATGTCGCCGCCAAACCCTTTACCGTCTTTCCCGTGGCAGGTCACACAGAAGGCTTTCCCCTGGAAGAGCTTCTTGCCCTTCTCAATCGTTTCCTCCGTAGCCGGTACAGGATTTGTCCGACTTCTGGCTTCTTCGATTTGTTCGATCGGCACTCGCGGTTTGAGGATGGCTTCATCCGCACCAAAGACCGAAAGGCCCGGTGACTCAAGCGCCGCCACAACCACCGCGAACAAGAGATAGGGACGCATGGCTCGTCTTTTTATTCCCCAATACGTCATGAACAATACTCCGCCAAAAGAGAACGACCAGGCCCCGACGAATGGACCCTGGCCCTCTCTATCGATCAATCCTACTTATTTTCCGAGAACCCGGTGAACTTGTGTCCGAGGGATTGCGGGAAGCTCACGGTGCCGTCTGGAAATTCCTGCCCATGTTGCCACAAGTGATAGATCACACCGTCTGTTCCTGCCGCGACTTCCGCGACTTTGGCAGCCTGGTCACTCGGCATATCGAGGATTTGGACGCGGCCCGTCGCGATCTCGACTTTATGATCGTGGAAATGCCGGTGCCACTGAATAGCGGGAAGCTTTCGCGTCAGGTCTTTGGCGACAAAATACTCGACGCCGACCAACGGCGCCTTCGGATCGGTCGACTCAAACAGGAGACATTGAAGAATCTTATCGGAAATACCCTTGCAGTAATGATGGAACGGGCCGCCCGGCGTCCCGTCCGCCATCATGTGAGGTGCCTGGACATGGATCTCATATCCAAGGGCTGGGCTTGTCGGTTCTCCGCTCACTGCCTTGTGAGGGCCAATTCCACTACATCCGACGGCAGCGATCGCGACAACAGCTAATAGTCCTTTTCTCATCACAACCGACCTCCTAGGTTTGAGGAGTCCTCACCCAGCCCATCTGAGCAAAGAAACACCCTCCACATTCGACTGACCATGAGAGACGGACGGGCACAAAAGGATTCACATTCATTTCAAGCATTGATGGAAAAGGAGCGGGCATGCTATCGAGCTCCGCCGCATCCCGCTTATCTCCCAAGTCTCGCGTGGATAGCGCGTACAGTCCACAAGGATACATTTTCTGGTGCGCCGTCAGAACGCCACGTTCCGGTCGCGTTCGGCGACAGCCTTGATGTAATCCGGCATGCCCTTGATCGATGCCCCGGCCACCAGATCCGCTCCCCCGATCTGCCTCGCAACAGCGCATGCGCCGCAGACCCAGATCGGCACCCCCGCTGTCTGCACGGCTGCGAGCAACTCTTTCAGCGGAGTCAGGTTCACGCCGATCACATGGTCAGCCACACCTTTCCGACCCAGGGTGACGGCTTCGTTCCACAGCCACAACACCACATCGTGCCCTTGCTCTTTTGCGGTCTTCGCCGCCATGAAAGGCAGAGTTGCCATGGTAGGATCGTCTGTTCCTCGACTGCCCGAAATAATGAAAGTCGCCACTTCTGCCTCCTTTGTTCATTCCTCATATCCCGTGCATGCGAGAGAAGCGAGACGCGCGCGAAAGGCGAGACGGGGGCGACTCCAATTGATGACCACTTGAACCAGTCTCGCTTGTCCCGCAAGTCCCGCTCTTCTCGCACTCATCACTTCGCCAGTGAACGAATGTACTGCACCAACTGCCACACCTGGTCATCCGGCAGTCCTGGAAACGCCATCATGCCGGTTCCCATCGACCCGTTCTTGATGATCCAGAACAGCTGACCATCAGGTATATCCTTCATCATCGCGCCGCACGTGAAGTTCCTCGGCGGCGGCATCAGCGCTGCGCCCATCAAGCCTTTCCCGTCTCCCTGTTCACCATGACACATCACACAGGCGACCGGCTGCGCCGTCTTGAGAAAGAGTGTCTTCCCGGCTGCAATCGCGCCCGACGATGCGGCAAGCGGATTGGTCTTGGCCAGGAATTCATCCGGAGCCTTGGTTGTCTGGCGGGGCTGCAGACAGGCGCTCGCATCACTTGTGGTCGGCGCGATCGCCGTCTCCGGCACTCCCTTGAACGTCGCCTTCAAATAGACGATCACATCGGCCACGCCCTGCTGACCGATCGTCAAATTCCAATAGGGCATGTTCGGCGATTTGCCTATCGCAGGACCTCCATGGTTGATGACATTGTAGAGATACTCCATCGGCAGTTTATCGAAGGGTATGTTGGCATGGATCGCCGGCTTCGGTTCCAATCCGGAAGCCGCCGGTCCATCGCCTTTACCCGTCGCGCCGTGACATTGCGAACAATATTCCTTGTAAAGGACTTTGCCTCGATCCCCACTCGCATTGGCGAATTCCGGACTCGTCCAAGGCTCGTAGTATTTGAAATCTTGGACGCCTTGCGTGGCGAGAAATCCGATCACCGTCCGCAATTGCGGGTCGGTCGCGTCAGCGAGAAATTCCCCGGTATGGATGATGAAGTCTTGCGGATTTTGACCAAAACGATACAGCCAGTCCGCCTTGTATCGACGGCCGGCATCCTGCAAAGCGGTACTCTGCGGGCCGCCAATGAGCTTCCCGTTCTCCTCGATCGTGTGGCAGCCAAGACAGGCATGCGCCTTATAGGCCATCCCGCCGAAAGTCGCTTCGTACTTCGTCACTTTCGAGAGATCGAATGCGCCGACCGTGACTCGAGGATCTTTGTTGTGCTCGGCAAAGTAATCGGCGATGGCGTCGGCTTCCGACTCGGTGACCATCGGATGCTTGGACGGCACTGTCGTCAGATCCCATCGATAGCCCTTTGCATAAAGAGGCGCCTCTTTGCCGGTCAGCCATCGAATCAACCAGGGCCGCTGATATTTGCTGCCGGCCCAGATCAGATCGGGCGCCCTCAGATTGAAGCGAGAGTCGGCCTTGCCTTCCAGCCGGTGGCATTGCGCGCAGGTCTGCTGGACGATGTCCTTCGCGCGAGACTGGTCGCTGGCAACTGAGGGGGAGGGAAACGCGGTCAGTCCCACCAGCGCGAGCACCGCTCCTGCGACCAACACTCGTCTCCTTCCTTTCATCGCTTCCTCCTTTTCATTGATCGTAATCTCACCCTTCACCTGTCTCTATGCACGAACCCCCGATAGCGTATGAGGATTCAACGTGATCGTGATGGGCAGCGCATTCGCGATAGACTGATGGACCGTGCAGCCATGCGCGACTTTCAACAACCGCTCTTTCTGCTCGGACGGAATTCGATGGGGAAGATGGATGACGATATCGATCCGGCCGACACGGTGCGGACTTTCTGCCATGGCCCATTCCGCATCGATACTCAACCCATCTCGAGAAATATTGTGTCGCGCACAAAACTGGCCTACGAAGTAAGCCACGCAGCTCGCCACGGAGCCGACGAAGAGTTCAACCGGACTCATTCCGGCATCCTGCCCCCCGTCTTCTGTCGGCTGGTCGGTGACGACGCGATGTTTGCCGCTCGTGATATCGTAGCGAGTGCCGCCATGATAGGACGCCGTGAGTTTCATTGCGCGCCTCCGGAACCTGGCAGTTTCGCCGCCAGCCAGAGACAGAACCCGCCCAACGGAATGGCCAGAATGGCGCCCTGAATCCCAAGCAGTCCATGAATCGTCACAGGCCCGTACTGACCGAAAGACAACAAGATCGTTTCTAAATCCGGAAACATGAAGGCAAACACCAGGGCGCCGAACATTCCGCCCAGGACCGTCACCCAGGCATCCGGTTTCCCTTCAGCCGCTGCCACGAGCGCCGTGCCCGGGCAATAGCCCGAGACGGCAAACCCCACACCGAAGATGAGCCCTGCTACGATCATTCCAGGTAGATACAGATCTTTGACCTTCATGTTCGCCCACCCCGACAGATCCAACAGATGGACCCCCATCAATCCGACTCCGATCGCGACCACGATCAGTTTGATGATCGTCAAATCTTTGAGCCGCAACGCCCCGGTGATTTTGGTATGGCTCGATGCGCCGGATAATTGAAGGGCTGCGCCGAAGGCCACCCCCAACACTAATCCAAGCAACAACATCATTGCTTTCTCCCGTCGCCGTACAGCCACCGTGCCGTCATGATCGCGCTCGCAAAGAGGGCGACCGAAAACACGAGCGAACTGACGGCCAGCTGCGACAGGCCGCTGATCATATGGCCGGAGGTACACCCGCCGCCGAAACGGGCGCCAAAGAGGAGGAGAAATCCGCCGACGAAGGACCAGACCAGGCGATGTCCGGGGTTCGAGCCAAACCGTGTGCTCCATTCGGGCGGCACGACTCTCGTGCTGAAGCGGGACGTCGCCATCGCTGCCAGCAATGCCCCGAGCGGGATCCCCAACACGAAAAAGAACTCGTACGTGGCCAGCGTCCAACCCGGCGCGGTCTTCGCCAGGTAGGGGCTCTTCGATGCCACGTCCGGGAGCACATGGTGGAGGAGTACGCCGTCCAGCACGACGTACTGCGTCGAAACTCCGATCGGTTGGACCAATGCGACCGCCAGAATAAGCACAACTCCGATCGCCACACCGCCGGCCCACCACCCAAGCACCGGGTTCGTATCCTTGTGGTCTGTTCCGTGAAGAGCTAGGGTGTCGTGCGTCATCTCGGCATCAGGGTTTGATATAGGACCAGCCTTGTTCTTGTAGTTCCATCAGTCGGACCATGGCCGGCACGGTGCGATCCACCTGATCAATCAAATCCGCCCGCGTGAGACCCTGCGCCTTCATCGTATTGGAGCAGGCGGTAAATTCGACATCGGAGGCCGTCTTCAGCTGCGCCAGTTCCGTCGCCAACAGCGAATCTTTTTTCGTCAAGAGCGTCAACCCGGCGCCATGCACAACCAACTCGACCCGCAAGTGCGCCCGCCCCACCTCTTGATAGAGGTGACGGATATTGTTCAACGCTCCCCGTTGGACCTTCTCATCGCCTGAATTGAGGTGCATGACCACTCGATGCGACTCCTGAGCAGTCACGGCTGTTCCACTGAACCCCACGGCAGCGACGCCAAGTGCGCCGACCAGAAGCGTAACGAGCATGCCGTTCATCTCGATCACACCACCCTCCAGCGATGATGCTTAATATGGCGCATCCGCCGGCTTCCCCCCGTTCGGCCAATCGTGCGCTTTACCGGGAAAGTCAGGCCTCGGCTGGCTGTTGATGTAGGCTGCGACATCGAACGCTTCGTCGTCCGTCAGGGACCAGCCCCACCCACGCGGCATATTCGCCTTGATGAATGCAGCAGCCACGCTGACTCGCGCCATGCCCGCGCCGACATTGTAGGAGCCGGGCCCCCAGACCGGCGGCGCGGCCATCGTTCCTTGCCCGTCGGTCCCATGGCAGAAGACACATCGCCGTTCGAACACCTGCTTGCCGCTGACAGGATCCGGCTGATGAGTCGACGTGATACGGGGAATTCCCCGCCAGGGCACGGCGCTGCCGGGCGGCACGTTCTTCGACAACCAGTCGATGTAGGCCACAATGGCCGCGAGTTTCATGCTGTCGGGGGGAAGCGCTCTGCCGTTCAAGCTCCGCTCGAAACATTCGTTGATTCGATCGGCAAGGCTCATCGGCCGGCCTGCGCGAGCGCGATATACTGGATAGAGGATGCTGATTCCAACAAAGGAAGCCGCGCCGGGAGTGAGTCCCGCATCAAGGTGACAATTCGTGCAGTTGAGCGCATTGCCGATATAACGCTTCCCGTACCCTTGCGTATCAACTACCATTTTGTAGCCCAACCGAATCTGCTCCCCCCGCAAATCCACGGGAATGGTCTCCGGTGAAGGTGGAGAGAACAGCGCGTCCACAGCTCCGTTTCGCTCCGCGACGGCTGTAGCCTCAGCTGGTCCTGCCACGCGCGGAGGCGGCACACAACCCATCGCCATCGAGAACACGGCAATCACTGCCATGCCGGCCATCATGCGTCGTTCCATCATCCAACCCTCACTTCTTGGTGCCGGGTTTCGCCCCACAGGTATTGATTCCAAGCAGAGCCGTGAGCGGGCAAAATCCGATCGCTGCGGTGAGCAGTAAGATTGCCCCTGCGGCCAGCGCGATCCCCGTGCCGACAGTAGAAAGGCCGGCCAGCGCGCCGATCCCGAGCAACAGAATACCCGCTGCGATCCGTATCGGCCGTTCGACTCCTCCGACATTACACATCATGGCGACACCTCCCATTGGTCAATCATTGAGTCCGTTCCCTGTTCGTTCCGATCCATGAGAGGCAGGCTTCCATAAAAGGATTCGCCCTCACGGTCGCGCATCGGAGCCGACTCCGAGTGTTCGCACGTAGGCCAGCACGTCCCAGATTTCCTCGTCGGACAGCGCATGTTTCCATGCTCCCATCGCGGTATTCGGTTTGCCCTCATGAATACGCTTGAACAGTGTCCCATCGAGACGATTCTGAACGTCGGATGAGCTGAGATCCGCAGGCGCGGGAACCAGCCGGAGGCTCTGCACTCCTGTGCCGTCGATTCCATGGCAACGGATGCAGGTGTTGACATAGATCTCCCTCCCGCTGACCGAATCTCCCCCTTTTCCCGCAGATGTGAGCTCCTTCAACCCCACACCTCCGGCAAATCCGGCCGATACGATCACGATGAACAGGCCGAGCCCGATTTCTATGGGACGCATAGACAACCTCTTACAGTCGAAGATATTGCGAGCGGTGTGCCACTGGAGCAGGCGACCGATGGAAAGGAAACTCTTCAGTCCATCGCGGGCTTAGCCTGCTTGGGCCTGATCGTCACGGCAAGGATGAAAGAGAGTTGGCGAGAAACACCCCAGTGCCATTTCTGCCACTGGTGCAGGATGCTACAGAGAAGAGAGAGTCACTGGTAGTTCTGGTCTGTCCGGTCTATTTGGTTTATCTGGTCTTTGTGGCAAAGCTTGCCGGTCCTGCCAACAAGACAGACTAATCTACAGACAGGGAGAACTGCCCGGAAATGTTGTCTTGGTTGCGCGTTCACCCGGAGCATGCAATGCTGGGCCAACTGATATCGGTGCTGAACAGACGATGACCCGGCGCATCCACGATTATGTTCCTTTCGGCGTATCCGTTTTGGGCGGACTCCTGGTCTGTCTGGCCATTTCCATGGCGACAGGACGAAGGGAAGCCTGGGATTCCGAAGCCTACTTCTATCTAGGGATTCCGATCATGTGCGCCGTGATCTTTGTCCTCGGCTATCGCTTTCCCGATCGCCCCTGGCGGTGGGCCATGAGTATGGCTGCGGGTCAGGCACTCGCACTCGTGATGGCCGGAAATTCGCTGTCGCTGTGGCCGCTCGCTCTGGTCGCCATGATGGTCCTTTCCGTCCCCCAGTTCGCTGTCGGCTCGTGGGCAAGCAAACTGGCGATGAGGAAGAGCGGGGGCTGACGAAGGATCGGCGGCTACGCCGTATTGAAGCCGCAAACCTCCCGCCGGCACCTGTCAGCTGGGGCGGGTTAATGGATGACCGGCTCCAACGTCACTGTGGCCTTCATCGAGTTGGAGATCAGACAATTGGCTTCGGCTTTTTCAATCAGCTCTTTCGCCCTGGCGGCATCGTCATCCGATTCCAAAGTAATGGTCGGCTTGATCGTGATGGCAGTGAACTGAAACTTTCCTTCCACCAACTCCAGCCGGCCTTCCGCCGCGCTTTCATACGCGGAGAAGGCGAGGCCGGCCCGTTCCGCGACAGCGATGAACGTCGTCATCAGGCAGATATTCGCCGAGGCCACGAACAGATCTTCCGGAGACCAGATCCCTTCATGCCCCTTGAATTCCGGCGGCGTCGCCACCTCCACATTCGGTTTGCCTTCGCAGGACATCGTGCCTTTGCGATGGTCCGCCCATTTAACTGTCGTCTGGTACAGATAGACTTTGCTCCGAGTGTCCATATCATCCCCTTTCCGTTTCGTTCACTCCTCACCCCTTACCCCTCACCTGTTCCGCCTTACAGGGATCATTCCGCCTCCACGAGACCTTGCACCCACTCGCCGACCGCATGCGTAATCGCCACGACACACAGGGCGATGAGAAGATGTTCGCCGATGACCTTCCACGCCGGAATGGCTTGGACCCGCGCGACAAAGAAACTGAGGGCCGCCAGTAAGAACATGCCCCAGGCTACGCTGATCATTATCGCCTGATCGAGTGGACGCAGCACAACCGGCACCACAAAGCTCAGTGCGATGACGAACTTCGCGGCGAAGGTCGCCAGGGTTGCCTCCCAGACATGCCTCGTAGGACCGCTGTTGTTCGATTCTTCAGATACATGGATGCCGAGGGCATCGGACATCGCATCAGCAATCGCGATGGTCAGAATTCCTCCGATCACGATGGCACGCGAATGCGTTCCCGAATGCAACCCCACCATCAAGCCGAGCGTCGTGATGACGCCTGAGGTCAAGCCGAAACTGAGGCCTGTTTTCCAGGACGCTTTCATTCGGCTTCGTCAGCCTCGACTACCGTGGAAAGGTCAGAATGTACGCGAGCACATCACGAGTCGCCTCCTCGGACATGACACGCTTCCACGTATCCATCGCGGTATTCGGTCGTCCCTCGTGGATGCTCTTCAAGAGGCGGGAGTCCGGCTTCATGAGCACCTCACTCGAGGTCAGGTCCGCAACTGGAGGGTCAAATTGCACGGCTCCATCCCCTCGGCCATGCTGGCCATGACAGGCCAGACAATACTTCTCATAGAGCTTCTTGCCTCGAGCCAGATTTCGTTCGCCCGCCGCGAATCCCGTCGTGGAATCTGCCAGCCAACAGACGATCGTCAACAGGCACAGGACAGCACGTGTCCGGCTCATCATGGGTTGCTCTTGCCCCTTACCCTCGTTCTCCTCACTCCCACCCCTCACTCCTCACTTCTTACTTTTCACGTTTCACGTCTTGATATGCGCCTGCTCAACGGCTGCATTCCGGCGAATGTTTCAGGCATTCCCGAAGCCAGGAGGCTATCTCGTCGAGCAGCACGGCAATCGCCCGGTTCGCGGCCGCCACGCCACCGTATGCGTCGTTGCTTTGCGCCCTCTCCACTGCTTCAAACGCTCGTGTCCCTACAACCCGCGACTCTTTTGCCTCGACCAATTGCGCGCGAACAGTGACCCTCACCAGGCTGGGGTCCTGCATGAATTCCTGCTGCAACGAAAACCCATAGGAGTCGAGACGGAAATCTCCTCGAATGGAGCCCGGTATCGGGACGACGGCTCGCCACAAGCCGGTCCGCCCCAGCGCCTGCACCATCAAGGACGCGAACATGCGCGCCGGCTGGTCGGCCCATTGATTCAGGGCATACTGCTCCAATTCATAGGGACGCTTCAGATACACCATCCGAGGTGTGTCGAATCCCGGCTCGGCCATCGGCAGGCTGACCTGCAAGATCGGACCGTTGATGTCGGCTGGACGAACTTCGGTGCGCTCAGGATCGAGACTCAGGCGATATATATGGGGCGATTGAGATTCCGAGCGAGGAGAGAGACAGCCGGCCGCCGTCAATGCCAACAGAGCGCAAGCCACCTGTCCCATTCGATACTTCATCTATGGCCTCTCCCCCTTATTCATCTCTCGCACGGGCGAGAATGACGAGACGTGCGTGAAAGGCGGGACTTATCTCCACAATCTCCTTGACCCGTCTCGCTTTTCTCGCGATTCCCGCCACTCTCACGAGATACGATTCACGTATCCTACTCTCCCGGTCCGCGCGGCGCCGGCTTCCGTCCGAACACGAGCGACTCAGGCTCGCGTTCCAGATCCCGGGCCACCCGCGTCAGCGTCGTGGCCAACTCCCTCAGTTCCGTCACCAATAACCCGGCTTCTGGTAAGGTCTGCCGCGAGAACCGTTCCAACTCCGGCCGGCTGTCATTCACGACCGACCGCACCGCTTTGCTCGTTTGAGCGAGTTCTTCCGTCATCGCGTTCAAGGCGGCTGCGCTCTTGTTGATCCGCGCCAGCATGACCGGCACCTGCTCATTCAACGCCGCCGTGACCTTGACAAGGTTATCGGCGCTTTGGGCGGCGCCGTTCAGACCTGCCTCGATCTGTGCCCGATGGGCTGCGACAGAGTGCACGACCTCGGAAAGATCCGTGATCGTTCGCTTCAACGCCGAACGGTTCTCTTCATCCAGCACGTCCGCCGCCCCTTTGGCTGCTAAGTCCAGATCCACCAGGAGCTTGCTCAATCCCTTCTCGGACAACAAGCGGGAAATCGCTTCGTCCAGCCGAAAGAACAAGGAGGGACCGGTCTTGATGACCGGATACGCCTGCCCTTCCGAAACTTCCAACCGCGGCGCCTCCCGACTGCCTCCTGTCAAATTGATCGTCGCCAGACCGGTCAACCCCTGTGTCTGGAGGACGGCAACGGTGTCCGTTTTGATCGGTGTCCCGCCGGCAATATCCAGCGTCAACTTCACTTCCTCAGGATTGTCGGGGTTCAAGGCAATGTCCTTCACACGCCCCACATCGACACCGCGATATTTGACGGTCGAGTCCACGCTCAAGCCCGCCACCGATTCCCGAAAATAGGCCTCGTACCGGTCATAGATGCCCCGGTAGTCCGATTTCCCCATCCACAGAACGCCGACCAACATCGCCGCGCCGAGGACAGCCACGAACGCTCCAACGAGAATGTAATTTACTTTCGGTTCCACTTCGATGCCCTTCTCGTACCTTATCGTTCGTATTTCGTCCCTGCGAGAGAGGCAAGACGTGCGCGAAAGGCGGGACTCGTTTCGACAACTTCCCCGTCTCGTCGCGCGTTTCCCGCCTGTCTCGCTGTTCTCGCGAAACAGGCTCTATGCTTCATGCGTCACGTCTCGCGCCGTTCCATGCCGCCTGTTCCAACGCCGTGCGCCCGCGTGGACCGTGGAAATATTCTCTGATCACAGGGTCATCGGATTGCGACAACTCCTGCATGGTTCCGACCCCCAGCACTTTCCCCTTGCCCAGCACCGCCACCCGGCTGGCGATGCGCCACAGGGAATCCAGATCGTGTGTCACCATGACGACCGTCAACCCCAAGAGCTTTTTCAGCGAGAGGACAAGGTCATCGAACCCCGCGGCGATCATCGGATCCAGCCCGGCCGTCGGTTCGTCAAGAAAGAGCAGCTCCGGGTCCATCACGATTGCGCGGGCAAGGGCGGCCCTCCGTCTCATGCCTCCGCTCAGCTCGTTCGGAAATTTCATGCCGCTGTCCGGGGACAATCCCACCATGGCGATCTTGACGGCGACGATCTCACGAATCAATCCTGGATTCAGATCCGTATGCTCGCGCAACGGCACGGCAACATTTTCCGCCAGCGTGAGCGAACTGAACAGGGCGCCGTGCTGGAACATGACCCCGATCCGGTTGTGAATCGGCCGGCCATTGCTTTCACCTAATGCCCGGCTATCGACTCCCAAAATCCGAATGGTTCCACCCGATGGTGTCAGCAGGCCGACGATCTCCCGCAACAGCGTGGACTTGCCGCAGCCGTTGCCTCCGGCGATCGCGAAGACTTCGCCCTGCCTGATCGACAGACTCACATCATCGTGCACGACGGCCGCTCCGAATCTCGTCACGACATGGCTGACATCGATCACCGGCGCGTGGACGCCGTCGGAGCCGCCTCGTGACTCAATGTCGCTCAACCTCCCGATCCCCATCTTCTCTGTACTCCCGCATCAGCGAGGCGGGCGAGGAACGCGCAACCGGCGCGAAACCGAAGACCGGATCCACCCGTCCCGCGACTCGCGCCAGTCGCGCCACTCTCGCGCATCATAAGTCCCACCAGTTGGTCAACACGCTGCAAATCGCATCGAACACGATGACGAGAAAAATGCTTTGGACGACGGCGATCGTCGTATGCCGGCCTACGTCGTCTACACCGCCCCGGATCTGAAGCCCCTGATAGCAGCCGACCATTGCAATGATCATAGCAAAGAACGGCGCCTTGGCGAGACCGATGAGAAAATGCCGTACCGCGACGGCCTCTTCGAAGCGGGCGAGGAACTCGGTGAAACTCACGTTCAACTGGCTCGTCGCGACGAGCATGCCGCCGAACACACCCAGGACATCGGCATAGACCGTCAACAGCGGCAAGGCGAGAACGAGGGCCAGAGCTCTCGGCAGGACCAGCAAGCTGATCGGCGAAATGCCGAGCGTGCGGACTGCGTCCAATTCCTCCGTCACCTTCATCGTGCCGATCTCGGCCGCATAGGCCGATCCCGACCGGCCGGCGATGAGGATCGCGACAATCAACGGCGAGATCTCCCGCACCAGCGAAATCCCGACCAGATCGACGATGAAGATGTTCGTGCCGAACTTGCGAAGCTGTTCCGCTCCCTGATACGCGATCACGATGCCGACAAGAAACGTCAACAGGCCGGTGATCGGTAAGGCGCGTACGCCGTCCAGTTCGATGACCCGCAGCAGAGCCCGCCATCGAATCAACCGCGGCCGCAGCAGCGACCGGCCGAACGTGACGGTAGTTTCTCCGAGAAAGGCCAGCCCGTGAATGACCGCGTCTTGTTTACGCCGGATGGCTCGGGTCACGCGCGCATCCCATCCGTCCCTTCGGAGGTCGGCGTCGTGAGTGGGACGACCGCTGGTTTCGATCAGCCGGACCAGCTCGGCGAATTCCGGCTTCAACCCGTGAAGAGAGACGCCCCGACCGGCGCGGCGCACACTCTGAATAGTCCGATACAGCAACAGGGCGCCGCCGGTATCCATGGCGGCCACCTCGCCGGCATCGCACAACACTTCGGGAGCGTCAGGCCATCGGAGTGTCTTACTGCGGCGCTCCAATTCAGTCAGATTCGGAAGGGTCCAGGCCCCCCGACAGTAAATCACATTGTCGCTGACGGAGATCGTTGCCTGTTGTTCCACCAGCATAGTCCGCTCGACAATCTGCGCCTTTGTCTCGCTAGTGGTACATACTTACCCCATGCCGGTAATCCATTCAAACCTTTTTCATTATCGTTTGCAGCTCAGCCCCGGTGATGACTTCCTGTTCCAGCAACAGCTGCGCGCCTTGCTGCAACGCGGCTTTCCGCTCTCCCAACAGCCGTTTCACCCGTTCATACTGTTCGTCGATGATCCGCCGCACCTCACAATCGATTTCCCGCGCAGTCTCCTCGGAATAATCGCCCTTTTCAGACCCGATCGGCAGCTGGAGAAACTGGGGTTGCCGCTCCCGCTCAAGCGTGATGGTGCCCAATTTGTCGCTCATACCGTAAGCCTTCACCATGCTTTTCGCGATGTCGGTGGCTTTTACAAGATCGTTCTGCGCTCCCGTCGAAGCCTCGCCGAAGGTCAGTTCTTCCGCAATCCGACCACCCAGCAATACGGCGACCTTGTTCTCGAGCTCGGACTTCGTCATCAGGAACCGGTCTTCCGTCGGAAGCTGCAACGTATAGCCGAGCGCCGCCACGCCTCGTGGAATGATCGAGATTTTCTGCACCTGATCCATCCCCGGCAAAGACAGGGCCACAAGGGCATGGCCGGTCTCATGGTAAGCCACCCGCTCCTTCTCCATCTTATTCAGGACACGATTCTTCTTCTCCAAGCCGGCAATGACTCGCTCGACAGCTTCCTGCAATTCGGACGCTCCGACCTGATCCTTGCCTCTGCGCACGGCCAGCAGCGCCGCCTCGTTGATGATGTTGGCCAAATCGGCTCCTGAGAACCCGGGGGTCATCGCTGCGATCGTTTCAAGATCGGCGTCGGGACCAAACGCCACCTGCTTGGCATGCACACGAAGAACGGCGAGGCGACCGATCTTGTCCGGACGGTCCACCACCACATGACGATCGAACCGCCCGGCTCGCAGCAACGCAGGATCAAGAATCTCGGGGCGATTGGTCGCTGCCATGAGAATGACCCCGATGCGGGGATCGAAGCCGTCCATCTCGACCAGCAACTGATTGAGCGTTTGTTCCCGCTCCTCATGGCCCATCGGTCCTGCGCCACGCGCTTTTCCGAGCGCATCCAACTCGTCGATAAAGATGATGCAGGGCGCTTTCAACTTCGCCTGATCGAATAAATCGCGCACGCGGGCCGCCCCGACCCCGACGAACATTTCGACAAACTCGGAACCGCTGATGCTGAAGAACGTTACCCCCGCCTCACCGGCCACCGCGCGGGCCAGTAACGTCTTGCCGGTTCCAGGCGGGCCGACCAATAGAATGCCTTTCGGAATTTTCCCGCCCAGCTTGGTGAATTTCTCCGGCGTCTTGAGGAACTCGATCACCTCCCGCAGCTCTTCCTTGGCCTCGTCCACACCGGCGACATCCGCGAACGTCACCTTGATGTCCTTTTCCACGTAGATCTTCGCTTTGGATTGTCCCACTTGCATGAAGCCGCCCTGGGCCTGGCCCAAGCGACGAAAGATAAAGAACCAGATGACGGCAAACACGCCGACCGGCAACACCCAGGAGAGGAGATCGTGCCAGAAGGTTGACTCAATCACGCCGGCGAAGACGACGCCGTGTTTATTGAGCTCACGGACAAGATCCGGATCTTCGACACGGATCGTCGTAAACAGCTTCTCTGTCTTGGCTTCTCCTTCGGGCTTCAGTTTGCCGGCCAGCCGCTGGCTGCCCACGGAAACTTCCGCGACTTGGCCCGAGGCAACCAGGCTTTTGAACTGGCTGTACGGGAGTTCTTCGACTTTGTTCAGGGACACGATGGCATCATGCACCAGGACGACGGCCATGACCGCGAGCAGCATATACCAGAGGGAAAAGGAGAGTTTCTTGTTCATCGACGGTGGCCTCCTAGCCCGCACGATTCATGACGGTATGTCTCGACGGCGGATCGGCCTCGTTTCGACTTGTCCAGGTGGACGATTGTAGCAGAACTGTCCGTGCAGTGTGCGGGCTCGCAAGCCCGCACCCCGCTTCGTCTCATCAAAACGTGAAATACGCCCCAAGCCCGATCGATTCAATCTTCTGGTTGATGAAAAACTGGCCGTACGGATTATAGCCGTGAAAATAGGTCGCCATGATCCGAAAATGCCGGCGGGATCCTGTTCGGGACCATTCAAAACCGCCGAGCACATTGGTGTCGATGATCCAGCTGTGCTCTTCCGCCGACTTGAAGTCCGCCGACAACACAGGCGTGATAATCAGCCGATCGAGGACGGGGACCAAGAGACTGGTGCGCATCGCCGGAGCCCGAGCTTCGAATCCCCACTGGAGCCGTGTACGATCGACTGTTGCGGGTTCGCGATGCACCAGATACGCAGCTCCTCCATACAGGCGCAGCCACTTGTAGTCGTAAGACAGAATCGCATCCACCTCTTCAAAGGAGACCGTAAACCGCTGGAATCCAACATTCCTGACCAAGAATTCATCACCTAAGTGGCTGCTTTGGTGGTAATAGCGAAGCCGCGCGGACCAATTCCCTGATCGCCACGAGAGCGGGAGGCCCACATTGAAATCCGTATTGATCAGCTCGGCGTTTTTCTGGTCCAGATTGAACTGCGAGAAAATGCCGGTAAGCAGGCCCACTTGCCATCCATCGCATCCCTGCCGCTTGGTGTAAAAGCCGAAGTTCTCGCCGATGGCCACTGATCCCAAGTTGAAGGACGATCCGCTGTCGCGCGGCCGCGAGTGTTGCCACATGGCGAAGAACTGGGGTTGTTTGGGGTCCGCGATGAGGGGGCGAAAGACGTCGTCGGATGGAAAGGCTTCGCTCGTCTCTCCGACATCGCTATGGTCGAACCGGCAATCAAGCATCGGCTGGGGTTTGTTGTCGTCCGGTTTCTTGGCCTCCGGTTCGTCCGCGTACGATTGGCCGGCCAGAAGAACAGCCATGACACATACCCCGACCACCCGCAGATTGAAAAGAATCACCCGGTCCATGCTCCTCCCTCTTAATAGCTCGTTCAGCCGCCTGGATTTCCCCTATAAAAGCCTCCTTCGATAACATACTTCGTAGAGAAAATTCATCCACCTGGAAGTAGGAAAGCGGTGTGGTCCTGCCTGTTTTCGGAATTGCTGATTGGGCTGACGTTAGAGCAACCGCGCCCTTCGGGTGGCCTTCCTCCGCCCGCTCCACTTCCACCGGCTGATCTCCGGCATATCTTCGCCATATTTGGCAATGTACTGTTTGTGCTCGATGCGTTTGTCGCGGAGAGCCTGCTTGGCATAGTCGGCCTCGGACCCGTGCAGGGGAATCCGATCGATGACATCGGCGACCAGATGAAAGCGATCGAGATCGTTCATTACCGCCATGTCGAACGGCGTCGTCGTCGTCCCCTCTTCCTTGTAGCCGCGCACGTGCAAATTCTTGTGATTGGTCCGCCGGTATGTCAGGCGGTGGATCAGCCAGGGATAGCCGTGGAAGGCGAAGATGATCGGCTTCTCCGTCGTGAACAGGGCATCAAAGTCCTTGTCCGACAATCCGTTCGGATGTTCAGAGGGTGGCTGCAGCTTCATAAGATCCACCACGTTGACCACCCGTACGGATAGTTCGGGAAAATACGTCCCTATCAAGGACACGGCCGCGAGCGTTTCCATGGTGGGCACGTCGCCGCAGCAGGCCATCACCACATCCGGCTCGCTGTGCTTGTCGTTGCTTGCCCATTCCCAAATGCCGATGCCGGCCGTGCAATGGGTGATGGCGTCGTCCATGTTGAGCCACTGCGGGGCCGATTGTTTGCCGGCGACGATCACATTGACCTGATTCCGGCTGCGCAGACACTGATCGGTGACGAACAAGAGCGTATTGGCGTCCGGCGGCAGATACACCCGGATCACTTCGGCCTTCTTATTGACGACGTGGTCGATGAAGCCGGGATCTTGATGGCTGAATCCATTGTGGTCCTGCCGCCAGACGTGAGAGGACAACAGGTAATTCAGCGACGCGATCGGTCTCCGCCAGGGAATATGGCCGCAGACTTTCAGCCACTTGGCATGCTGATTGAACATCGAATCGATAATGTGAATGAAGGCTTCGTAGCACGAAAAGAACCCGTGCCGACCGGTCAGGAGATACCCCTCCAGCCACCCCTGGCATTGGTGTTCACTGAGCATCTCCATCACCCTCCCGTCCGGCGCCAGATGATCGTCGTATGGAAGGCGCTCCGCCATCCAGGCTCGGTTGGTGACGTCTAAGACATCCTGCCAGCGATTGGAGTTGTTCTCGTCGGGACTGAAGAGGCGGAAATTCAGACTCTCCAAGTTGAGTTTCATCGTGTCCCGCAAGAATGTCCCCATCACACGGGTCGATTCGGCTTCGAGCGCGCCTGGTTTTGTCACCCGGACGGCATAATCGCAAAAATCGGGGAGCCGCAAATCTTTGAGGAGCAGTCCGCCGTTCGCATGGGGATTCGCGCTCATCCGCCGCATACCCTTGGGCGCCAAGTCGTCGAGTTCCGGCTTGAGCCGCCCCGTCTTGTCGAACAATTCCAAGGGCTTGTAACTCTTCATCCATCGCTCGAGCATCTTGATATGCGCGGGCTGATCCATCTCGCCCATCGGCACTTGGTGGCTCCGCCAATAATCTTCCGTCCGCTTGCCGTCGATCTGTGGCGGACAGGTCCAGCCTTTGGGAGTCCGGAGCACGATCATCGGCCAAAGCGGCCGTTCCTTGACCCCGGCTCGACGCGCAGCGCCTTTGATCCGTTGGATGTCACGCATGATGGAATCGAGCGTCGCGGCCATGCGTTGATGCATCTCCCGCGGATCGCTGCCCTCGACGAAATGTGGAGTGTAGCCGTAGCCCCGGAAGAGGTGATCCAATTCGTCATGACTGATTCGGGCCAGCACGGCCGGATTCGCGATCTTGTACCCGTTCAGATGAAGTATGGGCAGGACCACGCCGTCGGTGGCCGGATTGAGGAACTTGTTGGAGTGCCAACTCGTGGCGAGTGGACCCGTTTCCGCCTCGCCGTCGCCGATGACGCAGGCCGCAATCAGGTCCGGATTATCGAAGACGGCTCCGTAGGCATGTGAGAGCGCATAGCCCAGTTCGCCTCCTTCATGGATGGAGCCGGGCGTCTCGGGCGCCACGTGGCTGGGAATGCCGCCGGGGAAAGAAAACTGCTTGAACAGCCGCTTCATCCCGCGCTCGTCCCGCGAGACATTCGTGTAGACCTCGCTGTAGGTCCCTTCAAGATAGGCGTTCGCCACAAGCCCGGGACCGCCGTGGCCGGGCCCGGCGATATAGATCATGTTGAGGTCGTGTTCCTTGATGATGCGGTTCAGATGCACATAAATGAAGTTCAAGCCCGGCGTCGTGCCCCAATGACCGAGGAGACGCGGCTTGATGTGGGCGCGCGTCAGCGGCTTTTTCAGGAGGGGGTTGTCATAGAGATAAATCTGGCCGACGGAGAGATAGTTGGCTGCCCGCCAGTAGGCATCCAGTTTCTTGGCCGCTTCCGGACTCAAGGGCTTCACGCTCGTTCGACGATGGTCCATCTCCCCTCCTTATTCAGCCTGTACCCAACCACGTCATGACGGACGCCGCGATCTCACGTTCTTCATCCGTGTGAATCACCCGCACGGTCGCCCTGCCGCTTTCTTTGGAAATCACGGCTTCGTTTCTCTCGTTGCGTACCCGATCGATGGTGATGCCGAGAAATTCCAATCCCTCACAGATACGCGCGCGAACGACGGAGGAATTCTCACCGATCCCCGCGCTGAACACCAAGGTATCGACACCCCCGAGCGTCGCTGCCAGCGCCCCGATCCATTTTTTGGCCTGATAACAGAACAGCGCGACGGCGTCAGCCGCTCGCGGATCACTCTGTTCCTCTTTGAGGAGATCGCGCATATCGGCACTGATCTCCGAGACACCGAGCAAGCCTGATTCCGTGTTGACCATTCGATGAAACCGATCGGCGCTCATCCCTTCCGTTCGAGCCAGATAGGAGACAACCCCCGGATCAAGATCCCCCGATCGGCGGCTCATCGGCATGCCCGAAGCCGGGGTAAACCCCATCGTGGTCTCAACGCTCTTGCCGCCCTTCACGGCGGCCATGCTGGCGCCGTTTCCCAAGTGGGCGAGAATGATGCGACCGTTGGCTTCGCCAGGCTTCCCTATTCTGGACAACTCCCTCATGAGAAAGGCATAGGACAACCCGTGAAAGCCGTACCGCTGAATCCCCAGCTTTTCGTACCGCCTTGGGATCGGCAGCAGACGGGCCACATTCGGCATGCCCCGATGGAACGAGGTATCGAAACAGGCCACTTGCGGGAGGGTCGGACAACGCTCGGTGAAGGATTCTATCAGGTCGATTTCGGCAGGCAAGTGCTCCGGCAGGTAGGGACTGATCCGCCGCAACTCTTCCAGCAATTGCTGGGTCACCGGCTCAGGCCGGTCGCACTTCGGCCCGCCCTGTACCACTCGGTGGCCGATTGCGCCAAGCTTCCTGAGTCCGACTTCCTGTTCCAACCAGTCGGCCAACTTGGCCGCACAGGTCCGATGGTCGGGCGCTTCAATGGTCCGGCGCTCTGAGCGTCCGTTGACAGGATCCGTGACCGTCATGAGGCTCTCTGGAATTCCAATCCGCTCGATCATCCCGCCGACGAGACGGGCCGGCGGAAAGGTCGGGCCGTACAAGGCGAATTTGATGCTCGATGAGCCTCCATTGATCGTCAGGATGAAGGGCCCAGGTCCCACGCCGGTCATCCCTTCATCACCTTGCTGTAATAGGAATCGAGTGCGGAATAGGCGTTGTTGAGATACTGCGCCAGCATGCGATGCGTGTTGAAGAACGACCCGTTGACGGCGATCGTCTGCCGCATCAACTCAATGAAACGGTCACGGTCGTTATAGAAACACGGCAATACTTTTTGTTCGAGTTTGTCATACAGGGCCTGGGCATGGCAGGCATCCATCCCGCTGCTCGGTTCAAGACAAGCTTCGACCCGATCGCCGATGGACCAGCCGGTGATGCCTTCGATATGGCCCTCAATCCACCATCCGTCCAACACGCTCAGGCTCGGCACGCCATTCACAGCGGCCTTCATCCCGCTCGTACCGGAGGCCTCGTGCGGAGGGAGCGGCGTATTGAGCCACACATCCACACCCGCACAGAGAAGTTTGGCCAGCACCATGTCGTAGTTGCGAAGATAGACGACCGGCACTTGACCGTGGAGCACTTCGCGGAATCGATGCACCAGGCGGATGAGTTCCTTTCCTCCATGATCACGGGGATGGGCCTTGCCAGCGAATACCAGCTGGAAACGGCCGGCCCGCTGCGCGATCGCTTTCAACCGTTCGAGATCGTGGAACAACAAGGTCAACCGTTTATACGCGGCGGCGCGCCTGGCGAATCCGATGGTCAACACGTTCACATCGAATCCCTCGTTGGTTTCATGGTTAATAAACTCGATGAGCCGTCGCTTCGCTTCATGATGAGCGGCCCAGATGTCACCGGCAGGAATTCCCACGGCATAGCGGAGCGTCAGGGGATCGCGCCGCCAATCCGGAAGATGCCGATCGAACAGCGCCTTGAAGGACGGCGCCGCCCAGGTTGTCGCATGGACCCCGTTGGTGATGGAATGCACCGGATACCCGGGAAACATACCCTGGGACACTTCGCCGTGTTTCATGGCCACGCCGTTCACATAGCGCGAACAGCTCAAGGCAAGGCCGGTCATGTTGAGGGTCTTGGTCTGTCCACACCATTTCAGCCAGCTCCAGTACCGCTTTCCCAGGACCTGCTCGGCCATGTCGGAAGGAAATTGATCGTGGCCGGCCGGAACCGGTGTATGGGTCGTGAACACACAGCGAGGGCGTACCGAATCCAAGATCGCCGCCGTCGGCTCCTTGTCGGCTCCGACGGCAGCCAGTTCTTGCTCCATCAGACCGAGGACAAGCAGCGCGGCATGGCCTTCGTTCAGATGAAAGCGCCCGATCTGTTGATGCCCCAGCGCCTCTAACATGCGAACACCGCCGAGGCCGAGCAACGCTTCCTGGCAAAGCCGGTACCGTTGGTCGCCTCCATAGAGAGCGCCCGTCAGCGATCGATCCCATTCGCCATTGCCCGGAAGGTCTGTGTCCAGAAAGTAGACAGGAACCTGATAGTCTGTTTCTCCCACGAGCAAGTAGCGCCAGGCCCTGATCTGCACAACCCGCCCTTCGATTTCGATCTGCGCCTTCGCATCGAGCGGCTCCAAGAAATCCTCGACGATCCACTTGACCGGTTCCTCCGATTGCGTGCCGGTCTCGTCAAGGCGTTGAAAGAAATGCCCGCCCCGATACAGGATGGTCACCGCAACCAAGGGAAGACGGATATCCGCCGCCGAACGGATCGTATCCCCCGCCAGCACACCCAAGCCCCCCGCGTAGGTGGGCACGCCGGGATTCAGCCCGATCTCCATGGAGAAATAGGCCACCAACGGCGATTGGCCTTCACCTGACCTTAAGAGAACTTCACCATCCATGCTGAGGCCCCCTCAGTTCTAATCCCTTGGTTCCAATCTAGTGACCTCCGCCGCCTTAGACAATCCAAATATGCCGGCTCTTCTCTTCTTCGGAACAACTGACCATGGGCGTTGTCCTGGCCCGCATTATTCATGTGCAGTTCTACTGCGATCGCCGATACGCCGCTGCGACCAGCGTGGCCGTATGCATCGCACGGCCAGCGGGCAGGCTCGCCCCTCGCAGCCGTAACAGACTGTTTCAAGTCTGACTCGGTTTCTCGAAACTCTTTGGTGGTTTCGTCACGAACTGTCATGAGTAATGTGAGCTAGGCGTGACGGCTTCTCCCTTTCCGACCGTGATGTCAGGGGAACGGCGGTTTCCGGCGAGACGATAGTACAGCAAGGGAATCACGAGCAAGGTGAGGACCGTCGAAGCGCCCACACCGAACAGCAGCGACACGGCCAGCCCTTGAAAGATCGGATCGAGAATGATCACGAATGCTCCCACCATCAACGCGGCGGCCGTCAAGAGGATCGGTCTGGTACGGATCGCGCCGGCCCTGATGACCGCCTCCGACAGCGGGACGCCCGCGCGCTCCTGAAGCTGGATAAAATCCACGAGCAGAATCGAGTTCCGGACGATGATGCCGGCGAGCGCGATGAAGCCGATCATGGATGTGGCCGTGAAATAGGATCCGGTCAACCAATGACCCGGCAGAATGCCGATCAAGGTAAGCGGGATCGGCGCCATGATGATCAGCGGGGTGAGGAACGACTGAAATTGCCCGACGATCAGCAGATAGATCAGTACCATCGCCACGGCAAACGCGATCCCCATGTCGCGGAACGTCTCGTAGGTGATGTGCCACTCGCCGTCCCACTTCATGGCGATCTTGTCTTCCGACCAGGGCTGGGCCCTGTAGAATTGCTCAATTTCGTATCCTTCGGCCGGCCGGTACTGCGCCAACTGCTTCCCGACACCCAGCACGCCATAGACCGGGCTTTCGGCTTGTTCCGCGCCGGGACCGCCGACATCGGCGACGAGATAGACCACCGGCTTCTGGTTCTTGTGGTAGATCGCGTTGTCCTGAATCGTCTGTTCGACGGTGAGCAATTCGGAGAGCTGGACCATGCCTCCGCTCTTCGTCCGCAATCCGATTTCGCCGAGATGTTCAAGTCCCGTCCGCTCCGCCAACGGCAGACGCAGTACGATCTGAACCGGACTTTTCTCCTGAGGAATATGAACCAG
Source organism: Nitrospira sp. (assembly GCA_046604365.1). GTDB lineage: Bacteria > Nitrospirota > Nitrospiria > Nitrospirales > Nitrospiraceae > Nitrospira_D. The sequence continues at coordinate 24,037 of JBJACV010000007.1, forward strand.
CCCGACCTTCGTCCCTTCCAACGCCATGCGCAACGTCTGCACGATGTCGTCTGTGGGAATTCCGGCGAGAGCCGCCTTCGCATGATCGATGGTGAAGACGTACTTCGCCTGATCTGCCTCGATAAAATCGTCCACATCGACGACACCGGGCGTGGACTCGAAGAGAGACCGAACCTCCCGCGCAACGGCGATCTGCCTGACATAGTCCGGGCCGTAGATTTCTCCGACCAGCACCGATTGCACAGGCGGTCCCGGGGGCACTTCCACGATTTTGACGTTCGCACCGTACTGTCGGGCGATCTCCTGAATCGGGGGCCGAAGTCGCTGCGCGATCTCATGGCTCTGGGCCTGGCGCTGATCCTTTGCCGCCAGGTTGATCTGAATGTCCGCCTCATGCGGCAACGTCCGCAAAAAGTAGTGGCGCACCAGTCCGTTAAAGTTGAAGGGTGAGGATGTGCCGACGTAGGCCTGGTAGTCCCGCACCTCCGGTACCGTGGCAACATATTGGGTCAGAGCCTTGGTGGCGCGGGCGGTTTCCTCCAGTGTCGTTCCTTCCGGCATATCGATGACCAGTTGCAACTCGCTCTTGTTGTCGAACGGCAGCATCTTGACGACGACATGGCGTGTGTAAAACAAAAGGCATGATCCGGCCAGCAGAAGCGCGACCACGCCCAGGAACGAATAGGCCAGGATCGGATGGGTCAGCAGCGGGGAGAGAACTCGGCGATACAGACGCGCCGTCAAGCCGTCCTGGTGCTCGTCGTGGTCGACTCCTTTCACTGCAGCTCCGGGCCGGTAACAGGTTCGGCAGAACCATGGAATCACCACGAAGGCGACCAGCAGCGAGAAGAACATCGCAATAGAGGCGTTGACGGGAATCGGCCTCATGTAGGGGCCCATCAAGCCGGAGACGAAGGCCATCGGCAGCAGCGCGGCAATGACGGTGAATGTCGCCAGGATCGTCGGGTTGCCGACTTCATCGACGGCATAGATCGACGCCTCGTCATGGGGACGCAGGCGCAGCGTCAAATGCCGGTAGGTGTTTTCGACGACGACGATGGCGTCGTCCACCAGAATACCGATCGAGAAGATCAGCGCGAAAAGCGTCACCCGATTGATTGTGTAACCGATGAGCATGGACGTAAAGAGCGTCAGCGCAAGGGTGAGGGGAATCGCAAGGGACACGACCAGGGCGGGGCGCGGCCCCAACGCGACACCAAGAAAGAGGACCACCGCGACAACGGCAATGACGAGGTGCCACAGGAGTTCGTTGGCCTTCTCTTGCGCGGTTTCTCCGTAATCGCGCGTGACCGTCACGCGCACATCCGACGGGACCGTCACACCCTTCATGTCTTCGACCTTGCGGATGACCTGCTCGGCCACCGTCACCGCGTTGGTGCCGCCCTGTTTGGCAATGGCCACGGTCACCGCCGGTGACTCCAACCCCTCACCCCTTACCCCTAACCCCTCACGGGCGCCGGCGGCGCCAAGACCGAACCAGACATAGCTCGTCGCCTCGGCCGGTCCGTCGCGGACCTCCGCAACGTGTCGCAGATAGACCGGTCGTTGCTCGCTCACGCCGACCACCAGGCTTTCCAGATCGGCGCGCGACCGAATGAAGCGGCCGGTCTCCACAAGGAAGTTTTGATTGCGGCTGTCGAACCGGCCCGTCGGCAAGGCTCGATTCTCTCCGCGAATGACGGCCGCGACTTGCAACGGGGTCAGTCCATAGGCCTTCAACCTCGCCGGATCGATCTGTACCGCTAATTCTCGCATCCGGCCTCCGGCGATGAAGCCTCCGGACGTACCGGCAACTTTCTTGGCCTCCTCCAACACCTGCTCGGCCAACCGATGCAATTCGAATTCACCGTACCGCTCACTCGACAACGTCACTGTCACGATCGGGACGTCGTTCACGTCCTTCGGCTTTACCAGAAAGGGTTCGGCGCCCGGTGGCAACAGATCCTGATTGGACATCAACTTGTCGTAGAGATCGACCAGACTCTGCTCCATCGGCTGACCGACGTAGAAGCGGACGATAATCAACGCGCCTCCGGGCCGTGAAATCGAGTAGACATACTCCACGCCCTTGATCTCCGAGAGTTTCCGCTCGAACGGCTTGGTCAGTTGTTCCTCGACGACTTTGGCGGAAGCACCGGGAAAAGGCAGCCAGACGTCGGCCATCGGCACGATGATCTGCGGCTCTTCTTCGCGTGGCGTTGTCACGATTGCGAACAGGCCCAGCAGCAGCGCCCCCACCATGATGAGCGGAGTCAGCTTGCTCCCGATGAAGAGGGCCGCGATGCGACCGGATAAACCGTAAGAGGTGAGGGGTGATGGGGTAGGGGTCATGGGACGCGATGAATCATTCCTCGTCAACCGTCATTCGTCATTCGTATCTCGTGTTTGTGAGAGAGGCGAGACTTGCGCGAAAGGCGGGACTTATCTCGACAACCTCCTCGACCCGCTGCGCTTATCTCGCGACTCCCGCCGGTCTCGCGGAACACACGTCACGGTGTCGGCGCCGGCTCTGCCGCCTGCGCGACGATCTTGACCGTCACGCCATCGACGCCTCGGGCGGCGTCGAGCAGGACCGATTCGCCGACGTTCACACCGGACAGTATTTCCACCTGTTTGTCGAATCGACGTCCGGCTTTGACCCAGCGGAGTCGGGCGATCCGATCGGAACCGACGGCAAAAATGCTCGTCAGTTCCCCGCGCTCGACAACGGCGGTCTCAGGTACGAGAATGGTCCGAGTCGTTCCCTTGTCCAATTGAAACCGTCCGAACATGCCGGTTTTCAATCCCGGCGCCGGGGGCAAGTCCACTTTCACGGTGAAGGTGTGCGTGTAGGGATCACCGGCGGGGAGAATTTGACCGACGATCCCGGCCAGCGCCGGCCCTTGCAACGCGTCGATGGTCACGGGAATCTTGTCTCCGCGAGAGACCGATTTCAAATCTCCTTCCGCCACGGTCGCTTCAAGGCGCAGCTGCCGGGGATTTTCCATTTTCAACAGGGGCTGCCCCGGCGAGGCCAATTCTCCCGCTTCCACTTTCTTCTCGGTGATGACACCGTCGAACGGCGCCTTCACAACGGTATAGCTGAGCTGCGCCAAGACCGCCTTGTGATTCGCCTCCGCAACTTTGAACGTCCTGGTCGCGTTTTCCATTTCCTGTTTCGACACGGCATCCTGGGCATGCAGGGTCTTCATGCGGTCGAGGTGCGCCTCGGCGTTCTCGACTTCCGCTTCGGCGCGCGCCAGTTCCGCCCGCACATCGCGGTTGTCCAGCTGAACGAGCGTCTGCCCCTTCACCACTTGCGTGCCTTCCCGGACGAGCAGTTGATCAATGGTTCCTTGGATCCGGCTCGAGAGAACGGCTTGGAAGATGGGCACGACCTGCCCGGTGACTTCGACACGGATGGGCGCCTCGACGGTCCGGATTTCGACAATCGCGGCTTGGATCGTCGTCTGCGGAGCAGCCGACAGGACGGACGCGGGCGGTTCGTCTTTCGAGCCGCACCCTGCCGCCACCAGCAACGCCGCCATGAGCCATCGTTCCATGTATCTTGTCCTCGCCGGTCAGGGATGTTCTTCGAATCTCTGCAGAAGGTTAATCCCGGGGCCGGAATATATCGGTCGACGTGAACGGGGCGAACAACCGGACTCACCGGCCGGCTCGATCATCCTTCCATGGCCGCTCGAGCATGCTCCTCGCAACTCACGTCGGATCGCCGCTCTGCGCGCGGCTCATCTTCCCATTGCCCACGTTTGGCTCCCAACTGCAGCAAGAGACATTCGGCCGTCGCGAGCAATTCTTCGAGCCGGCGGTCCGGCTTTGCGCCATAGTGTGCCCGGTCGAAGATAGGAATCTGCAGACAGACCTCGGCCCGGTACCGGCGCTCCGGAGAGTACATGACGCGATGCATCGGAGGGTCCGGGTATTGGCAGGGCTTCAGAAGATCCAGCGATTGAAAAAACACGCGACAGAGACGGTGGAGTTCCCCCACCAGCTCATGAAGCTCAGGGTCTTCCCCGATCGGCACATGGCTGGCATCCTGAAAGGCGGCATAGAGATTGAGTTGAAAACCGATTTGGATGATGCAGTCCGACCCATCTTGCACATAGAATGGAGCGTGATCGAAGCAGACTTTCCGCGCGACGATCATGTCCCGCAATACCTGCTCGCCGGTGAAGGCTCCCTCGAGAACCAGCGGAATGGTCATGGCCAACTCCCTTTCATCTTTCTCACAGGGCTGAGACACCGACAGGCTTCTGCAGGCTGCCACAAGTCCTTCGGGCTCGCTCAGCTTTGACCTCAGCCTTCTCGATCGCGCTGCTACTCCTGCACACCGAGCGTTCGCAAGAGCGCCATCATCGGACACCAGCCGGTAAAGGCCGATTGGATGAGATTCACGGCCACAAAAGCGGCGAAGTAGTTCCAGTAGGGGTGAACCGTGGCGCCAAGAACGACCGACAGGAGCACAAAGACTCCCGCAATCAACCGCAACCGCTCATTGAGTCTCATGTCGCCCTCCTTTCCTCTTTGCTTGTGTGAGACACAGCATGGACAAAGGATTCAGGGCAACGAATACGCGCTTAGCCGGCCTGTTCACGCTTGCCGATCCCCATCGCCTGGAGAACCGCCTTCTCGAAGAAGGGTTCGCTGACCCCCCGCTTCATTTTCATCAGAAAGTATTTTTCGAGGGCAATCTTGGCCAGATGCACCCATTTCCCCTTTCTGGCCCATGTCACATTGCGCGGGGCCATCTGCGGCAGCGCGACAAAGGCCATCCCGGTGTCGCCCATATCGGCCAGACAGATGGCATTCCAGGTTGCCGTTTCTTTCTTTTGATTATTATCGATATCCGCGTTGATGTTGTGGACCGCGGCAGACACCATCGACTCGATCATATAGCCGGTCTTGGGCGCGCCGGTCGGGACCGGCGTCTGCTCAACCGGCGGGATCGCCACGCACACTCCGACCGCATAGATGTTCTTATACTTGGGATTCATCTGGTAGGCATCGATGTTGACGAATCCTTTGGGATTGCAAAGACCCGACGTTCCCGCTACCGCATCCACGCCGGCAAATGGCGGGATGATCATCGAATAGCGGAACGGCGCTTCCTGTCCATCTTCCAGAAGCATCTTCCCCGGCTGCACATCCTTGATCGCGGTGTTACAGATCGGCTTGATTGAATGCTCGGCGAATTCATCTTCCATCAGCCGCCGCGACCTGCCGACCCCGGCGAGCCCCATATGGCCGATATAGGGTTCCGGCGTGACAAAGTAGATCGGTACTTTCTTTCGAAGCTTCTTCTTCCGCAGATCCGCGTCGATGATAAACGCCATTTCGTACGCCGGTCCGAAACAGGACGCTCCTTGGGCGGCACCGACCACGATGGGACCGGGGTCTTTGAGAAAACTCTGATACACGCCCCACGCCTGTTCGGCATGATCGACGTTACACACCGATTGTGTATAGCCACTGGGGCCAAGCCCCGGCACCGCGCCGAAATTCAGCTTCGGGCCGGTGGCGATGATGAGGTAGTCGTAGGGCACTTCGCCTTTCAATGTGACCACGCGATTCTGTTCCGGCTCGATCCGATCCGCCGCCGCATGGATGAACTCGATGCCTTTCTTCTCCAACACCGGCCCCACTGCGAAGCTGATATCCTTCCGTGTGCGCCATCCCACCGCCACCCAGGGATTCGACGGCACGAAGTGAAACGAGTCCACATTCGAGATCACCGTGACCTTATGCTGCTTGTCCAACAACTTCCGCGCTTCATAGGCGGCAGGCAAGCCGCCGATCGACGCACCGATAATCGCCACTCGTGCCATGGTCCACCTCCACCTGGACGGACGTGATAGGTTGCGCCTTTAACGATCCGCTGAGAATCGATACATGTCATGGCAGGCCGTGCAGCGGGCCGTCATGCTCGACAACCGTTGCAAGATCTGTTGAGACGTCTCGTTCCGCGTGATCGCATCGGCCAGTGCATCCATGTCGCTGTGAATCGACATGCCCATCTGCTTGAAGGGCAGCGGCAGCTTGGCCATGATGGTTGGCTCCACATCCGCCGCCATGCTCATCCCCGTCGCCCTTGCGGCTTCCTGGATCAGCTTCCGGTCGGGCTCCGCCGCCCCCAAACCTCTGACGATGCCATCTACGGCTTTCAGGAGTTGCCGCATCTCCCCAAGGATCTGATCACGCTCAGCTCCCGCCAGCAGTATTTCCGTGCGTCCGTCACTTCCCGTCGTCGTCCATCCCTTGATGAAGAACCATCCCAGAACAGTGATTGTGAGGATCCAGAGAACAAAGACCGGCGCACACCAGCGTGATTTCATTTCTGTTGCTATGCCTTTCTATTCATGGCCGAAGCCATCCCGTCATCTCTTTGGACAAAAAGGCCACCTCTTCGACCAATCAGTCCTCGACAGGTGCAAGGAGAGAACCGCGGGACGGGTTCAAGAAACATATCAATCAGCCTTGGACATTCACTGGTTCCGTCGCGTGATGCGAACAACCGATCGACAAAAGTAGCTTTTTTCTACAGCCGGCGCAGAGCTTTTGTCGCAGAAGGCGACAGCTGAGTGAGGTCTAATGCCCACCTAATCCATTTCTCATATAAAGCTAGTAGCATGAGTCTCGTTTGATCATGCCGGCACATACTTCATGGCTTCCAGCCGGCAGCTGAGTTTTTTGCTTCAACCGTTTATGTAAGGGGAGGGACATGTATGAGAAACAGAAGTACGGCTCTCATAGCCGGTATGGTGTTCAGTCTCATGGTGATCGGTCCGCTTCATGCTGCCGATCAACCGGGAGAGATTCCTGGTCGTACAGACGAAGCCAAGATGTCGGAAGGTGTGATTGGTATCTCGCTCCACATTGGGGCCTTGCGCGTCGGAGATCCGGCCTCGTTATATGTCGGCCACGTATATCCTGAAGGGCCGGCCCACAAGGCCGGACTGAAGCGCGGTGATGAGTTGGTGAGCGTGGACGGCGCCTCGGTTTCAGGAAAGTCCTATGAGGAGGTGGTGAAGATGGTCCGGGGAGAAGCGGGGACCAACCTGAAGTTAGCCGTCAAGCGAGAAGGCGTTCCTCAGGAGATCTCCGTGACACGGGTGGCCGGTACCACGCTGACGAAGGGCCGGGCAGGTCACGGCACCTACAAGGAGAAGCCGGCACCTTAGACTTTTGAGCGCACATCTTCTCGGCGGCCTGATCAACCAATACGGAGGCCGCCGAGGGTGCACAGTCGTTGGCCAATGGCTGTGATACTTCCTTTCTTCCAGCCACATAACAACAATACTTTCTCGCCGTCGATCAAGTGTTCCGCCCACGGGACGATCCGCTTCCCCGGCGACGCCTCAGAGACGACGCAATCTCCCATCGGCTGACTATTCGGATGTCCGCCATCTGCCGGAGACCTCTAGCGAGGCCGAATCATCAACCGCTTAGGCTTCTTTATGCCGATGCTCGGTTATGTTATGTTTCCCGACCATGAAGCCTGTGTTCACGACGACGGCCGGTGCTCTTTATCGGGAGGCGAGACCCACTGCCATAAGGCAGTCGCATGTGGGAGGGAGGCGTTTATGAGGCAGATGGTTGGGGCGCTGGGTTTTGCCCTATGTTTGAACATGACCGCAAACTCCATGGCGGCGCCGGCAGGCAACGCCGGCAACCAGGACTTTGCAAAAGGGGAGAATCTGCTGAAGAACAAACAGTATGCGGAAGCGCGCGTGGCGCTGGAAGCCGGCATCATGAAGAGCCCGTCGAGTGTGCAGGCCCATTTCAATCTGGCGGAGGCCTGTCGAGGATTAGCGGCCTGGGACTGCGCGGAAGAACATTACGAGACCGCGTTGCATCTCGATGCGAAGTCCAGGATCACGGGGACGAGAGAGCCACGATTAAGCAAAATGAAGGTGTGGCAGTTGCTGGAGGAAGTGACTGCGTGGCGGTTGCTGGAGAAAGCGAAGGGTCTGATTGCCACTGGGCAGGCTCAGCCCGACAAAATGAAGCAGGCAGAGGAGGCCCTGGACGGCGCCAATCAGTTGGGCCTCAATAACGAACAACAGACCGTCTATCAACAGTTGGAAGCGAATTTCCCCGGGCGACGTTCGACGAGCTCGCCGGATAGTCTGAAACCAGATGGGCCAGCAGGAGAAGCGTTCCAGACCGATTCCCGCGACGTGCCGATGGCGCTGGTGCCGGCCGGGGAATTCACGATGGGGAGTACCCTGAAAGCTGACGAAAAGCCAGTACGCCGCGTCTACCTTGACGCTTTCCATATGGACAAGTACCACGTGACGGTGGGGCAGTATGCCAGATATCTGGAGGCGACGGGCACGGAGGCGCCACCGGAATGGGATATTATGAACCAACCCCGTCATCAGAAACGTCCCGTCGTCAACGTCAGCTGGTCGGATGCAGCCACGTTCTGCAAATGGGCCGGCAAGCGTCTGCCGACCGAGGCGGAGTGGGAAAAGGCGGCGCGGGGGACGGATGGCCGCCTCTATCCCTGGGGCAATGAGTCCCCTACCAGGCTCCACGCAAATTTCGGCAAGAAGGAATGGGCTTCTCATATGGCCTTAGTACCGGTGGGGATGTTCGAAATGGGCAAGAGTCCCTATGGCATCTACGACATGGCCGGCAATGCCTGGGAATGGGTCAACGACTGGTATGACCATGACTATTACAAGAAAAGCCCGATGAAGAATCCTCAAGGACCGGCAACGGGTAAGTCTAAAGTCGTACGGGGCGGGAACTGGCGCTATGTTCAGGATTTTTTGCGTTCCTCGTTCCGGTACAATGCCGATCCATCGGGTCGGCAGTTCGGCTACGGGTTTCGCTGCGCGAAGACACCGTAGCGCTTGGAGCCCATGCGCCCCCATTATTCATGAAGAATACGGTCTAGGAACGCGCAAGCACTGCCGCCGCAATTACGACACCCAGAGCCAAGAGGAGAGAGACCCGTGGCAGCCAGCGGGCGGTTTTAAAAACCATCTGCTCGCCGCTCGTGCGCTGTGATTCCGGAATCGCGCTGACCCGACTGACTCTGGGTCCGAGCAAGAGGTCGTGCAGCAGGGTCAGGAACAGCAAGAGACTCACCAGAACCAGTTTCACCGTCACGATCCCAGGCCATGAGGCAGGGTCCGTCACATGGATGCCGCGTCGTGACAACAGCATCGGGCCGGTGCTTACCAGTATCACCATGGCTATCCAGACAAGTGGGCGGAATCGCAACGCCGCGGATCGAAAGAGCGCCATGAACTCCGGCGCTGCCTTCCGGCTCCTGACCAGGGGTGCCAGGACCAGGGACAGAAAAATCATGCCACCGACCCAACTCATTGCGGCAAGAATGTGCAGGACGACCAGGGTGGAATACATGTGCTGTATCATAATCGAGTCGGCTCCCGGCTTTCAGCCATCAGATTTCGGATGCCCATTGACTCCTGTACGGTGATCTCAGTTCAGGATGTTATGACGTCCCGCATACTCGGCTTCATCCTCCTCACCACCGTCCTCGAAACCGCCTGGATGAGTTCCGCAGCGATCCTGCAAGAAAATCCGAATCCCGTCGAGCAGATCGCCGCGTTTGCTCAGGGCTCTCCAATGTTGACCGTTGCCAAGGGCCCCTTTCTCATGGGTACGGCCCGTAGTAAACACGGGACTGTCAATGGTCAAGCGTCATTTGTGAAAAGAAAACTATCCCGATCTAGCGAGTGAAGAATGTCGGGGACTACCACCGGATTGGAATAGAGGGAAATGCGAACGTTTTTGGACCATTCCCTTGGCTTGATTAGAGGAACGGCCTCCTTCCCTAAAAATCCTACCAATAGTCCGCTGCCGTCGGCGAGTTTATGGATTTCGTAGTCGTTGGATGGCGACGATGCCCGCTCAAGCACCAGATCCGGACTGTGCGTGATGAGCGCCAATCCAAGGTGCTTCGGCGCGATGAATCCATAGCTGCTGCTGGGCGACTCAGAAAAACGGGCTGTGCCTGCCTCGAGTTTGGCCACACCGTTTTTTTGTACGCAGCAGGCGCGGCTTCGAGAAGGCAAGGAAAGAAGCTCAATCCCATGAGAACGAGCGCGAGAATGCGCCGGTCAGCGGCGGTATGAATGAAGAACGAAGCGATCTCGGTAGAAAGGCATGGACTCCCCCGATAAGACTACTTCAACGTGTCCACCAGGCTGATCGCCTTCCTTGCCTTGTCAAATGAAGTGGTGCCGCCATCTGATTGCGCGCAACGAAACCCCGTCAAATAACTCCTTCGATCAGGCGGCCCCGCGTTTCGGCCGGCTGATCTTGCGACCTCCGGATCTTCGTTCCAGGAACCGCCGCGAAACACTTTCATCTCACCGGTGTCCGGCCCCTGCGGATTCACATCGACACCCCGCCGGTAGTATTCAGGATCGAACCAATCCGACACCCATTCGCTGACATTGCCGGCCATCTGATAGACGCCATAGGGGCTCACCCCTTTGTCATAACGCGTCACGTTGGCGAGGGGCGGATACTTGAATCCGCGCTTCGACCCCGGGTGCGCAATGTTGCTCTTGATCCATCCCGCCGGCTCATCGCCCCAGGGAAAAATCGGCGCCTGCTCACCGCGTGCGGCTTTTTCCCACTCCGCTTCGCTGGGAAGCCGCTTGCCGGCCCATTGACAATAGGCATCCGCTTCATACCAGCTCACGTTGATGACCGGATGGAGCGACACTTTCTCAGGAAACGGGGTCTCCCGCCAGAATTTCGGCCAGTCCGCTCCCGTCCCCAACACAAAACGTAGGTAGTCCACATTGGAGACTTCGTATCGATCGATCCAGAAGGTGTCGAGATGGACTCGGCGCTGCGGAAATTCTTGGGGTCCCGCGGCCCGATCCTTCTGCGGATCGCTGCCCATGAGAAACGATCCGGCCGGCACTACAACCATCCCCCCTGGAGTCTCGATGGCCGCCAGCCGTTCTGCTTCGTCAAGCGCTGTCCAGAGCGGAGGCTGCTTCGACGATTCATGATCGGCCAGCGCAGATGTTGCCATCAAAAGAGATACCAGTAGACCGACAACTTGACCGATGACTACTCCTCTTGCCATGGAGGTTGGTTTTGGGGTCAAACGTGATGTCACGTGCGACAGCGGAAAAGCAAAACTCTTATCAAATGACGAACGGCCATTGACCCGAATGTTCCCCCTGTTCAGTGACTCTGTTTCTGGATCATCGGTTCGATCTCTTTTTGTGTTTCCTCGGTCACGTTGTAACGGACGTACGCATGATCCAGCACCTCATTGGCATAGAGACGGCCGGTCGGCGCCGGAACCACGATCGCGGCCTCCACGGTCCCCTTCGGATCGACGGTAACGGTTTGTTCGATCGTACTACGTACATAGGGGTGCCAGACGACCAGCTTATAGGTGCCGGGCGGCACATCGGTCAGCGTGAATCGCCCTTGTTCATCCGTTTTGGCAAAATATGGATTGGTGACGGCCAGACCCCAGCTCTCCATATACGCGTGGAAGCCGCATTGCATGGCAAAAATCCGACGGCCTTTGCTGAGATTGACCAACTGTTTCATCGGCGCGCCCGCCATATGTTTGTGGTACAGCCCGGCATCACTGCGGTCCTTCAAGTTGCGCGGGTGCTCCGGATTCATCGGCAGCGGCACATTGAACAGCACGCGCGCACCCAGATGTGACGTTTCATACGCCTGTATGTCATGCATGACAGGGTCCATGTTGACCACCGTCACCGACTGATCGTCCCGTACGACAGTCGTAAACGGGAGAAAGAGACAGTCTCTTGCTTCAATTTGCGGCACACCATTTTCTTCAAATGGCTTGCCTTTCTCGATTCCCTCCAGATAGACCACGACCTCGCGAAACTCTCCTCCCGGTCCAACCTGGAACGGCTGTAGAATGCGCCAGCCCTGCCCATCGGAAATCCGCCCACAATAGAATTGGTCCGGCAAGGTCGTGAGATTGTAGCCCTTTGGCTTGGGGACCAGGCCATCGAGCTTCACAGCACCGACGATGGTCCCGCCATCCGAAACCCTCATTTCCTGATACCCAAGCGCCGGTCCGGACAACGACAGCAAGACCAAACCCACCGCATATCGTGTTATGAGCATCATGTTGAATCTCTCCAGCCTCCCTCGCCCCACCACATCACCTGTCTTCAGTCTTTCTCCTGCATGCCGGTCTCCACACCGTTCCCATTGTGCATTTCCAAAATGATTTTTCTCAAGATCCCCATGCATCCTACCAAAAACGCAAGTGGGGGAGCCGCCATTTTTAGGCTGCCCCCCCACCAGGGTTTATACCCTATGCCTCCGCCTACTTCATAGCAGTCGGCGTGGCCCTCGCCTCAGGATCCACCTCCACCCGCTTGGCACCCATCCCTGCAGCACCGAGCGGTTGAATCCGTGAATCACCGACCGGCAACACGCGGAGATACCCCCACTGTCCGGACTGCGTGTAGGGCAGCCGCTGATTGGACCACACAAAGTCTCCCACTTGGCGATACGGACCACCCGCACCACCCCGTACAAAGACATCAAGGATCTCAGATCCGGCGTACTCCACGACGCTGATCATATCGGCCCCCGGCATGTAGGGCTCAATCGGCCACTCATGGCCTTCGATGCCGAACATCCCGTTCTGTTCGCTGTTGGCGCCGATCACGTGGATACGCAACGCATCACCGGCATGGGCCTCGATAACAGGAGTCGCCGGATCTTCCGGCTTGCCTACGACGCAGGGCTGGAAAATCTTGCCCAGCGAGCAGCCCTGTTCCTCACGGAACTTATATGGTTCCGCACGGTAGTTCACGGATGTCAACCCCGCCACGTTCTGCACATAGGGCATGAACGCAGTCCCGATGATGTTGTCCTCATCCTGGAAGAAGAGGGCCACGTCGCGATAGTTCCGCTTGCCCACGTTCTCCGGCAGACTGGCGTCCACGATCACATCCGCTCTCCATGAATTCTTCTGCGAGATATCGGCGCCCGTCACCGGATCACGATACTGTGACCCCTTCGGACCGACGATGATCGCCCCGTACAATCCATTGCGCGGATTGACGACGATGTTGCCGCCGTCCCACACCAGCGAGGTCGTCTCCTTGTTCAAAGGATGTGCATAGTACGTGTACGCACGGCGCTCGCCCGGACCGATGGTCTGATCGCCACCGTTGTTGCCGACGTTGAGGCCCTGGCTGTCTTTCGGATCGAAGGACAGGCCCGGCGCAAAGAAGGATGCACGGCTCGCCTTCATTTTGTTCGTCAGATTCACTTTGATGCAGTCGCCCAGGTTGGCGCGCAGCGTCAGCGGATGCGGTGTGGCTCCGCTGGAGACCGTCGTCGCTTCCTCTTCGAGGGCGTAGATTTTGCCCTCCGGCATGGTCATTTCGATCTTCCGCTCGAAGTCGACCTCGATAACATCCGGCGCCTTCGGATTGAGCTTCATGGGGCGATCCAATGCCACCACATTGAAGTTCTTGACCGGGGCGTCTGCCGGACAGACTGAACCTGGCGTGGCCGGAATGCCGAGCGGATTGGTCCCCTTCGGCAATGGCTTGAGATCCGCCACTTCCTTGTCGAGCACCCGGATGATCCCCCATCCGCCTTCGGCGAAGTGTGAACTCCGGCCGTTGAAGTGGATGTAGTCGCCGGGCATACCCTGGAATCCACCCGCCTTGGTGACCAGGTCATACCGCTCGGCGATCCCGACGTGAATCGAGTTCTTCCGATTGGCGTCATCCGCATACCGTTCGGTCAGAAAGGTATGGCCGGAAATGGTCCAGACGTGGGATTCGTTCATGAGCTGATGCAACAGGCGGAACACCATCGTGTCGCCCGTGTACGCCCGCAAGAGAGGCGTGTCCGGATCCCCATGAATCGCGCTGCTGAACAGCTTGGAGGTATCCGGATTGTTGGCCAGACGTTGCGCAAACGGTTCGGCGCGGAAGTTGAACCCGCTGCCGGTGGTATGCGTCCCCCCGTTGATGTACTTGTTCGGGGCCGCCAGAATCTTATCCGGCATCTGGAAAGACACCGTTTTCCCGGCTTCCAGGGCAACTTCGATCGGCTGCCCCGGCGGGTTGCCCGCCTCAATGGTATTGACCGTGTGCGGCACCGTGTCGTGGATGGAGACCATCAACTCACGGAAGCTGCCGCTGACACCGGCTCCGATCGGCTCGTTGCTGTGAATGTCCGCGATGGGACCGCTGTAGACCAGTTTGCCGTTCTTCGGGTCATGATAGGTGGACCCGAACGGCTCCACGATCGTCACGCCGAACCCGCCATGGGGCCAGGTCGTCGCGCCGAACGCATGGTCGTGCCAGAACACGGTTCCCATGTCGACATCCACCCACCACCGGTACCGGACGAACTCTGGAGACACGAGGTCGTTCGCCGGATGATTGCTCTTGAGCGGCTTGAAGAACGTGATCTGATCGCCCTTGATTTCTTTGATACGGGCCACTTCCTGACAGCTCTTGTCTCGAGGCAGAGAGGCCGTCGGATCGTTCCCTTTCTCCAGGCAATCCATGCCCACCATGACCTCGGTGTTGACATGGAACGGCGTGGCGCCGGGCGCCATCTGAATCTTGACGGTGGTGGCGCCGGCTTTGGCGCCGCCCACGAGCTTGGCGACCATTGGAGCCGGCAGTCCGTGTTTGGTCTTCTTGCCCCACATGGTGAAGGGCCGAACGGACATTTCGTACTCGAAACCGGAGATGACACCATCCGAATTCCCCGTGTCGAACTGGAAGAAGTGGGGATGGATGTTGATTTTGGATGACTGGAAATTCGTGTAGTCGTCGTCATCCCATTCGCTCGTGAGAAGCACGTCCACACAATCGTACACATTGGCGCGAATGACCGCCGGAAGCTTCAGGTCATCGTTCGCTCTGGTCAGCCGTTCTTCTTCGTGCAACACGTAGATAAGGCCGTCCTTGTCCACAATGGGCGGCTCGTTGCCCTGTTTCTTTGCGAGAGTGATCGGCATACGGACAAAGTGGATGTTATAGAACTTCTGATTGGCGTTCTCCGGACAGAGACTCCACCGTCCCTGTTCGCCCGGCTTGGCCGGCTCGGAGGTCCGCTCGCCCTTTGCATCCTGGTGGATCGGTTCCAGCCAGGGGGCGCCACTGTGGTTGGCCGAGAACGGCACCCGCTTGCCGAAGTGGGGCTTGAACAATGGCCAGGCCATCTTGCCGGTCGTTGGGTCAAAGAGAATGGCCGGTCTGGTGCTGTCATCCCACTTGGCCGCCCAGGTGTACTTCGGATTCTGTGCGGTGCTTTCCCGCTCACCACGTGCGATGTTGCCGTCCCACTTCCAGTCCCACACGGTCGAATCATAGGACAAGATTTGGCCCTTCTCATCATCCGTGTGGCCCGGCTTGCCTTGTGCCGGAACGAACATCTCAACCCAATCCTTGACATTCACGACGACCGGATTGGAGTTCCAATTGGTCTTCTGTCCCTTGTCCACGATCTTGAACGTCTTACCGAACCAATCGACCGTGGTCCCGATCAACTTGTCCGAGGAGACACCGAGCTTCATCCGGCCTTTACGCTCCGGCAGCTCTTGGAGATCCGGCATACTATCCGTATGAGCGGCCCCCACTTGGAGGGTATTGTAGAACCGGCCGTACCCCCACATGCCCGCCACATAGTGGTGTGCGACATGGCAGTGATAGAGGAATTCACCGGCCAAATGCTGGCAGCCTCCACCGCCGCACTCCGGCTCGAGATCCAAGGCTTCAGACGGACCAATTACTTCCACATCCACGCGATCTGATTTGGTCCGGACAACCGGGTACTTCACCGGACCGTCCTGGCCCATCGCCCACAGGTTGCTGGATTCAGTACGGGGGCTCCGCTGCCACCTGATTGTTCCGCTGTGCGGGTGGTGCGAATGGAACACCTCGGATCCGCCATGGACGATTCGCCACTTGACCGGATCGCCCAGGTAACCACGGGCAATCGTGGTCGGCGTATCGCCGAACGTATAGGAACTATAGGCCATCGACTCGTCTTCGAATCCGAAATACTCGTGTTGCAGATGCATCTGATCGATGCCGAATGGTTCGCTGCGATAGTTGATCGCCCGGCCGCCGGGACGATAGGCATCCGTCAGCGGATCCCGCTGGGGCAGGAAGTCGCCTTTCTTATTGAGGGGGCGGAAGGCCTCATCGCCGATCTCGTGGTAGAAGAGCACGAACTCCCTGAAGTCCGGTCCTGAGCCGTTATCGATATTCACCTGCCAGCCGCTCCTGACCTCCTTATCCGGGCCGGTGCCGATTGAATCGAGATACCTGGATCCCTTCGGCTCGACAATAAAGGCGCCGAAAAGACCGAGGACGGTCAATTCACGATCATGACTGAAGGAGTGGAACTGGCGCACCCCTTCCTGCATCTGCGGATGGATGTACCATTCGAACTCTTGCGACTTACCCGGCGCCACGATGGAATCAGGGTTCGTCGTTGTCGCCGGCTTGCCGGTGGCGCTCACGATCATACTCGAGGCCTGGATGAAGAGGCTGCCGTCCTCGCTCTCCATCTGATTGCGAAGCGTCATCTTGACGCAGTCGCCCTGGTTCGCTCGGAGCACAAGAGGCTGAATCACATCACCCTGCAACCCGGTTGTGACGGCCCCTGGATCAAACCCCTCCAGATCACGAGCGGCTCTGTTCTTCGCTTCCTCGCCACGAGCCTTGTCCAGGTCTTCCGTGTTGACGTACATGTAGCCCGGATAGAAATCCAGCCAGCGATTCAATGTGATCTCGATATTGATCATCGAGACGTCGTACTGCTTGACCGGAGCGTTGGACGGGCACCTCCCTCCAGTGCTCAACACCGGCTCGCCCTTGCCGGAGTCCGTCATCAAGAGGAAGCTGCTGCCATCCTGGCCCATGTACTGGTGCATCATCGACATATCGTTGAACATGCCCGATGTGCGTTGGCCGGTCGCATCCGTCTGTGCCTGCCGTTCGAGCTTCTCCATCAGACGATGATGCTGCTGTTCCATTTTTTGCGCGTTGTCGGCGCGCCCCTCAATGGCATTCTCCACAATCGTTTGGCCCTTCAACTGCTGGGTCCAGCCCGGCATGGCCACCGGCGTCGCATGGCCACTTGGCGAGTGATCGCCTGATCCCGCCACCGACAACCCTGGCGCCGCGAACAACAGACTCAGCGACATCAGCCAGAGGCTGGATGTCCTTCCCTTCCGGCGTGATTCAGCTAGTAACGATCTCATACACGGCCTCCTCCCGATGGACCTGCCGCCTTTCGCGGCAGGTAGTTGAAATATCGTGGCTGTTGATCGCTCAGCGACCTTTTCCTGGTTCCTTATCCTTATTGGAAAAGAGAACCGGCCTCCGACTGCCTTCCGGCCTGGATCACAGAGGAATAGAGCTGGTGAAGGGCTCCTTCTTGCGAAGGAACGGGTCATTCGGAGGCCGGTCCAAAATCACCCACCCCCTCACCAGCAGCCCAGCGATAGCGCAACCTTTGTGCCGCGCTCCTACTGAATCACAACATGATGAATTCTATTGACAAGAGCGGCAATTGCGAGACCGACCCAACCGTACCCGCACCGGAGCTGGTGCAAGAATCCACAGAGATACAACGCTCACACAGGAGAGCAGCTACTCAGCACGATATTCCAATACGTTCCGCTGTCTAAATAAATGGACAGTGTGTGTCCCCGGAATGGGGTGAAGAGGGACAGTGAAGGAGTTAAGAGTTATTGAATAGAATAGTCGCGCAGTTTGTTGTAGAGATTCGCCCGGCTGATCTTGAGCAGCTTGGCCGCTTTCACTCGATTGCCGTTGGTTTTCGCAAGCGCCTCAAGAATACGTGCTCGTTCGGTATGCGACACGGCCTCACGGGCGGCTGATCGAAGGTCTTTCGGCTCGTCTCTCGGTTCCATAGCATCGATGCCGTTGCACATGAGATTCGGTCCGGTCGTCGTGACGACAGCCCGCTCGATGGAGTGCTGCAATTCGCGGACGTTGCCCGGCCATGGCGCGTCGCATAACGCCTGCATCGTTCGTTCAGCGACATGCCGCACTGCTTGACGGTGTCGGGCACAGGACACGGCGACGAAATGCTTCACCAACAGCGGGATGTCGTCTCGCCGTTCCCGGAGCGGCGGCAGGAACAGCGGCAAGACCGCCAATCGATAGTAGAGGTCCTGACGAAACGACTTGGCTTTCACCAGTTCGGCCAGGTCTTTGTTCGCCGCGGAGATGACCCGCACATCAACCGAGATCGGCCTGGCCCCGCCGACTCGCTTGATCTCACCCTCTTGGAGAACACGCAACAGCTTGGCCTGAAACACCGGCGCCGTGTCGGCAATCTCGTCGAGAAAGATAGTCCCTCCGTCGGCCTCCTCAAACAGACCCCGTTTGTCTGCTACCGCCCCGGTGAAGGCTCCCTTCACATGGCCGAACAATTCGCTTTCGAGCAACGTCTCCGGCAACGCGCCGCAATCAACCACGATGAACGGCTTCTCATTCCGTCGGCTCAAGGCATGAATTGTTCTGGCAAGGACTTCTTTGCCTGTTCCGCTCTCGCCCTGGATCAGAACCGTGGCCGTACTGTCGGCGATGAGAGCAGTCATGTCGAATAATTGCTGCATGGCCGCGCTCCGACCGATCAGCCCACCCAAGGACTCCCGCACCGCAGAAGGCTGCTGCTCCACCGGCACAGGGGTGAGGTCAATCGGTATTCGAAATTGCTCGTCCTTGAACAACACCAGCATGGAGCCGATGTCGCCATGGTCTGAGGCAAGCGGAAAGGCCTGGTGCATGCCGCAAGCCGTGCCGTCGCCTCCGCTGCGGCAGGAGACAGACTGAACGTCCAGAGCATCGAATACTTTGACGGCCGGGCAGGTTCCGCAGGGATCGGTTCGATGGGCGAAGGCTTCGTAACACTTGGCCCGGCGGCTGTCGGAATTCCTGGTAGAAGCCGATGACCAGGCCGACTCGTTCGCATAGATCACATTGAAACTGCGATCCATGACCGCCACGCGATCGGTCAAGCCGCCGGAAAGTTGTTTGATGGCTTCAAGTCTGGCCGCCAGGATGGGATCTGCAAAGGGAACAGGGCGATTGTCGTCGTCTAATGATCCGGCCATCGTGTTCCTTGAGGATACCAAGAGGCATGCTGACAGGCTGACATGCGGTACTCCTTGAGAACTTGTCAGCTTGCTGCCTTGTCAGCGTCTCCGGAAGTGTTTGCGAGCAAATCGTGCACACACTGCTTCAGTTCTGCAACCCGAACCGGTTTATCGAAATAGGCATTGGCGCCGGCCTTTAACACGTCGCTTTTACACCGTGCATCTCCGAACGCCGTCATGACAATGATGGGGCAGCCGGGCGCCACCGTCCTAAGCCGGCTGATGTAGTCAGCACCTCCGGCTGGCATTCGAAGATCCGTCAAGATGAGATCCGGAACCGATTGCAAGACCATTTGAAAGGCCTCGTCTCCATCCCGGGCTTGCCGCAGCCGGTACTCGGCGCTCCAGAACTCGTCGCAGAGCAGGCTGAGCATCTCCCGGTCATCCTCAACAATCAGTACGACAGCAGCCTTTACCTTGGTCACGGTTGTCATCCTCGTCGATCTTGTTCCTACTCCCATCTCCGTCTCAGTCCAGATGAATGGCAAGGGACATGCCGCTTGAACGGCAGCTACATCGTCGGCATTTCAGGGGATTCGCAGAACGAGACGGTCACTCAGGGCTTCAAGTGGAGAAAAACACCACAACAGCGAGCGGGCAGACTGGCGCGAGATGCCACAGGGTGGGGAAGGGAGCGGATGGCGAATGGCTGATAGTGGGAGCGCGAAGGACCGACGATCCCCCCTGTGCCGTTCTTCTCCTGCCATCGGCCATCAGCTATATG
Organism: Nitrospira sp.; assembly: GCA_046604365.1. Lineage (GTDB taxonomy): Bacteria > Nitrospirota > Nitrospiria > Nitrospirales > Nitrospiraceae > Nitrospira_D. The sequence continues at coordinate 43,950 of JBJACV010000007.1, forward strand.
CTCCCGGAAGCCAGACCGTAAACGTCGTTCCCTTGCCTTCTTCGCTGTCGACTGTAATCGTGCCGTGATGCTCTTCAATGATACCCTTGACCACGGTGAGTCCAAGACCGGTCCCCTTGCCGAATTCTTTCGTCGTGTAAAACGGTTCGAAAATCTTCGGGAGCGCACCCTTCGGAATTCCGTGGCCCGTATCGCCGACCGTCAGTTTGATCCCGTCTTGTTCCGGTTCTAATCCAACGCGTAATGTTCCACCATCCTCCATTGCATGGAGCGCATTCATGATCAGGTTGATCATGACCTGGCTCATCTGAGCCGCGTCGGCCTGCACCGCAGGGCAGTGGTCGTCCAAAGCCAGTTCCACCGTCACGCCGCTCTTTGCAAGCCGTTCGCAAAACAGCTCCAGGCTGTCGTTCACGATGTCCTTCAAAACGAGCGGCCCTCGCTCCGGAGGCTTACGCCGGGCAAACGCGAGGAGCTGGTTCATCACTTTGGTGATCCGTTCGACCTGCGTCACGATCGTTTGGAGGCCCTTCTTGATTGGTTCCTCTTTCACTCGATCCATCAGATATTCGGCGCGGCCCAAAATCACGTTCATGGGCGTGCCGATCTCATGGGCCATGCCGGACGCCAGCGTGCCCAATTCGGCGATTCGCTCGGTTTTCCTGAGCTGTTCTTGAATCTGGTTCAAGAGCGTGACGTCGATCCCCGTCCCCACCACATAATCCACCACTCCCTCCCGATTGTTAATGACGGTGTTGGACCAGGCGATGCGTCTCCGTCGGCCATCCTTCGAAATCCAGACATTCTCATATTCATTGCGTAGCTCCCCGCCTGCGAGGCGGGCAAACAGGGCCTTCACGGCGTCGATCTCTTCAGGAATGAGGAGAACGTCCCAGACCGTCTTCCCGACAATCTCCTCCGAGCTGTACCCAGTGGTCTGCTCGCAGGCCCGATTGAATCGGAGAATCCTGCCGTGACGGTCCAGGACGACCACCAGTGCCCCCGCGGTCTCTAACACCGTTTCAATAAACTCCTGTTGATTCCGCAACTCTTCCATCGCCCGTTGCCGCTCGGTGATGTCCCGCAGAATAACGCTGTAATATTTCTTCCCCTCCACGGTGATATGTGAAATCGCGGCTTCGATCGGAAACTCTTCCCCGTTGCTTCGCAGCCCGGACACAGTGCCGAGATGACCCATCTTCCGGCTCGACACACCGCCTTGTCCGAATGCATGCACCTGACTGTGATGGGCTTCGCGGAAGCGGGCGGGCAAAAAGCGAACGAGCGGCTGTCCGATCGCTTCTTGAGCAGAACAACCGAACATCTGTTCGGCTGATCGGTTGAACAGCACGATATGCTGATCCTGATCCACCGTGATGATCGCGTCCATCGCGGACTCGATGATGCTTTGCAGCCTGAGTTGGCTGACCAGAAATTTCTCTTCTGCTTCTCGTCGGCCGGCCGAAGCTCCCGATGCCGCCGCATCGGCGTAGGCCCGCGCCTCCTGCGCCGCCATCATAAGCCCCTCGGCATGGGCGCGCTCGACGCGCTCCGACATCAAGGCATGCTCAGCTTGCGCCAAACCATATTCCACCTGCTTATAGCGAAACAACCCGAGCGTGATGGACCATACAACAAACGTCCCTAACGCTTGATTGAGCACGACATAGGAGTCGAAATGCCCTGGCGGATTGAATAGCAATTCAACCCAAATGAGGCCGGTGATAAGGAGACAGAGATAGACGGAATCTCGTTCGCGCGGCGTGAAAATAGTCAGTACTAAAGGAATGGCATACAGCATCGGTATCCCCACTCCGGCCGGAGTCAGCAGGTCGAAGATGAAGATGCTGATGGTGAGGACCGGGATCGCCCAGGGCATAACACGCATGACAAGACTATACTCGACCTTCATATGATCGCTCCCGGCCGAGCAGACCATCCGACAAGAAAACGTTATTCTTCTGGATGAGGCTTGCCTTCGATTTCGGCGAGCTTACGATACAGCGTCTTGCGGTCGATGCCAAGGGCATGGGCGGCTTGGTACTTGTTGCCGCCGGTCTTGTCGAGAATCTTCTTGATGTATTCTTTTTCGATTTCATGCAAGGGCAGACTCTTTTCGGCCGCTTCGTCCAGCACTCGACGGTCGCCGCGCGCCCCTTGTACCGCCTGAGGCAGATCGTCGGGTGAAATTTTCTCGCCGCGGCTGAGCGTCACAGCCCGTTCGATCACGTTTTCGAGCTCACGGACATTTCCGGGCCAGGCATAATCCATCAGCATCGCCAGCGCAGATTCGCTCACACCTTTGACCTCTTTCCCGCCCGCCTCGCCGCACTTCTTCAGAAAGGCGGCGACCAACAGCGGAATGTCCTCCAGCCGCTCACGTAACGGCGGGAGCTTCAGCTCGATGACGTTGAGCCGGTAATACAAGTCTTCGCGGAACCGCTTGTTCTTCACTTCCTCGCTAAGATTGAGGTTGGTCGCCGCGATGATCCGCACATCGACCGAGACCGGCTTGGTCGCTCCGACCCGCCTGATTTCTCGCTCCTGAATCGCGCGCAAAATCTTGGCCTGCAGCATGAGCGGCAGCTCGCTGATCTCGTCGAGAAACAACGTCCCCTTCTGCGCTTCTTCGAACAACCCCCGCTTGTCCGCCTTGGCATCGGTAAAGGAACCACGCATATGCCCGAACAACTCGCTTTCCAACAGCTGTTCCGGAATCGCCGCACAGTTGACCGGAACGAACGGCGCCTCTTTCCGGCTACTATTGTAGTGAATGGCCTTGGCGACCAGCTCTTTGCCGGTCCCGCTCTCTCCGGTAATGAGCACATTGGTCGGGCTGTCGGCCACCCGGCGGATCAATTCGAAGACGGCTTGGATCGCTTTGCTTTTCCCGAGGATCTGGTGGAAGCTGTACTCCTTGTGCACCTCTTTTCGGAGCCGGTTCACTTCCCGCCGTAGCGCTGTTTCCCGCAGCACCCGTTCGACGACGCGCACCAGTTCGTCTTTCTTGACCGGCTTCGTCAGGTAATCGCTCGCGCCATGTTTCATGGCTTCAACCGCTGTTTCCACCGATCCAAAGGCAGTCATGAGAATCACGTTGATGTCGGGATAGTCGCGTTTGATCTGGGTTAACAATTCAATCCCCTGCATGCCCTTCATACGGAGGTCCGTGAGGACCACGGCATAGTCCTCTTCGGCCAGACGCTTGAGCGCCTCCTCCCCGCTCCCGGTTGTCGCGACATGATGCCCACGGTCTTTCAGTATGTCATGGGCCAGTTCCCGCATATCCGCATCGTCATCGACGACCAGTATCGTGCCCCATTGTTCAGTCATGACGGTCTCCAGGTTGTCCCAAAGTGCTACGACAGACCCATACAACTGACGCCTTATGCCCCAATTTTGCATAGTCCGGCATAGAGGAATTGGGATTCTGCAAGGGCAGGACCAGACATAACACGTTCGAATCTAGGATGCGGCATTCAGCTACAGAACACCCTACCCTATTGACGCGAAACACCTCAAGCCCAGACCCAGTACCCATCGATCTCAGCCTATAGTAGTCGGTCGCGAAACTCACATGGCACAACGTCTTCTGCGCATTCTTAGCTCGCTGCCCCATGGATGCAACCGCAATGGCATCCAAGATGCACAAGGCCCCTCGTGGCGGCCGAGAATCAGAATACACTCATGCGCGGGGCAAGGGGAGAAATCCTGCAGGTCATCCTTCGTCCATCCGGCTGTTCACTTGGGGAACCCTGCTCGAATGTCCCGACCTGACCTGAAATCAGGCGTTTTGCGAAATCGACCGCATGAGCAGAACGGGACAAGCCAGACGGACTGCAAAACGCCCGGGCCGGTATGGGGTCTCGCACGCAACCTCCTGCGACGCCTCTGCGTAAACAGCATAAGGAGAAAGGAGATCGTGAATCATGCAACCACCTGCCTCGAAAGAACCGAGCAAGCGGAAGGTTTCCCGATCTATCCAGAAGAAGGAACCGGCTGTTACACGGACTGTTGCTGTTACGGAGAAGGAGCCGGTTCACTGTCAACCGGTTTCTCCCTGCGACGACCTGCAGGCCCGCATCACCCAGCGGGCCTATGAGCTCCATGCCGAACGCGGCTATCAAGAGGGCCGAGCGCTCGACGACTGGCTGGAGGCCGAGCGGGAAATCATCGGTCTCGAATGCAACGCGTAGTGAGTCCGGCAGGGTCGTCCTGTTCGGATCACCATAACAAGGAGGTGTCCATGAGACAGCGATCGTCCTCTATGTTTGCCTTGTCCATCCTGCTGGCAGCCGGAACCCTGGCCGCCGCTGGAATCGCCTTCGCCGACGAAAAAGAAAAGAACGGCAAAGCCGAGATGGCTGCCGCCGCCAAGGTGACAATCGACCAGGCGGTCAAGACCGCATCGGAGAAAGTGTCAGGCCAAGTCATCGAAGCCGAACTGGAAAAAAAGCATAACAAGCTTGTGTGGGAAGTCGAAATCGTCACGGCAGATAAGAGGGTGATGGAGGTCCATATTGATGCCGACACCGGGACGGTGATCGACGTGGAAGAAGAAAAGGCAGAGCCGAAAAAGAAGCGCGAGCACAAGAACTAAGCCGAATCATTCAGGACCCTGTTGTCTCGCACATAATTCTTGGGTAAGCGTCTCAGCATCATGGCTGCACAGACAAACAGGGAACTGCGTAGGCCTCGTAGCGGATCGGAGCCTCACGGTAAGGCCGGAGACAAGAGCGATCATGATCGCGGAAAGGATGACCGACTGAAACTTCGGAAGCGTGCCCATGGTGAACCAAGCTTCGACACTCGTCGGCCCGCATCAATCCCATGAATAGTCGTCATGGCATCGCTTTTGTCTCCCCGCTCAGCGTCCGTTCGCGCAATTTCTTGACCAGCTCATGATAGGAACTGTCGCGGATCACCTTTTGGAACTGGCTCCGGTAGTTCTTCACCAGACTCATGCCATCCGCAATCAGGTCGTAGGCATACCACCGGCCTTCCTTCAACAGGAGAACGATCCACGCGGCTGCGTGAAAGGCGGCTCTATACATGGACCCCGCCAGCCCCTCCAAGATCACCAACAACCGGCCACGCCTCAAATAGGACCGGAACCACCCATCCCATGACTCCTCCAGAGGCTCTCGCCACGGCAACCGTCAGGCCTTTTCCTGAACGGCCGGTGACACGAGATGGCTCTCTCTTTTACTCGTTAATCCAGGACGAACGTGACCTTCAGGTCCACGCGATACAAGGCAACCTTGCCGTTTTCGATCACGACATGCTGTTCCTTCACCCAGGCTGACTTAATACCGTGGATGGTCTTGGAAGCACGGTTGATTCCTTGCACGATCGCATCTTCGAAACTCTTGGGCGATTCGGCGCTGAGCTCAATGACTTTGGCAACGGACATAGGAACCTCCCTTTCATGTGATGCACATGGGCGCAGTTGAAAACCCGTCTATCTCTCCGCAAACTATGCGATTCGCCTTGAATCCTGAATCTTGGATACCACTCACCACCCGATCGACTGTTCAGCAAGACCGACGCCAGGACACGTTCGGTCAACAGCTGGACATTTGAGTCTTATCTCAGAGGGTTAGCGGGTATGACTGGATTGGCGGCAGATGGGACATGGGGAAGTCTGCTACAAGTCGAGGCAGCAGTCTGTAGCGAAAGCGGCACTGGCTGTGAATCGAGAAGGTCCATTCCAACGTCGACGCCAGCATCGAAGTCCTCGACCGCTTTTCACTCGTCAAAGTGCCGGAAACCGTGGCGTCGAAGATTATCGATATGCTCGGGTGGGCGAGAATCATACTCAGCCACCCCCCGATATCTCTGGACACCGTATTAGCATACACTCGTGAGGTCGGACTGAAGAGCAAATGGTGCCAGCAACCATTCGCTTACTCGCTCTCCCGCCCTCCGCCTGTTTCGTCCATCCCCACCCCTGTTTCGCACGTCTCCTTGTCTTACGCCACTTCGGAGTAGGCTCCGGCTTCTTCATGTGCATCAGTTTCGAACCGCTCTCGAAGGAGTTCGCTTCCAGCTCTGTTCCGGTAGACCAACTCGTCGCGGTCGAGATCATATTCGGGAATGTCGGCACTCTCCCATCGCTGCTGGAAGTAGTGGGTGTAGAGCGTATAGAGACCATGGTCCTGGCGGTTGTGCCGCAGGACATATTCCGGCAGGGTCTGGACGTCCAGATCGGCATGGTAATGCTGGAGCCACAGGTAATCGCCGAGGATGACCATTTTGACCAAGGGCTGGTCCGCATAGAGCTTGAGTCTGACGGCTTTGCCCATGGCCTTGAGCCGCTTGAGCAAGGCGATGCTTTGCCGGACTTCTTCCCGGAAGGCGGCAAGGCTGTGTTCAGGATGATTCATGGCTTCGATGCGCGCGCTGGCATCCTGGCTATAGGGATTGACCAGGAGGATGTTCGCGCCCAGGCACTTGTCGAGGACGGACGACAGGTCGCCGACTTGATCAACAAAGGTGCTGTAGCCGCTGGAGCCGATCACCATGATGGTGCGGCCGGTACCCTGTTCTTCTTTGAGCTGTTTGATGCGCCGCTGCGCGGTCTTTGTCCGCCGGGGGAAAAAGGAGACGAGGCCGGCGCCGGCTGCCGCAGCGGCGAGGGTCCGGTCGCGCAGGCTGCGATGGATGTAGCTGAAGACGGCGATCAGCAGCACAGCGACGATTATCTCGACGGCGATGAGCGAGAGCTTGTCGTGCTCCATGTGCGACCAGAAGGCCAGGAATTGCTTGGCACCTGACGGGAGGAGAAGTGCGATCACCGCGCTCAAGGCGACGATGATGCTGTGATAGAGACTTCCCGCGGCGGCGCGGAGAAGGGAATGAACGGTTGACGCAAATTCATAAAACAAGAATGCACCTCTTGAGAAGTTGAATGAGAAACTACACGACTCTGTCGGGCTGTCATGCGAGCGATGGCCTGGGGCCGTCGGGGTGTGCTCAGCAGATGCAGAACGATGGCGTGGAACACAAAAAAATCGCGTCAGACTCGGTGTTTCCCGGAGGACTGCCGCCTCCGAACCGGAAGGTCTTACGCGATTGATCGTCACCCTAGCATGGCCGGCTGAATGACACAAGCGTTTCGGTTGAATGGCAAAGAAGTGAAGGGCGACGCCGATGAGATCGTGGTGTTACACCGGTCCGAATGGTTCTAAAATAGCCCGCATGATTCATGACGATTCGTCGCGAAACTTCACGGGATCGCGTTCCTCGTGATGCCCGGTTCCCTTCTCTAGTTCATGCCACGGCGCGGCGGCGTTGGATCGACAGCGGAGCCGGCCGTTGAAGCGGGGCTCGCCCTTTCACCAATCTGATGGGAAACGGGGCAGTGCCCTGTTGCATCCCCCGATTCTTGAGCACCAGCTCATCCACATAGTCCCCGCAGTTGACGCACCGCCACCCGACCACGTCCATCCCGATCTCATCCGGGCTCATCAGGTCGCCGTACACTTCAACCATCATCCCGCCGCAGCGATTGCAATGCTGTACGTGTGTTGTCATGGGCTTCTCCCTCCTCGGTGCGTCGCAATCGTGGAATCACCGATCCGATTCATTTCACGAAGGTGATCAGCTATAGGAGCAACAGATATGCCTCAGGCCGGTAGAGATCAATTGCGTGCACAAAATGCGAAGCGCCATCGGCGGTTCGCTTCCGGCCTGGTACCGTCACAGAAATGACTTCTGCGGCTCCGGTGTGGACTATTTCGCCATGTGTACGCCCGGCTCTGACGCAAGACGCGACAGATGAAGCAGGAGAAGCTCGATGAAGGGCTGCCATCATCCAGCGATCGGACCGGAGTCGCCGGGACGAGAGGGGCGGCCGAGCGACCCGGGGTTACGCCATTGTGCCGGGGTTTGAGCGGGACAAAACCAGCACGAATCTTCTATCTCGTTGTTCCTGACGGGGCACCATAAAACCTTGTACTCGAATCGGTTGCGAACGCGGCCCAAGAATCTGTTTTATGTGCGTCGGCAACGTGTCAGGGGATCTGTCGACAGATTGATGTGCGGCAATTTCCTGGACTATGGCCATGAGGCATGGGGGGAGTGGCTGCGCTCCCGTTGGCGCGAGCCAATCCGAATCGAGTATGCCCAGAAGACCGCTGACATTCCGGTCGATGAAGAGGAGACGGCAAGACGCAGAGAGTACTATCGCGCCGGTGGAACCACCATCCCTCATCCGATTATCCCGACATGACTCCGCAGCGGACGCGTGCATCAATACACACTCCTTGCTTCAAGAGGCGATCGAAGGAAGAAAATGGTATTGTGACGGAACGATTCATGGACGTACGCTGGAGAATCCTTTTACGGTAATAAGCCTGGTTGTGGCACTAGGCATTGTCCTAGTATTCAGGTCGAATCATACTGGGGCATACCTATCCGGCCATTGGCCTCTTGCCGCTCTTGCTTGGCTTTCCCATGAGGCCTAGAATTGATCCGCTCCCATGCCGCCGAAAATTACTAAGAAGAAACAGCCTGCAGGAGCAAGATCCCGCCCTTCTCCTAGACGGCATCCTGCCTCGCCTCCGCGCAGGCTGACGCTTCCTTTCTTGAAGGATGAATTCCTGGCCATGGCGTTCCGGTTGAGTCCTCATCCGATGGGAGTGACGGAGTTGGAGACCGGCCGCTGTCTCGACATCAACGACGCCTGCCTGGAGATGTTCGGGTTTCAGCGGGACGAAGTGATCGGACAGACGACCCTCCTGTTCGGCATTTGGCCAGACCCCCAGGATCGGGCTCAATTGATCGAGCGCCTCAAATCCGAACTGTCGGTGCGGAATCTCGAAGTGCCGATGCAGACGAAACACCAGGGCCTGCGCCGGTTTCTCATCTCCGCTGACGTGGTCATGCTGGGGAAGACACGCTGCCTGTTGATGATCGGCAACGACATCACCGAGCTCAAACGCGCCGAGAAAGCCTTGCAGAGCGCTCAGGAAGAGCTGGAGCACCGGGTCCGTGAACGAACGGGGGAGCTGGAACGAACCAACGCGGCGTTGATCGAGAGCGAGGAACGGTTTCGCACGTTCCTGGACCATGCGGCGAATCTTGCGTTTATCAAGGCAATGGATGGGCGGTATCTCTATACGAACCGCCGATTCCGGGAAGCCTTCCGCCTCGATCAGAACAGTATTGTGGGTAAGACCGATGAGGAGCTGTTCCCGCGCGAACAGGCCGATCAGTTTCGGACCCATGATCTCACGACACTCGAAGCCGGAACGGCCATGGAATTCGAGGAGACGTCACTCTACGTCGACGGTCCCCACACGACCATTGCTGTGAAATTCCCTGTGCGGGATGAATCGGGACACATCTATGGGGTCGGCGGCATTGTTACCGATATCAACGAACGTAAGCGGACTGAGGAGACGCTGCAGCTCCAGCAGATGCAACTGCACGACTTGACCGCCAAGCTCATCAAGGCCCAGGAAGACGAGCGACAACGGATCGCGCGCGAACTGCACGACGATGTCAGCCAGCGGTTGGCTGCGCTGGTCTTCGATGTCGCATCACTCGAACAACACCCGCCTCTGTTACCCGAATTGATCGGGAAAGCCTTGGAACCGGTTCGTGAGCATCTCGAGCGGCTTTCCGATGACCTCCATAACCTCGCCTACAAACTTCATCCGTCGTTGCTGGAACATGCGGGCCTGCAGCCGGCCATCGAGGACCAGATCCGTGAGGTCACCAAGCGGACAGGGCTTTCCGTGTCGTTGAAGGTGAATCATGTACCCGGTTCGCTGTCGCTCGACCATTCGACCTGCCTGTTCCGCGTGCTGCAGGAGAGCCTTCAGAATGTCGTAAAACATGCCTGTGCCACCGAGGCCACCGTGAAACTGAGTGGTTCATCCAAAGGACTCGGCCTGTCCGTGACAGATAACGGCAGGGGATTTGACGCGAGCGACAAGTGCGCCCATCACCAAGGGCTCGGCTTGACCAGCATGCAGGAACGATTGCGGCTCCTGAATGGATTCCTCCGCGTCCATTCCAGGCCGGCGGACGGCACGAAGATCTGCGCCTGGATTCCGGTCAAGAAAGAAGAAGCCTGATGCGTCCTCGTATCCTGATGGCAGATGATCATTCTCTGGTGTTGGCCGGGCTTCGGAAGCTGGTGGAAGCCGAAGCCGACGTCGTCGGCGCCGTGGAAGACGGCCGCGCTCTGGTGGAAGAAGCGCAGAAGTTGCGCCCGGACGTGATCTTGCTCGACATCTCCATGCCGCTGCTCAATGGGTTGGATGCCGCGAGACAACTGATAAAACTCGTGCCCGACAGTAAGCTGATCTTTCTCACGATGCATGCGACACCGACGTATGCAACGGAGGCCTTCAAGGCCGGCGCTTCCGGTTATTTGATCAAACGATCCGCCGCATCGGAACTCAAGCAGGCCATACAAGCGGTCATGCGAGGACAACACTACATGACGCCGCTGATCACAAAAGACGTGCTGGCAGCCACGTTGCATCCGCCGGAAGCGCCGGTGCGTCAACGGCCCGTGACCGCGCTCACGCCGCGGCAGCGGGAAGTGTTGCAGCTCATTGCGGAAGGGAAGGGCACCAAGGACATCGCCACGCTCCTGAATATTTCCGTCAAGACCGTGGAATTCCACAAGTCTCGGATTATGGAGGAGCTGGATCTCCATTCGACGGCCGAGCTGACGAAGTATGCAGTGGCCGAAGGCCTGGTGAGTCTGTAACCCTCTCCTCGCGCAAACCAGCCGGCGCCATGGAGCGCCGGTTGCCAGCATCCTCTCGTGTTCCTCCTCAGATTCGTCGGAAAGCGCATCGTCGGCCATTGTGTGCCCTGGTAACATTTCTTCGCGTTTCTAGCGGTTCCCCTAGTTCTCCTCCCTGCCGATTTTGCCTACTATCCACTCCGCCGCATAAAACGAGGACCTCATCAAAGGGGGTGCCTTATGCCCGTCTCCGCGACCATTTCTCGTGTTCACAGCGCCTTGGAGGAGCTCGGCACCGATTGTCCCATGGAAGAAATTGCAGGGCTCTGCCCGGAGCTCACATGGAACCAGGTGTTCCTTGCAATCGATTACTTGAGCCGTACAGGACAGATTCGCGTGACACTGGATTCCGGCAGGACTTATCGAGTAGCGGCTTCCCGCCACGCCACGCCCGAGAGTCCTCATCTTTTAGCCAGTCCGTAGATCCGTCTTTCAACGTGGGACTGGGACATCCCCTGGTTCTGCTCCCGAACCGGTTGTGCTAGGGTGTGTTCTTCCGTAGGGGTCTTCCAGGATACTGGCCGACCTATCTTCATGGATACCACTCGCGACGAGTCAGGAGACGTGGAGTCAACGCCCCTTAGAATGGAGGCGCCAATGGACACCCAGGCGGTTCAAGAAATCGGTCAAGAGACAGGAATCCCCCACTCGAAAATGCTCTGCGCCCACCAGCGGCTCATCGACGATGTCCGAACGAGAAGCGGCAAGACGACCGGGAAGGTTCGCTGCCTTGAATGCGGGACGATATTCGACGATCCCCACCGGAGCATGGACTGACTCGCCGAGCCATCGTTCGTCGAATCCCCCTGTCCTCTCGTGAAACTTCTCGGATGGGTTTCCTCTCTCCACGTGAACACGGTTGCCAATGCCGTTTCCCTCCCTCGGTTCATGGTATTGATGCGAACGATGGCTTTCTACTAGAGGCAATTGAACTCTCGTTCAATGCAAATGTAGACTGACGAAATGCCGCCTGATAACACCTCGCCACCGAATAATTGGGCGCTGAGAGGCGTCATCGCGCGATCGGTCGGCATCGTTGCCGTTGCCCTGGGATTCGTCATCGGCATGTACGGACTCGATGACCCTGCCTCACCTTGGCTTCCGACGGCGCTTGGGTTACTCGTGACCGGGCTGATAGCCCAGGGCTATGGGCTGTACTGCTCGATCAAACGACGCCTGAACTCCTGATGTGCAGTCCCTTCCTAGAAGAGATTGCACGGTTCAAGAACTGACCACCTTTTTCTCGCCCACTGGAGGATTCCAAGAAAGCATTTGCGAACGCGACAGCGATGGGTAGGGCTAGGGACTGCTCAACGGTTCACACATCCATCGCTGCGCCATTCTTCTTGAGCCATTCTTTTCGCTCTCCATAATCGGGCAAAACCTTGTCCACTTCGTTCCAGAAGGCCTCCGTGTGATCGAACGAATGGAAGTGACAGAGTTCATGCACCACGATGTAATCAATGATGGTCGGCGGGGCCATCATGCACTTCCAATGGAACGCCAGATTGCCATTGGAGGAACAAGATGCCCACCGATTCCCAAGCTCTCGTACATCGATATCGCGAGGCGTCACTCCAACTTTAGGCGCGTAATACCGTACTCGCTGAACCAGACGCTCCTGGCCACGGGCAGTGAAATACTCACGAAAGGCAGCCTTCGCAGCTACCACCTCCCCCAGGTCCACTAAGTCACGACGCAAGCAGAAGCGACCATTTCGTAACAACAGGGGCACGTGCTGATCCGCAACAAGAGAGAGCCGGTAGGAACGGCCGAGATAGAGAAATCCCTCGCCGTTGCGATACTCGCGCAAGACTCGAGTCGCGTTCAGATCGCGCCACTCCGCAAGCGTTTTGTATATCCAGTACCGCTTCGACTGAACGATGTCCTCAATGCGCTCATCCGGAAACTCAGCCGGTGCGCGCACGATCACCCGACCATCTCGCTCGACCACAATATCCGCGGTCGTGCGACGACTGCGTATGACTCCATATGAAATGTCCGTAGTAGGCGATGCCTTCATTTCGTTAGCTCCTCATGGCGCTTCTCCGCAAGCTTGACGATCTCGACAGCGATTCGTTCGTGCTGGTCGGTGAGCTGCGGGATGTTGGCCAGAAGAATCTCGGTGTCGATGTTGCCTCGCAGCCTCTTGACTTCAATCGGTTTCTTCCAGAAGTCGATAATCCCGATCGAATCTTGAAGGAGTTCCACAATACGCAGCATTAACTCCTTCAATCGTTGCCGGTCCTGGGGGGGCACATCCCCTTGATCGAAGGCCAGTTGCGTCACGTAATCATAGAACGTCGTCGCTTCCTTGGTCAGCCCTTCGATGGCTTCCATGCGCCCCGCTAACGCTTCTGCTCGAAGCTGCTCGTAGCCCTCCGCCAAAGCCTCCCAGCTATTCTTGTGCTCTTGAATGAGCTTTTCCAATTTATCGCTCAATCGCTTATAGAAGGCCGGGTCCTCGTCGAAATGCACTGTGCAATGCTTACGAAGGGCGTGCTCCATCTCGCTAGCCTTGGCTTCAGGATCGCCACCGGCGTGCTTCCGTACGTTGGCCATAAAATCAGCAGAGAGCAGTTCAATAGGAGGAATCTTTGGGTTAATGCCAAGGTCAATGAGGTGCTCATTGATGAGCGCTTTCACCTTCGCTCCGGCATCGGCGAGATCGAGCGAATCGTCCTTATAGCGCTCCTTCACCATTCGCAATAGATACCCGAAGCGCCGGGCCGGGCCTCGATATGAATGTCCCGATTCATGCGGCAGAATAAGGTTCAAGCTCTGGAGAAACGCCTTCAGATAGACTTCAAAATCCGCCCGGCGCCTGATGTCCTTCATGGCGCCCACTGCCGCATGTACCACGGCAACTTCTGCCGCCGGTGTTGTCAGTGTCCCCGTCACGAACGCCTCAATCTCCGCGACTCCGGCTGAATGGAAGTGTTGCAAGAGCCGCTGGTATCGCTCTTCAAGGATCGGCACTTCCGTGAGGAGATTCTTCAGCCCCTGCTGAATATCCTGCGCGTCTTCTTCGGCATAGAGGGATAAGGCGTGGGTCAGGTGATTGGCCAGTCCAATATAGTCCACGATGAAGCCCCGGGACTTGCCCTTCGACACACGGTTCACACGGGCGATAGCTTGCAGCAGGTTGTGCTCACGTAAGCGCTTGTCGATATACATCACCTGTTCAACCGGCGCGTCGAAGCCGGTCAGCAGCATGTCGCAGACGATCAGAAAGGCAATGCCCGTAAGGTCCTTATCCGGGTCATCGAGGTCAAAGGGTTTACAGAAGTTCTCCACCGCATTCCAGCGCTTGGCCTCCTTGCGGGCCTCCGTGATGACTGCGAGTTCATTCGTCGCGTCGGATGACACGACCACCACCGCTTTCAGGAACGCGATACGCCGGATTAAGTCTATATCCGGCGTCGGTTTCCGTTTCTCCCGGTCCAGCCGTTCAGCTAGCGCCGCGCGTATGAATTTTTGATACCGGAGGGCCGCTAGCTTGGAGTGGCATACTACCTGTGCCTTGAAGCCGTCGGGCAGGATGTTGTCGACATAATGGCCCACTAAATCACGGGCGATGGCCTCGATGCGTTTTTCTGCTTCAAGGATATCGCCGCTCGCGCCGTACTTTTTCTTGATGGCCAGTAACTCTTCTTCTGTTCGCTCCTTGAATAGATCCTCAAATTTCTGGTCGAAGGTGTGCTTGTCCTTGAGCGCGGTATCCGCTGTGCGGCCTTCGTAGAGTATTTGCAGCGTCGCACGGTCGTTGACCGCATCCATTAACTTGTAGGTATCGATATACTCCCCGAACCGTTTCACCGTTCGCTTCGTGCCGTGCTGCTCGGTAATAAGAGGTGTCCCGGTGAAGGCAATCCGGGTTGCGTTTGGGAAGGCCTCGAATAAGTTGTCTCCGAGATCCGAGCTTTGCGTACGGTGCGCCTCGTCGATCATCAAGAGAATCCGCTCCGACCGGTTCACGATGCCGAAGGTCTCTGCCGCCGGTGGTTTGCCATAATGCGCAAGTGTCTCAGCCACCATCAGCGGCAATTCATCCGTCCGCTCCATGAACTTGTGGACCATCACCATATTCACATCGGAGGCGTCGGTACCCAGGTGTTCCCGGAGTTGTGCAGTACTGGCGATGCTGTTCACCTGCCCACCGATCAGGCGAGCGGTAGCGGAAAGCTGCTCTTCAAGGTCGATCCGGTCGTTGACCATCACAATCTTAAAGTCGGACAGATCGGAAGAGGCGCGCAACATTCGGGCAACGAACACCATCGTGAGCGATTTACCGGATCCTTGTGTATGCCAGACCACACCGGATCGCTCCTCTGCCGTCTGCCCCGTGCGCAGCCGTTCGACAATGCGGCAGGCCGCGCGGTACTGCTGGTACCTGCAGACGACTTTTACGCGCTTGCCATCGTCTGTGTCCATGAAGACTGTGCAGGTACGCAGCAGATCCAGCAATGTGTCTGGAGCGAGCAGACCCTGAATCATCTCTTCCTGCTCACGTTCAATCCCAAGCGGTGGCTTGTAGGAACGCCTTCCTTCAGGCCAGATGTCTTTCCAGGCATGAAAATGCTCGTGACCGGAAGTGATCGTGCCAAATTCCGCTTTCTCACCACAGGTCCGCACCAGAAGCACGTTGGAATAAAACAGGCGTGGTTCACCTTCCCGTAAGCCTGCAGCGATCGTCTCAGGGCGCGCATTCCTGTAGCGGAGCAATTGCTCGAAGGCGGCATGCAGCGGGTTGGCGGTATTGGGGTCACCGATCTTCGCCTCGACCACCACCAACGGAATGCCGTTCACAAAGAGGACGATGTCTGGGATGATGCAGCTCTTCACGCACCCGGGCGTATCGATGCGGAATTGGTTAATAGCATGGAACACATTCCGCTCAGGGTGGGCAAAGTCGATCACCTGCACCACCGGGTCAACCTCCCCAGTGAGTTCATTCACATCCACTTGCGCCTTGAAGAAAAGCGCCTGCACCGCTTCATTAGCTTCCAGCAACGTACGGCTGGGCTGTCGTACGATTTGATCGCGCAGATCATCAAGCTGGGGATCAGTCAGCCAGGCCTGACCATCAGCGGTGAGATTAAGCGAGCGGACCGACGTGCGAAATACCTCCGGCAACAGCCACTCGCGAAAGTTCCCGCGCAAGCTGGTCGTGGGATCAGAGGGTATCAGCCCATACCCCTGGTCGATGACCGTCCAGCCCAGCGTCGCGAGCTGGTCAAGGAACGGCTTTTCGACATGGAAGTATTCAGACATGATTGGTCCCGAAAGTGCCCTGTCTTTTTAGCGATGGCTCGCCCGCCATGCACACACTTGACCTGTAAATGGCTAATATGTACAATTTAGCTCGATTAGTCACTATATGAACCCCTAGCGAGGACATCATGCCTAAGCTCACGTTCAGAAACAGCCACGGACAGCTTGTAGACATCTCCACCGTGGCGGCCACAAAAGTCAAGAACGAGTTCGGCGCGATCCTGGAGAAAACGATGCACAGTGGCGCGGTCGCTATTACCCGTCACGACATGCCCAAGGCCGTGCTCCTCTCGTTCGCCGAGTTCGAATCGCTAGTGAAAGAACGCAGCCGCTCGCTTGACGATCTAAACGCGGAGTTCGACGGATTGCTGGCCCGCATGCAGACGCCACAAGCGAGAAAGGGCGTGGAGGCCGCCTTCAATGCCTCTCCGGCCGAACTGGGGCGCGCCGCAGTCAACGCCGCCAAAAAGCCTCGCACACCGGTGCGCAAACGAGTGCGGCGCGTTCCCGCCTCCGTGCGGACATGAGCGCCTCCCGGCGGCCAAGCATTCATGTGCTGGCCGGCGTCAATGGGGCTGGGAAGAGCAGCATCGGCGGCGCGGCCGTCCGTCAACATGGAGGCGAGTATTTCAATCCGGACGAAGTGGCCCGCGCCCTCAGAGAGAAAGACCCTGCCCTGACACAGGCAGACGCCAACAGCGTAGCCTGGCGTCAAGGTGCGAGCCTGCTGAGTCGGGCGATCGAAGCGCGCCTCGATTTTACTTTCGAGACCACCCTCGGCGGGAACACCATCGCAAGCCTCCTCAAGCAAGCCGCCGAACAAGGCATCGAGGTGCACGTCTGGTACGTGGGACTGTCCAGCCCGGAATTGCACATCGAGCGTGTGCAGACCCGGGTCAGCCAAGGCGGGCACAATATCTCTGAGCACGACATTCATCGGCGCTACGAACATAGCCGTCTCAACCTCATCGCGCTGCTCCCCCACATCACAACCCTGCATGTGTACGACAACAGCGCGGACGCGGACCCCGCAGCCGGGCGAACACCAAAGCCGGTGCCGGTACTGCACATGGAGCATGGCAGAATTCTTGGCCCGCCGGACCTGGCGTCCACACCAAACTGGGCCAAACCGATCGTCGCTGCAGCGCTCAAGCTGAACCAATCCTAAGTCCGCTCGATCATAGAAGCAGATCAGTCGGAAATGCGTCCATCCCGAGTGTCCCGCACTGCGGCGACAATCAGCTCGTCCGGAAACACCTCCGCAAACCCGATCATATTGAACAAAGTCCTGGCGGTGAAGCCTCGTCCACCGACAAGCGCGGCAAATCGCGCACAAATAGATTGATCGCCGTCCCGCCTTTGAGCGCAAAACAGCGTTGCCGAGCCACGTGAGGCAGCACGGTCACCAGCAGACGAACTTGCTCAGTAAACTGGCTGTTCATGTCCATGCGTCATCGACCGTGGAACGGTGACCTGATACGTCGTGTCTAACGCTCCCCCTTTGATCACTAACCGTTTGCCACGGCCAAGATCGACTCCCTTGGTATCAAGCTTGTTGAACCAGGCATGCTTGTGTCTAGCGGTAAACCACAGGAAGAGTCGTTTCGCCAACACATGCGAACAGGACAATAACAACTCCCGTATCAGTGCCGGGCGAAGGACAGTCGCGCTCTCGAAGAATTTATCCGCAAAATCAAAATCCGTCGCCTGACGGACATCGGCCAATAATTCAAACAGTGCCAGTTCAACCGTCGCATAGGGAACCGGCCAGTCCCAGGCCCCAAATGGCTTGGAGACAAGAGCCGCACTCGGCAATGTCTTGAAGAGCCTACGTCGGTAGACCGTAAACGTATATTCCCCAGAGAAGTCCTGCACCCAGGATGGCACGCTTGATGTCGTGTAAAGGGACACCCGCGTGATGCCCTGCAGCGGAAGGTAATGCGCCAACCCCTGAAGCTCCAGCGCACTGCGCCCACCGACATGGACGCGAACACCGATCTCGTTCAAGGAATAGACGACTTGCTCCCACTTCAATGGAGGGCCGGGCCGACGGTACACGCCATGAGACACTGCAATGAGCTTTCCCGATCGCAGCCAGGAATCGATCAGAGGACGGTCAGCCCCGCGGCCTTTGAGCCATGCACGGTTAACCAACTGTCCTTCAGGAGGCAGTCGATCCAGTGGTTTTTTCTTCGAATTTGGAGCCATAGTTTACGGATCTCTTCGAATGCATACAGTATGTATGCATTTATGACATTTTGCAAACCCAAGAGCTTTACGGTGGCCAACTCAAGAGGCAAGCGAGAGGAAAGGTTTACGGGCGACAAGTATTGCAGTTACTGACTATGCAAAACCTCTATTTCGCAAACCTGGAGATGGGTGAGGTTAGATACTGGCCGTCTCAGCCGCCTTCACGCACACACGGCCGGTCAGGAGATCGTGCATGAGGCCGTGTTTTTGTTGGCGGAGTTTGGCAACCAGCGCTTGCTCAGAATCTATCCGCATTGAGATCGAATCCAGCCGTGAGACGATCGCATTCTGTTCATCAAGCTTTGGCAACCCGATTGAGACCTTGCTGATTTCCTGAAGGTCAAACCGCTTTGTACCATGAGTGGCTTCGGTAGTCTTTCTGAGAAAAAGATCCGTGTGGCCAACAAACCAATAAGCCATAAACCTGCTACCCAGACGGTTCATTGCTTGGACAGCTTTGATATCTTGATTGAATGCAAAGTCTTTTAAGCCTAGTACGACCGGAAATGAATGGGCGAGAATCATCCCTCGAACTACGATGAAGACTGTTCCAGCGCTAACGACGCGCGAACCGAAAAGAGCGGCTTCCTTGGTGATGTGTTCGCTGGTATCAGATAGCTCAAAAGCCTTCATGTCCTTTGGCGTGAGCCACGGAAAATCCCCGCTCCACCATTCTGACTTACTCCGGCTAGGTGTGCCGCCACTGAACCACTCGCATGATTCGCCCAACGTTGAAACCTCCCACTCTTTGGGAACCCAGCCGAGGGGGGATTCTTTGTAGAGGTGAGGAGATTGGGCGCGGGTGGGACGGAGTGTCCAGGTGACGTCCCCCTTCGCCGAGGCTTCGGGGAACAAGCCGCGAGTAAAGAGGTCCTGCATCAGCCCAGCCTTGATCTGCTGATACTTCGCAATCAACGCCTCCGTCTGCTCAATCGCCTCGTCCAACGTCGAAAGAATGTCGGCAATGCGGCGCTGCTCCTTCTCAGGAGCAACAAGCAACTCAAATCGCTCAGTATCACGCTTGTTGACTTCGAGAAAGGTGCTGCCAATTCCGAAGCCTTTGTATCGCTCCTTATTTAGACCGACTTGGTAAAACAAAAACTGACCGTCTATCCCCTTAAGGGGGATCAGACTTTTAAATCCTTGGTTGGTACAAACCTCGCCGAGTGCAATTCTCACTTCACCAAGAGTTGCGCGTGAGGTCATCAACAAAGTCCCCGGAGGCAGCTTCTTCGCACTGCAAGACTGCAAACCCAACTCTGTAATGTGCTCGCGCGTTTCATGCAAAAACCTGTCGTTCGAGCTTGTGATGTCCGTTGGCGTAACCCAAGGAATGCTTCCACCTTCCCAGAATTCTGGCACATATCGCGAAGGTGTACCGCCACTCACAACCTGAGCAAGTCGTCGCAACGGTTCTAATCTCCAGCCGATGGGCAACGGCTTACTCATACCCTAACTCTTTCAAAAACTTTTTCAGCTTCGCGGCTTCGGCATCTCGTTTGGCTTCGATGGCCTTAGCTGTGACGGCGTATTTGGCATGGAGATTTTCCAGCGCGGAAAGGCAGGCTCGTTGGTCGGCACAGAGATAGCCTTCATAGGTCTGTACGAGTAAACGGTGCAGACGGTCGAGGATTACGCGGCGGGCTTCGTCTCGGTCGATCTTCTCGCGGGCAGCGGCAACCAGTTCTTCCTTCTTCTTTTCCGTCGCGCGGAGGTCGGCCTTCAATTGCCTTGCCTCGTCCTCTAGCCCCTTGTGCCGAGCCAGCCGTTTCTCCGCCGCTTCAGCACTGGCTAAAAACTCGGATTGGTCCCGCTGTTCCTTCTTTGCCAGCTTGGCCTGGGCCTTGGCTTCCTTCAGTTCTGCCTTGAGGGCCTTCACTTCGCTGTCGGGTAACACACCGGTATCGTCGCTGTCTTCATAGTCCTCTTCATCGGCGGCGGCGAAAAGCTCGGACAGTTCGGCGAGGCGAAGACGCTTCTGCTCCATCTCGGCGAGGATTTCAGGGAACTGGCTCTGGAGGATGTCGTCGTCTGGAATCAGTTCGGGGCCCCACCCGCTGAAGGCGATGGATTTGAACTCCGGCTTGAAGAACTCGAAGTAGCTGGCCAACGCGCCACGAATCTGATGGTCGGTCAGCAGATCCTGCTTCGCAAACATCACCGTGATGTTGACCAGCAGTTGACGGCGGAGTTCATACACATTTCCCCGCTTACCGTTCTTCGGCGCAAGAGCTTCGATGAGCGGGAGGTGCTCCTTCCACCACAACTCCAGCGTTTCAAGAAAGCGGGCATGAGCCTTGGCCATACCTGGATTACTCTTGACCAGTTCCGCGAGTGCGCGGCGTTCGGCCACAACAGGGGCGAAATCTGAATAAATATTGTCCTTCGCTCGCGGCACGAACACTCGTTCGCGCAAGCCTGCATAGTTCTTCCAAAAATGTTCGAGCGCGTCGATCTCCACCACTGGCACGCCGCCGTGCAGATGTGCGCGCACGTCGTGCGGCTCAGGCGGAGGGGCATTGTCTACATAGCGACGGATATTACAGTTGAAATCTTCTGCGGCAATCTCGGCGACCGGCACGAGGCGAGCGTAGCCTTCGACGTTCTTCCGTTCACGATAGACGTGAACCATCTTCGAGATGTCTTCCGGACGAAGAAAATTCTGTGCTTTGCCCTCGCGGTATTCCCGGTCGGCGTTGATGAAGAAAACGTGCTTGCGGTTGGCAGCGTCTTTCTTGTTCATCACCAGCACGCAGGCCGGAATGCCCGTCCCGTAGAAGAGCCCGGCGGGCAGGCCGATAATTGCCTCCAGCCAACCACGCTCAATGAAATGCTTGCGCGCTTCCTTCTCCTCACCGCCTCGGAATAACACACCGTGCGGCATGATGGTGGCCATCTTTCCATCGGCCTTGAGCACGGCAAGCATGTGCTGGACGAACATCAGATCTGCCTTTTTCCCCTTCTCCGGCATCCACACGGCGAACCGGCCTGGGTATTCGATGTCCTTCTTAATGTAATTCTGGCTGAAGGGGGGATTGGCGAGGACGCGATCGTAGCGTTTGAGTTCGTTGTTGTCGGCCTTATGCTGAGGCCGGCGGATGGTGTCTTCTTGGCGAATATCGGCGTCGGAAATCCCATGGAGGAGCATGTTCATTTTGCAGATAGACCAGGTGGTTCCGATACTCTCCTGGCCAAAGAACGACACGTCCTTAGGGTTCCCGCCGCACTCACGGATATAATCGCGTGTCTGAATCAGCATGCCGCCTGAGCCGCAGGTGGGATCGTAGATGCTCATGTGTGGTTTGGGATCAACGATTTCCACAAGTGTGCGCACCACATCCGCCGGAGTGTAGAACTCGCCAGCCTTCTTCCCTGCCGAGTCGGCAAAGAATTTGATGAGATATTCATAGGCTGCGCCGAGCAAGTCGGGAAACTCGAAGTTTTCGTCGCGGAGCGGGATCTTCTCGAAGTTCTGAACGAAATTGGCAAGCGTGTCATCGTCGAGCGTGCGCTGCCCGATTTTGCGGTTGAAGTTGATGTGTTTGAGTACATCTTGCAGCGCATCGACGTTGGCATCTTCCAGTGCTTCGAGGGCTTTGTTGAGGCCGGAGCCAACATTGGTTTTCATGTGCCGGATTTTCGACCAATGCGCCTTCTCAGGAACGAAGAAGGTGTATTTGTCCGGGTTGGTGAGTTGCGCGGCGATCTTGGACTCCGACATCCCCTTTGCTTTTAAGTCCTTGGCCAGTTGCTCTCGCTCCTGATCGAAGAGGTCGCTCATCCGTTTCAGGAAGAGCATGCCGAAGATGTATTCCTTGTATTCGGACGGGTCCATGTTCCCGCGCAGGTCGTCGCACGCGCGGAGCAGAAGACTGGAGAGTTGACTGAGAGTGAGCTTGGTCATTCAGGACAGGTGCAATAGGGGACAATTAGCAGAGCAGAATACGCTTTTCGTGATGGGAAATCATCTGACCGTGGGGATGATGATGGCGCCCACGATGGCTCTATTCTTTCCTGCTATTCACGATGTAATGAGAAATTTACGAGGCAATAAAAGGGGAAGTTTGGATGCTAGTTGGCCTCTGGCGACTACACACTGAGGGAGAGGTCTTCGTAACCTCTTGATTTGTGGTGAGCCGGCTGGGACTCGAACCCAGGGCCCTCGCCTTAAAAGGGCGATGCTCTACCGACTGAGCTACCGGCTCACACAGGAACAGGTGAATCGACGATCGTCATACGTCATTCGTGAAGACTCAGGCACGGGCGAGGCTATCCTACCATTGACGAATGCCTGATGACTATTGACGTTGCTCACCGGCGCTTCGGGCGGCGGCGGGAACAGTCCAACGGATTACGGAGCATGATCGTTTCCGTCCGTTTAGACCCGGTCGAGATCATGTCGATCCGGCATTGCGCCAGTTCTTCGATGCGGGCCAGATAGCGTTTGGCCTCCGCCGGCAGCTGCTTGTATGTCGTGGCTCCGGTGGTCGAAGCGGTCCATCCCTTCATCCGCTGGTAGACCGGCTCGCAGTTGGTCAACACATCCAAATCAGACGGCATGTCTTTATAGAGCGTGCCGCCGTGTCTGTACCCGACACAGAGTTTCAGTTCCTTGCAGCCGTCGAGCACATCGAGCTTGGTGACAGCCAGAGAACTCAACCCGTTGACCTGCACCGCTTGACGAACCAGGACTGCGTCGAACCAACCGCATCGCCTGGCGCGCCCGGTGGTTGAACCAAACTCCCGTCCACGCTCTTGGAGCCCTTGACCAACCTCATCGGTCAGCTCAGTGGGAAACGGCCCGCTGCCCACCCTGGTGGTATAGACCTTCGCGATCCCCATAACGGCATCGATCATCGTGGGACCTACGCCGGTTCCCGTGCAGGCGCCGCCGGCCGAGGAACTGGAAGAGGTCACGTAGGGATAGGTGCCAAAATCCACGTCCAGATGCGTGCCTTGTGCCCCTTCGAACAACACCGTCTTGTTCTTGTCGATCGCGCGATTCAGCAGCACGACCGCATCGACAATATGGCTCTTGAGCCGGTCGGCATAACCCATGTATTGGTCGAACACCTTGTCGACCTGGAAGGTCTCGACCTTGTAGAGGCGTTCCAGAAACCAATTCATCTCGACCAGATTTTCTTCCAGTTTCTTCCTGAACAATTGGGGATTCAACAGATCGCCGGTGCGAATGCCCACCCGCGCCATCTTGTCGGCATAGGACGGTCCGATACCCCGCCCGGTGGTGCCGATCTTCCGCAACCCCTTCGATTGCTCCGACGCCCGGTCGAGCGCCTTATGGTACGGCAGGATCAGGTGCGCACGCCGGCTGACGGCGAAGTTCTTACCGATCGCAATGCCCTTGGCTTGAAGCTGATCCATTTCTTCGATCAGCGACCCGGGATCCACCACAACGCCGTTTCCGATCACACAGGTGGTCCGCCGGTACAAAATGCCGGACGGAATGAGATGAAAAATGTAGGTCCCCTGTTCATTGATGACCGTATGTCCGGCGTTGGAGCCGCCCTGATAGCGCACAACGAAGTCGGCATCCCTGGCCAGGATATCGACGATCTTGCCCTTGCCTTCATCGCCCCATTGGGCGCCGATTATGACGAGATTACCCATGATCTGTGACTGCCCGGTTCTACGCCCACACGAAAAAATAGCTCTGACCAGACTGGGAGATCAGAGCCGAGGGGCTCATGGTAGGGTTCCGCCTTTCCCTTTGTCAAGCCGCTCCCCTGACCCGGAGCGTCGATCGGATCGGGAAACGCACCGGTGTACGCCTGGGCCTATTCCGGGTACCGGCGGCTCGACGTGCTTTGTGGGAGCGGGTTTTCAGCTGCCGGATGGCCGTCGGTTTTCTTGACTGGTCCGGACCTGCGTGTTAGCATGCCCCACTTCTCACGAAGTATCCATATCGCAACGAATCAGCGTGGGGCTGTAGCGCAGTTGGGAGCGCGCGTGAATGGCATTCACGAGGTCGCCGGTTCAATCCCGGCCAGCTCCACCAAACCGCACTTCGTGTGACCCGGCGGCTATTTTGAGGTTTATCGTAATAGTGCCGCCGGATAATCACCGCACGTGCCCACAGTTTTCCGATACGACCTTGCGCCCGCTGTAGCTAGATTGTCACCTCGCATGATTCGCGGCCTCAGAATGCCAAGCACGCTCATATCACCGAAGTTGTTCGTCAACTTCGAGCTGCCACGCCTCCCGACCTGCTAGCGTCTGCTGCATCGTCTCTGATCAAGAAATCCATTGATTCATTTTTACACAGAAAGTTTGCGCTCATGCTTCAAATTGAATCCGTCAGCAAGCAATACTCGACGAAGGTGCTGCTCACCGAGGCGTCCGCGCATCTCCGTCCAAATTCACGGGTCGGCCTGGTCGGGCCGAACGGCGCGGGCAAAACCACTCTCTTCCGCATGGTCCTGGGGGAAGAGTCGCCGGACGAGGGTTCAATCCGAAAACGGCCCCGTCTCCGGATCGGCTATCTCCCGCAAGAGCTTGAAACGATTACCGGCAAGACCGTGCTCGACGCCGCGCATCGCGATGAATTTCCCGAACACGAAGCCGAACGCATTCTCATGGGATTGGGATTTTCCGAAGTCGATTTCGCCCGCCCGATCGACAATCTGTCCGGCGGCTATCGCATGCGTGTCGCGCTGGCGCATCTGCTGCTGTCGAATCCCGACGTGCTCATGCTGGACGAGCCGACCAACCATTTGGACAAACCCACTCAGCGCTGGTTCGAGCAGTTTCTCATCAATTCGGATATGACGTTGCTGATCATCAGCCACGACACGGCGTTTCTCGATCGCGTCGTCACGCACATCTGGGAACTACGGCATCACAAAATCGAAGAGTATCGGGGCAACTATTCGTCGTTCCAAGAACTTCGTGCAGAACGGGACGCCCAACTGCAGGCCTCCGCAACCCGCCAGTCCAAAGAAATCGCGCGGGTGCAGAAGTTCGTCGATCGCTTTCGGTATCAAGCCAACAAGGCCAGCCAGGTCCAGTCGCGCATCAAGCAACTCGAAAAGGTCAAACGCATCGAGGTGCAGCGCGACCCCAAACGGGTCAAGTTTCGATTCCCGCTTCCTTCCACGAGTGGCCGCCATGTGCTCGACCTCGTCGGAATCAGCAAGCGTTATGGCGAGAAAGTGATCTACGAAACCCTGGACTTCTCCGTGGAACGGGGCCAGCGCGTCGCGCTGGTCGGAGAAAACGGTGCGGGGAAAAGTACGCTTTTGAAGATGCTGGCGGGCGTGCTCCCTCCCGATTCAGGCACGCGAACCGTGGGGCATGGAGCGACCGTGCACTACTTCGCTCAACACCAGGCGGAAACCCTGAACCCGGAGCACACGATTCTCGAGTCGCTCGAAGAAGCCACCACGCATGCGGAGATGAATTTCTTGCGCGGCATCGCCGGTGCCTTTTTGTTCACCGGCCTCGACCAGAAAAAACTCATCAAGGCTCTGAGCGGCGGGGAACGGAACCGGGTCGCGCTCGCCCGCATGCTGGTTGAACCGGCCAACACGCTGCTCTTGGACGAGCCAACGAACCACTTGGACCCAGCCTCGGTGGACGTCCTCACCGACGCACTGGCTGAATTCCCCGGCACGATCGTCTTTATCTCCCATGACCCGACCTTCTTGGCGAGAATCGCCACACGCATCGTTGAAATCGAAGACGGACGCGCCCGTAATTTCATCGGCGACTACGAATACTATCTGTGGAAGAAAGCGCAGGAGTTCGAATCGATCAAGGAAACCAAAGAAGAGCTCGACGGCAAGCCGCAGGCCAAATCTTCCGGACCCACTCGCGCCATGGTCCAACAGATCAAAACCCCACCCAAGGACTCCGGCGGCAACCGGCGCGACCTGACAAAGACGCATGCCCGTCTGGAAAAGCAAGTGGCGCGGGCGGAATCCGAGATCGCGGATCTTGAACAGAAAGTGAAAGCCCGGGAGTCTGAATTAGCCGATCCTGCGCTCTACAAGGAATTTGAGAAGTGGAATGTGCTCCACCAGGAGCAAGACGGATTGAAACGTGATCTTGAGCGAATGACTTCCCGATGGGAATCGTTGTCGGCTGAATTCGAAAAGGTCAAGAAAGATTTGGAAGCGCAGAGCTAGACGGAGGCCTTGAGTGTTTCTTCAAGGTAATAATAGAGCCAGCGGTTCTTCTCTTTCGTCACGAGATCGTCCCACACCACTCCGATCAAGAACCCTTTCTTCTCCCACGGCTTGACCCACGTGACGGTTCCATCGAGCTTTTCCTGCTGCTCGATTCGATCGGAATCCAGGAACACGAGCGAGACCGTTACTTTTTCGTTGGGCGGAAACCGGTCTTTGGTGTGGAGACCGGCGCCGATTTGATTCACGTTGTCGAGGACGGCGGTACAAGCCCGGCCTCCACTTTTCGGGGAGACGAGCGCGGAACCGACCAGCGTGGCGCGTACAAACTTCCGCCTCTCACTCGCTGCCGCCATATCGGCCGATTGCTTTGTTTCACTCCGTTTCATACCATCTAAGTATAACCGATTAGTAGAGATTGTAAACCCAGAAATTGGCCCTATCCCTATGATCGGGGCTTAGGACGGTAATACTGCCGGCTTTTCAACGGCTCCGGAAGGTGAACTTGCTCGGTCGTGGCTTGAGGATCGTCATGGACATAGCGGTAACCCTGCCCATAGCCCAGCCCCTTCATCAGCCCTGTCACAGCATTCCGAAGATGGATTGGAACCCCAAGATTACCATGGGTTTTGGCATCCTCGATCGCTTCCAGCAGTCCGACATAGGACGCATTGTCTTTAGGCCGTGACGCGAGATAGGTAGTCCCCTGCGCAAGGTTGATCTGCGCTTCAGGCAATCCCACGAATTGGACAGCTTGTGCGACGGACATCGCGACTACAAGGGCCATGGGATCTGCGTTACCGATGTCTTCAGACGCGAAAATCACCATCCGCCGGGCGATAAATTTGGGGTCCTCTCCGGCCTCCAGCATACGGGCCAACCAGTAGAGCGCCCCGTTCGGATCGGAGTCGCGCATGCTTTTGATGTAGGCGGAAATGACGTTGTAGTGCTCTTCCCCCGATTTGTCGTATCGAAGCGCCTGCTTGTTCAACGAGGCCGCCAGCAGCGCCTCATCGATCAATCGAGTGCCATCCGCTCCGGCCGACGCCTGAGTCACGACAAACTCGACCACCGTAAGCAGCGCCCGCGCGTCGCCGTTGCCGAAGGCCACCAGCCGTTGCCGCGCTCCGGGTGACAGACGCGCCTTCAACTGACCCAGGCCGGTATCGGAATCGGCGAGCGCCCGATCCAGAATATGGCCCAGGGCGTCTTCGGAGAGCGGCTTGAGAACGACCAGAATCGAGCGAGAGAGGAGCGGACTAATCACTTCAAACGAGGGATTTTCAGTCGTCGCCCCGACCAAAATCACCGTGCCCCGTTCGACGTGGGGAAGAAAAGCATCCTGCTGGGCCTTGTTAAACCGGTGGATCTCGTCTACGAAAAGGACGGTCCTCTGCTGTTGTAACGCAAGCCGATGCTCTGCCGCCTTAATGATTTCTCGCAACTCCGGAATGCCGCCGGTCACCGCCGAAAACGCTACGAATTGGGCTTTCGTGTGCCGGGCGATCAAATGCGCCAGCGTGGTCTTGCCCGAACCAGGCGGGCCCCAAAAGATCACAGAGGAAAGACGATCCGACTCGATGGCCTTGCGCAGAGGCCGATCAAAACCGACAATGTCATCCTGCCCGACAAAGTCGGCAAACTCCTTCGGACGCATCCGCTCCGCCAGCGGGGTATCGGCCTTCTTCCCTGTCTGGGGAGCGGCAAATAAATCGGGCCGGGGATCGCGCGGGGTCGGCATGAGTCGCTCCTTGAAATGAGCGGATTGTATACGCCGATTCAATTGATCGCAAACGGCCCCTTGACCGAACGAACCGCCGGTGCTACGAACAGCGCGGGCATAGGGAGGGAACGGTGCAAGCCACCATCAACGGCATCGAATTAGCCTATAGCGACACAGGCAACGGCCTTCCGATTGTCTTCTTGCACGCCTTTCCGCTGAATCGGACGATGTGGGCGCAGCAGGAAGCCGACCTGTCGCCGCATTGTCGCGTCGTCACGATCGACCTGCGCGGGCACGGGGAGTCGGACGCTCCGCTTTGGCATTATTCCCTCGACCAAGCCGCCGAGGACGTGCGGGCTCTGCTGGATCACTTGTCGATCCGACAGGCGGTTTTTGTCGGATTATCGATGGGGGGCTATATTCTGTTCGCCTTCTATCGGAGATATGCCGATCGTGTGAAAGGACTCGTGCTCGCGGACACGAGAGCGCAGGCGGATACGCAGGAGGGGAAAGAGGGACGCTTTCAGATGGCCCAGACCGCCTACAAGAACGGCCCGGCGGCGGTTGCCGATATCATGATCCCGAAATTGCTGAGCCCCGTAACGATCCGGACGAGGCCAAAGATCGTTCACCGAGTACGCATGATGATTGAAGGCAATCAGGTGAGCGGTATCGCAGGAGATTTAATGGCGATGGCCGAGCGGCCCGATTCCATACCATTCTTGAAACAGATCAGCTGCCCAACTCAAATTATCGTCGGCGAATTGGACCAAGCCACCCCTCTGGCAGACGCCAAGCTCATGGCCGATCAGATTCCAGGCGCCCGCCTGGCCGTCATTTCAGGAGCCGCGCATCTGGCAAACCTGGAACAGCCTGAGCTGTTCACTCATATCGTACGGTCTTTTATTGAGAACGTGGCAGAGACACAAAGTCGCTGAGAAGATGCCGGTGAGGCGGCTTAGTCTGAGTCGCCGCCGCTGGTTCTTCGAATCAACTTAAGGAATTCCAGGCGGGTTTGCGGCTGGCTGCGGAAAGCACCTAACATGGAGCTGGTGACGGCCACTGTATTCTGTTTCTCCACACCACGCATCATCATACAGAGGTGCCGCGCTTCGACGACGACCCCCACCCCGTTCGCATTCAATTTGTCCTTCAATGTTTCGGCGATTTGGACCGTCAATCGCTCCTGCACTTGAAGCCGGCGAGCGAAGGTATCGACAATGCGCGGGATCTTGCTCAAACCCACGACTTTCTTGTTGGGCAGGTACCCGACATGGACCTTGCCGAAAAACGGCAATAGATGGTGTTCGCACATGCTGAAGAAGTCGATGTCTTTCACGATGACCATCTCATCGTACTCGATCGGAAACAGCGCCCCGTTCAGGAGATGATCGATGTTGCGTTGATAGCCCTGGGTCATGAAGGCGAGCGCCTTGGCGACCCGTTCGGGTGTTTTGAGCAGGCCGTTGCGGTTTGGCTTTTCGCCGAGCGCGAGCAGCATCTGCGTCACCAGTGATTGCAGGGATTGCAAATCAGCCGACTGCCCGCTTCCGCCGACGTCCTCGACCGGGCCCCGACGTTTCTCCGTCTGTTTCCGCTTAGCCACGCGCCCCCCCGATAAGTTGAGCCGGTCCGGCATACTCGAAATAATTGTCCCTGGTCTCGATAACGCCCACTTTTTCAAGCTGCCCGGAGGGCAGTTTCGATTCCAACAAATCCCAGATCAATTTCACAAGATTCTCTCCGGTCGTGGTCCGGTCGGCAAATTCTTTGTCGCCGTTGAGATCCTGGTGATCGAACCGCCTGACCACGGTCTCATTGACGATGTGATCGAGCCGCGCAAGGCTGCCTGCCTCGTCGCTCCCGTCATGCCTGACCGTGACCAGCACCGCATAGTTATGGCCGTGACCATTCGGATTGTTGCATTTCCCGAAGATAACCTGATTTTCCTTCGGCGTAAGGTGATCGGTGTGCAACCTGTGGGCGGCACAAAATCTATAGCGCCTGGTCACATGTATCTGATACATCCGCACCCTGCGAAAGAACGAAAGCCAGGGTCACTCATTCAGTGAGCAACCCTGGCCTCATAATAGAAACCCCGTGGGCGGCGCTCCCCCGGACATTCGGATAGACCACTTAGGAACTAAATGAGCTGCCGCAGCCGCAGGTCGTCTTGGCTTGGGGATTCTTGATAGAAAACCCGGATCCCTGCACGCTGTCCACGTAATCGACTTCCGCGCCTTGCAACAACGGGGCGCTCTGCGAATCCATGATGACTTTGACGTCGCCCATTTCAACGACCGTATCGTCTTCGGCCGTCTTGGATTCGAAAGCCATCCCATATTGATAGCCATGGCACCCGCCGCCGCGGACATATACCCGCAACCCGACCACATCTTTTTCTTCCGCCATCAGTTCTCTGATCTTCTGTTCCGCCACCTGTGTAATCGTAACCATTGTCGTCCTCCTATATCTCCAGATTCGCAACCCGCGCTCTGGGTTGGCTTAGTGTAACACCTCTCTACCGAATATCAACTCCCCAAGTTTCTGCCGTTTCTTTGCTCGGCGCTTCCCACTTGCTTCCCGGAACGCGCACAACGACATCGCCCAGCACCTTCGCCTGGCAGGCCAATCGGTGCTGCGGTTCGCTCAATGCTTCGCGGTCCAGCAGGTCTTGTTCGTCAAAATCGATCTCGGAGAGCTGGTCCAGTCCCGTCTGAACCTCGACTCGGCATGTGGTGCAGGACGCATTCCCTCCGCAATCATGATTTAAGGGAAGCCCCAACCCTTTTGCCGCATCCAGGAGCGAGGTGTTGACGTCCACCTCTCCGATTCTTTCGCCGAAATACAGAAACGTCACACGCGGCATCACGATCTCCTAGGATTGGGCTCCGACACCGGCCGGGATGGCTCGATACGGACACCGTTGCATTCGAATATGGTCTTCGTACTCCTGGCGGAACAATTTCAGACTGCTTTGCACCAAGACCGATGCGCCCGTCACCAGGGTGCAGTATCCTGTGCCTTTCACAAATCCGCAGAGCTGAAGAAGGCTGTCGAGATCCTTTTGGGTCCCCTGGCCTTCTTCGATTTTGGCCATCAGCGCAGCCAAATTGATCGTTCCCATTCTGCAGGGAGGACATTGGCCGCAGCTTTCGTTCTTGAAGAAGTCGGAAAACTGAAGTGTCTTGGCGATCATACAGGTTGCATCGTCGACGACGATCACGCCCGCAGAGCCCAAACCCGTTCCGGCCTTTTTCAATGAATCGAAATCCATGGCCAGATCGAGCTGATCCGCCGTGACCATCGAAAAGGCCGGGCCGCCTGGAAACACCGCTTTGATCTTGCGGCCTCCCGGCACACCCCCTCCACATTGCTCGATCAAACTCCGTATCGTGACGCCCATAGGCATTTCATACACACCGGGCCGATTGACCGCGCCGCTCAATGAAAACATCATCGTGCCGGGACACCGTTCCGTACCGACCTGTGTAAACCACGTCGCTCCCTTGTGAAGAATTCGAGGAATGTTGCACAGCGTCTCGACATTGTTCACCAATGTCGGTTTGCCGTAGAGACCGAAGTCCGTCGGGTAGAACGGCGGCTTCTGCCTCGGCATGGCCGGACGGCCCTGCATGGACTCCAGCATGGCGGTCTCTTCTCCCGCGACATAACTGCCGTGGCCTTCGAAGACCTGCAATTCGATGTCGAACCCGCTCCCCAGCACATTCTTCCCGAGAAAGCCCCGCTCTTTTGCCTGCGCCAGAGCTTTTTTCAAATTCTCTCGTTCTTCATGATACTCATGGTTCACATAAATGAAGGATGCCTTGGCCTTCACCGTATGTGAGGCGATCAGACAGCCCTCGATCAATTGATGCGGCAACGTCTTGAGTAAGTGGCGGTCCTTGAATGTCCCCGGTTCATGTTCGCCCGCATTACACACAAAGTAGCGCTCCTGAACCCGGTGATTGAGAACCTTGTCCCACTTGACCCCGGTCGGAAATCCCGCTCCGCCCCGTCCACGGAGACCTGACTTCTTCAATTCATCGACGACTTCCGTCGCCTTTAATTCCGTGACACAGCGTGTCCAGGCTTCATACCCCCCGACCTTCAAATAGCCGTCAATTTCCCAAGGGGCGCCATCGAGTTTTTGAACAAGACGTGGTTCTGCCGCAATCGACATCGTCCATCCCGCGTGAAAAATTACAACTTTGGAGCTCGTACTATACGGCTCCATATCCGTGTCCGTCAAGGCAACAGGCCAGGAATGGGCCTAAATCTCAATTGGTTAGGACTAGGGGACCTATTGGAGCTGGGTATAGAGAGCCAAAAACGGCGTGGGAGAGGAGCAAACCCGCTCACCGGGGGAGGGTGACCCAACCGGTGAGCGGACAGCTCTATCTAAAGTGGCTGCCGGCTCCCATGAAGAACAACATGGGAATCGAGAGCATAAAATTCACGCGCGAGGCCAGTAGGGCAGTCCGCCCCCACTGGGCCATCTCCGGCGGCGCCGGGGTGCCTTGGGCCGCAGCCGTCACAGCCGCGATGATTTTCTTCTGGTTCGGCCAGATGATCCCATGGACGTTGCCCATCATAATGATGCCGAGCAACCCACCGATCGCCAAAGCCACAGCTCCGGTTCCGCCCTTGTGATACATGTGGCCGTACAAGAACACCCCGGCCACCACTGTCACGGTCGCCCCATGACGGAACCAATTCAACGCCATGGGCATCAGCTTGGGGATCACAATGTTCTTGGTCGGTCCATCCAAACTCTTCAAGAACGCGGCATTGATCAAGTTGAAGAAATACAAGAGCCCGATCCACGTGATGCCGGCCAGGAAGTGAATCCAGCGAAGGATTATCTGACCCCAGTCAGCTTCGCCTGCGCCTATGCCGGTCATCCCAAGATACAACCCTATCAACACGACGGTGAGCGCGAACCCCGCGGCCATCGTCTGTGTCGGATTTTCAAGAAATTTCATAGCTTCCTCTCATCGAACGGTTGACTGTAAGCCCATACCTGTACTGTAGCCCTTCTTCGAATGTCAAGTTCGTACACCCCGTCATTCGTTAAACGTATGGAGAAGGTACCGGCGATTCTTCCTTGATGCGCGACACATGACGACCAACGGCTCTTCCTCACGCCATGAGCCGGTCCACAGCGGCGCAGAGTTCTCGGACAGCGTTCGCCGACGTTTCCAGTGCCGCTCGCTCGTTGACTGTCAGCTCGTATTCCACGATCTGTTCCACGCCGCTACGTCCGATCTTGACCGGAACCCCCACGATGACGTTCTTCAATCCGTACTCGCCTTCACAGAGGACCGAGCAGGGCAGCACCCGCTTCTCATCGTGATAAATCGCCTCAACCATATCTACCGCTGAGGCGGACGGAGCATAGAAGGCACTGCCTGTTTTCAACAGGCCTACGATCTCCGCTCCTCCGTCACGCGTCCGCTGGATAATCGCATCCAGCTTGTCCTTGGGCATCAGATCTGAAACGGGCTTGCCCTTCACAGTGGTATAGCGCGGAAGCGGCACCATCGTATCACCATGGCCTCCCAAAACCATGGCCTGCACATCAGGTCCCGGCACGTTCAATTCGGCCGCGATGAACGCGCGCATTCTGGCGGAATCCAAGATACCGCCCATGCCGATGATTCTGGATTTGGGCAGTCCGCTGACCAGGCGCGCCACATGGACCATGGCGTCCAACGGATTGGTGACCAGAATCAAGATGATGTCCGGAGAGCGGGCCACCAATTGCGACACGACGGATTTCACGATCTTCGCATTGGTCGACAGCAGCTCGTCGCGGCTCATGCCCGGTTTTCTCGGAATACCGGACGTAATGACCGCGACCAATGAGCCGGCGGTTTCATCATAGCCATTGGTGCCGACGACGCGGGTGCTATAGCCGCACACCGGTCCGGCTTGCGAGATATCGAGCGCCTTGCCCTGCGGCATACCCTCCGTGATATCGACCAAGACGACTTCGTAGATGTCTTTCTCGGCCAAGCGCTGCGCCGTCGTTCCCCCGACATTCCCCGCACCCACCACGGTAATTTTAGGACGCCCCATCATGGCCACCTCGTGAATCGTAAAACGTGAAGCGTGAAGTGCGCCATCCCCTGACGCCGCACTCCTAACCCCTCACGCATGTTCATGCTCTGTCCAGCCCGCCACTTTGAAGTTGATCGTACAGACGAAATTATCGCCGTCGTAAAAATTCACTTTGATCTTCTTTTTGCCGTACGTCTTGGCTAGAAATGCGTCGGGATTGTCGACCAATTCCTGATAGCCGCCCGCCGGATATTCGCCCAAGTCATGAAAGACCACGATCATGCCTGCTTTCACTTCTTGCAACACTTTGGCCCGGCATCGGGGATAGACCTCCCAGAATTTCGCCTCGATCAGTTCCTTGGTCGGCTCCTGGCGATCTTCGCCCTGTTTAAGCGGCTGCGCGAACTTCGCCAGCCGGCGGATATAGGGATACTGATGGCCGGTAAACAGCTTATAGAGCCAGGACGGAACCGCGGGTCTCTCTACCGGATCTACCATCGATTCTCCGTACCCTTCACCCGGTCCTTCGCGACACACATCGCTATCTGGTCAGTCTATGATACATGCGCGGCAATCGAGATGGCAGCGATTCTACACGGTCGATCACGGCAAACTGTACGTCACCGTACATACGACGCATGTAGAGATCAGCCTCCCGATCGATGGTCACACAAAATGGATTGATACCTCGTTGCCTGGCTTCCCGAAGCGCCGTCTTGGTATCCTCCAAGGCATACTCGTCCTTATATTCGCCGTCCAGCGGCCGACCGTCGCTTACGAGGATCAAGAGCCGGTGGATCGCATCACGCGCCAGCAACTTGGCCGAGGCATGACGGATGGCCGCCCCGTCACGGTTTTGCTGACGCGGGCCGAGCCCACCCAGCCGATGAGCCGTGGTAGGTCCCAATCGATCGTCAAAATCCTTGATCGTGAGAAAGTCGACCGAAGCGCGCCCTTGGCCGGAATAGGCATAGAGACCGTACTGATCGCCCACCGCCTCCAACGCCTCACAGAGCAGCACGAGACTTTCCTTTTCGACATCGATCACCCGGCGTCCGCTGTCAAGCCGTCGGCTCGTCGATCCGCTGACGTCGACCAGAAACGCGACCGCCACGTCGCGCTGCCGCTTTTCACGTCTGACATACAGGCGGTCATCTCCTGCCGAGCCCGCTCGAAGTTCTGCGGCTCTTCGTACGACGGCGTCGATGTCCAGATCGTCTCCATCGGCCTGCCCTGCGACCCGGCGGAACGCCGGAGGACGCAGGTTCTCGAAGATTCTGCGAAGCGGCGTGATCGCGCTTCGATGTGCCGCAAGGATCTCGTCCACGCTTTCTGCTGACCCTGTCTCCGCCGGCCGTTCGGCCACCAGACACCAGTTCATTCGATAATCCTGAATCGTATGGTCCCACTCCGGGTACCGGACTGCGCGGGCATCATGAGCCGTCGATTCCGGCATCGGCTGCGGTTCTACCTCCAGCGCGAGTACCTCTTCGACGAGAGACAGCGACTGCCCACCGGCGAGCACCTCCCTGCCCATGGATTCCTGTTCGCCACGGGTCCCCTGACCGGACCCTGTTCGTTCATTCGTTCTGCCCTGCAGGCCTGCCATCCGATCCTGTTCCGTCTCGATCTCATCCGCATGTTCGATCTGCTCCCGATCTCTTGTGATGAACTCCGGACTCATCGCGCCGCGATAGACCCAATTGGTCACGGGCCGGTAGTTGTCATTCATCGATTCCGAGGCGGTCGGCCCTACTCCGAGCTCCGTCGACTCATCAGTCGCCTGGTTCGCTTCGATCAGCTCAGCGCGAGGCGCCAAGAGTTCTTCCATCTTCACATAGAGATCATGGGCCAGGCGAACGGACTGCTCTGCTGTTGCCGTGGTCTGGAAAAGAGGTTGGCACATGGTCCATAGGATGGAGACTTCTTCTTTGACGGCATGGGGCACCGCGGAGTCGGTTGACTCGCCCGTCGAGAGCCTCAACAGACAATCGACGATCAATTCCTTGACCATCAGCCCATGGGCAGGATCGCGTGGAACGACGGCTTCAGCGGCCAGCTGCGCCAGTTCGCGCCGCAGACCGGGATACTCCGCCTGAAGTAAGAAGTCGATGCGCGCGTCTTCCAGGACGGTCCACACATCTTGAGCAAGGCGCGGATGGGGGTAGAGCTGAAACAAGGCCTTCAGTGTATCGGAGGTCGCGTGAGTCGGCCGGCCATATCGTTGCCGCACCAGCCGGACCAAATCGGTGAGGGATTCCAGCCTGAGCCGATAAGTTCCGAATTCCACGTGGCCCGCTTCATGGGCCGCCATCACCAGATACAACCGCTCATTCGCTTCAGCTGTCGGATAGCGGCGTAACACCGCCGGCAATGAAATGGTGCGTCCATCGGCGCTTACTGTTGCGCGGGCCGGCGAGGCTGCCGGTGAATCCGGCAAGGCCGCAATCGTGACGTCTGTTCCACAGAGCCCTTGGACAAAGAGTTTGACCCGGCGCGCGACGTGCCGGAGCGGAACGCCGCTCATCGCCGCTTCGACCGAGGCGAGCGCTTTCTGTGACGCCACCGCAAAATATGTTTGTGCGCCTTCCCGACTGTACGCCAGCACTTCCATCCCGGCCTTGAACCAATTCTCGAACCGAGAAAGGGCTTGAGGCGCATCGCCGATCAGACTGATTACGTCCGGACAGCGTCGGAGATAATTCAGTGTACTGTCTGCATCCTGTTCGGCAAGCAGTGCACCGTACTGCAACACTTTGATCTGCCACTCTTCCGCAGGCAGCGCGCGCAGCAGGCGAGGCGACTCCGCCAGCCAGGTCACGCCGGACTGAGCCGACCGCTCGGCCAGCACGATCCCCAATGACAATGCCTTTGAACGGACGCCGGGATGCTCGATATCTTCCAGAATCGTCGGGCTCGTACGCATGAATTCCATTGCGGCCATGTAATCCGGCTTGCCGAGCGTATTCGGCGCCACCAGTTTCATGCCGAACGCCAGCCAGTCCCGTACGTCGCCGATTGGGAGCACAGACGCCACTCTGGGAATCTGGCGAATGTATTCGAGTCCAACGACCACATCAACCGAGGTCAGCTCGATGCCGATGTCGAGCCACGGCCGCACCTCGCCGAGAGAAGAGACGGACAGAATCTGAGGTGTCACTCGCAGATATTCCAAGGTGACATTGGCATCCCGATCAGCCAGTTCCAACCCGATCTCGAGCACAGCCGTCCGTGCTTCAGGCGGTTCAAGCAGCCCCAGAATCAGCGGACTGTCTTTGAAATATTTGAGCGCCGTGGCGCCGGATGATTCGGCCAGCGCGACTCCCAGATCAAGCCAAGGAACGACGTGCGCAAGTCCGGCACGCCGATCCAGTTCGGGAAGCGCTTCGACCGCCGCATGCACTGCCTTGGCCGATAGATCTTCTAGTTCGTCCAGCAATTCCCGCACTGCCGCCATCGTCTGTACTGTGCCTGCCGCCCCCGCCATCTTCGTAACGAGGGCTTCCGCAACCTCGGCTCCCAGTTCAGGAACCAGCCGTTCGGTCAACGTGTTGTGTGCTGAAGAACCTGCCATGACTCTTGATCCACCATCAGCCGGTACGCGAAGAGATGGATTGTAAAGGAGCGATTTTCCCTTGTAAACTAGCCGCTCGCGGCAGTGACCGCCCTTGTCGAGAGGAGCATCCCGTGGCTGAGCCAAAACAGGAGAGCATCGAGAAGATCGTGAAGTTCGTGAAGGGTTTTGCTGAGAAGAGCGGGACTGCCATGCATCCCAATCCGGCCGTCACCGAGGCGGTCGTCAAAGGCCTGGCGATGCATATCGATGAACTGGGCAAGCCGCTATGCCCCTGCAATTTCTACAAGGACAAAGAAGCCGAGGCCAAGCTACGACGCTGGATGTGCGCCTGCGATGAAATGCAGATCTACAAATACTGCCACTGTCTGCTCTTTGTTCGTGAAGACGGGATGCCGATCACCGAATACCTTCCCGAAGGCCACGAAGGGCGAGACGTGTACGGAGTCGTCACCGATCCGACGCCGGAGAAAGGCCGTGTGCTCAGACACAAAGCGGTCCCCTCATCAACCACGGCGGAAGATCCCTCGCCGGCACCAACGACGTAACCACCATGCGCCACCACCATCGGACACGGTGTTGGTTCGCCTGCTGCCTCCTGATCGGAAGCCTATGGCCTCTGCAGGGACAGGCCATTGAGCCGATCGCACCCGGTCCACCGATTTTGAACGAGAAAGACTTCGCTGCTTACAAGCAGAAGGGCCGAGGCACCCTCGCCGGACAGGTCTTCCTCAGTTCACTATCCGGGAAAGCTATTACTCAGGCCGGCGTCCCGGTCCATCTGATTCCCATGAGCCCTTACACACGCTACTGGTTCGACCATCATGTGCGAACCACCGGCTGTATCTCAAACGACGACCAGACCGCCAATGACGGCCTCATGTCCCGCCAACAAACGGACTGCGCCCGTGACGGTCTGGCTCAGCTCCTGACCGAAAAGCGATTGCTTTCCTATCTTCGTACGACGAGAGCCAACCCGACCGGACACTTCTGGTTCATGAAAATTCCGGCCGGCCGGTATTATCTCGTGAGTCTGATCGAAGGCGGAGGTGGCTCCCACCAAGACGAACGGGCGGCTGGAATCGCCTGGCTGACCGTTGACCTCGAAGCGGGCGAGAAAGCGACCAACCTGGTGGTCACCAACTGCCGAAGCAGCCTGTGCTGACCGACGAGACGCCAATATGTGGTCTTGCTCCTTTCATCACGGTTCTGTAGAAAGAAGCCATGTCGCTACTGCATAACGAGGTCGACTCTCTATGCTTTAATCGAAATGCCAAACTGCCGTTTGGTCTTCGCTTAAAAGACTTCGAGATGGCCATGCAGGATGTCTATGATTTCTTCTATGACGTGAATGTGGGTCTCATTGAACGCGGTCTCCAACGACTTGACGATATGCTCAGGCCTGCGATCATGTCAGGAGTATTGTCGGACATGCTCACCGCGAGCCTGGCAAAACACTCCAGAAGCCTGACGGTCAACCTCTACCATAACGGTCACCCGGATCTTGTTGTCAGCGGAATGTATCCCGACAACAAGGTCAAAGCCGGCACAGAGGGGGTTGAGATCAAAACGACCCGGAAGGCAGGTGGAGCAGTCGATACCCATGGCGCCAGAGATCAGTGGATGTGCGTCTTTGTCTACGACGTTGATAATGGGACCGAACCGGTTCGGGATAGAAAACCCATGGCGGTGACAGAAATATACCTTGGGCGAGTTACGAAGGACGATTTTCGGAAGAATCAACGGAGTGAGCTTGGAACAAGAACGGCAACCTTGCATAAAGACGGCATCGAAAAGCTGAGGAAGAACTGGATTTACAAGTTGAAAAGATGAGCATTGCCGTTCTTGAATGCTACTAATTTCGGCAGAGCCCTCTTTGCCATCTCAAAGTAGAGAGGGTCTTTTTCAATTCCGATACTGGCATATCCCAACGCCTCCGCTGCCGCTAGAGTTGATCCTGCTCCGCAGAACGGGTCTAGGACTATTCCTTGCCCAAGAGGAAGAACGCCTCGAACCAACGTGCGCAGAAACTGTTGAGGCTTCAAGCTTGGATGTGGAGCGAGAACCCGTTCGGACTTATGAGTCGGCGATGATTGAATCACATCCCCAAATGGTTTGTCTGAAGACGGCCTTCGAAAGCCGCCCGTTCCCCACTTCCGCAGATTGTCCTGCACTCGACCCTCCAGAGGCTTGCGAAAGAGCAGCCACGGTTCCCACATGGAACGTGGCATCACACTGATATCCGGAAATTCCTCATGAGCTGCTTTTGGTCTATCTCCTCCTCGCATTGTCATGACGAGACGGACAATTTCTCCCCGCCGTTCTAAACCGGCTTTTGCGAGAGCGCCTGAAACGAGGTACGAAAGAAGAGGATTTGTCGCCACCACCACATTCGCCCCCGGCACCAAGACCGGAATGAGCAGCTGCGCCCATTCGAGAAAGAACAACTCAAGAGCCCGGAGGTCATGTGGGGAAAGAACCGTGAACCGTGGAAGCGGCGCCCGCTGAGCTCCGTCAAAGGAAGGGGGAATGCGCCATACACCACCTTTTCCTTTACGCAATTTCTCCTGCTGCTCCGAGGTATATTCGAACAACCCATAAGGAGGGTCGGTTACAACGGCATGTACACTGTTGGGCTGGCACTGGCGCAGCCAGTTGCAGCAGTCGGTCTCAAGCATAAGGGCTTTCCCGAAAGCAAAACTCCGCTCATAGTTAGGGCGAGATTCGGCAACCCTGTTTGCACGCAGGCTCGTAGATGTCTTCAGCCCATAATGGCCTCTGGCTGTTCGAACGAAGATTGATGGTGTATTGAGTCTCAAGTAGGATCGAACGCTGGAATGAGCTGCATTCCCTATGAGGTCAGCAACCTGCTGCTCGATCGTACGGAGAGAAGCGCCAGTAGGTCTCGCCGTGAGAACGGAAAGAATCGCGTCGCGGACTTCCCCGGGACGCCGCTTGTATTGAACAGCCGATTTGTACACAGCGGCGGAGGATAAGACGTCTGGACGTCTTTGTCAACGGAGCTGACCTTGCCCGCCTGATTCGTAGTAGAGTGACCAGTCAGCCGAGAGATGGCATAATAGGGTCGGATCGTGACGTCTGAAGGTCGCTCAGAAGCCTGGAACCAGGATGGTCGATGAGAATACTGCTTGTTGAAGACGATGTGAACCTTGCGCAGTTTATCCGGAAGGGTCTGAGAGAAGAGCAATACGCGGTGGACGTCGCGCCAGACGGCGAAGAAGGCCTGGCGATGGCTTTGAACAACCCGTACGATCTGCTGATCCTCGACATCATGCTGCCCAAGCTCGACGGCCTCACGCTCTGCCGCCGCGTGCGCGCCAAA
Source organism: Nitrospira sp. (assembly GCA_046604365.1). Lineage (GTDB taxonomy): Bacteria > Nitrospirota > Nitrospiria > Nitrospirales > Nitrospiraceae > Nitrospira_D. Next base: position 85,089 of record JBJACV010000007.1, read on the forward strand.
GGGAATATGACTCCGGTGCTGCTGTTGACCGCGCGCAACACGGTGGAGACCAAGGTTTCCGGCTTCGATACCGGCGCGGATCAATTTTTGCCCAAACCCTTCGCCTTCGTGGAATTGCTGGCTCAAATCCGAGCCCTGCTCCGCCGGGGGAGCCCGCAGCAGCTGGTGCAACTCCAAGCGGCGGATCTGAAGCTAGACCCGGCTTCTCACCGCGTCTGGAGGGCGGGGCAAGAAATTTCTCTGACGAATAAGGAATATGCCCTGCTTGAGTTTCTGTTGCGCAACAAGAATCGGGTGTTGACCAGAACGGCGATCATCGAACATGTGTGGGACATCAGCTATGACCCCATGACAAACATCGTGGATGCCCATATTCGGGCTCTGCGGGCCAAGATCGACCGGGATTTTTCACCTCCGTTGATCGCCACCGTGCGCGGCGCCGGGTACATGCTCGAAGAACCGGAAACAGCCGCGTGAAATCTCTGCGCAGTCTCATCAGTTGGTCTACCTTCCTGTTGATCGCGGGGCTGCTCGTATTATCCGCCCTTGTGTACGTCACGAGCGAAGTCCTGTTGAACCGGTTCGTGGACGGACTGCTGTTAGAGTTGTCGGACACACTGGCCGAGCTCGTTGAACAGCGCCCCGAGATATTTGAAAAAAGCGGCCAGGATGTGGGGCCGGCCGGCCGAAGCAATCAGGAACGGCAGGTTCTACCGGATGTCCCTCACTCGCTTCGTGTTTTCTCGGCGGATGGCCGACTCCTGTGGAGTAGCCCCAATGCGGCGGTGCAGGAGTCGATTCCTCCCCATATCCTTCGGCAAGTCCAGATCGAGCATACGGTGTTTGTCACTATTGAGTCGGCCACCGGAATGCCTGCCCGACATCTGTTCCTCTCCATTATGAAGGACGGGCATATTCGGTATGTCCTTCAGACGGAAACCTCACTGCGCCATTACCGAGAAACCCTGTATGGTCTGCTGTTTCTGCTCTCTCTCGCATCCGGGGCCACGCTCGTCGTTGCCTGGATCGGCAGTGTGTGGCTGGCAAAGAAAGTCCTGGATCCGATCGAGACCTTATGCGCTCGCGCCGAAACGATGTCTGAAGCCGATCTAGGGAAACGTCTCGCGGTGGATTCACCCTATCAGGAATTTCGGCGGCTCACCCAGGCGGTCAACTCGGTATTGGATCAGTTCCAGCGAAACAGCGAGGTCCAACGGAACTTTTGCGAAATCGCCGCCCACGAGATGAAGACCCCTCTGACCATCCTCCAGGGAAACCTGGAGGTGGCCCTCATGAAAGCCAGGACGACTGCGGAATATCGCGATGCGCTCATCAATAATCTGGAACAGGTCGGGCGGCTCATCGCGTTGACGCGCCCACTTTTAACGCTCGCAAAATTTACCAGCAGCAAGCCTCCCATTCACCTCACGCCTCTTGCTTTGGAACCTTTGATTCAGGAAATCGTGGATGAACTGACCCTGCTGGCAGATGATTACCGCATTACCTTGATGTTTGAATCCCAACCGGTTCCCCCCATTCTCGGCGACGCACAGTGGCTCAAACAAGCGCTGATTAATCTGCTCGACAACGCGCTTCGATACACGCCGCCCGGCGGATTTGTCACGGTCCGATTGCACAGTGCCGGGGAATGGGTGGACGTGGCCGTCGAGGATACGGGCCATGGAATTGAGTCGGAGAATATTCCGCATCTCTTCGAGCGATTCTATCGGACCGACTGGGCGCGGGCGAAAGATTCCGCCGGCACCGGACTCGGACTTCCCATTGTGAAGGAAATTGCGGAAGCTCACGGCGGCACGATTTCGGTCGCCAGCCAAATCCACAAGGGTTCTATCTTTACCCTGCGATTGCCGGTTTCGACACACCAGACGGTCTCCGCCTAACTTCAATAACCTCGACTTCCCAACCACTTAAGTTCCTTTGATGATATCCCATGACGTAGGAGCTCCTCTCCGCGTCGACTGGAAAGATGAAGAATTCTTCATGGTCTCCTCATGGGCCCTTCATAGAGGAGAAGTAGGATTGCTATATCAAATCTAAAGGAGGTGAGAAGCCATGGGTACGTTGATCTTCGGAATACTGATAGTAAGTGTTGTGTTGGCGGTCCTCTCTGGAGGGTTCTCCGCGGAAGGCAACTAAGCGAACCCGAGCGCGGGCGCGTCATGCGGAGGACGGCTGTAGGACCGGTCGCTATTTTCTTTCTTTCATCGCCCGTTCGACTTCGCGGCCGGCTTCGCGGGTCTTGATGGACTCCCGGCGATCATGCTGTTTCTTGCCCTTGGCAAGCCCCAGCTCGACCTTCGCCAGCCCGCGCTCGGAAAAATAGATACGGAGGGGAACGAGCGTGAGTCCCTTCTGTTGCGTCTTGCCGAGCAGTTTATTGATTTCTTTTTTGTGCAGCAGCAGCTTGCGCACACGGATGGGATCATGATTCATGATGTTGCCATGGCTGTAAGGACTGATGTGGCAGTGATGGAGAAAGACTTCGGCTTCGCGGACGGAGGCGTAGCTGTCTTGCAGATTCACCTTCCCTTCGCGTAGCGATTTGACCTCCGTGCCTTGGAGCACGATCCCGGCCTCGAATTTCTCTTCAATAAAATAGTCGTGGTACGCCTTTCGGTTCGTCACTACGACTTTGTTCGGATCGTCTTTTGTTTTTGTCATCTCGCGTGAGCTCGTCGAGCGGTGACACATGAAGCGCTTGACGGACAGAGTGTATCAACATCCGCGCATGGGCGATACAAGAAGCAATTCACAATAAACCCGGTGTCAGCTGACGACCGTTCTTGCTACAATACCGCCATGCCTCGCACCGGCTCTCTCGACTCATTCGGCTCCATTCTTGACGGCCTCGCCAAACGCCTGGGCCTCGAATCCAGACTCCTGGAGCTCCGCTTGCAGCATGAGTGGCGTGACATCGTCGGGGAACCGATCGGATCCCATACCTGGCCGGCGCACATTCGTTTCAAGAAACTCTCGTTGGTCGTCCGGAACTCCGTGTGGCTCCAACAGCTCACGTTCTTGAAACCCACGCTGCTCGCCAAATTGAACGAAGTCGCCGGGACGGAATTGGTCAAGGAGATCGTGCTGCGCGTCGGGGATATTCCTGTGCCGACAGCAGCGCCTTCCGACACGCGCGCCACCGATGGGACGTCTCCTGAAATCGAGGCCGCACTCGCAGAAGCCGCCGGCCATGTCTCGGCGATCCAGGACCCAGGTCTCCGGGAACGATTTACATCGGTGATATCGAAATACCCGTCTCAGGCTCCGCTTCCACCGGCAACGGGTCGGTCACGCGTCCTTTGAAGAGTGTGCGCTTGTCGTCTGAAATTTTCCCGTTTTTGAACAGGGAACCGATTCCGGCTTCTTCCTCTCGATCCCGCAATCGATAGTATCCACGAACCGACCGCTCATATTCTCTGACGACCGCCGCATCACCGTCCACATACTTTGCCAGCTTTTCAGGATCAGTCCATCCGGCGTCATCGAAAATATAAATCAGGATATGTGCATATCGGCCGCCGGGATCTCCCGGGGTCGTGGGGTAAATCTTCATGGAGCCAAAATCGTGTGTCTGGTGGCTCACCTTTCGAAACCGCTTCAGCAGCCTTTCGATTTCTTCGTCGGTGGAGCCTCTCGGAACGTGCGCCGCGACAAGATGCTGGTTTTGAGACCCAACGGTATAGGGAGGAATCGACCGATCCGGGCGGCTGAGATACATGCCCCCCCAGATGAGCGTGAAGGAGCCGATCAAGACGCCGAGCGCCAGCTTGACGATGATATCGAGCGGTTTCTTCGTTTTGGAACCGGAGGGAGACATCTGGGGGCATACCTGTTGGAATTAGACCTCTGGAGCATTCACCGGGGCCGGATCTTCCCGCTCACTCGGTTCGGCCAGCCTGGCCACGGCGACTACACGATCTTCGTCTCCGTCGAGATCGAGAATGCGGACGCCCTGCGTATTGCGGCCGATTTCACGGATGTCGTCCACTTTGCAGCGAAGCACCTTGCCTTGTGCCGCCATCAGCATGATCTCATCGTCGTCCCGCACTTGCAGAAAGCCGACGGCTGGCCCGTTGCGTTCGGTCGTCTTGACGCTGATGATGCCTTTGCCGCCGCGGCCTTGAATGCGATATTCGCCTACGCGAGTCCGTTTGCCGTAGCCCCCCTCTGTCACGGTCAGGATCGCCGTGGTGGAGTCGGGGGTAATAGTCTCCATGCCGATCACCTCGTTGCCTTCTTCGAGCGTGATGCCTTTGACGCCGTAGGCCATACGGCCCATCGGCCTGACCTCTTCTTCTTTGAATCGAATGGTGATCCCTTGTTTCGTGCCGAGAAGAATCTCGCGATGGCCGTCGGTCAATTGAACTCCGATGAGCTTGTCCCCGCTCTCCAGACCCAACGCAATGATACCGCCTTGGCGCGGATTGCTGTACGCAGCCAACTCGGTCTTCTTGATCAATCCCTTCTTCGTCGCCATGATGATGAAGCGGTCTTCCCGATATTCCTTCACCGGCAACGTCGCCGTGACCTTCTCACCTCCGGCCAACGCCAATAAGTTTACCAGCGCTTTGCCCTTCGCTGCACGGCTGGCTTCCGGGATCTCATGCACTTTCAGCCAATAGACCTTGCCGGCATCGGTGAAGAAGAGGAGCGTATCGTGCGTCGAAGCCGTAAACAGGTTCACGACGAAATCCTCGTCCTTGATACCCATGCCGATCTTGCCTTTGCCGCCCCGCCGCTGCGCGCGGTAGAGCGAGGCCGCATTGCGTTTGATATAGCCGGAATGAGAGATCGTCACGACGACTTCTTCTTCCGCGATCAAATCTTCGATATTGATCTCAGCTTCTTCTTTCACGATCTGCGTCCGGCGGTCATCCTTGTACTCGTCACGGATCTGGGTCAGCTCGTCCTTGATGATCGACCGCACCAGCGCCTCGCTGGCCAAGACAGACTTGAGGTATTCGATCTGCTTGAGCACCTCTTGATACTCTTCGACCAGTTTGGTCCGCTCAAGCTGCGTCAAGCGCTGGAGCCGCATGTCGAGGATGGCCGTGGCTTGGATCTGACTGAGTGAGAACTGGCGCATCAACCCGGCGCGGGCTTCGTCAGGGGACTGCGACGCCCTGATGAGCGCGATGACCGCATCGAGATGATCCAATGCGATCTTGAGGCCTTCGAGAATGTGCGCCCGCTCCTCCGCCTTGCGCAACTCGTACGCGGTCCGGCGCACCACGACTTCGCGGCGGTGTTCGAGAAAGTGATGCAGAATCTGCTTGAGATTGAGCACCTCGGGACGATTATTGACCAGCGCGAGCATGATGACGCCGAAGGTCGTCTCCAGCTGGGTGTGCTTATAGAGATTGTTCAGCACGATCAGCGGGATTTCGTTCCGCTTCAGTTCGATGACCACCCGCACCCCTTCGCGATCAGACGATTCGTCGCGCAAGTCGGAAATGCCCTTCAACCGGTCATCCTGTATCAGCTCGGCGATCTTTTCGATCAGCTTGGCTTTGTTGACCTGATAGGGAACTTCCGTGACGATGAGGCGCTCACGATCGGTGCGCTCGTCGGTTTCCACCACCACCTTCGCCCGCAGCTTGAGAAGGCCCCGTCCCGTTTCATAGGCATCTTTGATGCCGCTCTTCCCGTAAATAAAACCCGCCGTGGGGAAGTCGGGCCCCTGAATTTTCTGCATCAACTGCGCGATGGTGACGTCCTGATTCTCCAGCAGAAGCAGCAACCCATCGATCACTTCACCGAGATTGTGCGTGGGAATGTTCGTCGCATATCCGACGGCGATCCCGCCGGCTCCGTTGATGAGGAGATTGGGCACCTTGGTCGGCAGGACGAGCGGCTCTTGACGGGATTCGTCGTAGTTAGGACCGAAGTCGACCGTATCTTTATCGATGTCGGCCAGCAGGTCTTCCGCGAGCTTGGTCATGCGCGCTTCCGTGTAGCGCATGGCCGCCGGCGAATCGCCGTCCATCGACCCGTAGTTGCCTTGGCCGTCGACCAGCGGATAGCGCATGTTGAAATCCTGCGCCATCCGGACCAGCGTATCGTAAATGGCCGTGTCGCCGTGGGGATGGTAATTCCCCATGATCTCGCCCACGATTTTGGCGGACTTCCGGTAGGCCCGGTTGGAAGCCAGACCCATTTCGTTCATGCCGTAGAGGATACGGCGATGGACCGGTTTGAGCCCGTCACGGACGTCGGGAAGCGCCCGTCCGACGATCACGCTCATGGCGTAATCGAGATACGACGACTTCATCTCGTCTTCGATCGCGATATGGCCTAGTCGTTCATCGTGGGGCATTGTGTCCTCGTGAAGCGTATCTCGTGAAGCGTGAAACGTGGCGATCCGGAATTTCGTTCCGCCTGCGCTTCACGAACGACGTTAGACGTCTAAATTTCTTACCTCGAGCGCGTGCGTCTGGATGAAGTTCCGGCGCGGCTCGACCTCATCACCCATGAGAATCGTAAAGATCTCATCGACGCCGGTCAGGTCTTCGAGTGTGACCCTCAAGAGCGTGCGCGCTTCGGGATTCATCGTGGTCTCCCACAACTGACCCGGATTCATTTCTCCCAGTCCTTTGTACCGTTGAATGCTCAGCCCCTGTTTACCCAGGTCGAGAATGGCCTTTACCAATTCATCCGTCGACTGATAGGGCTGCTCCTGCCCTTTGGCCTTGAGTTTATAGGGCTGCCTGCCCAACCCGATGGCAGACGGCGTCAGCTTCTGCAGTTCACGGAAATCGGCTGAACCGACGAGCTCGTGCGTGATGTCGAGACCGTACAGCACACCGTTGGCCTGGAGTCGGCACATCACCTTGTTGGAGTGATGCTCGTCATCCGGCAGGATCTCGAAGGTCGGCGCAAGCTTGGGATAGGCGCCCGCCAGTGTGCGTGTGACACTGGAAACGGCGGAGGTCAGCGCCGCCCGATTCTTGAGCAGTTCCCGATCCAGCCCCGGCTCGTCGACGAACGCGCGCAGGATCGTGGCTTCATACGGCTTCTTGTTCAGCCGGCCGAGTAAATGCTCGAACGCGATCAGCTTCTTGAGGATCGGCAGGAGCCGACGCCCGGTCGCATATCCTTGTGCCCCTTCGAGGTACAATTCGACATCTTCCACAGCCAGATCGGCCAGATGTTCGTTCAACGCTCCCTCGTCCTTCAAATACCGTTCTGCCTTGCCCTTCTTCACTCTGAAGAGCGGAGGCTGGGCAATATAGATGTAGCCTCGTTCGATCAACTCCGGCATCTGCCTGAAAAAGAAGGTCAGCAACAGGGTACGGATATGGCTGCCGTCCACGTCGGCGTCGGTCATGAGGATGATCTTGTGGTACCGCGTCTTGGAGATGTCGAATGCATCTTTGTCGCCCTTGTCGCTATCCTCCCTCTTGCGGCCGATCCCGGTGCCCAGCGCCATGATGAGCGTCCGAATCTCGTCGCTCGTCAGCATCTTGTCGAATCGCGCTTTTTCGACGTTCAGAATTTTCCCCTTGAGGGGAAGGATCGCCTGAAATTTGCGGTCGCGCCCCTGCTTTGCCGAGCCGCCGGCCGAATCGCCCTCGACGATATAGATCTCGCTGAGCGCCGGATCTTTCTCCGAGCAATCGGCCAGCTTGCCGGGCAGCGACCCTCCGTCGAGCGCGCTCTTGCGCCGGATGAGATCTTTGGCTTTGCGGGCCGCTTCGCGGGCGCGGGCCGCATCGATCGCCTTGCCGATAATCTTGCGCGCGACCGGCGGATTCTCTTCGAAATAGGCTCCGAGTTTTTCATTGACCGCCGTTTCGACGACCCCTTTGACTTCACTGTTCCCCAGTTTCGCTTTGGTTTGCCCCTCGAATTGCGGGTTGCGGACCTTCACGCTGACGACCGCCGTGAGCCCTTCGCGCACGTCGTCGCCCGTGAGCGACTCGGTGTCTTTCTTCAGGAGATCGTTCGCGTTGGCATAGCTGTTGATCGTCCGGGTGAGCGCGGCCTTGAAGCCCACGAGATGCGTGCCGCCCTCTTTCGTATTGATGTTGTTCGCGAAGGAAAAGAGATTTTCCGCATAGCTATCGTTGTACTGGAGGGCGACCTCCAGAATCATTTCCGGCTTTTCGACTTTGACGTAGATCGGCTTATGCAGCGGCGTCTTCGCTTCGTTCAAATGCTCGACGAAAGAGACGATGCCGCCCTTGTAGAGAAATACCTGTTCCTTGGCTGGCTCTTTCCGCTCATCCTTCATCGAGATCGACAGGCCCTTGTTCAGGAACGCGAGTTCGCGCAGCCGTTGCGCCAAGACGTCGAAACTGAATTCGAGCGTTTCGAAGATCTGCCCGTCCGGCTTGAATCGGACCTGCGTGCCCCGGCGCTTCGTGACACCGGTGCTCTGCAGCGGCGCACCCGGCTTGCCCCGTTCGTAGCGCTGTTCGAAGACTTGCCCATCCTGCCAGATTTCCAGCTCAAGCCATTCCGACAGCGCGTTCACGACCGAAATGCCCACGCCGTGCAGTCCGCCGGACACCGTATAGGCGCCTTGTTCGAACTTGCCGCCCGCATGCAAGACGGTCAATGCCACTTCGGCGGCGGACTTCTTTTGCGTCGAGTGCATCCCGGTGGGAATACCCCGGCCGTTGTCGATGACCGTGACGCTGCCGTCGATGTGGATTTTGACCTCGATGGTCTCGCCGAATCCGGCCATATGTTCATCGACACTGTTGTCGACGACTTCATAGACCAGGTGATGAAGCCCGTCGACGCCGGTGCTGCCGATATACATCGCCGGCCGCTTCCTGACCGCATCAAGGCCTTCGAGGACCTTGATTTGGTCAGCGCTGTAACTGTCGGACTTGGGCTTTATAGTGGTCTCGTCTGTGGCCATCCGTTTCCTGTTCTCATCTACACGTCATAGGGTCACACGCTATGCATCCATCGAAGGAGCCGGATGCGTAGGACTATCCCCGCCGTTGACACGCCTCAGATTTTGATCGGCATGACGACGCACTTGAATCCAGGGCTCTCGGATTCCTGGATCAAACAAGGGCTGAGCGGCGTCTCGATCTGCAAGGACACGCTCTCCCCATCCATGACGCCGAATACGTCCAAGAGATAGCGGGCGTTGAACCCGGAACTGAGCGCCTCGCCTTCGTAGCGAGCGGGTAATTCCTCGGTGGCCTCACCGTAATCCGGACTGCTGGAAAATAGGGTCATCTTGCCCGGTGAAAAGGAGACCTTCACAGCGCTGGCCTTATCTCTGGAAAGAACCGAGACGCGGCGGAGCGCGCTTTCCAGTTCAATCCGGTTCACGTTGATTTTTTTACCACCATCCTTCGGGATGACCTGCTGGTAGTTGGGATAGTTGCCTTCCATCAATCGGGACGTCAGCAACAGGCCGCTTTTTCGAAAGATCATGAGGTTCTTGGCAAATCCGATCAGCGGTTCGCCATCCCCTCCCTCTTCCAGCAGACGGCGCATTTCCTGCGCCGCTTTTTTGGGAATGATCGCTTTGATTTCCTGCGGGACACCCTTGCCGCCGGCTTGGCTCATCTCGTGCTCCGCCACCGCTAAGCGGTGGCCGTCCGTGCCGACCAAGCGAAGCGTGGTTTTCTTCTCCGTGTTGATGAGCGTGACCAGCAGGCCGTTCAGAATGTACCGAGCATCGTTATCCCCGGCGGCAAACAGCGTTTTACGGATCAACTCCAACAGCCCGTCTCCCGAGAGCGGCGTCAACCCTTCCCGTTCGATGGCCGGCAATGCAGGATAGTCGGCGCTGGGCAACCCGACGATCTTGAACTGGCTCTTGCCCGTTTGAATGGTCGTCCAGTTGTTCTCTCCCGTGGTCAACTCAATATCGCCCGACGGCAATTCCTTGATGATCTCAAACAGTTTACGGGCTGAGATCGTCACACCTCCGGTCTCGAGCACGGCCGCTTTGTACAAGCCACGCATGCCGATCTCGAGATCCGTCGCCACTATTTCAGCCCCCTCCTGCCTGGCTTCCAGCAGAACGTTGGACAAAATGGGCATCGTATTCCGTTTCTCCACAACTCCCTGCACCCGTTGAAGCCCCGTCAACAGTTCATCCCGCCCGATCCGTACTTTCATGGCGCAGTCTCCAAATGAAACCTTTATCTTCGCAGAATGTGCTCTTTCAATGTTTCCAGTGTCGTGTGCATTGCGGTGTCGGCCTCTTTGGCTTTTGAAACTTGTCTGCATGCGTGGATGATGGTCGTGTGATCTTTGCCTCCGAATTGGCGCCCGATTTCCGGATAGGAGGCATCGGTCAGTTCGCGACAGAGATACATCGCGATCTGCCTGGGATGCACAAGCGTCTTGCTCCGGCGGCGCGATTTCAACTCGCTCATCTTGACATGGAATTGAGCGCACACAGCTTCCTGGATGTCGTCCATCGCGACTATTTTCTTCTTGTCCCCGATCAGGTCACGGAGCACGTTCTTGGCCATGTCCAGTGTAATGACCTGGCCCGTCAACGAGGCGTAGGCGCCAAGCCGGACCAAACTGCCCTCCAGCTCGCGGATGTTGCTTTTCATGGCGCCGGCGAGGAACTGAATGACATCTTCCGGCAGCGTGATCCCCTCGTCCTCCGATTTTTTCCTCAAAATCGCGATGCGCGTCTCGACATCGGGCGGCTGTAAATCCGCAATCAATCCCCATTCGAACCGTGACCGGAGGCGTTCTTCGATATCCGGCATATCCTTGGGAAATCTGTCGCTGGACAGAACGATTTGTTTATGCCCTTCGTACAGGGAGTTGAACGTATGGAAAAACTCCTCTTGCGTCCGTTCTTTCCCGACGAGAAACTGGATGTCGTCGATCATCAGCATGTCGATGTGGCGGTAGCGCTTTCGGAGATCCGTCATCTTGTCGTATCGGATGGAGTTGATGACCTCGTTCGTGAATTGTTCGGTCGTCAGATACGCAATGCGGAGGTCCGTACGTTCGGCCACATGGTTTCCGATCGCATTCAGGAGATGGGTCTTACCCAGGCCGACACCGCCGTAAATGAAGAGAGGGTTATACGTCTTTCCGGGCTGCTCCGAGACCGCCATACAGGCCGCATGGGCAAACTGATTTCCCGCTCCTACGACGAAATTCTCGAACGTATATTTCGGATTGAGCTGAATGCCTCGGCGGGATTTCATCTGGCCCGAAGCTTTGGACTGAGTCGAGACAGCTTGAGGCTCGATTAACCGTGACGATGGCTTCTGTGATACGACGAAGCTTACTGACACGTTTCCGCCACCGCGAGCCGATGACACCGCCTCGACCAATAACGGGGCATAATGGGTATGCAACCAATCACCAAAAAATTTGTTCGGTACTCCGATGTGGGCGGTGGAGTTTTCAATCCGATCAAGGCGCGTCGGGATAAACCAGGTGTCATAGACTTGCCTAGGAACCTTCCCTTGGATGTACTGAAGCGCTTCTTGCCAGACCGTATCGACGCTCATAAATCACGGAGATTTCTATACACAGGATTATTCACACCTGTGGATAACTTGGTACTTTGAGACGGGTTTATCAAGCTGGACAAGGTGGTCAATACCATGTCCCCACCACTGTTGTCGAGTTGTGTTTTAGACGCCATACGTTTTCCACAGGGTCCGTCCAAGCTATACGGAGTGTGCCCAGAGGGAATCCCCAATCATATACTCATCGGTCGCGTGATTTTTTCTCTCGTTAAACAATGCGATCTCTACTATCCACAGTATTCCCTTCACTACTCCGATTCCGACTCCGACTCCTGATTTTCTTCTAATACATAATTTTAAGAGTAAAGAGTCAGAGGATAATGACCTTTGACGCACGCATAATCGCGTCCAGGAGACGCTCATACGTCATAGTCTTTTCCTCTACACTATCATCTCCACATATTGACCGAAGTGTCATGCCTTGTTGATCAGATGAAGTCGAATTTTTTGACGTTATCAGAGTACAGGCTGAAACGTTAAGATCCTTAGAAGAATAAAGCCAAGGGGAAAGCGTATGTGCTGAATGACGAATGAGGTACAAAGGAAAAGACATGGGAGACCTATGTTTAATGACTGATCAAAAGATCAGCGTACGATCCATTGATTTTATGAAAGCCCGAATAGTTTCATCAGACTCATATTTGACAGAGAATCCTTTCCGGATCAGAGCCGGATCTGTCTCTGATGGAAGAATGAAAGGAATTTCAAGATGTTCGACAGATGGAAGGTACTTTTCCAGTATGTCTACATCGACGATATCGTCAAGATCGTCAGAGAGGAGACGATGAGCTTCGCCTAATAGGACAACGGTCGTTGTATGAGATCCTGCAACGAGGCCAAGCGCAATTCGTAGGGCTTCAACCGGTCTATGGGTCTTTCGTGGATCTTCTTGAATGACAACTGCGATAGTTTTAGCCATGACCAGTAAGCTGACGTCAGGTAAATGAAAGAAATGGATCACATGCGTCGATGATTCCAGAAAGAACAACGAGGCCGGACAGGGAAATGGACGGATCCAGGTCCGTCGTTGAGACATGATGTTGCTGACACCCATAGGCACAGGCAAAAAGTTTCACACCTGATTGAGCAATCTGTTGATATCGCGGATCAGCCAGGTTCTTCACCCCTTCATCGATGAGATAGAGATAGACCTCATGACCAGCCGAGAGAGCTGCTTGTGCCAGTCCATGGACTGTCGTTGCACTCTCATGAGAAGGGGGCAGGGCAAGGAGGAGACCGAGCTTCCGCTTCATATTAATAATCCACAGGAATTTATATTAAATAATCATATACTTATGATTATTATCATGGAATGAAAAAGTAAGAGTTTTTGAGGGGAAAGTCAATGGGAAAAATAGGGCCTAGGAAGTACGAAAGAGCAAGGATATATCACGACTGACAGAGGCGAGGGAGACATCATGTTGCACTTTGGTGGTCATGTCACGGAGGATGCCTGTGCCTTTTACAACCTCATCGTCTCCAATGATCAATGTAAATCTGGAGTTGGATCTATCTGCCTGGCGCAAGTGGGATTTTAGTGTACCGGCCCGAAAATCAGAGACCGCCCGGATTCCCGCCAGACGAAGCTCCTCAAGGGCAGAAAGACCTGTCGCTGATCCCTGGCTACCAAACCCCGCGATGTAGACAGTCGTAGATGCGGGGAGCGAGACAGGCGCCGTCTCGGAAAGCATCATCGCCATCCGTTCCAATCCAAGCGCAAAGCCAACGGCCGGGGTCGGCGGACCACCAAGGGTCTCGATAAGGCCATCGTAGCGACCGCCGGCTCCTACCGCATTTTGAGCACCTAAACTTGTCGATGTGACCTCAAAAGTTGTGAGACAGTAATAATCGAGTCCACGAACGAGCCGGTGGTTCAGGCGATAGGGAATTCCGATGGCGTCGAGGCCGGCTAGAACAGCGGCAAAGTATGCGCGTGCCTTTTCCGAAAGAGAATCGGCAAGCCGGGGAGCCGCCTCAGTGGCAGCCCGACACTCGGGAACTTTGCAATCCAAGACCCTAAGCGGGTTTGTCTCGACACGCCGCTGGCAATTTCCGCAGAGCCGCTCCATGTCCCGCGTGAGATAGGCAACCAGCAGAGGACGATAGGATTCTCGATCAGCAGTATAGCCAAGGTTGTTGATCTCTAAGGTCAGGGCCGGAAGGTTCAGGTCTGAAAGAATCCGCCATAACAATGCGATGACTTCAACGTCGGCACGAGGGTCCGATGTGCCCAACGACTCGATGCCAAACTGGTGAAATTGGCGCAGGCGGCCTGCCTGAGGCCGTTCATGACGAAACATCGGTCCCATATAGAAATATTTTTGTGGCAAAGGATCGGCAGCGCGATTGTGTTCGATAAAGGCACGAACCGTTCCTGCGGTTCCTTCGGGCCGAAGCGTGAGTGAGGTGCCGTCCCGGTCCTGGAATGTGTACATCTCTTTTTCGACGATGTCGGTCGATGCCCCGATGCTTCGGGCGAACAGGGTCGTGACTTCGAAAATCGGGACGCGAATTTCCTGAAAGCCATAACGGATGGCCCACTGCCGGGCAGTTTCCTCGATGAGCCGCCAACGGGGAGTCTCTTCCGGAAGAATGTCTTTGACGCCCTTAATGCCTTTGATCATACCCAGAACCGGTAAGGGGTGAGGGGTTAGGCGTGAGGTGGCTCATGTGGAACCCCTTACCCCTAACCAGTTTCAGCGAACTATAGCGGCGCATTCTGAGGCAAGTCAACGGAGCCGATCTTGCGCCTTATCTGTACGAGAGGTATAGTGCGCCTCCTTCGCTCCGTACCAGAATTAGGAACGGTCTATGAGTCAGGAACAATCCGGCCGCCGTGTGATGGCCCTCGCGCCGATGCCTCCGGAGAAGTCCGCCTATGCCCTGGCGCGCTACAGCCGGTCGCCCGACTCCATCGAAAACAGCATCACGTGGGTCCACGGCCACTCCTCGGAGAAGTTCTGGGAGCAGTTCTACTTCGACTACGGCCATGCCTCGATCGCGGACCTGGGCCACGTCGTCGTCTGTTTTGAAGAAATCTCCGAGCTTGCAGCGATCCGGCTGGAAGACGAGCCGCTCTGGGATGGTCAGGCCAAATCCAGCCGGTACCAGAACTTTGCCTCGAGCCGATGGTATGTTCCGGGCCAGATTCGAGGCAGCGAAACCGAGGCGGTCTACGAAGGCATTCTGCGCAGCCTGTCCGAAGTCTACCGGCTGTTGCACGATCCCTTGATCGCCCATCTTTCTGAACGGGACCCCCGCCCGGAATCGATGAAGCCGGCCGACTATCAACGCACGATCGCCGCGCGCGCGTTCGACGCGACGCGCTATCTGCTTCCGCTCGCGGCCAAGACGAACGTGGGTCAGGTCGTGAGCATCCGTACGCTGGAAAAGCAGATCACCCGCTTGCTGTCGTCACAGTTGCCGGAACTGCGCGCCATCGGCGATGATTTGAAAGAGGCTTGTCGGCGCCCTCCGGTCAATCTCTGGGGCGAACTGAACGGGCAAACCGCCGGGCTGAATGAACCCTTGGCGCCGACATTGGCGCGGCATGCGAAGGCGAATCCCTATCAAGAGTCGGTCTATGCTGATTTGTCCCGCCATGCGAAGGATGTCTTGCGCGGGACGGGGCTTGATCAGCCCGATCGCTGGAGCGCAGTCGAGTCAGTCGAGCTGATCGATCCGCATGATCCGCTGGACGAAGTCGTCACAACGCTGCTGTATCGCGTGACGCAGGCTCCGTATCGTACGCTGCTGTCGGTGGTGAAAGAATGGTCCGACAAGCAGAAACAAGACACGATCGAGGTGGCGACGCGACAGCGAGGGCCGTACGACGAACTGATCAAAGAATTTCGCTGCGGCTACTCGTTCAATTTCGATATTCTGATGGACATCGGCGCATGGAGAGATATGCACCGCCACCGGCGATGCCAGCAGGTTCAGCAGAATTTCACGACCGTTCACGGATACGATGTTCCGCCGCCGCTTGTCGAAGCGGGATTGGATCAAGAGTACCGGCAGGCAATGGACGCAGTGCGCCGCGATATCGAGTTGCTCAGGAAAAAGGATCAGGAAGCCTCGCTCTACGCCATACCGTTCGGTTTCAAAGTACGCTGTCTGTTCAAGATGGATTATGCCGAGGCGGAGTATATCGCCAGGCTCCGTTCCGGTGTGAAGGGCCATTGGTCGTACCGCACCGTTGCGTGGCAGATGAAACAAAAACTCGCCGCGCGCTATCCTGCTCTCGGGGAAGGCATTCAAGCCACGCCCCCGGACGTTGAAGACACACTGACCCGGTAGAATTCTCGCGCGACACATGAGCAGCCATCTGCAACAATGCGAAGCCGCAATCCTGGCTGGAGCGTGGGATACGCTCTTTGCCGAGTCCTCGGCTTGGATCGCGGAACATACGGGCGCCGGACCCGCGGACCCCTGCGCGTATTTTTCACAAAACATCGTCTATCTGTTACGTGGCCGGTTCTCGGATGCCTGGAAGACACACGCATGCTGTCTGCAGACTGAAGACGATATCGCTGCGGTGAAGGCATGGATCAATGACATCCTGGCGCGGCATCATGACAGCAGTCTGGCTCATTTGGTCACGGGTCTCTTGCTGGCTCAGTCCGGTCAATCGGAACAGTCGGTGCAGTACTACAAGGATGCGGCAAGGCTGGATCCGCAATCTGCCTATCCCCACTACTTTCTGGCGCAAATTCACGAGCGGGCGAGTCATCTTGAAATGGCGATCAAGGAGTATAAGGAGGCGGTACGGCTCGATCCGGCGTATATGCCGGCCAGAACCAATCTCGGTGTTGCCTATCAGGAGCAGGGGCGGCTGGAGATGGCGATCAAGGAGTACCGCGAAGTCATCAAGTTATGTCCGAGCGACCCGATAGCCCATGCCAATCTTGGATGTGCCTTGGCCGAACAAGGCAAAATGGAACCGGCGCTGCAATCGTACAAGGAGGCGCTCAAGCTGAATCCAAAGGATGCAGAAGTTCACTTTGCCCTGGGCGGCTTACACGAAACGAGGGGGCGTCTGGACCTGGCGGAGAAGTCCTATCGTGATGCGCTGGGAGCCAACGGGGAATTCGGCGCCGCGTACTCGGCCTTGGGGTGGCTGAGCCTGAGGAAGCAGCGGATGCAGGACGCGCAAGAACTGTTCAGTCGGGCCTTGAAGTGCAACGAAGAAGATCCCCGCGCCTATCACGGCATTGCCGAACTGTATGCCCTTCGCGGCAAACGCCAGAGCGCAATGGAAAACTATACCAAGGCGATGAACTACTATCGGGACCCCGAGAAGAGAAACCAGATCATGAATCAGCTGTTTCAGGAAGGGCAGGTGGGGGATTGAGGGTTGGGACCAAGAGAGTAGGTCCTTTGCTCGCGGAGCCCCCACGATGAAACGGTGGTCGCTCGACGCGCGCAGTCAGTCCCCACTCGCTTGGTCCCCTAGGGTTGGAAGAGTAGAAATGAACGTGCGCAGTCGAAGAACAGCGCCTCAGCCGCTTTTGGTGAGAGAAGAAAGAAGCTCGACGCGCGCAGTCAGGTCCCACTCGATTGGTCCCATTGGTGAATGATTTCTCGCAAAGCCGCAGTCCGAATCGGCGGCTCAAAATGCTGAGCCAACGAGGCCGCAGGGAGTGAGAATCCCGAGGCGTACGCGGTCAGGGTACGTTGAGGGGTTCGAACGACTGAGAACGAAGTTTGGGTAAAAGCGCGTCTCGGCGCGCTAGGGTTGGGAGGGTGAGAAGCAGGCTTTTTCAGCCGCCGACTACAGTTCGCGGATGGCGCCTTGAAGGACGGTAATCTGAGTCACCGGGTCGCCCGATGACCTGAGTTCCGTACGGATCTGATCCTTGAGATAGGACGAATAGCCGATGCGGTCGACGAGGAGTTCGAGGAATCGCTCTGCCGGCAACAGGCTCTGGCCCTTGAGTTCTTCCACCGTCTCGTCGCTCACCGGCACATAGGTGCTGCCGATGTGGAAGACCACGTTGTAGTACTGTCCCTTGCCGATGCGCTCGAATCGTAGGCCCTTCAACGAATTCCTCCTTAAAAGCTGCTGAGCGGGCCATTCTAGACAAGTTGTGGTCGTGAAGACAAGGGCGCTCTGTGGGCTCTGGCGATAGGTCTGTGACACGGCCCATGCGGTAGACAGCTGTGCCGGCGGGCTTTATCATGCGCGTCATGTGCCGTGGACTATTAATGTTTGAGCCATCATGACAGCCAAAGAGCTCATAGAATTATGGGTAGCCCGGCTTGAAGCGGAACGGCAACGGATCATCGACGCCGGGCAGGATGTTGCTTGTACGGCAACAGAGGGCCGGCTTGTTGAAACGATCGGGGGGCTCCACCTGTACGAGTTTCTCGTACCCCCTGAAATATCGTTGTCGGTCGACCTGCCTCTGTCCATCGTCACCTCCGACGAGATGGATCCGACCGAAGGGATCGTTCTGCGCCAGAAGGGCAGCGCGCTCCTTGTGCAGGTCATCGATTCCCTCGGAGCCTCGACGCCTTCCGTCACGCTGATCCCGGACCAGGCCGGACTCCTGAGCACATCGGTTACCCGGTTGAAGGAGATGGCCGCAAAGGCCGATGCGCAGAGTCTTGGTCTCTCCGAGCGCGTAGTTCCTTGGCTTGCATCACCGGAAGATGCGTCGAAGATGCCATCCTCTGCGTCGTCGGTTCTCACGACCCTGTGGTCGGAAGATCAGGCGCAGCGCCGTCACAAGCTGGCCGGCCTGGCGATGGAGCTGATTCGCGCCAACAAGCGTATTCTGCTGATCAGTCCCGATCATGAAGCATCTGACGACATCGTCGGCATAATCGCCCGTACGATGAAAGCCGGGGGCCTCAACTACAAGACGTGGCTCAGCCGGTATGAAATGTCGATGACATCGCAGAGTCATGGTGTCGATCTTCACGAGTTGGGCTTCGAGGCGCAAATGCATCAGTTTTATGCCAGGTCTCAAACGGAGAAAGCCTCCCTGCGGCGCAAATACGAGCGGTTCCGGGAACTGGCGCCCTTTCTGGCCGGCAAGGCCCAGAAACAAAAAGACTTGGACGAAGTCCGTTTACTTGAATGGCGTCTCGTCACCCAGTTGAGGGATGTGCAGGCGAAACTTGCCGAGGTTGGCGCGACCCTGGCCGAATACGAGAACCTCACGCTGTTTCAGCGGCTCACGATGCAGACGGTCGGAAAGAATGTGGAATCACTCACGCAATACCGTACGCTCTATCAGCGGCAGATCGACGGACTGAACCAGGAGCTTGATGTGGCCAAAGGCCGTATTCGGCAACTGGTTCCGGAAGCGGCTGTTCCAAGGGAACTGCGTCAGGAGGCTGAGGATCTCAAAGAAGCGGTCATCAAGTTGGGAGGAACGAAAAAGATCCGTGAGTTGCTGGCCGCCGAGGCGGATCCAAACCGCCAGGCGTTCATTCAAAATCGCCGGCTGGTGGCGGCCACGCCCGTTCGGGTGGCAAGCGACCCGCTCTTCAGCCGCGTGCGGTTCGATGTGCTGATCGCCGATGAAGCGCCGCGAATCGGCGCCGCCTCGCTGCTGGCCGCATCCGGCTTGGCTTGGGAACGGATTATCATGAGCGGAGACCTGCGTGAGATTGTCGCGGCAGGTTGCTGGACGGCGCACAACGCATCAGTTCAGGCCTAACAGGATGCTGAAAAAGCCCGCCAGCGGCGTTCTCGCGTCGCTCAGAGGCTCAACGTACCGAAGCGTACGCCTCGCCTCTTCGCTCGCTGCGGCCTTGCTGGACGGCCATTTTGAGCATCCTGATAGTTAGTGCGACGTTCGTTCCATATGTGGTACTTCTACGGCGGCCTATCTGTAAGCTGAGTCGTTCCGCAGTTTACTAAAGATTGTGTCTCTCTTCGCTTGACGGAACTCGTGACAATTCAGGATAATCCACCTTCCCTATGGCAGAGCCGAAGTGGCGGAACTGGCAGACGCACTAGATTCAGGGTCTAGCGCCCTCACGGGTGTCCGGGTTCAAATCCCGGCTTCGGCACCAACCTACTTAGTGTGCAACGATTTCCGAGACTTGGCGAGCGGCGTGTTGACGCCGTGTTATTAGAGTGTTCACGCGACACATGGCGGCGTCCAGTTTCTCCGCCTTGATCGTCCGGTAACGTAGGAACATTTCGACGGAAGAGTGGCCGACAATCTTCATTGTCGTTTCCACGTCTACCCCGGCATCGGCCAGGTTAGTCACGGCACAATGCCGGAGATCGTGGAACACAAAGTCCTCGATCTTTTGGTTCCGGCACAGCTCACGAACCACCCGGTAGGTGTGATTCAGCTTCCGGCCATCCTTCTGGAACACCAAGCCGCTCATCCTCACTACCCCATCTTGTCCCCGCAGCTCTTGAAGCGAATGCTTCAGCAAGGGTGTTAGCGGTACGGCTCGGCTTTCCCCGTTCTTGGTCAAGGCCCCTGGAAGGAAGATCCGGCTTTTCTCCAGGTCTACACGGTCCCAGGTCAAGCCGAGGATTTCCTCCAGCCTCATGCCTGTGTGATAGCCCATTAACAGCACAGGTTTGAACCAAGCAGGAGCCGCGTTATAGAGCCGGTCCCATTCCGCTGGCTCCAACACACGATTCCGGGCGTTCTTCGGTTTTGGAGCTGCAACCAAAGACGCCACGTTTCGCGTGAGCAAATCACGTTTCATGGCTTGCTTGAGGATATGCTTGAGGATGTTGTGATCCACGTTCACCGTGGCCACAGCCCGGCCCTTCCCGCGTTCCTGCCTAAATGCTTCTACGTCTTTGGCCGTCAAGTCTCCGAGAAGCCGGGAGCTTCCGAAAAACGGAACAATCACCTGGTCGATGCGCTGACACCGTTCCTTGTAGGAGCGGAGCCGTACGACTTCTTCAATTGCCTTATACTCTTCGGCCCAGTGTCCCAGAGTCATGACGGTGGATTGTGCCCGTTCACTGGCCAGTGATCCGGCTAGCAGCTTCGTCTTGAGAATCGCCTCTTGCTGCTTCGCCAGGGTCTTATTCAGACAGCCAATCTTCCACCGCTTGAGCTTTCCGCCCTGGATGCCCGATGCAAGAGAGAGCGTCTTGCCGTCATCCAGCACGCGGAACTCGACATAGAAACTGTCCTTCCGTTTTGTGAGTCCCATCGATTCAGCCTCCTTTCCTGAGAGACTTTTCCCCAATCAATTCCGCTACGGTGACATCGAGAGCCTTCGCCAGCTTCTGCAACGTGCTCAATTGCGGGTCCCCTTCCCCGGCCTCAAATCGCGCCAACGAGGACACCGCCACACCGGACGCCTGCTTCAGCGCCCGTAGACTCACCCCCCTTCGTTCTCTGATTTCACGCAGCCGTAGCATAATCGAATGTTCCCATATAACGGAACGATCTGTCAAGAGGACTCATGCGAGCTTTGGGGATATTGGCATCACCGTATTGTTCTTAATCCATGTGTCCAACAGCGCAAGATCAAACTTGGTCAGCCGTCCAACCTTCACGAATGGAATCCGCCGTTGACTGACCATCGTATAGATCGTATCGGGGGAAAGCCCTGTGTACAGGGCAACTTCTTTCACTGTAATAAGGCGATTCACTATCATGCTGTCCTTGCCCATCTCGCACTCCAAAAGATACCCCTCCGACAGGTCTTTGCGTGCTGGAGGGGAATAGACTCTTCTGCTATGAGTTGATAACCTCTCAAAGTTTAGAGGGTGTGTGGTCTCTCATATCGCACCTCGCAAAGAATAGGGAATGTGTCCTCACTCTCTCGTTCTCTATCTCTTTTTCTTTCTAGATTTGAAAGAGATTGAGAGTTGAGAGGTATGAACACATACCCTCATTCTTGAGACCTCCAAGAAAATGCCGATACATCAACCCAGCACACAGACCCTAGTTCTTGAGAGGTACCGTCTCCGTTCATCCTCCCGTATGTTGCCAGTTCACTGCATCGAGCATAAGTTGATGGAAACTACCGGTGGCGATCCACTCCCATTGTTCGCGGAGCGTCAGAACCGAAGGAATCCCGTCGCCTGGCTCGATGAAATTTGCAAACTGCAACCATTCCATTTCTTCCATGATGGATTTAGCCGTTCCCTCGGATACATCCGCCGCTGCGGCCACATCCTTGACTTTGAGTGGTTTCCCACCGTTCCGAACGAAGGCCAGGATGACTTCACGCCTGCGTTTAGGCATGGATGAAAGGGTCACAGCACCGATCATGGGGAGATCAGGTAAGTCGAAAGTTGTTCGACCATGAATCAAAGCATGACCTCTCGCCAGGTTGTACAAGACCGACATCGCCCGTGCTGGTCCTTCATTCTGGGGGCCTTGGGCGTCCTGCTCATCACTAACCCCGTAGGGTGTGCGCATGGCTGCTAATAACGTCGCGCAGCCTACGAGATGTTCGAGGACGCCTACCGACGAATCCGTATTGCCCCAAGTAACACTTTGAGGACCTCCATACGCTGCAAACAGGCCAGACAAGAAACTACCAACCCTCTCCTGACATGCCTTCACCCGATCTTTGTAACTGTTCGGCTTAAGGAGGCTTTGCAGCAACTCTTCCTGGGAAGGCTGCGCATAGCCATCCAGCACTAAGAAAAACAAACGACTCCCTAGCTGTCCCATGACTGCCCAAACATTCTTCGTGAAGGGGGTTGTCGCGCCTAGCCATGCGAAGACACACTCCCCAGACAGATCAATTTGCCCGTGCGTTCCGCTATCTGTTGTCAATCCCTCGCCATCGAGCACCCGTGTGATGGTCGCAAATCGCACGAGTAGATCGTCGGACTTACCGGTGAAAATTGGACCCAACTCCGGCGTGAGTAGGACACGCTGTTTCAGCTTAGGTAGGAGATGAACTTCCTGGAGGTCTGCCTTCGATACGTTTGCAGAGTGACTCAGAAACGCTGCTGGCGTGAACTTATCTGACCGATAACAGAGCGGCTTGCCATCGAGTTGTGCCAGTTCAAACATCTTTGCGACAGTGGTTTTTCCCGTGCTTGGTGGCCCCATATATATCAACGCCACAGGATTGGCATTGTCGGATAGGAGTAATGTGGCACAGGTTGAAAGACCTGCCTCAACCGCAGGCCACAAATTTGGGAAATGCAAAAGCACGGTGTCTCGAACGTTTGCTATTGATGGCATTCCTGAAGTAGGGACAGGTGCTTGAGAGATTGGCATGAGATCGTTCGTATGCTCACTGGATTCGTTCATTCAGCTTACGCCCTTTGTGAAATGAGGATCAGAGAAGGCACTACATCCTGTCGTACCGTTGTCTGATCTCCTCGACTTCATGATTTGTGAGATACCGAAGCCGTCGCTTGCATCCCTGATCCACTCGATAGATCGGCGGGAACGCACTACGATGTCTAGCGAGGTACTGTCTGAGCGTATTTGGTCGAATGCCTATCCAATCGGCTGCTCGATCCAAAGGGATCAACGTCAGAATGCTTCTCTCTCCATCTGATTCTGGAGTGCATTGGTGTTGACTCGGTTCCATCTCAACAGCACCTCCTTTTTGGCTCAGAGAGTGGCTAACCGGCGTGGTCCTGCGCGTTTCTCACGTCGTCGCAGTACTAACATGCGCGGTCGTTACGCGTCGGACAGCTTATTGATAGAACGTACAATGCAGTGTGCAGGAAACATCAGGCACTAAAAATACGGACAGGCCCACACCACACAATCGGCCTTGTGCCGCACAAAATTGCCGCAGGAGCAACGAACGATGGGCAGACCAAGGAAAGCCCAGGACGGTGAGGCGAATGGTTGTAAGGGCAAATTTGAAAGAAATGTTTGAAAGACAGGCAATCGTATTGGTGAGCGGTCACGCGAGCCGATTTCTCACACGCTTTTTCTTAGCCGTGAGAAATTGATAAATCGTGAGAAACCGCTGCAAACACGCGGGGATTACTATTCTCACGTAGTTGCGAAAAAAGTGCGCGTGAGAATACCCACTTGCGCCGAACGATGCGCGAGCGGTATGCCGCGGTGTGCCATATCTCCCCCCACCATGTTGCTCTTCAGCAAAGAGAGGTTTGCTATAGCAGGTTAATTTCGGCACTTGCACAGAGAGCTGTCGATGTCTTTGTGTGACAGGAATGGAATAGGAAGCCCAAGCTCGCGTGGAAGATTTTCAGCTGGAGAATGGGAAGTGTGACAAAGTGGGAGCGTAATGCCAAAAAGCTGCAAAACCAAGGGACAGGCCTAAGGAAGGTAGTTTAGTCGTCTGCAAAAGTGGATGGCTTTGCAGAAGACGCGATAGGTGTATAAAGTTGACCGATTAGTTATCGTTCCTTGAACTTTGGAGCTGAGGACTTATGAGGCGAATTCTCATCGGCGCGATACTTGTCAGTTTAGCTGGATGTGTCGAAGATGATTATCTCATCTATCGACAATGTTTGGAGAGCGAGCATCGATTCAAAATGACAATGTTGTCATACGGACGGGATTATGTATTGTCGGAACCTTCTCGTTGTCGTGGTCCGATCCATATCAATCCGCCACCGATTCGGTATACCGAAAAGGGTGAGCCAGTTATTCAATTAGGGCCGCATCACGGTGTAACAGAGCAAGGCAAAGAGGTTTATATCCCCTAGCGTATAGGTGATACGTCATGAAAGAGGTAATGCCCGCGCGGTTTCAGACACAGCTCTAGATGATGGAACTGGGCTCACGAACGCCCCTTAAAACAGTGTTAGTCGAATACCGACCACCTCTTCTAACGCTGAAGTACGAACTTGGCATAACACTGTCGCAATTCATGCTCTTTAACTACTGAGCGGCACGCATCCCATATGTCTTGGTGTGTGATCTTAGGCAGCTCAATTAACGCCCACCAGAAGAGAATCAATCCTATGCCCACAGTCGCATGAAGAAGTGCTTTGACCGCTAGGTGTTCAAAGTCGTCCTTAGGACGTGTGCATAAGAACAGAAGCAGACCTATAAGTATGGCTCCTAGACCAAGGGGCATTATGGGAACAACGAATTGGATTTCCTCATAATTGGCAATCCCCCAGGCGGTCCTTCCAACAATGAAGACTCCACTTATGGTCAAAATGGCCGCAATTGATGTGCTGATCCAGTAAACGATCCGCATAACACTGCTCCTTTATCAGGAATTGAAGCTCTTGTGCGTCCGCAAGTCTGGGTGGCGAACTACTTAACACGGATGCATACTTCAAGGAGAGAAAATTTGATGACACTTAAAGCATCGATTAGTGAGGTTTGTAACTAGGGGGTTGGAGACCGCATGGAGACAGGACCCAATCTCAAAGTAAGAAATTGTGGAAGAACCATTGGAAGCAAGGAGGAAAATATTCAGGATATAGAAAAAGTGGCATTTTCTTCACATCGTCAAAAAATATGCGCAGTTTTTGAAGAGGTCCCCACGTCCATCCCTGGAGGCCATTTTTTAACCCCACCCCCTCTCTCAAAACAGGTGTTATTCCGGTGTTAGTGAGCGGGAGAAACTGGCACGGGCTGACCCAGAATGAAACAAACTCCGACAAACAAGCCAACACCTGAAACGCTGTGCTGGTGCGGAGATTGCCCAAGTCGTCAATGACTTGAGCAATCCCCTCTGATACAATCCCGGCTTCGGCACCACCCCTTTTTCCCCGTTACCATCAATGGGTTTCGTCGTTGTAGTGCCGTGCTTCTAGGTTCTAGTGGCACAAGCTGGCCCCATTTTCATGGATTCTTACGTGGATGTGAGGATAGGCCTCGATGAGGTCAAAGAGATACTAGGAGCTTGGGTATATGGTCATGCCGGGGCGGTATCGGCACTATAAGGGTCAAGAATACGAGGTTCTTGGAGTCGCACGGCATTCTGAGACCGAAGAAGAATTGGTCGTGTACCGTGCGCTGTATGGCGAGTGTGGCCTCTGGGTACGGCCGTTAGGGATGTTCGAGGAGCTGGTCGACATCGATGGCCGACTCGTTCCTCGTTTTCAGAAAACAACGAGACCTGGAATTGGCACAACGTAACGGGGCAAGGGTATCTCGTTCGACTCCATTGCACCGGATTCAGAAAGTGGCACGTTTGCGTCTGCCAAAATCCGGTTCAACCGTCAGAGCGTTCGCTCCCGCCTACCGACGTCCTGCATGTACTGCTGTATACATGAATGCTGTATACACGACTGCCAATCCGATGGTCACTGCCAATACACCGATGATCAATGCCACCATAATTACTCCCCCCCTTCCAGTTTCATGTAGCCATACATACTCCTGCTCTATGAAGGGTCCATGAGGAGATCATGAAGAATTCTTCATTGATCACGGCCTCGCCGGCGGTTGCTATCGAGGTCGGCAATCCCGCTTCTGGGATGACGTGAGAACACGATGGAGGGGAACCGGAGGTCGAAGCGTTTGAGAATCAAGGGATGGAAGGAACTTACTACAGGCCGGAGCAAACGATAGGGCCTTCGAACATCCGGAGTTCGCACTGACCGTCATGAATGGCGCCGGTCACCATCGGCGTTGAGCCATGCTCTGACGCGTGATACCAGCCTTTTCTGACAGCTACGACGAGCGAAGAGTTCTGATTGCTTCCAACGTACGTTCTATTTCACCAGCTGAGTTGAACAGGCTCGGCGCGAGCCTGACATATTTCGTCGCGTAGGGGGTTACGCTACCGACGATCCCTCGTTGGCCGAGTTTCTCGACCACCGTACGAGGCGCCAGGCCGGCTACTTCGAAACAGACGATCCCAGCCGAGAGGTCCTGCGACATCGGTGTCTGCAGGGTGACATGCGGCATGGTTGCTAAGCCCTGCTTCAGCTGTTGGCTGAGTTCATAAATGCGTTGCGTCACCTTGGATTTGCCGATGGTCTGATGAAATGTGAAGGCTTCATCGAGTGCCCAACGATGCTCAAATGAGTGAAATCCGCCCGGCGTCATGTGAACCGATTGTGGGAGACTCTTCGAGGATTTGTTCTCCATCCAGAGGTCATAGGCCTGTGAACCGAAGGTCGGGATGGTGGCCTGGGCAACGGGCCAGGCCTGTGGATCGCCCCAGACGAGCCCGGTCCCTCGCGGACCGAACATCCATTTGTGAGTTCCGGCGATCAGAAAGTCACAGCCGAGCTCGCTGAGCCGGAAGTCCTCGACCCCCAAGGCATGCACTCCGTCCACACAGAAGATGACTCGGTCTTGCTCAGCCCGGGAGCGATTGATGGCTTGGATCGCGCGAGCCATCTCATGAATCGGCAGTTTGAGTCCTGTGCTGGAATGGACCCAGGTGACTGCGACAATGCGCGTCGCAGGGGTGATACCCATTCGCAGAGACTCCACCAGCTGCTCACGAGAGACGGTCTTCAGGGACTGATAGAGGGGAATCTGACGAACGGTGGTGCCTGTCCGTTCGGCGCGGAGACGCAAAGAGATTTCCGTCGAATAATGGTCGTGTGTCGTCGTCAGGATTTCCTGTCCGGCGCGAAGTTGTAACCCGCCATAGAGGAGGCCCAGCCCCATCGTCGTGCTGTCAGTCAGTGCGATGTCGGTGGGTTCGACGCCGAGGTAATCGGCCGCCGCTCGCAGGACTGCCGCCTCCTGTTTCTCTTCATGCTCGAACCAATAGCCGATAGGATTCGCATCCAAACCGGCGCGATGCCGTTCAATCGCGTTGCGCACCGGCGTGGGATGGGATGAGAGAAAAAACCCGGCCAGATGGATGAGTTGAGGAGACAGGGGAAACTGTGCCCGGACTTGATCCCAGCTCTCGAACGTACGTGGTGGAGGTTGCTGATCGGCAAACGCGCGGGGGTAGGCGCTTGCCAGAACCGTAGCGCTCACGGCCAGTCCTGTCCGCACTAGAAAACCTCGGCGGCCGATGTCGGTCATAAGGCCTCCTTGTGAAGCGTCGTTCGTGACGCGTGAAGCTCGAAAAGGTCATTGGTCACGGTTGTGCACGAGATGGCGCGACGAGTCGTCATGGGTCATGCGGATTACGACTGATAGCTTTCGATCGGCGGGCAGCTGCAGATGAGATGGCGATCGCCGTAGGCTTCGTCGATCCGGCTGACGCTCGGCCAGAACTTGTTGTTCCTGATCCAGGGAGCGGGAAATGCCGCCTGCTCGCGGCTGTAGGGGCGGGTCCACTCCATGGCCGTGACAATGGATGCCGTGTGGGGCGCGTTCTTCAGCAGATTATTCGTCCTTGGCTGGCGCCCATCGACGATCTCCTGGATCTCGGCGCGGATTCGGATCAACGCCTCGCACATCCGATCGATCTCCGTCTTGGCTTCGCTTTCCGTCGGTTCGATCATGAGGGTGCCGGGCACCGGAAACGAAACGGTCGGCGCATGGAAGCCGTAGTCCATCAGCCGTTTCGCGACATCCATCGCTTCCACCCCTGCGTGCTCCTTGAATTCCCGCAGATCGAGTATGAACTCATGTCCCACCAGTCCGGCGTCGCCGGCATAGAGGACCGAGTAATGTTTCTCCAGCCGCTTGGCCATATAATTGGCGCTCAAAATGGCCACCTGGGTAGCCTTGGCCAATCCGTCACGGCCCATCAGCGCGATGTAGACCCATGAAATCGGAAGGATGCCGGCGCTGCCGTATGGAGCGGCAGACACTGGGCCGATCGCGTCGGGTCCGCCGAGTTTCGTCACAGGATGACCGGGCAGAAACGGCACGAGGTGCTGCGCCGCTCCGATGGGACCCACGCCTGGTCCGCCGCCGCCGTGCGGAATGCAAAAGGTCTTATGGAGATTGAGGTGACAGATGTCCGCGCCAATATCGCCGGGACGGCAGAGGCCTACCATGGCATTCATATTGGCGCCGTCCATGTAGACCTGTCCGCCATGGGTGTGGATGATTTGGCAAATGCGCCGCACGCCTGCCTCAAACACGCCGTGCGTGGAGGGATAGGTGAGCATCACCGCCGCCAAACGGTCCCGGTGTTCGGCCGCCTTGGCCTCAAGATCCTGAAGATCCACGTTGCCATGCGGATCGCAGGCCACGACCACGACGGTCATGCCGGCCATGGCCGCGCTGGCAGGATTCGTCCCGTGGGCTGACACGGGAATCAAACAGACGTCGCGATGCGCCTCTCCTCTCGATCGATGATAAGCCCGGATGACCATCAGGCCTGCATATTCGCCTTGTGAGCCGGCATTCGGTTGAACCGAGAAAGCCGCGAACCCGGAAATTTCTGCCAGCCACGCTTCGAGTTGCCGGATCATCTCCCGATAGCCACGAGTCTGCTCCTCCGGAGCAAAGGGATGCAGCCGGGCAAATTCCGGCCACGTCACCGGCAGCATTTCCGACGTCCCGTTCAGCTTCATCGTGCAGGAGCCGAGCGGAATCATGGAATGCACCAGCGACAGATCTTTCGCCTGCAACCGATAGAGGTAGCGGAGCATCTCGTGCTCGGAGTGGTATCGATTGAAGGTCTCGTGCGTCAGATACTTGCTTGTTCTGGCCAATGACGCAGGATAGGAAAGATCGATCGCGGCAATCAGGTCCGAAAGCTTGAATGGCAGCCGGTCGTATCCCACGAAGAGCTCAAGCAGACGACGGACTTCATCGTCCGAGCTGACTTCGTCGAGCGACAGGCCGATAGAGCCGTCTTCGTAGCGTCTGAGATTGATCCTCTGCTCATTCGCGCGCAGGGCAATTTGATCGGCTTGGGTTCGGGCAAGGGGCACGCGGATCGTATCGAAGAAGACTTTCGGCAACACATCGAATCCGAGCCGCCGCAACCCTTCGGCCAGCAGCAAGGTGAGTCCGCGCACGCGCTCGGCAATGCGCCGCAGCCCTTCCGGACCGTGGTACACCGCATACATGCCGGCCATGACAGCCAACAGCACTTGGGCCGTGCAGATATTGCTCGTGGCTTTCTCCCGCCGGATATGCTGCTCCCGCGTTTGAAGCGAAAGCCGGATCGCCGGCCTTCCCGTCACATCTTTGGATACGCCGACGATGCGGCCCGGCATCTGCCGTTTGTACTCTTCTTTCGTGGCCAAGAATGCGGCGTGTGGTCCGCCGAACCCGATCGGGACGCCGAACCGTTGCGTCGATCCGACCGCAATGTCGGCGCCGAATTCTCCGGGTGAACGGAGCAATGTCAGGGCAAGGAGATCCGTCGCAACGACTACGAGGACGCCGGACTCATGGGCGCTCGCCACCAAAGCGCTGTAATCGCTCACGTAACCGTCCGTCGCCGGGTATTGCAGCAAGAGGCCGCACAGCCTGCCATCCGAACAATCGACAGAGGAGGCGGGGCCGGTCCGGATCGTGATGTTGAGCGGTTCGGCTCTTGTTTGCAAGACGGCCAGGGTTTGGGGATGGCAATCGCGCGAGACGAAGAATTCCTTCCGTTCCCCGCCTGCGCTGCGAGCGATGACATCACACATCGCCATGGCTTCTGCCGCCGCGGTGGCTTCATCCAACAGTGAGGCATTCGCCAGCTGCAGGCCGGTCAGGTCCGCGACCATCGTTTGAAAGTTGACCAACGCTTCGAGACGGCCCTGTGAGATTTCGGCCTGATAGGGCGTGTACTGCGTGTACCAGGCGGGATTTTCCAGAATGTTTCGCTGGATCACACCGGGCGTTACGCAATCGTAGTAGCCCATGCCGATCAGCGAACGAGCGACGGTGTTTTGGGATGCCAGCTCTTTGAGTTGGGCCAGGACAGCCTGTTCGCCGCGATGGGTTGGGAGCAAGAGCGATTTGCGAAGGCGAATATCATCAGGAACTGTCGCGTCAGCGAGCGACTCGATCGACTGCAGGCCCAAGGTCGCCAGCATTTCTTGGATGTCGGCTTCGGTCGGACCGAGGTGGCGGTGGAGAAATGAATCGGTTGGGTCGAGAAAGTGTGGTGTTGCCATGAGAAAAGCTTATCCTTGGTTCGGTCGCTTACAGATAGAGGTCCAATCGGGTCGGCAGCGTACCATGGCACCGGGCCTTTTCCAAGATGCTAAGTGAGGTTGGCCAGGGGCGCTCCGGTGAGCATACTGATTCCTTGACTTTGATGGCATTCCGGCTATTTTAAGCTATCGTCAGTGGTGGCTTTGCCATGGATTGGAGTATCTGGACCGAATGGCTGCGACAAACCACATTCCTTCAGAGGATGCCAACCACACATCCAAGTGGCAGTCCTCCGCCGGCAGCGCCCGTGTGATAACGATCGGTCTCGGTGCGGCCATCATCGTTGTGGTGCTCGGCTATGCGCTGTATTCAAGGTGGCTGGACTTCCCGGCTCAGTTCTCGCCATCATCGACAGGCCGAACCGGCTCGGCCTCGTCTGATGTGTCGTCGCAGCCCCCCAAACCGGAAGTCCTACTGACCCGGGCGTCCATCGATCTCCTTCTTAATGAACTCGATCAGGCTGTCAGACAAAAAGATGTCGAGGGCGTTCTTCGGCATATCGCTCCTGACGCGGTCATTGTGATTCACATGAAGCAAGGCTCCAATCAGCAGCAAGCGGGACTTACGCGCGAAGACTATCGCAAGACGCTGGCCATGGAATTTGACTTTCCCAGCGCGAATGATTTTACCCGCCTGAACACGACCGTATCGCTGGCAGCCGACGAACGGAGCGCGAAGGTCTCGTTTAAGTCGACAGAAACGCTGCGGCAGGCGAACCGGGAATTCAAGGTCGAAGGCGAAGAAACCCTGATCGTCAGAATGCGTGGCGATAAGCCGGCAATCGTGTCTCTTGATAAAGTCGTTCCAGGCGATTCGACCTAGCTCATATGATTCATGGGTCCATGCCCTGAATCCTCCTCCTGTGTGTGTTGAAACACAACAGATCCGTTGTGCCGATTTTCGTCCCTCGCCCTTGATCGTGCTCGAAACAAACCATATGCATCGTGTGGGCTAAGTAGGCTCCTGCTCAGGGAATTATTGCCATTTTTCATCCCATCGATCTCCTTGTTGGATATCCAGTCTTCCATCCGACGGGTTGCGCTTCGGGCAGTTTGCGCTAGAGTTATTCCTTGAAATGGATCGCCGGAGCGAATGGAACACACGCTCGGTCTGATATGAAATGAAAATGAAGAGGAGCAGAAATTGCCGATGACCATTGTCTGTCCGGCGTGCGCACATGAAAACCGCATCCCTCCTGAATCACCCTCGCTCGATTGGCAGGTTGCCGCCTGTGCCGCCTGCGAAGCCAACCTTGTTTTGGTCAAATCGCAGGCTGGGCAGAGCCGCTCATCGTCCCCCGTCGCCGCGACGAAATCCGGAGCCCGCCGCTCTTCTTCCAAGAACACGTCATGGTGGAGCCGCTTTCGCCCGCGCATGCTCGGGTCACTTCTCGTTGTAGCGGGCACCGAGCGTCATGTGACAAGTGGGATCCTGTCGTGACGGCGACAGCGGCAGTGGATCGGTCAGTGCGGCTGTCCTGTGAGCGCTGTGCCACCGTTCACAGAGTCCGGGATATTCAGGCGTTGAAACCCGGTATGAGCGCCTCCTGTATCACTTGCGCCGCGCCCTTTTTCGTCGTGGCGATGCCGGCGCTTCAGCAGGACGGAACGCCTCATACAGAGACGAACGAACCGGTTGGCCCGGATCAGCCGCTCCGCTTCGCAGAGCAGCAGACGGCTATCCAGACGGGCGGCGGTTGTGCGCACACCTATACGACGACCTTTCATGGGACAGGAGGCTCGCTCTTCGGCATTCACCTCGTCAATACCCTGCTGACGCTCGTCACCCTTGGGTTCTACTATTATTGGGCGAAGGTCAAGGTGCGGTGCTATCTCTTCAACCAAACGGAATTTGCCGGCGACCGGTTCTCGTATCATGGCAATGCGCGGGAACTCATGAACGGCGCGTTGAAGGCGACCGTGGTGTTTGCTCTCCCCTATTACGGGCTGTCGCACGTCGGGCCGCTCATTGAGAGCAGTGTGGCGGTCAATATCGCTCTTCAGATTGCGGCCTCGCTGCTCTTGCTGTTCTTCATTCCCGTTGCCATTGTCGGCGCCCGGCGGTATCGCTTGACCCGTACCGCGTGGCGCGGTATCCGGTTTTCATTCCAGGGCAAGGCGTGGGACTTCATCAAGCTGTGGTTGTCCGGCTATGCTCTGACCGGTCTCAGCCTCGGCCTGTACTATCCGTATTTCTCGACGAAGAAACAGGCTTTCCTTACCGCGCACAGTTATTTTGGAAACGAGCCGTTCAGATTTTCCGGCAACGGCGCGCAGCTGTTTCGTCCGTTTCTCATAATGTATCTCATCGCAACCGGCTCGTCCGCGCTGGCGGCATGGGCAGCCTATGTTGCGGTTCAATCCCTGATACCGGGATCGTGGGAAAGTGCCGGTGTCACATCTGTGATCGTAGTCGTGATTGCTGTGATGGTCAGTCTGGCTGTCGGTGTGATCGTCTTCCGGTTCCTCTGGTTTCCCTACTCCGTATTGGAACAGCGGTATTTCTGGGAGCAGACCTCGATTGGCTCTGCCAGCTTCAGCCTTCCGATCTCCACATGGCCTTACTTCAAACTCAAGCTGGTTAATCTTCTGCTCGGAGTTGGTACGCTGGGATTGGCCTGGCCTTGGATCACGATCCGCAACCTCCGGTTCATCACCGACCGATTGACCCTGACGGGAATCGACAACTTTGACGAGGTTGTTCAAGCGTACGATGCAGCGCCTCCGATGGGAGAAGGGCTTGATGGCTTTCTCGACACGGGATTCGACCTAGGCTGACCGGTATGCAGAGGCTGTGGCAAGGGTTCTATCTGGACGGCCGGACTGCAACGCGGCACCCCATTACGATTCAACTGACCGAGACGGCCCTTCGTTTCCAGACATCGGTCGGGCGATCACTGGTCTGGCCCTATCACCAGATCAAACAGACCCAAGGGTTGTACGAGGGAGAACCGGTCAGGCTTGAATTCGGCGCCACTCTCGCCCAGGCCATCGTCGTACAGGATACCGGGTTTCTCGTGGCGTTGCAGGAAGCCTCCTCGACGAAGGTCGGTCATCTGCATGATCCGAGGCGAAGAGGACTGCGTCTTCGATTGACCCTTCTGGCCTCCCTGGCCCTCATAGTCATTCTTGCGGGACTCTATGTGTGGGGCATCCCGGCCGCGGCAACATTCCTCGCTCCCCATGTCCCGCTTTCGTGGGAAGAACGTCTGGGCGACTCGGCGCTGGAGCATGTGGCGCCGGCCGGCCTGCGCTGTACCGACTCCGGCCGATTGGCCGCCATCGAACAGATTCTCAATCAATTGTCCGCTGCGGTTCCCGATTCTCCCTATCGACTTCAGTTGACGATTGTGGATCGGCCCGTCATCAATGCCTTTGCCTTACCCGCCGGTCGGATCGTCCTCTTGCGGGGCCTCTTGGAGGCCACCGACACTCCCGAACAACTCGCCGGCGTCCTCGCCCATGAGGTCCAACACATTTACAAGCGGCATTCGACCCGGGCTCTGCTTGAACAAGGTTCTACCAGTCTCCTGATCGCGGCCGTGACCGGAGACTTCACCGGAGCGTTGGCGTACGGCATCGAAGGTGCGCGTGTGCTGGGCATGCTGCGCTATAGCCGGCTCCACGAGGATGAGGCGGACCGCGAGGGGCTTCGCCTGCTTCAAGCTATGGGCGTCGATCCCGGGGAGATGATTGCCTTCTACCGAATAATGGAGTCGAAGGAGCTCCATCGGGCGGAATCTGCGTCCTCTCTGTCGACCCATCCCGATACCGGAGACCGCATCGCCATGTTAACCAGGCTTGCCGGTCCGCTCCCGCGTCATCCGGTCGCGCTCTTGCCCGGAGAAGATTGGAAACGAGTCCGCTCCATCTGCGAGCATCGTGTGACGTCGCCTGCTCCCGAGCGCAAGGCCGGGGAGACGCACTGAGATATCACGGACTCGCCCGCTTTGGTATAATCGCTTGCCTCCGCACATGAACGATGCTGCGGGGTTCCACCATACGGTACGGAGTATCCATGCGCGTACTTGTTATCGAAGACGAAACCAAAGTCGGATGCTTCATCAAGCGGGCGCTTGAAGAAGAAAGCTATGCCGTCGATCTGTGCGAGGACGGGGCCAAGGGTCTTGAGATGGCGCTGGCAACCAACTATGACCTGCTTGTGGTCGATCTGATGTTGCCGTCGATGTCCGGCATGGACATTCTCAAAACCGTCCGCCGAGAGCGCATTCAAACCCCCGTACTGATCCTGTCGGCGCAATCGCAGATCGATCAGCGGGTAAAAGGGCTCGATGCCGGCGCCGATGATTATTTGACCAAGCCGTTTGCCATCGATGAGCTGTTGGCCCGTGTCCGCGCCCTCATTCGCCGCGGCGCGACCGAAACTCCCGGCATCCTCCAGGTCGATGATCTGATCTTCAACCCGGCCACTCGCGACGTCACCCGCGGCGGGCAACGGATCGATCTCACGCTCAAAGAATACGCCCTGCTCGAATATCTCATGCGCCATGCCGGGCGCGTTCTGACGCGGCCCATGATCTCCGAGCATGTGTGGAATCAGGACTTCGATACCTTTACCAACGTCATTGACGTCTATGTGAACTACCTTCGAAACAAGATCGACCGGGGCCGGGCCAAAAAACTGATCCATACCATACGGGGCAGCGGGTATATGCTGAAGGCCGACTGATGCCACTACGTGTCAGGCTGACGCTCTGGTACGGAAGCGCGCTGGCGATGGTCTTGATTACGTTCTCCGTGGTTCTGTACGTCCTCACGGCCCGCAATCTCCGCGACGATGTCGATCAGTCTCTCGAAGAAACCGCCACCGCCGCCGTGCGTTCTCTCCAAGAACGCGGTTTTCTTCCGCTCATCGACGAAGAAGAACTGCTTTCCCAATTTCCCGAGCTGGCCCGCATCGACAAATTCTTTCAGATTTTCAGCCCGTCCGGCACCATCACGATCCGTTCCCCGAATATCAGGCAGCACGAGGTTCCGCTCAGCCGGACGGCTCTCGAAGCCACATTCAACGGGCAGACGATTTTGGAATCGGCCAAATATCCCCATGAGCCCCCCTTGCGGCTTATCTCCGTGCCGATCATCCACCGGGGCAATCTCCTCTACATCGTGCAGGTCGGCACGTCGATGGAATCGATCGAGGACACATTGCGTCGCTTTCTCATCCTGCTGATCGTGGCCATGCCGATCGCGCTGGCCGTCTCGCTGGCTGCGGGGTGGTTTCTGGCAGGGCGCGCCTTGCGCCCGGTCGATGCCATCACGCTCGCTGCGCAACGTATCGCCGCGGGAGATCTCAGCCAGCGCCTGACCATGCCCACTGCGCCGGATGAAATCGGCCGGCTGGCCGGGACATTCAACAATATGATCGGCCGGCTGGATACCTCGTTTCGGCAGATCCGCCAATTCACCAGCGATGCCTCGCACGAACTGCGAACGCCGTTGACCGTGATGAAAGGTGAAACGGAATTGGTACTGCGGCGGCCTCGTGCGCTTGAAGATTATCAGGCAGTGCTCGAGAGTAATCTGGAAGAGATCGACCGGATGACCCACATCGTGGAGGAGCTGTTGTTCTTGTCGCGCGCCGACATGGGCGAGGTGAAGATGGAGTCGAAGCCGGTCTTGCTGGAGACGCTTGTCGAGGATATCCACCGCCAGGCCCCCTTGCTCGGACAGGATCGGAATATCGAGGTCGTGCTGGGAACCGTCATGCCGGCATTGGTACAGGGAGACGAATTACGGCTTCGGGAGCTGCTGCTCAACTTGGTTGAAAACGCCATCAAGTATTCTCATCCGGGCGGGAAGGTCGAGATCAGCTTGGTGACAGTCGGACAAGAGGCCATTCTGTCCGTGACCGATCAGGGTATCGGCATCGGACCGGAAGATCACACGAAAATATTCAACCGGTTTTTCCGTACCGACGGCGCGCGTAACCATACCAAGAAGGGCACCGGTCTGGGTCTTGCCATCTGTGCGTGGATTGCAGAATTCCACAAAGGCCGGATCAGCGTGAAAAGCGCGGTGGGTCAAGGCTCCACGTTTACGGTCACGTTGCCGCTCGCACCTCAGGCAGTGTAAGCGGCTCGCCGGCAGATTCAGTCGAACACCACCGTCTTTCTTCCGTAGACCAAGACCCGCCGTTCGATATGGCGACGGACGGCTCGAGCCAGCACAATTTCCTCCAGATCCCGCCCTTTTCGAACGAGATCGTCCACGGTATCCCGGTGGCCCACGCGGATCACGTCTTGTTCGATGATCGGCCCTTCGTCCAGATCTTGTGTTGCGTAGTGCGCCGTCGCCCCGATAATTTTGACTCCTCGCTCATAAGCCTGCCGATAGGGGTTTGCGCCGATGAAGGCGGGAAGGAAAGAATGGTGAATGTTGATCACGGGACAGCCGGCCTGGGCAAGAAACTCAGCGCTGAGAATCTGCATGTACCGGGCCATCACGACGAGTTCAATGCGCTGCTCCCGCAAGAGTGAGATCACGCGCCGTTCTTGCTCCGGTTTCGTCTCTTTTGTGACAGGACAGACGGCGAAGGGGATCTTGAACAGTTCAGCCCAGTTGGCGCAGGTGTCATGATTGGAAATAATGAGGGGAATGTCGATGCGCAGCTCGTCACGGCGATGGCGTTGGAGTAAATCCGCCAAACAGTGATCCTGCTTCGAGACCATCATTCCGACACGGGTGCGCCGGCTGGTCTGATGGACTTCGTAGCGCATCTCGAACACTTTGGCGATGGGAGCGAACGCTTCTGAAATCTGATCGGGCGCAATCTGCAACCCCTCCGTCGAGCACTCCATCCGCATGAGAAAATCGTTCGTCTCTTCGTCCGTGTGGTGGTCGGAGTCGAGAATGTTGCCCCCGAAATCATGGATGAATCCTGAGACACGAGCGACGATGCCTTTTCGATCTTTGCAGTGGATCAGGAGCACGACCGATTCTTTTCTCTGTGAGGTCATGAGCGATATCTCCTCAATACGGGTCTTTCAAGTGTAGCAGAAGGGGAAGCGCCCAGGAGGTGTAGGATTATGTGACGATGTGTCCGACGAGGTCGTAGATGGCGGCTTCGGTGATCTCGACCTTGACGAGCTCACCCGGGTTTGTCGTGCCGTCATTGATATACACGACGCCGTCGATCTCAGGCGCCAGCCCTTCATGGCGGCCTTCCAGCAGCAGAGGCGTTTCCTCCGATGGGCCTTCGACCAGGACGTCTATGACTGAGCCTATGCGAGCCTGCCCCTGCGCGGCGGCGATGCCTTCCTGTATCGCCAGGAGTTCATTCCGCCGTTCGTCCATGACGGCACGGTCAATCTTCTCATCGAGCGCAAGCGCCGTCGTATCTTCTTCGTCGGAGTAGAGGAAGACTGCCACTCGGTCGAATTCCCGCTCCGTCACATAGGTCTTCAGCTCGTGGTAGGCCTTCTCTGTTTCACCGGGGAACCCCACGATAAAGGCGGTGCGAAAGGTGGCGCCGGGAATGCGGGTGCGAATGCGGTCCACCAGCTTGTCGATAGCGGCGCGATTCCCTAATCGATGCATGCGCTTCAACATCCGGTCGTTGATGTGCTGGAGCGGCATGTCGATGTACTTGGTAATTTTCTCCTCGCCGGCATAGAGATCCAGGAGTTCATCCGTAACTTGCTGTGGGTAGAGATAAAACGGTCTGATCCAGTGAATGTCCTTCACCTTCACAAGCGCGCGCAGCAGCGTCGTCAATCCGCCACGAATCCCCAGATCCACGCCGTAGTTGATCGTATCCTGGGAGATGAGGTTGATTTCTTTGACGCCTTCCGCGGCAAGGCGCTCGGCTTCAGCCACGATCGATTCCACCGGGCGGCTGCGTTGCTTGCCCCGCATGATGGGAATGGCACAGAAGGCGCAGTTGCGGTTGCAGCCTTCGGCGATTTTCACATAGGCGCTGTGCGCCTTTCCGAGCCGCAGGCGCGGGGCATCCGCGTCGTAGAGATAGGGGGGCTCGCTGATCCAGAGCCGTTGCTGCCGTTTTTGGGGAGCCAGGAGATCCCGGCAGATGGTGGCGATGTTCCCGAATTCGCCGGTTCCCACCACGCCGTCCAGTTCCGGCAATTCTTTCAGAAGATCGCCCTGATAGCGTTGCGCCAGGCAGCCGGCGGCAATGAGGACGCGGCAGACTCCGTTCTTTTTGAGCTTGCTATGTTCGAGGATCGTGTTGATGGATTCCTGTTTCGCTTCTTCAATGAAGCCGCAGGTATTGATGATGACGACCTCGGCTTTCTTTGGATTGTCGGTTAAGGCGAAGCCGTCGTGTACGAGTGTACCGAGCATCAGCTCCGAGTCGACCTGGTTTTTCGAGCACCCCAGGTTGACGAAGCCGATGGTCGTTGTTTTAGCAGCCGCGGTCTTCCCGGCAAGCGCCGTTTTCTTGGCGGTGTGTTTGCGGCCGAGTTGGATCAGAGGCGTAGACATTCGAGCAGTCTACGGGAGGCTTGAAAAGCCTGTCAACGAATGGTCAAGAGCGCAGTCTTGATATTCTGTAAGCCGTTCCCCTAGAGTGCCTCTATGATCCGCACCTTTCAAGGTATCAAGCCGACGGTTCCTACCTCCTGTTTTATCGAGGATACGGGGGTGGTCATCGGCGATGTGGTCATGGGTGAGGAGTGCAGCGTTTGGTTCCATGCCGTGATCCGTGGGGATGTGAACTATATCCGGATCGGCAATCGGACCAACATCCAAGACCTCTGCATGTTGCACGTCACCCACGATACCCATCCTCTCCTGATCGGGAACGACGTGACGGTCGGCCACGGTGTGGTTCTCCATGGCTGTACGATTCACGATCGCGTGTTAGTCGGGATGGGCGCCATCATCATGGACGGGGTGGTGATTGGAGAGGATTCGATAGTGGGAGCCGGGGCGTTGATTGTGGAAGGTACCGTTGTCCCGCCGAAGAGCCTCATCCTGGGCTCACCCGCACGGGTCCGACGGTCCGTGACAGGCGAAGAATTGACCTGGATCAGGAAATCCGCTGAGAACTATGTGAAGTACGCCGGGCTGTATATGGGCGGTTCCGCCAAACAGAAGACCGGCTTTCGACCGTAACTGATCTCAGGCTTGTACCCCTTACGCCTCACCCCTCACTCCTTACCGACTTTAATAAGACAGATTGGGTCACCGACGAGCGCGGTGGGATACTGTTTCCGCTCCACGCGATAGGGAATCCTGTGTCGGTGGCACCAGTCGGCGATCCACACGACTTCTTCCGTCGAGGTTGTGACCAAGCCGGGCAGGCTGAGCTTGGGCATGCACCGGTTGACGATCATTCGAACGATCCGACGCTGCCGTTCAAACCGCGCGGAGTTAAATGTTACCGGGTTCGCATTCCCGTAGGACAACGGCGAGAGATCAGGAAACCGTTCCGGATCGTTCAACACGCTCACGATCCAGAGATGGTCGAATGGCCCCTTGGCCTTCTCCGCGGTTGTTGCGTAAAACTTCACCGGCGTGCCATGGCAGGCTCGATTGAGCGCGGTGACTTCAGGCCGGCGGAGGTTATAAGGCTCCACTTGGCGCTGGAGCTCCATGGCTTCAGCCAACAGGACCGGCAACTCTGCGACACCGGCTCCCACGTAGAGGCTCCGACCGCCTGAGGGCAATTTCTTCACCAGCGCTTCGGCTATCCTCACGCCGAGGCGTTGACAGGGCTTTTTCTTCGCCCGCCAGAACTCGTCGCCGCCTTCGTAACAGTATATTGCCCCCAACATTTTGTAATCGAGCTTCGCATATGTTGCGGCAATCAGCGCTCTCGTTGCCGGACGAACCCGCACAGACATTATGAAGTTCCTTCAGATTCTGTGAGACGCAAGACCACTGCTGTGACCCCATCTGCGACGGCGGACATGAAGTCCAGATTCAGCGTGTCGATGGTATCGGTGGGCCGATGATAGTGCGGATTGCGGAAGTTGGCCGTGTCAGTCAGCATCACAGCCGGAAAGCCCTGCTCCCAAAAGGCCGTGTGATCGCTCCGTCTGGTGTCCGGTAGCAATTCGCCGTTGCCTGGGACGATGAGAGGCACGATCGGCACGTGCCGGTTCATGGTCTGGGACAAGGCAGCTGTCAGGGCGGCTGAGTTCTGATTGCCGATCACGGCCAGAAAATTGCCGATCGTCGGAACGGCGATCGGGACGCCCGGCGGAATCTCTTGCGACCCTTCTTCATCACGCGCGTAGCCGACGCATTCCAACACGACAGCTCCGTACAGGGACTGTCTCGTGGCCGCGAGATACGCCGTATAGGCCTGACTGCCGAGCAGCCCTTCTTCTTCAAGGCAGAAGGCGATGAATCGGATCGGTCGTCGAAGCTGATGAGATCCGATCCGGTGCGCTACTTCCAGCAGGACCGCCAACGCGCTCGCATTGTCATCGGCGCCGGGCGATCCGGGAACTGTGTCGTAATGCGCGGCCAGGATCATCGGTGGTTCTTTTCCATCTTGACCGGAAGCGGGAGATACCGCCCCGATCACGTTGTGATAGATCCCGCCCATCGCCTCGAAATCGTGCATCGTGACGGCAAGGCCGGCTTCGGAGAACTGGTCACGGAGATAGCGTTCCGCTTGCTGTAGGCGGGCTGGTGAGGACAGGGGATGGCGTTCGCCGACCACGGCGCGAAGATGAGCCATCAGCCGTGACTTGGCAGGAATCGTTCGTTGGTTCACGATTGACGAGCGACGTTACGCGACGATTTCCGTGCCGATGCCCTTGCGCGTGAAGATCTCGAGCAGAATCGCATGGGGGATCCGGCCGTCGATGATGTGCGCTTTTCCGACACCGGCGTCGATGGCATCCAGGCAGGCATGTACTTTCGGCAGCATGCCTTCCGTGATCGTCCCCTTCTTGACCATGC
Organism: Nitrospira sp.; assembly: GCA_046604365.1. Classification (GTDB taxonomy): domain Bacteria; phylum Nitrospirota; class Nitrospiria; order Nitrospirales; family Nitrospiraceae; genus Nitrospira_D. The sequence goes on from JBJACV010000007.1 coordinate 126,360, forward strand.
GCTGGACGTCTTTGCGCGAGACGGTCGAGAGGTGGTGGCCTTTGGCATCGCGAATGCCTTTGATGTCCGTCATCATGACGAGCTTTTCCGCGCGCAGGGCGCCCGCGATAGCGCCTGCGACCAGATCGGCATTGATGTTGTAAGTATTTCCCTCGCGATCGGTTCCAATCGGAGCGATGATGGGGATATAGTGATCGCCTTGAAGTTTATGCAGCAGGCTCGGATCGACCCGTTCAATATCGCCGACGAGCCCGAAATCCCCGTCGTCGTCCTTGTCGTCCCAGTCGCGGTCCAGACTTTCCGCCCATGCCTTGGCTGTCAGCGGCTTGCTTAAAATCAGTCCTCCGTCTTTTCCGCTCAGGCCGACCGCGCTGCCGCCGTGCCGGTTGATGAGATCGGTGATCTCCATGTTGATTTGTCCGGCCAAGACCATTTCGACGATTTCCATCGTCGCTTCATCGGTGACGCGGACACCGTGCCGGAACTTTGCCTCGATCCCGAGCCGATCCAGCATTTTGTCGATCTGAGGGCCTCCGCCGTGGATGATGACCGGATTGATCCCGACGTATTTCAACAGCACGACATTCTGTGCGAACCGTTCTTTTAAGGAGGTATCTGTCATCGCATGGCCGCCGTACTTCACCACGACGGTCTTTCCGCGGAATGCCCGAATGTAGGGCAGGGATTCGATCAGGACGTTGGCTTTTTTGATGAGTCTGTTCATGCTTGCGCTCCAGCTGCGGAATACGCGAGACCTGCGGGAGGGGCGGATGGTTTATCGCGCGTCCCGCCCCTCTCGCCTAGAGAATATACCGGCTCAGATCCTGATCCTTTACCACATCTTTGAGGCGGTCACGGACATACTCAGCCGTGATGTTCACGGCTTTGTCCGGCCACTCCGCTCCCGCGAATGAAATCTGCTCCAGCAACCGCTCCATAATGGTAAAGAGACGGCGCGCGCCGATGTTTTCCGTTCGCTCATTCGCCTGCACCGCAATGTCGGCGATCGCTTCCAGGCCGTCCTTCGTGAACTCGACGGTGAGACCTTCCGTCGCCAACAGGGCTTGATATTGCCGGACCAGCGCCCCTTTCGGTTCCGTGAGGATACGCACAAAATCGTCTTTCGACAAGGGGCTCAGTTCGACTCGTATCGGAAAGCGCCCTTGGAGCTCCGGAATCAGGTCGGACGGCTTGGCCACGTGAAAGGCTCCCGCGGCGATGAAGAGAATATGATCTGTCAGAACCGGCCCATGCTTGGTCGTCACCGTGCAGCCTTCGACGATCGGGAGCAAATCGCGCTGTACGCCTTCCCGTGAGACATCGGGCCCCGCAGTCCGTTCCCGTCCGGCGATTTTGTCGATTTCGTCGAGGAACACAATCCCGGTTTGCTCGACCTTGGCGATGGCCTCACGTACGGCGTCGTCCATGTCGATGAGCTTCTGCGCTTCCTCCTGGGTGAGGTGCTTCAGCGCCTCAGGCACTTTCATCAGCCGTTTCTTTTTCTTACCCTGGAACATCCCGCCCAACATGTCCCGCAAATTGCCTTCAAGTTCGTCAAGCCCGCCGACATTGGAGATGACACCGACCGGCAGGCGTCGCTCCTGGGTCTCCATCTCGACTGTCCGCTCGTCGAGTTTGCCTTCTCGAAGTTGGAGGCGTAGTTTCGATCTTGTAGTCTCGTGTGAATCATGGGGAGTCGATGTGGCGGTCTCACCGGTGCCTTCCGTAAATCCTGGTCGAGGCGGAGGGGGCGGCAAGAGGAGATCGAGCAGGCGCTCTTCTCCATGTTGCTCGGCCTTGTGCTGAACCGCTTCAAGGCGGTGGGTTTTCACCATGTTGATGGCCAGTTCGGTCAGATCGCGAATGATGGATTCCACATCCCGACCGACATAGCCGACCTCGGTGAATTTCGAAGCCTCGACCTTGATGAATGGGGCTTGAGCCAGCTTGGCCAGCCGTCTGGCGATCTCCGTTTTTCCCACTCCGGTCGGGCCGATCATGATGATGTTCTTCGGCATCACCTCGTCGCGTATATCAGGAGACAGCTGTTGTCGGCGCCAACGATTGCGGAGCGCGATCGCCACCATCCGCTTCGCGTCCTTTTGGCCGATTACGTAGCGATTGAGCTCTTCCACGATCTGGCGGGGTGTGAGGCTATTGAGATTCAGCGGCTCTGGGTCGGTTGCCGAGTGTGTCATGTTCCTTGTTTACCCTTGGAGTTCCTCGACGGTGATCTGTTGGTTAGTATAGATATCGATGGCGCCGGCAATTTTCATCGCTTCAGTAACGATGGCTGGAGCGTCCAGTTGAGACTGTCCGAGGAGCGCCCTGGCTGCAGCCAGGGCATACGGTCCACCGGAGCCGATTGCCAGGATGCCGTCCTCCGGCTCTACGACATCGCCGGTTCCGGAAATCAGGAAAGACTGTTCCCGGCCGGCCACGGCCAGCAGCGCTTCCAAACGGCGCAGGACGCGGTCGGTCCGCCAGTCCTTGGCAAGTTCGACCGCCGCTCTCGTCAGGTTGCCCCGGTGCTCTTCCAGCTTGGCCTCGAACTTTTCGAAGAGCGTGAATGCATCCGCGGTGGCCCCGGCAAAGCCGGCGAGTACCTGTTCGTGATGGAGACGCCGCAGCTTTTTGGCATTGTGCTTCATCACCGTTGTGCCGACGGTCACCTGGCCGTCGCAACCCATGGCGACTCGTCCGGCCCGGCGGACGCACAGAACAGTGGTGGATCGAATCATCATGACGGCTTCTGATCCTTTCGCGGCAGAGCGGTTGTGACCGAACGTGCCCGCGGGTGGGCATGGTCGTAGACGGCAGCCAAGCGATCGCCGGCCAGATGCGTATATTTCTGCGTGGTGCTGAGCGACGCATGCCCGAGCATCTCCTGAATCGATCTGAGGTCTGCGCCCTCATCGAGCAGATGGGTTGCGTAGGAATGCCGCAGGGCATGTGGACTGACGGCTCCACCGGCAAGGCGACTGGAATATCGAGAAACGATTCGGGCCACGCTCCGTGTGGTGAGTCTGCCTCCGCGATGATTCAAGAACAGAGGAGCGGCCGGGTGCCGTTCGATGGATTCAGACCCCAGTGATTGACGATACGCGCGGATGGCTCGAGTTGCGACATCACCGATCGGGATCACTCGTTCCTTCCGGCCCTTGCCTCTCAGGCGGACAAGTCCCTCACCTTCATCGAGATCACCGACGTTGATTCCGACCGCTTCACTGACACGAGCGCCGGTGGAATACAATGTTTCAAGCAGAGCGCGATCGCGCAAGGAGAGAGAGGACTGGCCCTCAGGAAATTCCATCAAGGCTCCGGCGTCGTCCTTGGCCAGAACGCGTGGAAGCGGTTTGGACAGTTTGGGGCTCCGGATATCATCCGCCGGATTCTTCTGTACCGATCCTTCACGCAGAAGAAATCGGTAGAAACTCCGTACGGCAGCCAGCTTTCTCGCCAGGGACGAGGCTTTCTCACCTTGTCGATCCAACTGGTGGAGGTACGCCCGGATATCTTCAGCCGTAACATGGTCTGCTTGAATCGGACGGGATGCGTGGCCTGTTCCAGAAAGAAATGATGTCAACTGCCGGAGATCCGACCGGTAATTGCGAATGGTTTCGGCGGATGCATTACGCTCGACGTCAAGAAAGCTCATGAAAGCCCGGATTGCGTCTTCCATGATGCAAAGTCCTCAAGAGCCCGTTGGGCGATCAAGCGCCGTTTCATTTCTTTGTCCCTCGGCGTGCTGGATAAGGGAGGAAACAGGCCAAAATTCGTGTTCATCGGCTGAAAGTGGCGGGGATCGGACAGCGCCACGTGAGCGACCAGGCATCCATGCGCCGTCGTCGGCGGAGGCGTCACCGTCGGCTCCCCGTTCAATACCCGCACCGCATTAATGCCGGCCAGGCCGCCCATCGCCGCTGATTCGGTATAGCCCTCCACGCCGACCAACTGCCCGGCGAAGAACAACGTGCTGCGGGCTTTGAATTGCAGCGTGGCGGTGAGCAACTGGGGCGAGTTGATAAAGGTGTTGCGATGCAAGCTTCCATAACGCAGAAACTCCGCATGCTCCAAGCCTGGAATCAGGCGGAAGACGCGTTTTTGTTCCGGATACGTGAGCTTGGTCTGAAATCCAACCAGGTTGTAACAGGTACGATGCACATTCTCAGTCCGCAGTTGTACGACGGCGGCGGGCCGCCGGCCGGTTCGGGGATCTGCCAAGCCGACCGGCTTGAGCGGCCCGAACTGCATGGTGTGACGACCGCGTTCCGCCATGACCTCGATCGGGATGCAGGCCTCAAAATAGGGCGTTTTCTCGAAATCCTTGGGCTGCACCTTTTCGGCTGCGAGGAGCGCGTCATAGAAGGTGTTGTACTGTTCGTCCGTCATGGGACAGTTAAGATAATCGTCTGTGCCTTTATCGTAGCGGGAGGCACGAAAGACGATATCCATGTCGATCGAGTCTGCGTCGATGATCGGCGAGATGGCATCGAAGAAATAGAGATGCTGTGATTGGGTCACGGCGCGAATGGCCTGGGAAAGTGTGTCGGACGTCAACGGACCGGTTGCCACGATGCAGACACAGTCGGTGGGGATGTCGGCGATCTCCTCGTGAAGAATTCTGATATTCGGATGGCTTTCCAATGTCCGGGTAATGGTCGAAGAGAATTGATCACGATCGACTGCCAGTGCCGATCCGGCCGGGACTTTGGATTGTTCGGCTGAGGCGATAATCAAAGAGCCCAGCCGGCGCATTTCTTCCTTAAGCATGCCGGGTGCGTTGTGCGGATCGATCGACCCCAACGAATTTGAGCAGACGAGTTCGGCCAGGCCGCCGGTTTTGTGCGCCTTCGTCATTTCCTTCGGGCGCATTTCGTAGAGCGTGACTCTGGCGCCACGGTTTGCCGCCTGCCAGGCCGCTTCCGATCCAGCCAGACCACCACCCACGATGACGATGTCATCTCTCATGCGATCAACAATCCTTGCCGGGGAAAGGAGCCCATTCTAGAAACCGTGTTTTAGTGAAGTCAAGGCAGCTGTCATATAGATTCAGGTTGGTGACGGAGCATCAGCACAAGGTTCGCATTGAACCTCGCCGAAAGCCCATGCTAGACTCCACGCAATGGGCGATTAGCTCAGTGGTAGAGCGCTTCCTTCACACGGAAGAGGCCACAGGTTCGATACCTGTATCGCCCACCATGTGTTCCCTGCCGGTGCCACGTTTCTTGTCTTCCAAAGCAGCAATTTTCATGGGAATCTCCAATCTCCGTGAATTCTGGACAGAACGGGAGATGTCGGCTACACTTCGCCTATCGTTTTATAAGACTGAATCGGTGGTCTGGATGTGGACCAAACCAAGCGAGGTAATACCATGAGAGCGATGTCGTGGGCTGTCGGTATTGCGATGGTGACGATGGTTGCAACTGGCTGTACAACCACTGGTCAACAGAGCATGGATAACAAGGAATACACCCCCCCTACAAGCATTTACAACATTCTGGATAGCACCGCATTGGTTTATTCGAACCCGGTTGCCGGATCGGCCATCAATGACCATCCGCTCCGTTGGGTGGGATTCATTTCACACCCATTCGGCCATGCCTTCGATTATGGCGTCAATCGTCCGATGTATACTCTTGGCGGCAGTATCCCCTATATCTTCGGTTATACAGCGGAAGATAGCATGCTGGACGCACAGCGCCACTAGTTTGCGGTAGACGAGTTGTCTTACGATGGGCCTGCTTCTCTCTGAGGAGCAGGCCTTTGTTTTTACTCTTCGCCAAGCTTCTCCAAATCGTGTATCGTCTAGACAGAGCCGTCTTTCCCTTGAGGAGCGCCTAATGGATATCTCCGGCCGGTATGTGTGTCTGGCAAGTGTTCTTTTGGTTGTTCTTGTCATGGTTGGCTGTAGCCAGCAGACATCCGTGCGCTCAAACCTCCCCCCTTCCGCAACCGATCTGGTTCTTCTCAAATCGACGGCACTCTGCGAACGCAAACAGGAGTTTTTGAAGAAACACGCCTCGACGGTCCCCAAGTCGAATGCATGGGGCAGTGGACAGGAGATCGTAATTTCGCAGGCAAAAAGCGCGTCGAAGGGAGATGAGTCGTATTTTATCGATGAGGACGGACTCCTCGTCGGAGCCCTCTTCACTTTTCCGAAGGGACTCAATCTTGACCGCTATCCTGTGCTTCGAGACACGCTGTCTCGGCTGAAGCCTGCGCTGGAGTTTTATTTGAACGTGTCGCAACTAGAGACGAAAGCGAACATGGAGGCCAGCAGCATCTTCGAAACGGGAGACGAGAAGAGCACCACACAATATCTGGTCACCGGTTCACGGGATCACCCGATCCTTCTTCAGGCGTCCTTTACCATCGATCCCTATGTGCGGCTGTTCTCTCCCTATCGCCGGGAGTTTCTAGATCGGCTCAGGAACCCCAAAGGAGGGAAAGGCGGACTCACCATCGAGAGCCAGGGCAGCGAGGACAAGGAGCCGTTTCTTTCACTCCAGCAATTCGCCCGCGGACAAACCGCGCAGCTGGCCTACTGTGGCGACAAGAATTATGACATCGCAGGGGACGCGTATCAAAAGGCCATCGCCGGCGGGTTTACGAACAAGGTCTGGCTTGCCGAAGCGCATCATAAGCTCGGGCTGGCCTCGGCGGCTAAAGGCCAATTCGATAAGGCGAAAACAGAAATGTTGCAATCACTCGCGATCAGACCCAACATTCCGGAGGTCTTGAACAACCTCGGCACGGTCCATGTCAAACTTGGTGAGAGAGCTGAAGCGTTAGGCCTGTTCGAAAAGGCTGTGACCCTGCGCCCCAATTATGCCGTGGCCCGGTATAATCTTGCGGAAGCCTCCGAAGAGACCAACCCCAAGCGCGCATTGGCGGAATATGAAACATTCCTTGCCCTGGTCGAAGGGATTCCCGAAGAAGAAGCTCGAGCAGCTCACGCGAACGAACGAATCAAAGTTTTGAAACAGTAACTCCTGCCCTCTACTCGCAGCAGGCCCACTCGCGACAAGAATCAATTATTTGAGGGCCGGCTTTGAGCCACTGTTGCTTAACTCAGCGAGGGACGAAGGGAAGGGCTAACGGTTGGCCCGTTCTTCCTGCTCTTGGAGGGTCTTGCACTCGATACAGAGAGTCGTGACCGGACGGGCCTTGAGGCGCTTGTAAGGAATGTCTCCGTCGCACCGCTCGCAGATCCCATAGGTGCCGCTGCTCATTCGATCCAGCGCTTCCTCGATCTTCTTGAGCAACTTCCGCTCGCGATCGCGAATCCGCATCGAAAAGTTCTGGTCGACTTCGGCCGATGCCTGATCGCTGACGTCGGGAAACGCTTCAAGGTCGGGCCGGTTCGTCAGCACTTCCTCAACTTCTTCGAGGATTGCCGTGCGTTGGCGTTCGAGGTCACGGCGAATATCAGGATACTTGGCCGACGCCGAGCCTGATTTCTTCTTATTCTTGCGAGCCGGGGGTGTGGCGGCTGCTGTTGTCGATGATTTTGCCGAGGACGCGCGTTTAGCGGTAGAACGGACCTTCATGGCCCTCCCCAACTCTTGAGAGTGGACAGCACGGAGGAACTATAGCAGGCTGATTGAGAAGGGGTCAACGGGGCAACACCGACGGGGTTTACAGATCTCGCCGTCCCTCGATGGATTTCAGCAACGTCACTTCATCCGCATACTCAATATCCATTCCAACAGGAATCCCGTAGGCGATGCGAGAGACCCGCACGCCGAACGGCTTGAGGAGCCTGGTGAGATAGATCGCAGTGGCTTCCCCCTCGATGGTCGGGTTCGTAGCGAGAATGACTTCCTCCACACCGCCCAGTTTGATACGGTCGGCTAGTTCTTCAGCCCGGATGTCTCCGGGACCGATGCCATCGAGTGGGGAGAGTGCGCCTAACAAGACATGGTACAGTCCCCGATGGACGCCGGCCCGCTCGATCGCATAGAGCGTACTCGGTTCTTCAACGACGAGGATCTTCGTACGGTCCCGCTTCGGGTCCAGACAGAATTCGCACAGGTCTCCCTCGGCAATGTTGCGGCATTGAGTGCAGAAGGCTAACCCGTCCTTTACCGCCCGAATCGCCTCGGCCAAACGCAATGCATCTTCCCGCTCGGCCTTCATGAGGTAAAAGGCCAACCGTTGCGCGCTCTTTTGACCGACCCCGGGGAGGCGAACGAGTTCCTTGATCAGCCGTGCCAGCAAGCCCTGTTGGTCGACGGCCATCGTTAAAACAGGCCTGGGATTTTCATCCCGCCGGTTAAGGCTTTCATCTCACTCTCCATCAGTTCTTTGGCTTTTCGCAGCGCCTCATTGGTCGCCGCCACGACGAGATCTTGCAGCATATCCACATCGCCGCTCTTGACGATCTCGGGGTCGATCGCCACGCTGACGATCTGCATGGCGCCGTTTGCGGTTACCGTGACGATTCCACCGCCGGCTGTCCCGCTGGCGGTCTTCGACGCCGCCTGTTCTTGGAGTTTAGCCATCTGTTCCTGCATGGCCTGGGCTTGCTTGAGGATGTTGTTCATATTGCCGAAAGGACTTTTCATTCTGTGGCCTCCTTCTGGGCTACTCGTCGGACCTCGGTCAATTCTGTGCCGAAGATCTCGATCGCCTGTTTCACTGTAGGATTGGCCCGTGCCCGCTCAAACAGCACAAGCCGCTGGTCCTGTTCTTTGGCTGCCCGCACTTGTGCCATCGTCGGTCCCGGAGGATCTGTCTCGGCGAGCTCAACGACGCGGATCCGCACCGGAATACCGGACTGCTCCTGGCACAGTGTCGCCAGCGCCCGGAGATGCTCTTCTTTCTCCAATCTGGTCCGTGCCAATGTCGAGTGTTTGGCAAATCCGATTGTCACAAGACCTCCCTCTATGCCAAGAAACCTGCCGGCTTCCAGGAACGGGGCAATATTGGGAAACGAAGCCGCGATCTCGTTCTGGATGGCTTCCCAATTCAGTGTGGCTTGTCCGGCCACCGATTGGGCAGTAGCTGCGATCAGGGTAGCCGCGGCTTCCTTGGGTGTAGGCTGATCAGGTGGCCGTTGTGGCATCGGCCTTTCCCCTAGTTTCGGTTGTGACAGTGAGACGGGTTTGGATTGCGGCTGGGAGGCGGCCGGATCAGTACGGCCAGACGGAGCGGAAGTGGCGACGGATGGATCCGTGGAAGAGGCAGCTGATCGTGAATCAATGGCTTCAGAACGGACGGGAGATTTTTGTCCTGCGGGTGCAGGGGCTGTTTGAAACAGGCGGGGATCGCCGGTGTCTCGCCGGCGTAACAACCGCGTTGCCCGAATCGCCGCGGTTTCCAGCACGAAACGCGGATGGGCGCTGAGCCGGAGCGAATCTTCCGCCTGAATAAAGAGGGTCAGCAGTTCCTGAAGCTGTTCCGGGGTCAGGGTCTTGGCATCCGTCGCAAGCTGTTTGATGTCCTCCTCGGAGGCTTCAATCAGGCTGCGCAACTCATCTGTCGACGGAACGACGGACGCTACGAGAAGATTACGGATCTGCTCCACGACGTCGTCACAAAACGCCCGCAAGTCATGCCCCTGGTCCATGAGGTTCGCCAGCACGGTGAGTGCTGCAGCACTATCTTGGGTCATCACGGCCTTGACGATGCCTTGCACCAGTTCGTGAGGCACGGCTCCGAGGAGCGCTTCGAGATCCGGATGATGGATCGTCTTACCCCCGAACGCAATGGCTTGATCGAGAAGACTCAGAGCATCACGCATACTGCCTTCACTCGCCCGTGCCAGGGCGAGGAAGCTACGCTCCTCAATGGTCAGTTGATCCTGCTCAGCTACGTGGCGAAGCCGTTCGATGATCTCGGCCCGTGCAATCCGGCGGAAATTGTAATGCTGGCAGCGCGAAAGAATGGTTGCGGGGATTTTGTGAATTTCCGTCGTCGCGAAAATGAAGACGACGTGTGCCGGAGGCTCTTCAAGGGTTTTCAGCAACGCGTTGAACGCCGAGTTCGACAGCATGTGTACTTCGTCGATGATATAGACCCGGTACTGGCCTCGGAAGGGCGTGAATTTGACGTTTTCCCGAATCTCGCGCACATCGTCCACGCTGGTATTGGAGGCGCCGTCGATCTCGACCACATCGACTGAGCTGCCCTGCGCGATCTCCAGGCAGTTCGCGCAACGGTCGCACGGGCGGCCTGTGGGGCCCTGCTCGCAGTTCAGCGCCTTCGCGAGAATGCGCGCGACGGTTGTTTTTCCCACTCCGCGGGTACCGGAAAACAGGTAGGCGTGTGCAATGCGTTTCGTCGAGACCGCATTCATCAAGGTCTGCACGACGTGCGGCTGACCAATCACATCGTCGAATGTGCCGGGACGGTATTTGCGGGCGGAAACTTGGTAATCCATACATCCGTTAGGGATTAGAGGTAAGGCGTGCGGGGATGTGCTGAAGGACGACAGAAGAAAGAATCGCCTTACGCCTCACGTTTCACGCCTTACGCCTTCTACAGCGGGGCCAGGTGATCCTGCGGCACACAGAACTGACCGCTTACCGTTGCTTCCTTCCGGACCTGGCGGGGTTCACAGGGTTCTGTCGCACAGGGCCCAGCCCCTTGTTCGCATACAGCATTCACTCAATCTCGAGACGCCCAAAAGAGTGGACGGGTCACACGAAGTGCGGTATGGCGGATCCGCCTTGTGCATCGCCATAAGAAACTGGCGAGATCTCGCCATCATTTGCCACAGCAAATGGTGGCGGAGAGGGTGGGATTCGAACCCACGGTCGAGTTACCCCGACGCATGCTTTCCAAGCATGTCGATTCGGCCACTCTCGCACCTCTCCACGGCCGGGACAGTCAAAGAGGCGGCATCTTAACATGGGCTCTCATGAGCGGCAAGGTGAACAGGGGCTTTTCCGCTTGATTCAACAAGGAATCTGCCGGGTCGGTGGATTGCGACAATATTTTGCCCCCTACCCAATTCCTCGATCGTATGGGTTGACACTTGGATACATCCGACGGTACAAACGCTGTACGGCATCACGTGTTTTTTCGGTTCGAGATATCGCGGTAGCAGCTCCGCGGACAGGCGCACTTGTGCGAGAGTGGCGGAACTGGCAGACGCGCGAGACTTAGGATCTCGTGGGTAACCGTGGGGGTTCAAGTCCCCCCTCTCGCACCATAAAAGTCGATGATGATCGCTAGAGAGTATCCGACGCTGAAGAGAAGGATTCCCACCCGATGAAAATGGAAATGACAGAATTGGGCCCCATGAAACGCGCGTTGAAAATCGAGGTGCCGGCCGACGAAGTGACGCAGCGATTTTCCCGGGCCTACGTTGAATTGAACCGCCAGGTTCGAATTCCCGGGTTTCGACCAGGGAAAGCTCCGTTGGCCATCTTGGAAAAACGCTATGCCAAAGCCATAGAAGAAGACGTCATCAGAAGTCTTATCCCGGATTATTACGATCAAGCCGTCAAGCAGGCGGGGATCAGCCCTGTGGTCGTAGAAATTCCGCCCCTGGATCGCGTCAAAATTAAGAAGGATTCGCCATTTACGTTTACCGCGACCGTTGAGATCAAACCAAAAATCGAACTGCGTGATTATAAGGCGCCCAGTCCCATTTCTCTCAAGCCGGACAAGCGGACGGTGGCAGATGAGCAGGTGGACCGTGCACTGGAAGTGCTGCGTGAGCAACAGGCGAGATTAGACGCAGCGCCTGCTGGAACGGCCTTGGCCGAAGGCGACTATGCCGTGGTCTCCCTCGAAGGGTTCTTGGACGGCGGGCCGCTCGATGGCACGAAGAAAGAGGGCCATCTCCACAAAGTCGGCTCGAAGGCCGCCTTGCTTGGAATTGAAGTCGATGCTCACCTGGTCGGTAAGGTGGAAGGGAGCGTCATCGAGATCGCTCAACCGTATCCGGCCAGCCACCCCGATCTTCGGGTCGCGGGCAAGACCGTCCAGTTCCGTTTGAGCATCACGGGAGTCAAGCATAAGCAGCTCCCCGCCCTTGACGACGAGCTTGCCAAGGACTGCGGTCCATACGCCTCGATTCAGGAACTGAAAGATACGGTACGGGGTGAAATGGAAAAGGCGCTCAAGAAAGACATCGAACAGTCGTACAAAGATACGATCCTCTCGCGCCTGGCCGACACCTATCATTTCGATCTGCCCGAGACCCTGGTCGAGCGTGAGCTCGATACCATTGTTCGGCAGAAACTTCAGGAACGGCACCGGAGCAAGGACGCGGACCCGCTTCCTCCCGCGGACGCGGAGGAAAACCGGCGGATTCGCGAGGAGCATCGGGAGGCCGCGAATCGCCGTGTGAAAGTGGGATTGATCCTCGAAGCCGTTGCGGAAAAAGAAGGACTGTCCGTCAGCGAGGCGGATTTGAACGACGAAGTGACCCGGTTGGCTTCGGAACTGCGGGTGCCGCTGGCTGACCTGGTGAAAATGATTCAGGCGGGCGGCCAGGATTCCATCGAGAAGTTGCGCACGAAGATCTTGGCGGATCAGGCGCTGGATTTCGTCTACCGACACGCGGTAATTCAAGGATAACGACGGTGCCGGCGCATCCTGGCCTCAATGCAGAGGAAGGCTGTCGCGGAAAGGATTTGACGACATGTTGGTTCCCATCGTGGTCGAACAAACCAATCGAGGCGAACGCGCCTACGACATTTATTCACGGCTCCTCAAAGACCGCATTATTTTCCTCGGAGCCCCGATCGATGACGTGTTTGCCAATTTGGTGATCGCGCAGCTCCTTTTTCTGGAAGCGGAAGATCCTGAGAAAGACATCAATCTCTACGTCAATTCTCCCGGCGGCAGTGTCACGGCCGGATTGGGCATCTACGATACCATGCAGTATGTGAAGCCGCCGATCAACACGATTTGTCTGGGCCAGGCCGCCAGCATGGGCGCGTTGTTGTTGACCGCCGGCACCAGAGGCAAACGGTTTGCGCTGCCCAATGCACGCGTGATGATTCACCAGCCGCTGGGCGGTTTCCAAGGGCAGGCCACGGAAATCGACATCCATGCCAGGGAAATTCTGAAGATCCGGGAGCGCCTGAACGAGATCATGGCCAAGCATACGGGGCAGACCATCGAAAAAATCTCCCACGATACCGAGCGGGATTATTTCATGTCCGGTGAAGAAGCCAAGCGATATGGACTTATCGATGAGGTCATCACGCGGCCGCCCAAAGTCGTCAAGGCGGCGGAATCCGGAGACAGCGGCAAGGACGAGGCCAAGAGCAAGTAACACAGGAGGGCACATGGCCAAGCAAGAGAAGATGGATCGACACTTGCGGTGCTCTTTCTGTGGAAAGAGCCGCGATGAAGTGCGGAAGCTGATCGCCGGGCCGACCGTCTATATCTGCGACGAATGCGTCAATCTGTGCAACGACATCATCGCCGAAGATTGGGAGGAAGCGAAAGAGGAAATCTCCTCCAAGCTCAAGAAGCCGGCGGAAATCAAACATCACTTGGATCAGTATGTCGTTGGGCAGGAGCGCGCCAAACGGATTTTGTCCGTTGCGGTGCATAACCATTACAAGCGCATTTCTTCGAAGGAGAAGGAAGTCGACGATATCGAGCTCCAGAAGGGCAATATTCTGATGGTGGGCCCGACCGGCACCGGGAAGACTCTCCTGGCTCAAACTCTGGCCAAGTACTTGGATGTGCCGTTTACCCTTGCTGATGCAACGACACTCACAGAAGCGGGGTATGTGGGCGAAGATGTCGAAAATATCATCCTGAAGCTTCTTCAAGCAGCCGACTACGATGTGGAGCGGGCCGAGCGCGGCATCGTCTACATCGACGAGATCGACAAGATCAGCCGGAAAAGCGACAGTCCGTCGATCACACGGGACGTGTCCGGCGAAGGGGTGCAGCAAGCGCTGCTGAAACTGATCGAGGGCACCGTTGCCAATGTTCCTCCGCAAGGCGGGAGAAAGCATCCTCATCAAGAGTTCATCCAGGTCAACACCAGCAACATCCTCTTTATCTGCGGTGGAGCCTTTGTCGGCTTGGAGCAACTCATTGAGCAGCGGATCAATCGGAAATCCATGGGATTTGGAGCCGAGATTCGAGGGCGAAGCGAGATCCGTTTGGGCGATCTTCTCGCCAAAGTGCAGCCCGAAGATTTCCTCAAGTACGGGCTGATCCCCGAATTCGTCGGACGTCTGCCGGTCGTGGCGACTCTGGAGGAATTGGACGAGCGGGCGCTTATCCGAATCCTCACAGAGCCTCGAAACGCGCTGACGAAGCAGTATGAGAAGTTATTGTCGTTTGAAAAAGTGAAGCTGAGATTTACCGAAGGGGCGTTGGGTGCCGTTGCGCGGAAAGCCTACGCGCAAAAAACCGGTGCGCGCGGGCTCCGGGCCATCTTGGAAGAGGTCATGCTGGACATCATGTACGATGCTCCGTCCCAGAAACAGATCAAAGAAGTCGTCATTACTGAAGATGCGATTACGGGAAAAAACCCGCCAATCCGCATATTTGAGCAGGAGATCGACGCGAAAAGCGCGTAACGGTACGCACATGCGCGGGGCAATGTGTCTACCGCCCCGCGCGATTGCCGCGCTCCTGTTCCCTGTGTGTTTCCGCCCGCCCCGCCCGCTCTATCAGCCAAGTCCGCATTTCCTGTGCCGTAGAACTCTCAGCTTTTTCTCGACAAGCTGGAACACTGCGCTATACTTGCGACGTACGAATCTGCCACGAGCAAGAAGAAGAGGATCGCCTGTGAAATACCCTGTTGCATCCAGCCTTCGTCATCGAGGGAAAACGCTTGAGCTTGATGAGACACGCGAACTGGTTACGTTATTGGGGATCAGCGGAGAACAGATCGGCAGTTTGTCGTGGGACTTCGTGATCGACCAGATCATGGCGTATCGCAAATTGCCTGTTCAGAAAGAAGTCCGATCCGAGCCGCGGATCTCGCTGGCGTTTCGGGTTCGCTACAATACTCCGGAAGGACAGAAATTCGAGAGTCGGGCAGGAGGTATCGGTGGCGGCGGCATGTTTATCGAAAGTCACGCGCCGCTCCCTGTGGGAACCAAGCTGTCCATGGAGTTCTCACTTCCGGAAAAGCCTGACGAATGGCTCCCGACGAAGGGGGTCGTGGCATGGGTGTGTCCCAAAGCCGATCAATATACGTTTAGCCCCGGGATGGGAGTGCAGTTTACAGAAGTCGCGCAGAATATTCGCGACCGGATTCTCGAGTTGGTGAAATCGACGCAGGTTAAAATCCCAGCGGCCTAGGATCCTAGCCTGCTTCCTCGTGCGCGAGGTCCAATCACAACCATGAAATTTCCAGTCATCTCTACTGCGGGCCATCAGGGCAAGACCATGATCGTCGATGCCGATCTCGAAACAGTCGCGGTGCAAGATCCATCGGGGAAGGTGTTGGGCGATATGCCTTGGGGCGAGATCATCGAACGAGTGCTTGCCGGCGACGATACCGCATTCGCCCATTGCCGCGCATACCCGCGTGCCCCGCTTGCCATCAAGGTGCAGTGTTCGACGCCTGATGGGAAGAAATTCGAGAGTCTCACAGCAGGAATCGGAGGAGGCGGGTTGTTTATCGAGAGTAGCTCCCCGCTGGCGATGGGAACGGAATTGTCTCTCGAATTCTCGCTGCCTGATCGGCCCCTGGAGAAACTGAGAGCCAAAGCGAAGGTGGCCTGGGTTCGAAACAAACCGGAGCGGTATCTCCTGTTTCCTGGAATGGGTGTGCAATTCGTGGATATCGATAGCAAGGTGCAAAATCTTCTCGTAGGGCTGGTCGAGGCATTGAACCGGAGCCGAACTCGCGCTCAGACCTGAATCGCAGGGAGCGTGGTTCATCCACTCATTGAGCCGGCGCACGGTCTCCCGCACGACCGATTCCAGCGTTGCGGTGATGGATGTAGTCCCAAGAATCGCACCCGATATACAGTTTCCTCCCGAACGCTCACCATAAAAGAGCCGTGCCATAGACGATCCTAAGAGCCGGAACGGCTTGAACATCATCCGTTTTTCCCAGCCCACTGAACAGTCTGTGAAAACGATACGTGCCCAATGTGGGACTTACACGGGCTTCGGGGGATCTTCCTGAACTGCTGCTGGTTCTGCTGCGGCGTCAAGAGATTGTTGAAGTTCTTTGTGCGCGGCATCCATTTCAGCCTGAAGCGTACGCATCTCAGGGGCGATGCTGTTGCGGACATCGGTTGCCGCTTGCCGGAAGGTGCGTAAGACGTCGCCCATGCCTTCACCGAGGCTCTGCATGTCTTCAGGAGAGACCCCTGACGGAGCAGGCGCTCCCTTGGCCTTTAGTGCGGCTTGCTGGGCTTGCACACGAGCGACCGCGTCTTTGTTCACGATTGCTGAGGGGCGCTTACCGGACGGCTTCGTTTGGGTCCCCGGCGGCAAAGGTGGATATTGACCGCGGGCCATCGGAGCAGGCGCAGCCGCCCGCTCTTCCATCGTGACCACATGTTGGGCCGGTGCCTCGGCAGCTCGTGGCGTTCGATCAGGGGCGGTCTTCGATGTATGAGGGGATTGCGGCCCTGTTGTGTAGAGGAACGACGCGGTAGTCCCCGGTGTCATTTCAGGACCAGGGGTATAGGGGATGTTGGGTTTGGTGGTTGTGGCTGCGGTGCTCGATGCCCTAGGAGCCTGAATCGGCGCAGAAGCGATCGGCTGAGGGTGCTCAGGCCGTGCAGAGGGTGTTTCTTGTTGAGGCGGTGTCTCGACTGCAGGCGGGGCGTCGTGAACTTCCTTTTTGAAACCTTTCAAGGCCTTGCCGACACCTTCGCCGATCTGGGGTAACCGGCCTGCCCCGAAAATGATCAAGATAATGGCCAGAATGATGAGGAGCTCAGAAATTCCCATTGTTCCGAACATGGCTGCTCCGCTTGATGCAATGCCGCACAAGAGACCTGGCCGACCCGCGAGTAGAGTGAATCTAGCTGCCCTCTCCGCAGAGTGTCAAGAAAGGGAGGGCATGGAGCGAGCCGGAGAGAGCGGAACGGTCGTGAAGGTCAGAGAATGGGAACGATGTCGGTTTGGAGCGGTTCGCCATACGTCAATGCGTCCCGTTCCGATACATAGACATCGAATTCGCTACGGATGCCAAATTCCCCAGGGAGATAAATGCCCGGCTCGATGGAAAAACAGGTTCGAGGCATGAGCCGACGCCCGTCCTGTGTTTCCAAATTATCGATGTTGGCGCCGTTGCCATGGACTTCTTCACCGATGGAATGACCGGTCCGATGGACGAAGAAGTCGCCATAGCCCGCGTCTCGAATGACGTTCCGGCACACATCATCGACTTCCCATCCGAAGGGAAAGTGGCCGGAGGCGACCCGTTCTCGAACAAACGACAACGCCGCATCGCGCCCTTGCCGGACATAGTCGAAAATCATGCGCTGTTTTGCCGGTACCTGCTTGTCTGTGTACCCGGTCCAGGTAATGTCGCCGTAAACTGAGCCGGGCTCGGTCTGTTTGGCCCACAGATCGATCAACAGCAAGCTTTCCCGGGTGATGGGAGAAGAATCGGACTCCACCGGCCCATAATGGGGGTCGGCGCTATGAGCATCAACCGCCGCGATGGGAGCGCTGGAGGTTGTCATTCCTGCGTCGTGAATGCGTGCGAGAATGAATTGCTGCAGGCCGTATTCGGTGAGCACTCGTCCCTTGGCAATCGATGCGCCGACATGTGCAAATGCCTCATCAACGATCCTTCGAAGCGCTTCGGTGGCATACCGATGCGATTCCAGTTGGCGGTCCGTCCAAACCGCTTCAAATCGCTGCACCAGATCGGCGGATGTGACGACGTCGAGTCCGAAGCTTCGAATCAAATCGATAGTTCCGGCATCGACCCGAGCCAGATAGGGAACGGCATTGAGGGGCGAATACTGCATGGCGATACGGCGTCGGTTGCGTAACAACGATGAGAGTAAGGCGCGTTGTTGTTCCCATGACACATATAGTTGAGCCTCGCCGGGCAATTCGTCCAAGACATGCGGCTCGATCCGGTGGAGCAGCTTGAGCGGCTCTCCTGTCGCAGGAATCCAATAGTACCATCGCCGTGTGACATGCCGTCCGGGATCCAGGAGCAGAACTCGATAGGCTAACGGGTCGCTTCCACGAAAATCGTAGAAGAGCCATCCGTCAAGCCCATCCATTTCTTGAAGGGCGCGCTGGATCGCTGCCACCCGCTCGCCATGCAAGGTCATACTCATACGAGTGCATCTTATCGTCGAGTCCGAAGGGCGTCAATCAAACGCTGGCCCTCAGAGCGCATCATGATACAATGTGCGACTTATGGATCAGACATCATTACCTGAACTTTCATCCTACCGGGTTACGTTATTCTTCGGGCCGGAGCCGGTGGAGAAGGAGGCCGGTGTCCAGGCCTGCACATTCAACGTCAAGAAACGGAGCTGGAAGGCTGGCGTGCAAGTGTCCGTGGAAATTGGATCTGAACAGCTGGCGAACCTTCGTCACAAAGTGCGGCTTGTCGATCGTCTGGCCGAAGTTTTGATGATGCTTTCGCCGGACGAGCGCCCAGCGTATAAAGAACGCGCGGAGGATTTGTTCGTCCAGTCCGTGACGTGGTGCAAACTCGATCTCTGCTTGCGAGCCGGCTTGAATCAGGAAAACCAGCGAATCTCAGCGGTCGACTTTGTGTCCGAGCTGGATCGGTCCGTCGTTGCCCGCACGGAGCATGTGATCGCCTACATTATGACGGAGCTTGATGTTGTGCCCGATCGCTCATCGCCTTCATCTCATTAGATGTTTGAACCGGCAGGGGGTTTGCATTCGTTGAGGAATTTGTTATAAGGCCTGTGGGTATTGTGCATGGAGTTTCTATCGTTCTTGATTTCGCGCAGCAGCGGAAGGAGGCAGTTCAATGAATACGTCCGGATATGATCGTCGACTCCCGCTCGTCACATGTGTCGTAGCGGTGATGTGTTTTTCCCTGATGACAGCGTTCACCACACCGGCCTGGAGTCAGGCTTCGGCTTCGGACCAGCAGCAAGGAACGGCCGCCGGCGCCGGCATGCAAGCAGCCGCGGCGGTGAGCACGATCCTGTATTTCCCGTTCAAGGGCGCGTTTGCGATCGGCGGCGGAATCGTCGGCGGCCTCGCCTATCTGTTCTCAGGCGGCAGTGAACAAACAGCCAAAAGCATCTGGATCCCCAGCATGTACGGCACCTACGTCATCGTGCCCGAACACCTCACGGGCGACCGTCCTGTACGATTCTTGGGAGTCGCTGCCGAGAGTGAGAGTATGACCGCCGAACCAGTCCAGTAGTATGAAGCCTGTGATCGGCGTGACGCCGGACTTCAATGCCGGTGACAGGAAGGATATGGGCGGGCGGGAACCCACCTATTTTCTCCGAGCTCGCTACATACGGGCTATCGAAGAACTCGGCGGCGTTCCGCTCATTCTGCCTCTTGTGGCTGCGACGGCTGCCAGACGGAGGCTGCTCGACGGGGTTGACGGGCTTCTTCTCACCGGCAGCGGTCCTGATCTTCCTCCCCGTCTCTACGGGGAACGCCAACGGTACAAATTTCCGCTCGTGAGTGAGCGACGCGCCGATTTCGAGCTCGATCTGGTCTCCCAGGCTCGAACCCGCGATCTTCCTCTGTTAGGAATTTGCGGAGGCATGCAGACAGTCAACGTCGCGTGCGGTGGCAGCCTCTTTCAGGACATTCCGTCGCAAGTGCAGCATGCGCTGGACCATCGTCAGCAGAAAAAAGCGACCCATGTCTCTCATCCAGTGGCGGTGACACCCAAGAGCCTGCTCCGGAAAATTGTCGATCGGGCAACCCTGATGGTGAACAGCTCCCATCATCAATCCGTCAAACTGGTGGCGCCGTCGCTGGTTGCGAGCGCCGTCGCTCCCGACGGAATCGTCGAAGCGATCGAGTCGCCCCAACACCGGTTTCTGCTGGCGATTCAATGGCACCCGGAATTTCTCTTCGAGCGCCACGCAGCCCATCGGCGGCTGTTCGAAGCGCTGCTGCGGGCTGCGCGGCGGTCTCGCGCGTGATTCTCACACAATCCATCACGCGGTCAGAACGCCATCCTCATTGCTGTCCGCCTGCTATACTTGATTCCAAATGGAGCCTGGGCCGGTGATCCTACTACAGCCGATCCCACCACGTCTGACACAGGGCACTTTGTGATCAGCCGCCTCTTTCGAACAAAATCGATCGAACAGTGCCTTGCCGACGCGGATCGTCCCGAGCATCGCCTCAAGAAAACGCTGACAGTCTGGAATCTCACGGCTCTCGGTATCGGCGCGATTATCGGAACCGGCATCTTCGTCTTGGTCGGCACTGCCATTGTGGGCGATGCGCATCGGCCTGGGGCCGGGCCAGGCATCGTGCTCTCATTCGTTCTCTCGGGACTCACCTGTGCCTTGGCGGCCCTGTGCTATGCGGAATTTTCGGCGATGATTCCGGTAGCCGGCTCTGCCTATACCTATTCCTATGCCACGCTCGGTGAATTTCTTGCCTGGTTGACCGGATGGAATTTGATTTTGGAATATGGAGTCGCTTGCGTCGCCGTGGCCATCGGCTGGTCCGGGTACTTCAATAATTTGCTCAAGCTGGCAGGGCTGGACCTTCCCTATTGGGCGACGAATCCTCCGCATTGGGCCGGAGGACCGGAAGGAAGCATCGCCAATTTTCCGGCTGCCATCATCGTTCTGCTGATTACGATCATTCTGGTCATAGGAATCAAAGAAAGCGCTCGCGCTACCGGCTATATCGTCGCACTGAAGCTGGCGGTCATTCTGTTCTTCCTCGCTGTCGGGACTCCCGCCGTGAACCCTGAGAACTGGACCCCGTTCATGCCGCAGGGGTTTGAGGGGGTACGGTCTGCAGCGGCGGTGATTTTCTTTGCCTACATTGGATTCGATGCCGTTTCTACTGCTGCGGAAGAGGCCCGCAATCCTCAACGGGATGTGCCATTGGGTATCATCGGCTCTCTCGCGGTCTGTACCGTACTGTATGTGTCTGTGGCAGCAGTGCTGACCGGACTCGTACCGGTAAGCCAGATCGATATTCATGCTCCGGTGGCGGAGGCGCTGAGCCTAGCCGGGTACAAATGGGGGGCGGCGGTCGTGGCGATCGGCGCCGTCGCCGGGATCACCAGTGTTCTGGTGGTGATGATGCTTGGGCAGATCCGCGTGTTCTTTGCCATGTCGCGCGACCGGCTGCTGAGTCCGTCACTCTCGATTGTGCATCCGCGGTTCGGCACACCCCATCGAGCGACGATTCTTACCGGGGTCGCCGTCGCCATCCTGGCCTCGCTGTTTCAGATCGGCGATGCAGCCGATATGACGAACATCGGCACCTTCTTTGCCTTCGTGCTGGTGTGTGTCGGTGTGATGCTGCTCCGGCACACGCGTCCGAATCAGCCCCGCCCGTTTCGTCTCCCCCTGATGCCGCTCGTGCCGCTACTCGGCATGGGGGCTTGTCTCTATCTCATGGCCGGACTTCCGCAAGTGACCTGGATCCGGTTCGTTGTCTGGACGATCATCGGCATCGTGGTCTATTTGGTATACGGTATGAAGCACAGCAGACTTGCCGCACAGAACAGTCAACCGTGATCTCTTGATGACGGATGATTCTCCCTCGCCTCGCAATTGGATGCTGAACCGTCTATCGGCTGAATCTGCGGACTAGCTGGATTGTCCTGACGGTTGTGGTGTGGAGACGGGTGTTGTGGCCTGTTGGCCATTTGCAGCAGAGGCGGGGGCCGCCTGTTCAGGAGCCGTGTTCGATGGAGGGGGGGGCTGACTGGATTGAGTAGGAACAGCAGCCGGTTGATCCTCTGTCACTGAGGGAGCCGCAGCTCGGTCAGGGGTAGCCTGAGGCTGAGGTGTCGGTGGACTTACAGGCGCAGGGCTGGCTGCTGCCGAGGCGGCAGGCTTCGTGGGAGCGGCCGGTTTCGGAGGAGCCGGTCTCTCAGGCTTGATGCCCCCTTCCCAGGCCGGACCGGAGTACATATCCGCCGTCAGGCCTCTGGCTTTCCACTTTTCTTCAAAATCAGCAGCGGCCTTGTTCGGCGTGTCGCCCAGACCGATGACGTCATTCCAGGGATAGACCTTCGGCCCGATCTGGCACCCGCTCTCCGTCCGCTTGAGATACAGGGCGATAGGATTGCCTCGATAGGGGCCGAGGTAAATATGCACAGAGCCGACATATTCGAGCAATGAAGCCATTGCGCCTCCAGGAACGGGCATGATGCCACAAGCAGGAAGAAGAGGGCAAGACGGGCTTAGATGGTTACTTGGATTCGGGACATCTGATCGCTCGTATCTCGTGAAGCGTATCTCGCAAGCAAAGCCGAGGCACGCCTTCTTTCCGTCCTGCGCTCGCCTCGCATCGTCGGCGAAGCGGGTTTCACGCTTCACGAGGCACGGACAATCAGGCGGGTTTGGCTATTCGTTCCCGGGCCTGGTGGATCGATCGTAATAAGGCCCGGTGGGTTCGGCACCCCACGATCAGCCGTGCATCAGATACCGAGACGGGTTTATAGGGAACGAGGAACCGCTGTTTCAAGCGGGCGATGCGCGCGAGGGACACCTCCAGCCGCTGTGTTGAAATCGTGCCGTCCGCGACGGCTTTGTCCAACGCGCTGATCGCCGCCGCTTCACGGTTGCGATCTTTACAGATCAGCGGCATATCGCAGCCGGCGAGAATCGACTGGACCGTGGCCTCTTCGATGCCGTAGTGATCGATAATCGCGTGCATCTCAAGATCGTCGGTCAGGACGACGCCGTCGTATTGCATCTCCTTCCGGAGCAGGGATCCGATGATCGCCGGAGACAGCGTCGCCGGGCGCTGATCATCCAATGCGCTGTACAACACATGGGCCGTCATCATCGTCGCGACACCACGCGCGACGGCATGCCGGAATGGAGGGAATTCGATCCGTTCCAACCGTTCGCGCGGCGCCGCTACGAGCGGCAATTCCTTGTGCGAATCCACAGTCGTGTCGCCATGGCCTGGAAAATGTTTGCCGCAGGCTACAACGCCGTTGTCTTGCAAGCCTCCCACCGTGGGCACGGCCAATTCGCAGACCGCCGCCGGTTCGGAGCCGAAGGCGCGATCCCCGATCACGGGATTCGCCGGGTTGCTGTTCACGTCGAGCACCGGCGACATGTTCATATTGATGCCGACAGCCCGCAGCTCTTTTGCCGTCGTGGCCGCCGCGGCATAGGCCAGCTCCAACGAATTGCACCGGCCCAACACCTCGCACGGAGGGAAAATCGTAAACTCGTTCGGCAATCGCGAGACCCGCCCGCCCTCCTGGTCGATCGAGATCAGCAGCGGGGAATGGGGACTGCATCGTTGCAGCTCGTTCGTCAGATCCACGATCTGTTCGGTCGATTCGAGATTCCGCGAGAATAAGATGACTCCGCCGGGTTTATATTCTTTGATGAAGGCCGCGAGATCTGCCGAGACAGTCGTGCCGTCGAATCCCACCATGAAGAGCTGCCCGATTTTGTCACGCGACATGAGCATAGGTGTGTCCCGTTCTACAGCGTTCGATCGATAAGGTATTGAATCAAGAGCCTCGTGCCGATCCCGGTCGGTCCTTTCGGAATATAGGCCCGTTCACGCTCGCTCCAGTCGGTGCTGGCGATGTCGAGGTGCACCCAGGGCCAGTCGCCGGCAAACTTGCTGAGGAACAGAGCGGCCGTAATCATGCCGCCCCCGCGTCCGCCGATGTTCCGCATGTCAGCCACATCGCTCTTCAGCTGCTCAAAATACTCATCCCACAGCGGCATTTCCCACACGCGCTCGCCGGCCCGCAATCCAGCCGTGCGCACCGATTCCTTGAGGGGCGCGTCCGTGCCGAACATGCCGAT
Organism: Nitrospira sp.; assembly: GCA_046604365.1. Taxonomy (GTDB): domain Bacteria; phylum Nitrospirota; class Nitrospiria; order Nitrospirales; family Nitrospiraceae; genus Nitrospira_D. Next base: position 150,215 of record JBJACV010000007.1, read on the forward strand.
GGCAAACTGGCCCAGCGCGACGACACAGGCGCCGGTCAGCGTGGCGATGTCGATCAACACGGCCGGTTTGTAGCGGCCTGCGTAGGCCAGTCCGTCGGAGAGAATCAGCCGGCCTTCGGCGTCGGTATTCTGGACCTCCACGGTTTTTCCGGAGAGCGTCGTGACGATGTCGCCAGGCTTCATCGCCCGGCCACCGGGCATGTTTTCAGTCACCGGTAGAATACTGACCAGATTGAGCGGTAGCTTGAGGCGGGCTGCCGCTCGTATGGCTGCCAGGACTTCGGCGCCGCCGGTCATGTCCGCCTTCATATGTTCCATGTTTTCCGCCGGCTTGAGCGAGATGCCGCCGGTATCGAACGTGACGGTTTTGCCAACCAGCACCACGGGACGGTCCTCTTTCTTTCGAGCGCCGTGATATTCGAGGATGATGAATTTCGGCGGTTCATGGCTGCCTCGGGCCACCCCCAGGAGCGCGCCCATGCCCAATTTCTCCATGTCTTTCTGCTCGAGGATCTTGAGGGTGACGCCGGTTTCTTTCGCAATGGCTTTCGCTTCTTGTGCGATCTTGGTCGGCGTCATGACATTGGAAGGATGGTTGCATAGGTCTCGGACGAACACAGCCGCTTCTGCCGAGGCTGTTCCGCGCCGGATGCCCTCGGACAGGTCGCGCAATGACGATTTCTCCGGAGCAAGCAGGGTCATCTGCGCCAACTCTTTTCCCGGCGCCAGGTCGCTTCGATACAGGTTGAACTGATAACTGGCCAGGATGGCGCCTTCGGCCATCGCTTGCGCGACTTCGATGACGGAGGAATCGCGTGGAATGAGAGCGGGGACCGATACGGTGAACGATGTAGCTTTGGCCTGACGGACGCGTTTGGCTGCATAGCCCATCGCCTGGCGGATCGTATCCAGCCCGGCGGACGCCTTTTTCCCGACTCCGACGAGCAACACACGTTTCGCAGGAATTGTTTTCTGAGTGTGGAGCAGTACTAACTCTCCGGGTTTCCCTTCGAACTCTTTGGACTTGAGCAGATCCGTAAGCGCTCCCCCCATAGCCTTGTCGATCGATGCGGCACTCTGTTCTGAGAAGTTGTCACCCTCGCAGAGCATTAGGACGAGCGCCTCGGTCGCTTCTGTTTCTACCCGCCCCGCTTTCACTCCGACTTGCATAATTTTCATTCCCTCATGCTCCTTTGTCATCGGTCTTTCGCTATCGATCGGTGGATACCGGAATTGGACGAAATGTCATGAACGACCAGCACCGCATGACATCAGACCCCTCTCATGTCCGGGGCCCAAATGTACTTGTGCATCTGAATCTGATACCGCACCGGCAACCGATCGGCGAGCACCCATTCGGCCAGCTGCCGCGGGTCCAGCGTTCCAAACACCGGGCTGAACAGTACCGTGCATTGATGGTCGATCCCATACCGCGTGACCGTCTCTTTTGCCCATTCGTAGTCGGGCCGGTCCTGAATGACGAACTTGGCTTCATCGTGCGCCCTGAGGCGCGGGATATTGGGCCAGTGGATCCGATCCGTCATGCCGCTGCCTGGGCACTTGACGTCCAGGATGACATGCACCCGCGCATCAACCGCTGTGGTATCGATGGCTCCACTGGTTTCGAGCAGGACCGTGAACCCCTCATCACACAGCCGGGTGAGCAGCACGAGGCATTCCGATTGCGCGAGCGGTTCTCCGCCCGTCACCTCCACCAGGGGGCAGCCATATGCGCGAACGGTCTCGACGATTTGATCAATCGACTGCTCGACGCCGCCGTAAAAGGCGTAGTCCGTATCGCACCAGGTACAGCGGAGCGGGCAACCGGTCAGGCGCACGAAGACGCAGGGCCGTCCGGCGAACGTCGACTCACCCTGGATGCTATGAAAAATTTCGCTGATGCGCATATGCTCTGTTCACGTCACGTGTGGGGCGCTATTGCCATCGCGCAATCGGCCACTTCTGCCGCTTGGCCACGCGAGCCATTCCCCGGATGGGATTCACCACTGTGGGGTAGCCGACCGCGCGCAAGAGCTCGAGGTCGCCGGGGCTATCGCCGTAGGCATAGCATAGGGAGAGGTCCAGCGTCAGGTCCTGCGCCAGCTGCTCGATCAGCCGGCGCTTTCCCGCGCCGTAGGGCAAGGGTGGGACAAGATGGCCTGTATAGACGCCGTCGACTTGCTCCAGGCGGTTGGCGAAGCAACGATCGATCTGCAACGCAGTGGCAATGGGGTCGATCAGGAAATCGAGGGAGCCTGTCAGCAGCACGATCAGGTGGCCGGCACTCCGATGTTCCTCGATCGCTCGCATTGCCGCAGGGGATACGCAGGGGCACAGTTGTTCGCGGCAAAACTCTTCTCCCAGCGGCTCGATCACTTGGGCCGGTTTTCCTGCAATGTACAGCTTGCGTTCACGGAGCGGGTGCAGGGAGAGCGACGGCAGGTGCCGCATGAGCCACGCAAGACTCGCCCGAGCCTCGGGCCATCCCACCACCCCGCGCTGCCAGAGCCATCGGAAAAACCTGACTTCGCTGGCTTCTCCGGGCAGGATGGTGTTGTCCAGATCGAAAAAGGCCGCAACCTGGCTGTTGAGGCGGCAGGGAGCGGTCGATGTAATGAATGGCATCATGCGAGAGTCAGCTTCGTGCAGCGCCCTATGCGCCGGTATCTCAAATAGCGAGCTGATTCTACCGGAGGGCTCCTTCATTGACAAGAATTTTGCCCTACTTCTATAATGCTTCTCCCTCGGGCGTCGATCGTCGTTCGTAAAGGATACGGCGAGCACAGGGTTCACGACGCATTCCGACGAACGACACGTTTTTTGCCGAAGTGGTGGAATGGCAGACACGCACGTTTGAGGGGCGTGTGGCGCAAGCCGTGCGGGTTCAAGTCCCGCCTTCGGCACCAATTGTTCCTCAACAGATACTGACTCGCCGAAGCGAACGCGCACCGTTCTCGCCGCTGCATGAGCACGGTACGTTTTGATGAGGGTGCGTCCTGTCACATTTTCTACGACCATCGTTCTTACCTCGCTGGTTTTCCTCTGACGATCGAGAGCTCTATCCGGACTAGACGATCACTCCATGAGCGTTCTTGATAAGGAGTCTCTATGCCCACCCCAACGACGTTGCCCGAGGCACTCACTGAGATCGAGGAACTGCGTGGCCAGGTTCGCGAACTGCTCCAGCTGCTGGGGGAGGATGCGCAGCAGGAAAATGGAACCGGCTATCCCGTCCGTCCGTCACGCACCACCATGAACGGCAGGGATCGGGAGTCAGCGGAATTGGCCCAGCCGCAAAGTGAGTCGGACTTCCGCGCCATGATCGAGAATTCCTCGGACATCATCACGGTGCTGGACCTCGACGGCACGATCCGGTTTGAAAGCCCGTCGTTCGAACGGCTACTCGGGTATACCCAGCATGAGATCGACGGCCGGATCGCCTTCGACTTTGTTCATCCGGACGATCTTCCGGCCGTCATCGAGAAGTTTCAGCGGATCCTCCAGCAGCCGGGCGAGACACAAACCGCCGAATTCCGCTTCCGCCATAAAGATGGGTCCTGGCGAAGTTTAGAGGGCATCGGCCGGGCGACGTGTGATTCGCAGAGCCGGTCTTGCGTCATCGTGAATTCACGCGATATCACCGAGCGAAAACGCGCCGAGCAATCGCTGTTACAAACCCGCGATCTCTTAACATCGTTCGTGGAAAATACACCTGCTGCCGTCGCGATGCTGGACAGAGAGCTTCGATACCTGGCAGTCAGCCGGCGTTGGCTGACAGACTACCGGTTAGGCGACGAGCCGCTGGTCGGACGGCGTCACTATGATGTGTTTCCTGAAATACAGGACATGAAAGAGTGGCAAGAGATTCACCAGCGTTGTCTCTCGGGATCAGTGGAGCGACGCGAGGAGGATCGATTTGTTCGCGCCGATGGATCAGAAGACTGGCTGCGCTGGGAAGTCCGTCCTTGGCACGACATCACCGGAGAGATCGGCGGCATTATCATCTTTACCGAAGTCATCACCGAGCGTAAACAGGCCGAAGCGGCCCTGAGAGTGAGCGAAGAACGTTTAGCGCTGGCCGTGGAAGGCTCGACCGATATCCTCTGGGATGCTCACCGGCTTCCCGGTGAGCCCTGGTATACCCCTCAAACACCGATCTGGTGGTCGCCACGAGTCCGAGGATTACTGGACTTGGAGGAGTCAGAATTGTTCGAGACGCTCGAACAATGGGCGATGAGACTACATCCGGATGACAAGGATTTGGTGTTTGGCAAACTCACTGCGCATATCGAGCATCGAGTTCCGTACGATGCCGAATACCGGCTGCGCACCAATCGAGGCGACTATCTCTGGATTCGCGCACGCGGGCAGGCGAGTTGGGATGAGCAGGGAGAGATCCGTCGAATGTCCGGCTCCTGCCAGGATATTACCGACCGCAAGCACGCAGAGGAGGCGCTCCGTGTCAGCAAAGAGCGGTATGCCAGGGCTACGGCGGTAGGAAGGGTCGGCGTGTGGGAATTGGACGTCGCAACCGGTACGTACTATGGGGACACCAATCTGAAGGCGCTATTCGGCTATCGCGATGAGGAACTTTCCACCGATCCCTATGACTGGCTCAATCTCGTCCATCCGGACGATCGCTCCATTGCGATGGAACACTGGCAGCGGATCGTACGAGGGGAAGCCGACGGCTACAACTATGAACTTCGTATGGTCAAGAAAAACGGGACGGTCATTTGGACGGATGTGCGAGGCCATGCCGTTCGCAATAACGAGGGTCAAGTGAAGCATCTCTTCGGTGCGACAGTAGATATCACCGACCGGAGGCTTGTCCAGGACGCATTGACCAAGAGTGAACGCCAGCTCCGCACCGTGCTTGACGCCCTGCCGGTGGGTGTCTGGCTGACCGATCAGAAGGGTGAGGCGCTGTTATTCAATCCGGCGGCCAAGGAGATCTGGTCGGGTATCAGGCGCGCCGGGTGCCAGAATCCGGATGTCACGATCAGATGGCCGGAATCGCTCGAGGCGGTCGGTGAACCGCTTCGCCGGGCCCTGGACGTCACCCTGGCCAACGGTATTGCGTCGCTGAACGAGACGATGGAATTAGAATATCTTGACGGAACCAGGAGGATCGTCCGCAATTCGACCATTCCAGTGCAGAATCAGGAAGGTCTGGCGTTCGGGGCTGTGGTGTTGACCGAAGACATTACGATGCTTCGACAAACGGAGGCTGACCTGAAGTTGACTCAGTTCTCGGTCGATCATGCGCTTGAAGGATTCCTCTGGATCAGCTCTGACGGCAGGATCCTCAATGCGAACGACACGGTCTGCCGCCTGCTGGAATACTCGCACGATGAACTGCTTGCGATGACGATCTTCGACATCGACCCTAAGGTTTCATCCGAGGTATGGTCGGCCCATTGGAATGCGTTGACGCAAAAAGGATCCTTGTCATTTGAATCGATATACTGGTCACAAACCGGTCATATTCACGAGATGGACGTGACCGCCAACTACCTGCATTACGGGGATCGTGAATACAGTTGTGCCATCTTGCGTGACATCGGAGAGCGCAAGCGTGCCGTCGAGGCTCTGCGGGAAAGCGAGGAGCGTTTTTCCAAGGCCTTCAACGAGGCGGCGATCGGGATGGCTCTCGTGGGGACTGATGGCCGCTGGCTCCAAGTCAACCGGGCGTTGTGCAATATTGTGGGTTATTCAAAAGAAGAACTGGAAGCCACGACCTTCCAAGCCGTGACCCATCCGGACGACCTGGATGCCGACCTCACTCTTTTGCGACAGCTGTTGAAAGGCGAAATCTCTACCTATCAAATGGAGAAACGGTATCTCCACAAGCAAGGCCATATCATTTGGATCGTTCTCAGTGTCTCGTTGGTGAGACATCCCAACGGGGAGCCCCAGCATCTCATTTCCCAAATGCAAGACATCACTGATCGGAAACAGGCGGAGGAGGCGCTGGCTCTCAGTGAGCGCCGACTGCGGACCGTGCTCGACACCTTGCCGGTCGGTGTGTGGTTTACCGATTCGGCGGGACGGGTGCAGTTCGGCAATCCGGCCAGCCACAGGATTTGGGGAGGAGCGGCGTACATCGGTCTTCCCCGTCAAGGAAAAGAAGAGTGGTGGGAGTCGTCAGCCGGAGATTATGTGCCGCATCGCTGGGCGCTTGCCGGCGCGCTTTCCAACGGCGAATCGTCATTCCAAGACAAGATGATGATTCGGTATGTGGATGGCACCACGAAGACCATCATGAATACCTCAGTGCCGGTCCGGGGCGATGCCGGTCGGATGATGGGCGCCATCGTCGTTACCGAGGATATTACAGAAAGCACACGGCTTGCCCAACGAGAAGCGGCTCGGATCGAGCAGTTGAGACAACTATCCGAACTCAGTCTGACGCTGTCAGGTGATCCTACCGTCGTCTTCACGCAGGTGGTGCGCATGATCGGTGAGCTATTCAAGGTGCGGGTTGTCTGTCTGTCGGAAATCGTCGGGCAGGAGCTGCATTTCAAAGCCGTCTATGCCGACGGCTGTGTCATAACCGATGCAGGGTGTTGTCCGCTGACCGTCACGCCTTGCGCCACGGTGCAGATGGACAAGGACGTGCGTCTGTTCGATCGGGTGATGGAGCGCTTTCCACAGGCCTCGTTTCTCCGCGACCACCAGGCCGTTTCCTACTGCGGTTTCCCGGCGTTGGACGGCGCGGGGCGCGTGGTCGCGGTGACCTGCCTGTTGGACGACAAGTCGCACGAGTTCAGCGACGAGGAACAAGACTTGTTGCAGATTTTCGGACAGCGCATTGCGATGGAGTTCGAACGACACCACCACGTGGCCGAGCAACAGCGAGTGGCGGAGGAACTGCGGCGTTCGCATGCCTTCCTGCGACAGGTCATCGACACAGATCCGAACTTCATCTTTGCAAAGGACCGTGAAGGGCGGTTCACGTTGGTCAACAAAGCGATCGCCGAGGCCTATGGGACGACGGTGGACAGTTTGATCGGGAAGACCGATGCCGATTTCAACCGCAACCGGGATGAGATAGAGTTTTTCCGCCGGAAGGATCTTGAAGTCATGGACTCCTTGCTGGAACGGTTCACCCCGGAGGAGAAGTTCACGGATGCAACCGGACACGTCCGCTGGCTGCAGACCGTCAAGCGTCCGCTGCTCGACGATCACGGCTACGCCGTCATGCTCCTGGGCGCGTCGACCGATGTTACGGCCCGCAAGCGTGTGGAAGAAATGCTCCGTCAACGGGAACGGGATCTGCGTGCCGCCGTCGAGGAGCGCGAACGAATCAACGAGGATCTACACGACGGCATCTTGCAGTCCATTTTTGCGGTCGGTCTGGGCCTGGAATCCTGCAGGACGCTCGTTTCCAAGTTGCCGCTGCCGCGGAAGAAGACCGCCACGCCGCTCATGGAAGCCTTGAATCGTGCGATCGGGCAGCTGAATCATGTCATGACCGACGTCCGGAATTTCATCGCGGGAATCGAGTCGCACGTTTTGGAAGAAGCCGACATCGGCGAGACCCTGCGGACGATGGTTCAGGCCGTGTGCGCATCCAATGGAACGGCCTGCCGTGTGACGATTGAGGAGGCTGCTGTCCGGGAGCTCTCGACGGAACAGGCCTATCATGTGGTGAACGTTATGCGGGAGGCGCTGAGCAACAGCATTCGACACAGCGGGGCCGGCCGTATCACCCTGTCGTTCAAACGACTGCGCCGCTCCGTGCGTCTATCGGTCACCGATAACGGAAAAGGATTCATCCCGGACTCGGCCCGTGATGTCGGGCATGGATTGATCAATATGACGGCGCGGGCGCGGAAACTTGGCGGTCGGATCGAGGTTCGCTCTCGGCCTCGGCAGGGAACGAAAGTGCTGCTGGACATACCTAGGGTGTCGGCCAATGCGTAAGGCGAAACTCAAGACCGTTCGTGTCTTGCTTGTGGATGATCATGAGATCGTTCGTGTGGGTCTTCGGACGGTGCTGAGCCAGCATCGCTCCATTCTGGTGGTGGGAGAATCGGCGACGGTTGCGGGGGCGACCAGGCAAGTGGAGAACCTGAAACCGGATGTGGTGCTTATGGACGTGCGTCTCCCGGATGGTTCAGGTGTCGATGCCTGCCGGGACCTCCTTGCCGCTTTTCCCGATCTCCGGGTGATCATTCTGACTTCCTATGCCGACGACGACTCGGTTCTGGCGGCCGTATTGGCCGGCGCGCATGGGTATGTGCTCAAAGCTATCGACGCCCTGTCGTTGATCGGCGCGATCCGTTCTGTCTCCGAGGGCCGGTCGATCCTGGATCCCGCCGTGACCGACCGGGCGCTCGCGTGGCTGCGCGGATTGGCGGCCGGTAAAGACATGCCGGGGGTGGAAAAACTCTCTACGCAGGAAGAGCGGGTATTGGCGCTCGTCGCCGAAGGAAAGACAAACAAGGAAATCGCCACGGCACTCGATCTGAGCGACAAGACCGTGAAAAATTATCTTGCCAATGTCTTTCATAAACTTCGCATCACCCGCCGCTCGCAGGCGGCGGCGCTCTTTGTCAAACGGCAGAGCTGATTCGAGACAAATAGCCCTATGACGATAGGGCTATATTTCTGTTCGTTTTCCAGCCATTTCACCTAAACATGTTGCTTGAGCCTGTGTATAGTTATAACTGGGGTAAGGGAGGTTACGTTCTGGATTCTGGCCGAGAGAGTCCAAGATGATTTGTATGATTTGAAAGAGGCTAAGTGTTACTTTTCACCGGTTCCGCTCTCCTGCTTCTTGGCATCGCGGTCTGGCGTCTTGTCCGGCAACGCCGAGAGTGCCGGTTCCAGTCCAAAGTCATCGCAGCTACCGGTTGCGGCGTGGTGATGACCGATGCCAGGGCGTCCCATCATCCCGTGACCCGCGTGAATCCTGCCTTTCGGTTACTGACCGGCTATACGGACAGCGAGATTGTGGGCAAGACGATGGCCATCCTGGCCGGTCCGGGGACCGATCGGGCCTCGGTGGAAAAGCTTGAGTTGGCTCTCCAGCAGGGGAGGGCCTGCCGGGTCTGTCTGCTCCACTACCGTAAGGACGGCACTCCTTTTGTGAATGAAATTACCCTCTCTCCGGTAAAAGGTCGAGCCGGGCGTCTGATCGCGATGGTGTGGGTGATGATTGACGTCACACGATGCCGGGAGGCAGAGAGTGTCCCCATCAATGCACTCGACCATTTGCGCCATCACGACATAGCCAGAACCGAAGTGCATCAGGAATCAGTCCGGTCTTCTGCCTGCTTTGGAAGGTGGGAGCGGGATGTTCGTACCGGCGTGGAAATATGGTCCGATGAACAATGCCGCATGTTTGGCTATGAGCCTGGCACGATCCTGCCCACGTATGACACGTTCAAGGCCGCCATTCACCCTGAAGACCGTGGGCGAGTCCTCGACGCCGGTGAACGCTCGCTTGTCTTGGATGAGCCCTTTGATGTGGAATGTCGAATCGTTCAGCCCAGCGGGAGCATTCGCGCCGTCCATTTTCGAGGACTGGTCATTCGCAACCTCGCCGGCGAACCCATTCGCTTCTTAGGGATCGTTCAAGATCAGACGGTCGGTGCGTTGCTCGACAAGTCGGCGAAGGAGCAGGATCTGTTATTCAGACAGGTCGTGGAATCTGCCCCCAACGGTCTGCTGATGGTCGACCAGGACGGCGTCATCTCGATGGCCAATACGCAGATTGAACATATGTTCGGCTATTCCCGCGACGAATTGCTGGGCAGGCCGGTGGCCACTCTCTTTCCCGCGCGCGACCGCACGGCCCTTGAAATAGCGAGGGCGGAGTCGTTGTCAACTTCCGCTGCCCGTCCTATGGGGCAGGGGATGGAATTGCGCGGGCTGCGTCACGATGGTTCTGAATTTCCTGTCGAGATCGGCCTGAACCCCGTCGCCATGGCTTCGGGGACTTCGCTGTTGGTCGCGGTCATTGATATCACAGCCAGACGCCAGGCGGAACGCCAGCTCCGGGAAAGCGAAGAACGACTCGATCTCGCCGTTCGCACCGCGCAGATCGGCATCTTTGAGCATGATCACCAAGCCGATACGCTCTATTGGTCGCCGGTGCTGCGGTCAATCTACGGTGTGAGCGTGGATGAGCCCGACCTTCTTCAACACTATAGCGAACTCGTCCATGAAAGCGATCGAGAGAAAGTCTTTTCCGCGGTCAAGGAAGCCCATGACCCGTCAGGCAATGGGCAGTTCCAGGTCGAACACCGGATCGTCAGACCGGATGGGGAAGTTCGGCATGTCAGCCTGAATTCCCGCACCTGGTTCGATAGGGAAGGGGCGGCGCCTGTGCTCAGACGCACGGTTGGGATCGTCATCGATATCACCGATCGCAAAAAGGTCGAAGCGTCTCTGCGCATTGCGTCGAAGATGACGGCGATCAGCACACTCTCCGGCGGAATTGCGCATGAGTTCAACAACAGCCTGACGGCGGTGCTCGGTTTCAGCCATCTGGCACTCCCGCTGATTCCCAAAGACAACAAGGCACATCATTATATCCAACAAGTGCTGTCCGCCGGAATGGAATCGCGTGAGCTGGTCCATCAGCTGTTGACGTTCAGCCGGCAGAGCGAACAAGTCCGGCATCCCCTTCCTCTCCATTTGTTGGTCAAAGAAGCGATCAAACCTCTGCGTTCCACGATCCCTTCCTCGATCGAACTCAAAGAGCAGATTGATACATCGACCAGTCCTGTCTTGGCCGATACGGCTCAGATGCATCAGATGATCATGAATTTGGCGGACAATGCCATCCATGCTATGAGGAAGACCGGAGGAATTCTGGAATTCCATCTCCACGACAAGGAGATCGAGACCGATCAGGTCACGCCGTCGGGCCGACTCGCGGCCGGACGCTACGCCTGTTTGACTGTTCGAGATTCCGGCGAAGGCATGGAGCCGGCGGTTGCTGATCGAATCTTCGAGCCGTTCTTTTCCGGCAAGCCATTGGGTGAGGGCCGGGGAATGGGGTTGTCCGTCGTCCATGGGATTGTGACGGCGCATGGAGGGAGCGTCGTAATCGACAGTCAGATCGATGTCGGCACAGTGGTGTCGGTCTATATTCCCGTGCTGTCGCGTTCTGCCGCAGTAGTTCCTGCGCCAGATGACTCACTCCCGCGCGGACGCGAATGCGTCCTGTTCGTCGCGGCCGAGGAATCTTTTGTCCGGTCTGGACAGAAAATACTGGAGTCGCTCGGGTACCGTCTGATCGTACTTACCAGTGGAACAGCGGCCTGGCAGGCGTTCGGTCTTGCTCCGCAACGCGTGGATCTCTTGATTGCCGATCTGACCCTGCCCGATATGTCGGCGGATCGTTTGGCTCACCGATGCCGGCAACTGCGGCCGGATCTGCCAGTGATCTTCTGCGCCGGTTCAGAGCAGGCGCTGTCTGATGAAGACGATCGTGTGAGTGGAATTGTCGAAGTCGTTCCGAAGCCGCTCATCGTGCAGGATCTGGCGCATAGGATTCGGCGGGTCTTGGATAGTCGAGCTGCGGCCTGTCCACCATCGACTGAACCGCTGATGCAAGGCGAAGAGCGATCACAGTTGTCGCGAGAGGGGTTCGATGCCGTCAGTTCTCGTTATTGATGATGAGGATCGGATACGCAGTCTTATCCGGGAAGTTCTGGAGCAGGCCGGGTATGTCGTCGAGGAGGCACGTGGCGGGAAGGAAGGACTGGAACGATATCGGGCTCGCCAAGCCGACGTGGTGATCATGGATATCTTGATGCCCGACCAAGATGGTCTGGAAAGCATGGTGACTCTGCACCGTGAATTTCCCTCCTCTCGCGTGATCGCAATGACCGGCGGCGGTGACATGATCGGTATCCTGAATTTCTTGGATGTCGCCAAGATGCTGGGCGCCAGCCGAACTCTTCAGAAACCGTTTGACGTAAATGTCCTACTCGAGGCCGTTGCCGCCGAAGCCGGTGTGTCTTCGGCCCGTACGGTTCCGTCACCTCATTGACATCGCATTGGGTCCGCAGTCAGACTTGGCCTTCTACGCGGCTGTCTGACACACGATGATCATCCTGAATCTCATCCTGGGAACCCTTGTCACGACCATTGGGTTTTGGATTCTCCAGGGGGCTGCCTCTCAGGGTATCGTGGCGCTCTGGGCTTTCACGGTGGGGGGATTTCTGTGGTGGAGGGTTCGGTCCATTACGGAGCTCTGGGCTTGGGCGACGCTCTTGCTCGGCTTGGAAAGTTTTGCCTGGCCGATACACGTGATGATTCAGCTCAAGGGTGTTTCTGAAACGCCTTCCCAAGACCAGATGGAAACGATGCTCATGGCCGTCGTACTGGGCCTGTTCTCTTCCGTATTTTGGATCGCCTTTTCATACGGTCTGTTCAAACGGACGTGGGCAGCTTCCACAGATGCGACGGACCATCCTTCTCAAACGAGGCATGTGTCTCCACCGACCGTACGGAAAAAGTCCCGATAACCTTATCCCATCTCAACGGGATCTATATCGACGACGAACTTGACCTGCCCTCTTCGGTATGTGCCTTCCATTCGCTCCACCGATCCCTGTATGAGACGGCATAAGAGCGGACGATCGGTTCCCTTTACAAGAATCTGATGCCGATGATGCCCTTTCGGCAGGCGTCCCATGGCGGACACAGGCCCTAACAGGGTGATCGATGCGCTTCCGTCCAGAGACCCCTCAAGACAGCTCTTCCACTCTAGCGCAGCAGCTTCAACGTCTTGCCGGTTTCTTCCTGATGCTGAAAGGGTGGCCAGGTGACAGGCCGGTGGATAGTTGAGCAGACGCCTCGCTGCCAGTTCCTCATCATAAAATCGGCGCGGGTCGACGGACAGTATTGCCTGCACGGCATGGTGGGAGGGAAGCCGTGTCTGTACGATGACCCGGCCTCCCTCCGTCGCCTGCCGACCACAACTCACGGCTTTGTCCAGAAGTTGGTACGTGTGTTCCGCGGCGCGAAAGTCCGGAACATGCAAACCTGAATCAGCGTGAAGGATCCCCACCAACCCCCTGCGCGGGAACGGTTCCCGCTGAAACAGTGCCTGTGTGCCGATTAGGATGTCCCATGTTCCTAACCGGACTCCTTCCCAGAGGTCGCGCGCGGCAGCTGCACGATGCAATCTGCTGCCATCCAGCCGCGCGATCTTCGCCTGGGGAAACAACCGCCGGGTGTCGAGCTCGACACGCTCGGTTCCGTCTCCGACGGTATTGAATCGGGCGGCTTTACAAATCGGGCAGGATTGCGGCAAGGTATCGGTCTTCCCGCAATAGCGGCAGGTCAAATTTCCTGCTTCGCGTGAGTAGGCAAGGGTGACCGCACAGGAGGGGCAGCGCGGCATCCAGCCGCAGTCTCGGCAGACCAGCGTTCTGGCGTAGCCTTTACGATTCAAGAAGAGCAGGACGCCCGCCTTGCGTTCCAAGGCTTCCTGTATTGCCGCCACAAGCTTGCCGCTCAACAGGGTCCCTCCAGGCTCCTGGTTGAGATCGACGAGCTCGATCGATGGTCGGCGGGCCGGTTCTGGTGAAATGGCATAGGTTTCGGCACTCGGGTCACATGCCGATTCGAGCGACGGATGGGCGGACGCGAGCACCACCAGCGCACGTTCTCCTTTGGCCCTCATCCAGGCGACTTCTCGGGCGTGGTAACGCGGTTCTTGGGGCTCCTTGAAAGCCGGATCTTCTTCTCTGTCCACCCAAATGAGTCCGATCGATGGGAGCGGCGCGAATACTGCCGAGCGAGTTCCAACAATCACCGATGGCGTTGTACCCTGTTTGGCTGTCCGGTTGTCCGATGCCGGCGACGTGGGAACGATGGTGATTGGGAGATCTGTAAGGGTGGAGAGAAGCCGTCCGAGCCATTCTGCTCTGGCAATCTCGCCGGCCAGAATGATGGCTGATTTGCCGATTGCGTGCGTCTGCTGGATGGCATCGGCAAGCAGGCTGACTCGATCTTCCCATGGGGCGCACAAGACGATCTTCCGTGCTTGATTGGATTGAAGACAGGCGGCCACACGAGTGGTCCATGACCGATCAGGTTCCGTTCGCACCTTCTCAAGCAGTGCCCGATCGGCTTCTCCTGCTCGATCATCTTTCTGGGCGATTGGTTGTGTTTGTCGTTTGGGAACCGCGGTCTTGCCTACCGGTGAAACAGTGGCGACCACCCAGGATAGTTGTTCGAGAGCCTTGACCGTTTTACGACTGGTTTGATCGCGGGCTTTGAGAAGAGTGGATGACAGCAGGCCTCTGGCTTGCCGCGCGATACGGTTCAGCATGGGTCGTAAATGGTCCGGACAAGTTCCAGAAGCCAGCACGGTGCGCCCCTGATCGGTGGCCACGTATCGCGGAGGTCTGGCCTGTTTTGCAGGAGTATTCGACAGGACAAGCCGGAGACACTGGCCCCAGGGTGCGACATAGTACTCTGCGATAGCGCGAGACAGATCGAGTCGCGCGGGCGAAAGATCGGGATTGTCGGTTCCGCCGGCCAGAGATCTGATTTCCTTGAGATAGGCAGCCTTCATCCCCATAGGGGGCTGATCACTGAGTGAGATCACCGCTCCTTCGAGCATTGATGAGCCGAACGGGACAAGGACCCGTTGGCCTACGGCGAGTGTCTGCGCCAATGCCGGAGGTACGACATAGGTGAAGGCCTTGGCGATATGACGGGGGACGATGACGTCGGCATAGAGAGTTGGAGTTGCATGGACAGGAAGGCTGCGTTCATCGAGAGGCATGCGGCATTGTAGCAGCGCAGGAAAAGGGAGAACAACGTCGCGGGCGGCAGGCGGTTGTCACATCCGGTTTTTCAACCAGCGACGAACCGCCGTGAGCAAGAATGAGGGCTAGAAGCTTGCCGGACCGGCCGGCTGCTGAGGATCTTGCTGGCTCGGACTTGATGACGGAGCACCACCCGTGTTGGGGTTACTTGAGGACGCTGTCCCATCCCCTGCCCCTACCTGCGGCTGTTGTTGGCCGGCAGATGATGCAGCCTCACCTGTGTTCGGGTTGCTCGGTGGTGTCGTCCCATCTCCGGCAGAAGCCTGCTGTTGTTGGCCGATAGAGAGAGTGCCGGCTCCCGGGTCCAGGGGGACGGCCTGAGGAGTGCTCAGTTGGCCGTTCGTCCCTCGTGCGCTCAGACCGGAAGAATCGTGTCCTTGCTTCTGCGCCTGATCGCGAACATCGGCTGTGGGGGCTTGAGGGTCAGTATCCGGTTCATAGAGCAGAATTTCCACCCGACGGTTTTTCGTACGGCCTTCCTCATTGGTATTGGTGGCCGCCGGCTTGCTGTCGCCGTAGCCCACGGCACTGACCCGAGCCGAATCCAATCCGCCCTTTTCCACGAGATATCGGAGGACGCCGCCGGCGCGGGCGTTGGCGAGGTCTACATTGCTCGGATAGCGAGATTTCAGCGAGGGACCGATCTCTACGTTATCGGTATGGCCTTCCACCCGAATCAGCCTGGTATCGCCGCTGGTGAGCAGATGTTCGATCACTTGGTCCAATACTGCGTAGCTTTCAGGTTTGATCGCCGCTTCGCCGGACTCATAGCGAAGGAAGCTTGCCACGTCGCCTAAGTTGATGCGGCTCTGTCCGGACGCATCTTGTGTTTGCAATTTGCCGGCGACGAGATCGGCCGAAGCGGCATCCGGTTGCCCTCCTCGCGTCCGGTCTAGTTGTTCTACCTTGGCCGAGGTCGGAGCGATTTCTACCGGCTGAACGACCGGAGCCGAATATCCGACAAGCTTGAATCGGTCCCCCTTGAACACGCGGGTATTGGCTTTGGTGACTCGCGCGGTCGCCGTGTGTTCCTCGGTCGACAAGACTTTGAGTTGCCCGATCTTTCTTGCGGGGATTCCCACGCTGTGGCGGTGGATATCCATGAGATCGCCGGCCTTGAGCCCGTCCGCGCTTCCGCGGTCCACGTACACGATATCGAATTGCGACACCAAGGTCATCGGTTTATCTACTTGTAGTTCGATGATCATGCCGCTGAGCTCGGCGACATCCGATGTCAGACTGGCTCCTGCATCGGATGCCGGCGGCGGGATAAACCGCATCACGGAATCGCCCGGAGCGATCTGTCCATAACTTGTGATGGCCTCTACTGTTGCGAGCGCACCATCGGTCTCGATCACTCGCACCACCGCCAGCCGAAGCACGACAAAGCCGAGGTATTCTTGCGTTATCGGATGGAAGACTTTGCGCGCACGTTTGTAGACGGTAAAGAGATCGCCGACTGCCACCTCAGCCGGGTGATCGAGCTTGAGGTAGAGAATATCCCGCCGTGCCAGGAGCATGCGATTGCCCGACGATTGGTTATCCCCGGTGATCAAATTCACGATACCGTCACGGGGGGTCACTTTTTGAATCACACCGCTTGCGAAGGTAACCGCTGGCTCACCATAGCGAACCATGTCGGCATGCTGGGCTTGAGCTGTTCCTTGGTCCAGTGACAGGCTGATCCCCATGGATAGGATAAGGACGAATGGTGTCAGAGGTTTCATAGAGAGGTTCCTTATATAGGGCGTGTGTGTCTTTGCAAACCATAGCAAATCATGCTGTCTTGTCAAGAATTTGAGCATTTGGCTCATGGTTTGACGGAGGTTTTTCTGAGTGTTATGGTGTCTCGGCTTGCCGGTACCTGTCCATGCAACGCTGTGAAGGGATAGTTTATGAACGGACGTCGCGATCAAGACCCGGCGATGCCATTCGGCGATCGGAAGAAAACCAGGATCGAGACACAGATTCATCGGCGGCGGAAGGCCAAGGCTTCCGGTCCGATGGAGTCAGAGTGGGATATTTCTCAACCGCAGCCGTCTGCCCAGTTACGGATGGTTCCTTCAGCGGGACAGACTCGGAGCCGAACCTAATCCACACCCAAAAGTATTCGCAGACTCATGGGCCTGTCGAGTTCCGACAGATGCCTTTGCAAATACAGTGGAGTTCGCGCATTGATCCATCCCCAATTTTATGTTCGCTTTAGCCTTTACAGGAGCGTGTGCTCCTATCTCGTCGTAGCATGAATCGGAATATCTAGGGCTTTAGGGGCCGGTTCTGTTAGGTCCTTTGTTCGCTTGCTATCCCTAGGATCGAGGCTCTAAAATTTCGATTCTTCTTTCAAGGTCAATGCCTTGTGAGGCAAGGGCGATGGGCGATACTGATCAGCTCCTTGATTATTTAACCAAGTTTTTTCCGATCCTGTTCTTCATTTTCGTCGCGCTTGCGTTCGGGGTGCTGACGTTGGTGATCAGCTATTTTGTTCAGCCCAGGTATCCGGAGCCTGAAAAACTATCGACCTATGAATGTGGCGCCGAACCGTTCTCTGATGCCCGTATGCCGTTCCCGGTGCGCTACTACATTTTTGCGATGTTGTTCGTCATTTTCGATATTGAAGTAATCTTTCTCTATCCATGGGCGGTAGTCTTTACCAAAATTGGGCTGATCGGTTTGATTGAGATGATCATTTTTATCGCCCTGTTCGTTGTGGCCTATGTGTATGCCTGGCGGAAGGGTGCGCTGGAGTGGGACTGAGGTTTATATGGGATTGATTCAACTGGGACGTCAGGAAAAGGACGGTGCCCCCGATGTGTTCACGGGCACCTTGGAAAAAGCCGTGAACTGGGCGCGAAAAGGTTCGCTTTGGCCCATGACCTTCGGGCTTGCCTGTTGTGCCATCGAGATGATGGCCGCCGTCTCTTCACGGTACGACATGGACCGGTTCGGAGCCGGGGTGTTTCGGGGTTCGCCTCGGCAGTCGGATTTGATGATCGTTGCCGGAACGGTCTGTCGGCGGATGGCGCCCGTCATCCGAAAGATCTATGACCAGATGCCGGAACCGAAATATGTCATCGCGATGGGCTCCTGCGCCACGTCCGGGAACATCTACGATAGCTATAGTGTCGTGCAAGGAGTCGATCGGTTCGTTCCCGTCGATATTTATGTGCCCGGCTGTCCGCCGACCCCTGAAGCTCTCTTGGACGGCATCTTGAAATTGCAAGAGCGGATCATGGAGAAGCGGGTGTTTGTCGCCCAACCGAAAGAGATTAAAGCAAGCTTGAAGGTCTGACGGTACTGCGATGCATCAACTGGCAACACGGATTCAGGAGTCCTTCTCGGACGGTTTTGTCGGCGCGACAGAATGGCGGGGCGATGTGGCGGTGACGGTGACCCGTGACAAGCTGCGTGACGTCGCCAAATTTCTGCGTCATGAACCGGGAATGGATTTCGATTACATCGTCCATGTGAGTTCCGTGGATTGGCCCGATGATGAAGAACGATTCGAAGTCGTGTGGGAATTCTACTCGATTCGAAAACGGCATCGTATTCGACTCAAGACGCGAGTGCCCGAATCGGACTGTGTGGTCGATTCCCTGACGGACTTGTGGAAAGGCGCTGATTTCATGGAGCGTGAAGTGTACGACATGATGGGTATCCGGTTTCGCAATCACCCGGACCTGCGCCGGATTTTGATGCCGGATGATTTCACGGAAGGCTACCCGTTGCGGAAGGATTTTCCGCTTCGCGGCAAAGGTTGGCGGGACACGTTCGAATTCCTGGACGAAATTCCACGGTAGGACGCGGCAGCAGCATGGCATTTGAAGATCAGAGAACTACGATCTACAAGGTCAATCCGGAGCATCCGGAAAGCGAAACGCTTCCGACTCTGCGAACCGAGGAGCTCTTGCTTAACCTGGGACCTCAGCACCCCAGCACGCACGGAGTTCTCAAAGTGATTTTGGAGTTGGAGGGGGAACGGCTGGTGAAATCCACACCGGTGATGGGTTATCTCCATCGTGGAGTCGAAAAGCTGGCCGAAGACGGCACCTATCACCAGTTCATTCCCCATACGGACCGGCTCGACTATGTCTGTGCGATGTACAATAACTTCGCCTATTGCCGCGCCGTGGAGAAGCTGCTGGATCTCAAAGTTCCCGAGAGAGGGGAGTATCTCAGAACGATTGTTGCGGAGGTGCAGCGCATCATCGGCCATCAATTTTGGCTGGGGGCTCAAGCGCTCGATATCGGGGCGATGACCGTCTTTTTCTATTGTTTTCGCGATCGAGAAATCCTGCTCGATTGGTTCGATGAGTTGTGCGGAGCGCGTCTCACGACGAGTTGGTATCGCATCGGCGGGGTAGAGCGAGACCTGACCCCCGGGTTGATCGATAAGCTCAAGCAGTTCATCGACTACTTTCCTCCTAAGATTGAGGAGTATCAGGTCTTTCTTGAGAAAAACCGCATCTGGCTGGGACGCACCAAGGGCGTGGCGGTCATTTCCGCGGAAGACGCCGTCAATTTTGGGCTGAGCGGGCCGACTTTGCGCGGCTCCGGTGTGGACTATGACCTTCGGAAGTACGAGCCTTATAGCGCGTACCCCAAGTGCGAGTTCAGCGTACCGGTCGGAAAAAACGGCGATACGTATGACCGGTATTGGATCCGGGTGATGGAACTGTACGAAAGCGTCAAGATCATCCGGCAGTGCCTCGAGCAAATGCAGGATGGTCCGGTCATGGCCGATGTCCCAAGCGTGACACTGCCGCCGAAGGAGCGGGTGTTTACAAATTTGGAATCGATGATCCAGCAGTTCAAGCTGTTCTCTCAGGGATTCCAGGCTCCTCCCGGTGAGATTTATTGCGGCACCGAAGCCCACAAGGGCGAGCTGGGTTTTTACATCGTCAGTACAGGCGGAGGGAAACCCTATCGACTGAAGATCCGCGCCCCGTCCTTCATTCATATGGGCGCCTTCGATCATATGTCCAGAGGCTATATGATCTCCGATGCCTGTACCATCTTCGGGACGTACGATATCGTGATGGGGGAATGCGACCGGTAAGGAAGTCGTGAATGATGACGGTTCAAGGTTGCAATGATGAGCGGACATCCGCACCGACTATATTCAGCGCATCATTCAACAGTGAGGCACCATGGGGCTGAAGCCAGGCACTAATCCCGACGTCGAGGCCGCGACGATTCAACTCAATATCGACGGGAAGACCGTGACGGCGAAGGACGGGATCTCGTTGTACGATGTTATTTCGATGACGGGGAAAATCATCCCGGCCATGTGCTACCACTACACTTTCGATCCATTCGGATCTTGCGGCATGTGCCTTGTGATGCAAGAAGGGAAAAAGGCGCCCGTCCGGTCCTGCACCGCGAAGGCGACGGCGGGGATGGTCATACGAACCGAGGGGGAGGATCTCTTCCTTGCCCGTAAAAAAGCCGTTGAGAAGCATCTGTCCGTGCATCCGCTCGACTGCCCGGTCTGCGATGCAGACGGCCATTGCGAACTCCAGGACATGGCCTTCGAGCACGGCGTGACCAATCTTGCCAATGCCAAGCAGAAGTTCATTCCGGAAGATACCCGCAGTCCGGTTCTGGACTTCAATATGAACCGCTGCATCGCCTGCGCCGAATGTATCAACGTCTGCAAAGATGTGCTGATGATCGATGCGCTGCAATTCATGAAAAAGGGCGGATTCAATCAAGTGGTCCCGAAGGGCGACGTCGCCCTCTCCTGCGAATTCTGCGGGGATTGCCTGGCGGTCTGCCCGGTCGGCGCCATTACAAACAAGTTCTCCAAGTATTTGTACAAGCCCTGGCAGATGAAGAAGACGACGACGACCTGCAATTACTGCGGGGATGGCTGCCAGATGTACCTGGAAACGAAAGATGAAGAGGTGATCCGCGTCACCTCGCCCCTCTCCTGGAAGAATAAGTGGGGAGACCGGTCGGAAACGGCCAAAGGCCACGGCGGCCTTTGTGTGCGTGGGCGATTCGGATTTGAGTATCTAGACGGGAAGACCCGATTACGGCATCCATTGGTTCGTGAGGGCAACCGGCTGGTCGAAAAACCATGGCTTGAGGCTATGCACCTAGTCGTAGACCGATTTGCGAATATCAAGAGCAAATACGGCGCCGATGCCATTGCAGGATTAGTCACCGCACGATGCACGAACGAAGAGCTGTATTTGTTCCAGAAGCTGATGCGGATCGGGTTCGGGAGCAATCATCTTGACAGCAGCGCCCGCTACGGCCACCTGAATTTCGTGCATGCCTCGAAACATGCTCTTGGGCTAGGACGGACGCCGAATGATTGGGAAGATCTCACCAAAGCCAAAGCCATCCTCCTCATCGGCTCGAACATCACGGAAACGAATCCCCTGACAGCCGTGCGGATCAAAGAAGCGATTCGCGTCTATAAGGCACAGGTGGTGACGCTGGATTCCGCCGTGACCAACATGGCCAAGCTGGCTTCTCATCCGTTTGTGATCAAGCCCGGCACGGAGGGATTGGTCATTCATGGGTTGGTGAAGGCGACGATCGAGCAGGACTTGGTGGATGACGAAGCGACCAAGACGCATCCCCAGGCTTTCGCCGCGCTTCAGGCCGCGGTTGCAGGCCTTTCACTAGACGACGTTGCCTCTCAAACCGGCCTGACCACGGACAGCTTGAGAGACATTGCAGCGATTTTCGCCGAAGCACCGCGCGCGATCATTATGTGCGCGGAAGGCATCGTGAGGAGAGCCGGTGGTTACGACAATGTGCTGAAACTCATCGACTTGGCCTGGATCACCGGCAAACTCGGCCGTCCCGGTTGTGGTGTGAATACCGTGACCGAGGAGCCGAATGAGCAGGGCGCCGTCGATATGGGCGTGGCGCCTGAGTTTTTGCCGGGTCAAGCAAGGTTTGACGATCCGGTTGCACGCGAGCGATTCGCAAAGGCTTGGGGTGCGGCACTTCCAGTGAGTCGTGCCGGGTCGAGTCTCGTCGATATCCTCAACGGATGTAAGAACGGCAGCATCAAGGCGTTATATGTCCTCGGAGAAAATCCGCTGGAGACTTTGCCGGCTTCTATGGAAATACGGGCTGCATTGGATCGGCTGGAGTTGCTCGTTGTCCAGGATCCGTTCTTGACCCAGACGGCTCGGCAGGCGCATGTCGTGTTCCCCGCTTGTACCTACGCAGAAAAGGACGGGACCTTCACGAATCTGGAGGGCCGTGTCCTCCGGGTTCGTCAAGCAATGGATCCGATCGGGGAAAGTCTGCCGGATTGGCATATCATGACCTCCCTGGCCAATGCGTTGGGATGTCAGTGGGAGTATCAATCGGTCAATGATATTCAATCGGAAATGATGAAGCTCTTACCGGGTTACTACAACCTTGGCCAACCGCGCAAAGTGGTATCGTCGCCGGATCGCTACTTGGAAGATGGGTATGCCGCCGAGGTCGCCGTCCGTTACCGGACGATGCCGACGTCGCATGACAGTGCGCGTCCGTTCTCATTGCAGATGGGCCAGCTGCTGATGCACTCGGGCAAGATGTCGACGGAAGCTCCCGGCCTCATCAAAATTGCTCCGAATACCGGCAAGCTTCGTATGAGTCCGGCGGATATGGACCGGCTTGGCCTGCAGGACGGCATGAAAGTGCGTCTGACTTCCAATCTGGGGTCCCTCCAGCTTGGGGTCCAACCCGACCAGTCTGTTGCCATCGGGACCTGTTTCTTTCCGGAACACTTCAACGAACCGCCCGTGAAAGATTTGATGAGTGTCTCAGTGGATCCCATGACCGGTGTTCCTGCTTTCAAGCAGGCATGGGTCAGTATTGAACGAGCGTAATCGGGTGTGTATGCTGCGCCCGTCGGCGAACAGGAGACCCGGATGAGCGTTTCCGTAATAACCAAGAAAATTCTCCAGGCCGCGCTGTTCTATGAGATTTGGGACGCGATGAAGGTGACCTTCAAGCACATGTTCCATCAGCCGATCACGTTTCAATACCCGCGCGAACAGCGGGAGATTCCGCATGCCCATCGGGGCGCCCTGGGGTTGCTTCGATACGACGACGGCCGAGAGCGGTGCGTCGGGTGTGATCTCTGCGAGGTGGCCTGTCCCTCCCATTGCATCAAGGTGATCAGCGCCGAGGATACGGCCCGCCCGCTTCAACGGTACGCAAGCGAGTTTTATATCGATGTGACGAAGTGCGTCTTTTGCGGCTATTGTGTAGAGGCCTGCCCGGTCAATGCGTTGGCGATGACCAAGATGTACGAGTATTCCACCCATGACAAGCGCACATTGCTCTTCGATAAGAAGCGCCTGTACGACATCGGGGAGCGCCACCTCAATGACGCCAAGCAATATCTGTATGCCCACAATCAGGAAAAGAATGTCGAGGAGAGCCGTGAGTATCGGTACTATTTTCCGCAGTCCGTACTCAAGTCCACGCAAACGCCTCCCAAGCATCTGAGCTGAGTCGAAGACATGGTTGCCGTCTTTTTTGCGTATTTCGCATTGGTGAGTATTGCCGCCGGCGTTCTGACGGTGTCGCTGAAAAACCCCGTCCACTGCGGGCTCGCATTGCTCGCGCTGTTGATGCACGTCTCCGGTCTTTTCGTCCTGCTCAATGCCGAATTTCTCTGGGCGGTGCAGGTCATTGTCTATGCCGGCGCCATTCTGGTGCTCTACCTGTTCGTGCTCATGTTGCTCAATCTCAAGGCCGATGAACGGTATTTTCATTCGTCGTACCCCTATTTCCTCGGCCCCGCTCTCTTAGGGGCTTGTTATGTAATTTTTCTTTTGATTCGGTCTCCCTATGCGGGAGTCAAAGGCGATGCTCCCGACGCTGCCGTGCTGGAACACGGGGACACGTATGCCGTGGGCATCAAGATGTTCAGCGACCATCTGCTGCAGTTTGAAATCATCGGTGTCTTTCTGTTGGGCGCCATCATCGGTGCGATCGTCTTGGCGAAGACGCCGAAATCGATCGACACCATGAGCGGGAAGGAGTGAGGGGCGATGGTTCCGCTTAGCGCCTATGTGGCGGTCAGCGCGGTCCTGTTCATGACGGGATTGCTCGGCGTCTTGATTCGACGGAATTTTATTATCGTGCTCATGTCCGTGGAAATCATGATGAACGCCGCCAATATCAATCTGGTGGCGTTTTCGCACTACTTGGAGTCCATGGCCGGCCAGCTTACCGCCCTGTTTTTTATTGCCGTCGCAGCCGGGGAAGCCGCAGTCGGACTGGCCATCATCATCGTGGTGTTTCGTGGAAAAGTTTCTACGAATGTCGATGAGATGAACGTCTTGAAGTGGTAGCAGGATGGAGATGACGACCTAGCGTGTCCGACTTAACCGATCTTCTCATCAAACTGATTCCGATTCTCCCGCTCCTGGCCGTGATTTCCAACGGACTTCTGGGCAGCCGCTATTCTCACGAGATGGCCCATCGGTTGGCGTGGGGATCGGTCGGCCTTTCCTTTCTCTGTGTCATCGGCGTGTTCGCCGATATTCTGCGAACCGGAACTGCGCACGAAGTCGTCGCCTACCAATGGATCTTCGGGGGCGATCTCACGATCAATCTGGCCTATCTGGTCGATCCGTTGACCTGCGTGATGTTGCTCGTGGTGACCGGAGTGGGTTTTCTCATTCATGTCTACTCAGTCGGGTATATGCACGGTGAACCGGGCTTCACGCGGTTCTTTACCTACATGAACCTCTTCATGGTCTCCATGCTGCTGCTGGTGATGGGGAATAATTATCTGGTTCTGTTTATCGGCTGGGAAGGAGTCGGGCTCTGTTCGTATTTGCTCATCGGGTACTACTACGACAAAGTGTCGGCGGCGAAGGCGGCGACGAAGGCCTTTGTGGTCAATCGCATCGGCGATGCAGGGTTCTTGTTGGCCATCTTTCTGATCTTCGTCAACTTCAAGACCCTGGACTACACCAAGGTGTTTGCGCAGGCCGGCCAGCTTTCGCCTGAGATGGCAACCGCTATCGCGCTCTGCTTGCTGGTCGGTGCGGTCGGCAAATCCGCCCAGCTCCCTCTCTATACCTGGTTGCCTGACGCGATGGAGGGTCCGACGCCGGTCAGCGCGCTTATCCATGCCGCCACCATGGTGACAGCAGGTGTGTACATGATTGTCCGTAATCATGTCATTTTCGATCTCTCTCCCACTGCGATGGAAGTGGTCGGTTTTGTCGGCGGCGGTACGGCCCTATTCGCCGCCACGATCGGTTTGGTCCAGACCGATATCAAGCGGGTGCTGGCCTATTCAACGGTCAGCCAGTTGGGGTACATGTTCCTGGGTTGCGGCATCGGCGCCTACACCGCTGCTATCTTCCACTTGATGACCCATGCCTTTTTCAAAGCCCTGCTGTTTTTGTCCGCGGGGTCGGTGATTCACGCCCTGTCAGGCGAGCAAGACATCAGAAAAATGGGCGGGCTGAGCAAGAAAATCCCTTGGACGTACCGTCTGTTTCTGATCGGCACCATCGCGATTGCCGGGATTCCTCCTTTGGCGGGATTCTGGAGCAAAGACGAGATCATGGCCCATGCCTTTACCCATGACCACTTCCTGCTCTATAGCATCGCGGCGATCGGCGCTTTTCTCACCTCCTTTTACATGTTTCGGCTGACCTACCTGACCTTTTATGGTGAGTCCAGAATGGATCACCATGCCGAAGCGCATGTCCACGAATCGCCGCTGGTGATGATTGGTCCTTTGGTTGCGCTTGGTTTCTTATCGCTTGTCGGCGGGTTGCTGTTGGGGTTTCCCCCGGAACATGGCTGGTTGCATCAATTTCTGGCGCCGGTTGTGGGCTCGGCCGGTGAACACGAGGTGAGCATGGGGTTGGTGTCCGCTCTCATGGTTGTGGCAACCGGCATCGCAGTGATTGGGTGGGGGCTGGCCCACTTCATGTACCAGGTGAGCACTCCGACGGCCGATGTGTGGGCCGAGAAATTCTCCGGCGCCTACAGGACCCTGTTGAACAAATATTATGTCGATGAACTCTATGATTTCATGATCGTCGAGCCCCTCAAGCGCTTGGGAGACCTGCTTGATTGGTTCGATCGCACAGTCGTCGACGGTCTCGTCCGTGGAGTCGGACGCCTGGCCGATTGGGGCTCTGCCGGATCGACATGGATTGAAAAGTATGTTGTGTATGCGGGGTTGAATGTCATCGGATACGGCAATCACCTCGCGGCGCGCGAGGGGCGGAAGATGCAGAGCGGAATGGTCCACCATTATGTCGCTCTCATCGTCGCCGGGCTCTTTCTGTTGGCGCTGGTCGTTCAATTCCTGGTTCAGATGTAGAGGGTCGAGGGGCGGACGGCGGTCATTATGTTGGAAGAACTCACAGCGGGGTTTCCGGTCCTTTCCTGCATTCTCTTTTTGCCCGTTCTGGGAGCCATCGTGCTGTGGCTGTTCGAGGATGAGGACATGATCCGGACGTCGGCGCTCGCCATCACGCTGGTTGAACTCGCGCTCTCGGTGTTTGTGCTGCTGCGGTTTGTGCCGGAATCGGCTGCCATGCAGTTCGCGGAGCGTGTGAGATGGATTCCCGCGCTGGGTATCAGTTACCACCTGGGCGTCGACGGCATCAGCGTACTCTTCGTGGGATTGACGGCTTTTCTGAGCGTGTTGGTCGTGATCTATTCCTGGGACACGATCCGCCACCAAGTGAAGCTCTACATGATGTGTCTCTTGGCGCTTGAAACGACGACGATGGGCGTGTTCGTTTCATTGGATCTGATCTTGTTCTTCGTCTTCTGGGAGCTGATGCTGATTCCCAGCTACTTTCTGATCAAACTGTGGGGTGGAGGCGCCGAGCGCCATTATGCGGCGTTGAAGTTCGTTCTCTACACCCTTTTGGGCAGTGTCTTCATGCTGGTCGGCATCGCCTTGCTCAATATCAACTTCCATCAGTGGGCGTCTTTGCACCATACGGATCAAAGCTATTCGTTCGATTTACTCGAGCTTCTCTCGGCGCCGATTCCGATGGATCAGCAGATCCTGATCTTCTGGCTCATGTTCATGGGATTTGCATTCAAGGCCCCGATCTTCCCGTTCCACACATGGCTACCGGATGCGCTGATGGAGGGCCCTATCGGCATGGCGGTGGTGCTGGCCGGACTGAAGCTTGGCACGTTCGGCTTTATGCGCTTCAGCCTGCCGCTTCTTCCCGATGCTTCCCAAAGCGACACGGTCGTGACCGTGGTTGTCGTGCTTGGACTATGCGCCATTCTGTATGGAGCCTGGATGGCGTTGGTTCAACCGGACTTCAGGCGTCTGTTAGCCTACAGCAGCGTCAGCCATTTGGGTTTCATCGTCGTGGGGCTGTTCTCGCTGAATTACCAAGGTCTGCAGGGCAGCCTTCTGACGATGATCAATCTGGGATTCAGCACGGCCGGCCTCTTCTTTATTGCGGGGTTTCTCTATTCGCGTCAACAGTCCACGCAGCTGTCGGCGTTCGGGGGGATGGCCAAACAAGTGCCGCTCTTGGCCACGTTCTTTCTGATTATCGGACTGGCCTCGATCGGACTTCCGGGAACGAACGGTTTTGTGGGGGAGTTTCTCATCCTCTTGGGCGCATTCAAAGCAAAGTGGTGGTTCGGAGCGGTGGCTGTGCTCGGCGTCATTTTTGGGGCGGCCTATTTTCTCTGGTACTACGAACGCGCCATGCTGGGCCCGGTCGGTAAGGCGGTGAAACAGACGATGAGCGACCTTCAATTGCGTGAGATGGTCATTGCCGTTTCGCTGTCGGTCATGATTCTGTGGATCGGGCTGTATCCGTCGCCCTTTCTTCGAATCATGAACGGATCGGTGCAGGCGCTCGTCGATCGGTTGAATCACGGCACAGTGGCGGCACTCGGATCCTCCACGGCTGAAAAGGGACGCTGAGTTCATGGGTGAATACGCACTGCTCTATATTCTCTTCGCTCCCTTCGCCGGCGCGTTGGCGCTGATTCTGGTCTCGAATCGGCAGCCGATGCTGGTCCGAGGCATCGCCGCGAGTGCGGCCTTCGTGTCCCTGGTTGCATCAATATATTTGTTTTATGCCTACGATCCGGTCAAAGGCGGGTTCCAGTTCGTCCAGAAGTTCGAATGGTCGAGGCAACTCGGTATTTCGCTGTATCTTGGGGTGGATGGCATCGGGACCCCGCTCGTGCTGGCCTCGGCGGTCTTGTTGTTTACGGGCATTTTTGTATCGTGGCACATCAGGGATCGCGCGAAAGAATTCTACATCTGGTTGCTGATTCTCGCCGCCGCCACGATCGGCGTCTTTATGTCCCTGGATCTGTTTTTCCTCTACTTCTTCTATGAGATGTCCGTGATTCCCATGTATCTCTTGCTGGGCATGTGGGGCAGCCACACCAAGCGGTATTTGGAGATGACGGATACGGAAGGACTCAAACTGAGAGATTCCGTCGGCTTCATTTTCAACTTCGGATCGAACAGCAAGGAATACGCGGCGATGAAGTTGGTGCTCTTCTTGTCGGCCTTCGCGGTGGCGGCGCTGATGGGTATCCTGCTGATTTACAAGTATGCCGGGCTCAATACGTTCGACATTCTCGTGCTTCGCGAGCAGGCTCACCTCATGAATATTCCTGTGCTCGGCACAACCCTGGACAAGATCATTTGGGTGCTGGTCTTTTTCGGCTTCGCCTCGATCGCTCCGTTGTGGCCGCTCCATTCATGGTCTCCGGTCGGTCATGCCGCGGCTCCGGCCGCGACCAGTATGCTGCATGCCGGCGTGCTCATGAAACTTGGACATTTTTCGATTATTCGGGTGGCGTTTGAAATTTTGCCTGAGACGACCCGTGAGATGATGCCGATCGCGGCCGTCCTCTGCATGTTCAGCATCGTCTACGGAGGGTTTGTCGCCTTCTACGCCAAGGACACTAAATATGTCATCGGTTATTCCAGCTCGAGCCACATGGGTTATGTGTTTCTTGGGATGGCGGCATTGAATTACATCAGTTTGAGCGGCGCAGTCATTTATATGTTTGCCCATGCCATGGCCACCGGCATGCTCTTCGCCATGGCAGGGTGGGTTTACGACCAGACCCACACGCGGGATCTTCCATCATTGGGAGGCCTCTCGAACAAGATGCCGTTTATCTCCGGATGTTTCATCGTCGGGTGCATGGCCTCGATCGGCATGCCGGGGACAGTGAATTTCATCGCTGAAATCATGATCATCGTCGGCAGCTGGGAGAAGTATCCCCTTCAAGTCATTGTCGCCGTGCTGGGGATCGTTCTCACCATGGCCTATCTCTTCAAAATGATGCGGAGCCTGTTCTATGGGCCGATGAATCAACAATACAGCCATGCGCACGATGCCGTGTCGGCCGTTGATAGGCTGCCATTGCTGGTCATGATTGCCGTCAGCGTGGGATTCGGTATTTTTCCGATGCATTTGTACGATGTGGTTCGTTCAGGCGTCGATCCATTAGTCGCCAGGATCACCCATGTTGTTCCGGTCGCCCAGAGCGGCGATGGGTTAGGGGTGAAGAGTGAGGCCACGATCCCGTTGGTCAGGGATCATGTTCCCCTTGTCGCAAACAACCCCGTACCTCTGACCGCTGACCCTTCACGAGGGCACGAATGACCTTCACGCTGACTCTGTCCTTCGCCGATCTTCTGTTGCTGTTGCCGGAGATTGTGCTGACCTGCTGGCTCTGCGTCGTCGTGATTGTTGATTTCTCCGTTCCACGCTTGCCCAAGGAACAATTGGCCATTCTCAGCATTACCGGCCTCCTGGCCACCCTAGGTTGTTTGGTGTGGTTCGATGTGACTCATGTGTCGGGCGCCCTGTTCGGCAATATGTTCGTGCTGGACCGCATGGCCATCTTTTTCAAGATATTTATCGTCGGCTCGACGGCGCTTGTCATTCTTGCGTCGATTCAGTACGTCGAGCGTTTCAGATTCTTTCGGGGTGAATACTACGTGCTGGTCGTCATGTCGGCTCTCGGCATGATGTTCATGTCCTCGGCCAACGATCTGCTGTCCCTTTTCGTCAGCCTGGAGTTTTCGACCCTCGGGTTTTACATTCTGGTGGGCTATCTTCGTGAGGATTTGGCCTCGAATGAGGCCGGCCTCAAGTTCTTCATCCTGGGCGTGTTCGCCGCCGGGCTCCTCGCCTACGGTATCAGTCTCGTCTACGGGGAGACGGGGAAGCTGGTGTTTTCAGAGATGAATCTATCCGCTACCCCGGGCGCGATCATCGGCTTCTTGCTGATCTTCGCCGCGCTCGGGTTCAAAATCGGAGCTGTTCCTTTCCATTCGTGGATTCCTGATACGTATCATGGCGCGCCGACGCCTGTGACGGCGTACTTATCGATCGCTCCGAAGGGCGCTGCGTTCGCTATCCTGCTCCGTATCTTCTTCGTGGCGTTGGCCTCCTTCAAACCGATGTGGGTCATTCTGTTGGTAGCGGTCTCTATCTTGTCGATGACTTATGCCAATATCGTGGCGATTGCCCAACGGAACATCAAGCGTCTTCTGGCCTATTCCGGTATCGCTCAGGTCGGGAACGTGTTGATCGGCTTGGCGGCTGGGACGAAAATGGGGAATGACGCCATTTTGTTTTACCTCTTGGCCTATCTTTTTGCGAATCTCGGCGCCTTTGCCGTTGTTATTGCCGTCAGCCACGCGATCGGCAGTGATGACATCGACGACTACAATGGTTTGAACCGCCGCTCTCCGTTCCTGGCCTTCTCGATGCTGCTGTTTCTCCTATCTCTAGCCGGGGTGCCGCCGCTGGCGGGGTTTATCGGCAAACTCTACATTTTCATCGCGGCGATTAAGGAAGGACTGTATACGCTGATTACGGTTGGGCTGATCAATATCGTGATTTCGATGTACTATTACTTGATCGTCGTGAAGAAAATGTATATCAATGAGCCGACCAATCCCTCGCCTGTCACCATTTCTGGTCCGATGAAGGCTGTCGTCTATATCGGTCTGGCAGGAACATTGGTCATTGGCATTTATCCTCAGCCGTTCATCGATTGGGTTGTCGGCGCGACGCTCATGTTCTCGAACCTTCCCGCTCCTTCAGCCATCGTCACCCCGCCCGTCCCGCCCTTCGGCGGATAGTTTTCCCCGTTTCGCCGTTCGTGGGTTCTGCTACAATTGGCCGTGAGCGCACGAGTTCTAGCGTACGCGGTTGCCACCCACACAATTGTCTTGGATTCCGGCCGGCACCGTCTATGTTTATGGAATCACCTACAAAGGAACAGCCGCAAATTTCGCTTGCACCGATTAGGGGACCTGAGCCTCACAGCCCCCCTCCCTTGCCTGGGTCATTCTGGCGCGCTCCGATCATGTGGTTTTTGGCACTTACGATTGAACGGCGGATCTTGGCCGGGTTCAGTCTCGTGTTCGCCGGCATTCTCGTGATCAGTACAGTGTCGTATCGCAACACCAGCACGGTAATCGCCAACAGCGGGCTCGATACCCGCAGCCACGAACTCGTGCAGCTATTGACCAATATCGATATGGCAATGGACCAAACCGAGAACAATCACCGCCGGTATCTTGTCACAGGAGAAGAGCTCTATCTCGAGTCCTACCAGTCGGTCATCAAACAGAAGCCGACGTTTATCAAATACCTCGAACAGCTGACGGAGGGAGTGCCCGAACAGCAGGAACGCGTCGCGTTGCTCGAGCGAATGATGGATCGGCAACTGGCTGCGGAGGCCGATGCGATTACCGTCCTTACCAATAGAGGATTCGAGGCGGTCAAGAAAATAGCGCTCGAAGGAGCCGCAGCGCTGGAGATCAGTGAGATTCACCGGGTTGTTGCCGAAATGGAGGCATACGAACGGCAGGCATTGCGTCGGCGGGTGTTAGAATCTGCGGCCACGACGACGAATACGATCGTGCTGCTCAGCATTGGCGCGCTGCTTCAGTTCGTGCTGCTGGCGTCCGTATACTATTTGATCAGGCATGACATCACGGAACGGCGGCGTGTCGCCGATGAACTGCAGCGGCGCGGCGAACTTCTCGAGGCCGCGAACAAGGAGCTTGAATCCTTCAGCTATTCGGTTTCTCACGACTTGCGCGCTCCGCTTCGCCATATCGATGGGTATGCGTCGCTGTTGCGCAAAGCGGTGACTGAATCGTTGAACGAAAAGGCCGCCAGGTATTTGCAGACGATCTCCGACTCTGCCAAACAGATGGGCCAACTGATCGACGATTTGCTGGTGTTTTCTCGGATGGGCCGTCAGGAGATGCTTCAAACGACCGTTGATTTGAACCAACTGATCCGAACCATCCTTTACGATTTGCGACTTGACTTGCAAGGACGCGAGATATCTTGGACAATTGCCACACTCCCGGAAGTGCTGGGTGATCCGGCCATGCTCCGGCAGGTGTTTATGAATCTGATCGCGAATGCGGTGAAATTCACGAGCACCAGGCCGCGCGCGCACATTGAGGTCGGCATTGACAGGCCGAGTTCCGGTGAAGTCGTCATTTTTGTGCGTGACAACGGAGTGGGATTCGATATGCAGTATGCCGGCAAACTATTCGGCGTGTTTCAGCGACTCCATCGGATGGATGAATTTGAAGGAACCGGTATCGGCCTCGCCAACGTGCGTCGGATCGTGCATCGGCATGGCGGGCGCACCTGGGCGGAGGGCGAGCCGGATAAAGGAGCGACCTTTTATATTACGCTCCCAACCAGGAGGCCTCGATCATGACAGGCGCAAAACCGATCGTACTCGCTGAAGATAATCCGCGAGACGCTGAGCTGGCTCTGGCCGCTATGGAGGAACAAAACATTTCCGACAAAGTGGTCCTCTGCCACGACGGCGCCGAAGTATTGGATTACTTGTATTGTCGAGGGCCGTTTGCTTCCCGGATGAAAGGGAACCCTGCGGTTATCTTTCTGGATATCAAGATGCCCAAAGTAAACGGGCTTGAGGTTTTGCGGACCATCAAGGGGGATACGCATCTCCGCCCCATTCCTGTCGTCATGCTCACCTCTTCCCGTGAAGAGCGTGACCTCGGCGAGAGTTACGCGCTGGGAGCCAATGCGTATGTGGTGAAGCCTGTTGAATTCCATCAGTTTGTCTCGGCCGTCAAGGAGCTGGGCACATTCTGGGGTGTGATCAACGAGCCTCCACCGCAGGGATCCGGTTCCGGCAAGTAACTTTGAATGGAGCTTTGATGACCACGCCTTTGCGAGTCCTCCAACTAGAGGATAATCAGACGGATGCCGACCTCATCGCCGCGCTGTTGGAAGAGGGGGGAATTCCTTGCGCTCCGATCCGCGTGGAAAGTCGTGCGGCGTTTGTTGCAGTCCTTAAAGAAGGCCTGATCGATCTGATTTTGGCCGACTATTCTCTTCCTGGATTCGATGGTGCTGCTGCGCTTGAGCTTGCGCGCAAGCTGGCTCCTGAGATCCCGTTCATTTTCGTTTCCGGGACGCTCGGCGAGGAACTCGCCATCGACACCATGCATCGCGGCGCCACGGATTACATTTTGAAACAGCGGATCGGCCGGCTTGTTCCATCGATTCAGCGAGCGCTTCGGGAACGGCACGATCGGATGGAGCGGAAGCGGGCCGAGGACGCCTTGCGCCAGAGCGAGCAGCAACTTCGCCAGGCGCAAAAGCTGGAGGCCGTCGGCCGCTTGGCCGGAGGACTGGCGCACGATTTTAACAACATCCTGACCGTCATCATGGGCCACAGCCAGGTCTTGCTCAATGACTTGCCGTCGGACCATCCTGAGCGGGGCAAGATCGAAGAGATGCGAAAGGCCGGCGATCGCGCGGCGGCGCTGATCAAGCAACTGCTGACATTCAGCAGAAAGCAGCCGGCTGTGCCGAAGGTGCTCGATCTGAATCCGGTGATCGGCAACTTTGAGACGATGCTTCGACGTTTAATCGGGGAAGATATCGAATTGGTCTTACGCGCGAGCCGAGAGCCTCTTCGAGTCAAGACAGACCCCGCGCAACTCGAACAGATCGTCATGAATCTCGTTGTCAATGCCCGCGATGCCATGCCCAAGGGCGGAACGCTGATCATCGAAACCGCGTCGGTCGAGATCGACCGGACGCCGGTGTACCACCTGCGCCCCTTGCCTCCCGGTTCCTATGTGAAGCTCTCTGTATCCGACACCGGCTGCGGGATTTCACCGGATGTTCAAGCCCACATGTTTGAGCCGTTTTTCACGACGAAGGAAGAAGGGAAAGGCACGGGACTCGGACTCTCCACCGTATTCGGCATCGTCACCCAAAGCGGGGGCGGGCTGGATGTGTCCAGCGCGATTGGGCGGGGCACTCGCTTTGATATTTACCTTCCGAAGATTATCGAGGAGCCGGAACGAGTCGTCGGTACGGAAGTCACGCCGTCGTCCACGAGCGGCCATGAGACCATTTTGCTGGTTGAAGATGATGCGGGCGTCCGCAGTCTGATTCGAGACGAACTTCGAAAGCTTGGATATCGGGTCTTCGAGGCCAAACACGGCTTGGAGGCCTGTCTTGTCGGTACGCAGCAGATAGGCCGGCTCCAGCTCCTGCTCACGGATGTGGTCATGCCGGGAATGAACGGGCCGGAATTGGCCCAGCATCTTCGCGTGATCAAGCCTGAGCTGAAACTTCTCTTCATCTCCGGCT
The DNA here is from genome assembly GCA_046604365.1 of Nitrospira sp. Classification (GTDB taxonomy): domain Bacteria; phylum Nitrospirota; class Nitrospiria; order Nitrospirales; family Nitrospiraceae; genus Nitrospira_D. The sequence goes on from JBJACV010000007.1 coordinate 184,653, forward strand.
ATACCGATGATGTTGGTCTGGGTGCCGGGGACCCAGCCTGTGGGTATCTGCAAAAGCCGTTCACTCCGGAGGCTCTGGCGAGGGCAATTCGCGAGCTTCTGGATTGGAATCCGGCCAGCACGGTGGTATCAAGTCAGCAAGGGACAGTGATCCGGTAACCATCCCAGACAACGATCTATCGGCCATATGCCATGATCGACGACTTCATGTCAGGTGTTCACTGCGGGGCATCCGATTCAATCGAGAGGCGGCGATTCCCGACCGTCGCTGGCGGCAAGGCGGGTCGTCTATTCGGCTATGTTCTTGCGTTCTGCACGCTGCCGTGCGTCACTTTTGCTGAGAATATCAAGTGGGAACAGCTTGCGGATGGTGTTGCTGTGTCAGTGTGGACTCCGGGCGAGCCTTGTCCGGCCGTGCCGTCCTTGTTGGCCATTGAGATCGATCCGGATCTTGCCAGGTTTGCGATCCATCACTATGCGCATGAAAAACTTGCACAGCCTCCGACGATCGAAGAATGGCAGAAGCGGACGGGCCATGATGTCATTTTCAACGCGGGCTTGTTTCGTGAAAACTTCGCCTATCTCGGCTTACTATATAAAGACGGCCGGTCATTGGGGAGCCGCCGGCACGCAACATGGCAGGGAGTATTTGTCGCGGAGCCCTTGGTTTCAGGCGTGAAGAAGGCTCGAGTACTCGACTTGGCGGTGGAGGCCTTTGATGAGCAACATCCGCCCTATCAAGAGGCAGCCCAGGCGCTGATGCTCTTGGACCGGAATCGGACGATTCGTGTTCGTCAGACAGGGAAGCGGGCATATCAAACGATTATTGCTGAAACGGACAAGGGACGCATTCTCATCTTCAAGAGCCGAGACGTCACGTCTCTGTATGATATTGGCCGATGTCTTCGGGATACGTTGTCCGTCGTGCGTCAGGCGATGGCTATGGATGGAGGCTCATCGTCAGACGTACTTGTTTCGGAGTCGCTGTGGCAGAGAGACCAGCAGAATGAGAATCGAGTTTTCTGGAAGGCCTTGTTTAGCGGAAGCACCTCCGCGCACATCCCATTACCGACGGTCATCGGTGTGAGCCGGCGCTAAGATCTCGGGGCACAAGAATCGTCACACGTTGCTTCTCAGCCAGCCAACGAGGGAAGATACTCCAAGCATGAGAGTGGTCCCTCGCTTGAGATAAGGGAAGTACGATACACGTGTCGTCGTTATCTGTTGAGGGGAATGGCTATTGCTGCGATCGTACGACCGGAAACCCTGCCTCTATCCATGCGTTCATGCTGCCTTCAACATTGTACACATAGCGATATCCGAGATCCGCCAGGGTCTCCGCTGCGATATTGCTCCGACGTCCTGATTGGCAATAGACGACGATATGGTCCTCCAGTTTTGCGCCGATCTCACGATGACGCGACTGGATCTCACGGAAGTCGATATTGCGGTCGGTGCCGGGGATGCTGCCGGCCAGATGTTCATCCGGTGAGCGGACATCGACCAGGATGAAACCTTTCTGGGTCATGAACCGAGCCATGGAAAGACCGGATTGCAATTGTTGCACGGTCAGCAGATACGAATGGTGGGATTGAGCGACCTCACTGAACGTCAGGCTTGCGGCAACCAGGCATCCGACCGCGACGATTCTATAGAACCTCATCATGTATCCTCCCAGGCATATTGAGACCGGAACAGACTCTCTTCATAATAGAACCATGAGAAAAGTCTGGTCAAGAGTGACTGTTGCGGTCGTCGTTTCGACTCTTGTGGGTTGTGCCGATGGGGTCAAGCTCGTTCAAGAACACGAGAACGGCGGCGTGGTTGTGTATCCCTTTAAGGGAGAGCAGGGCTCAATCCTATCGTCATTCCGTAAGGAAGCACTGACAGTTATCGACAAGAAATGCGGCGAACGATCATATGAGATCGTTCGCGAAGGAGAAACCAAAGGTCGGATACGCGTGATTAGTCCGATCGAAGGGCAGGAAGAAGCCATAGAGGAACGGCGTTGGGGGATTCAGTTTCAGTGCCGATGACGATGAGGAATGAAGTTTGGACAGTGACGCCTAGGATTGCTTCATAGCCAGCCGCAAGTCTTGTACCGTGAGGAGACTGAGCAGTGTGAGTTGTTCCCGTTCTACCCGGGCTTTCCCGTCCTGTTCTTGACGGTCGACAATCACCAACGCATGATCGACTCGTAACCCGGCTTCACGAGCGGCTGCGACGGCTTTGAGCAGCGACCCGCCGCTCGTGAGCACATCGTCCACGATCAGAGCGCGATCGCCCGGGCGAATACTTCCTTCGATCAGTTTGCCTAAGCCATGATCCTTGGCCTGTTTCCTCACTACAAAAGTTCTCCACAGCCGCTGACGCGCGGCTGCACAGGCAAAGTCCGAGATGGTCACCGCAATGGGGATCGCTCCGATTTCGAGCCCACCAAGGCAGTCCAGTTCAATCCCTGTAAGTTTGTCATAGGCTAGCTCGGCTACCAGCCGGCGGGCCTCCGGGTGGGCCACGAGCGCGCGACAATCGACATAGAAGGGGCTGGTCTCGCCGGACGCCAGCTTGAATCCCTTCTCAGCATCCCATTTGAAAGACTGCGTATCATGGAACGCGTTCGCTAGTTGTTCCCGCAACGTAACCATTATCCCTTTCCCCCTGCCCAGTAATCGACGCTAGTCGGTATTCTACAGTGGCCTGGAAGCTGAAGACATCCTATATTGTGTGCCGCGTCCTTCTGGATATCTCAATAGGCATCGATATTCATAGGACCTTGGACGCACCACACGGGAAATGTGTAAATCCTGACGAGGCTGAGCACGTTACCCAGGAACGCATCCACATATCGTGCGTAGGAAGGTTGGTTTGCTTCCGGTACGACCGTCCAATAGGAAGTCGGTTGGACGTTCAGAAAGGGGTGGCCCGGAGGAAGGTTTGGGCCTGGGGCATCGACTGCCGGGCCCACCAGACTGCGCATTTCGCTTGGAGCAGGCAGCCGCCACCCTTTGTGTCCGCCTATCACCCGGTTGACACAAGTGGTGCGGGCCTCGTTCCACGTGACAGTCGCTGCCTGCGGCGATAATTCCCACACAAGGCCCGTTTCCTTGTCAAAAACTGCATCGTTGTTGAAGGTAGGTAAGAGGCTGAACCGCTGTCCTGCCGGGTGGGCATTCTGCCAGTTCCGGATGATGTCCGCAATCACCTCTTCTCGTTCGGGTGCAGTCGTAGCTTGCGTGCTCATCAATTCATTTCCCCAAAGGAAAAGGCCTGTGGCGATAATAACGATTCCAGCCGTGATCAGTACCCATTTAGCAAGCATGGGGTGTGTGGTGACGAGAGCCGATGCTGACTGTTACCGGCGAGATTTGGGAGGCCCGCCGTGCCGGTTCATGGCCGGCGACAGAGAATTGTCCACAACGCTTCATTGATGCTATCCGCTTCAACCGCCAGCCATCTATCCTTGTCGACATAACCGTTCGATGCGCTGCCGGCAGCCATCCGGTGTGAGAACTCAGTATAGGCCAATAGCCGAAGGCGTTTGTCCGTGCATTCGAATTGCTTGTGGGTGGTTGTCGATAAAAAGCGAGGGGTTGCTTTTGGCCCCCCTTGCATCCACCTATAATCCGTCAATTGCCAGACATCCACAAGGTTGCCTTCCCTGCGTATAGTCGCCGGATCAATGTAGAGGGTCTGTAGTTCACGAACCGGATAAGGTTTCTCAACAGTCACCCATTCCGCAAATGCCTGGTGATCTCCGAACGCCAGCAACAAACACGGTAACAGCAGGAAAGGAATGAGGCCGGCAGCAATGGGCTTGATAAACGGATATTGGCTATAGCGAGCCTTGGGTTGTATATCCATGATGGTGTCTGCTGGTACATGCATAGGAAGTCTGTAGCGGGCACATTTTAGGATCCTGTCGTCGATAGACGCAAGGGCAGCCGCTCTGACAGGCTGTGGGAAAGCTCATGCTACCCTCCTGAAGCGCTCGCATATTCCGATGTCCAGGCGGCATCCTGCTAAGTGGCGACCCTGTCACTCATCCCAGAGGTCGGGCATCTTTCGTTTTCTTGGATATTTCTCGCGGTGCTTGTGATGAACCGTTATCGATCTTGGAAGGTGGATGGATTTGAAATTGCCCTTGCGGGATGTGAGGGGGCGTGAGATATTTTTCAAATGAAGATGATCTACCAGATGCCTTGGGGTCTTTCCGTCATTGGTTTGGTCTGCGCTTTCATTCTAGGTGGGTGTGAATCACGCTCTACGGCGTACGCGTCCAAAAATGTGCAGAGAAGTGAATCGGCTGCCATCGAATCGGATCTAGTCAAGTCCCTCCAGCGACAAGTCAAGGAGCGCGATCGGCGCATTGAGGAGCTGACGTCCCAGTTGGAGGCCTTGAAGGCGATTGATCAGGATTTCGCAAGTCGTCGAAAACCAAGCAACCCTCCTGCAATCACGGTACCTATTGAATAAGCGACAGCGTATGTGCGCAGGGCCTTAGAGAACGGCCTAAAGAGTCTTGAAAGAGAGGGGTGTTTGCGTAGTTCTCGCGCTTTGTGGGAGCGCATCTTGGGTATTGCCAAAGGACCTATCTAGCCTAGCATGCCCGGTGTTCAGGAGCCGTTTAGTTGAGCAAAATCACGATCAACGGCTGAAGGGTCGAAGGACCGGAGATGCTTGCAAAGTAGAGTTTCAAGGAGTAGCATAGCCTTACTATTTGGAATCACGGGAATCTTGAAACTAAGATCCCCGTGCATGTTATTGAATTCGCAACTTGGAACAGCGTTGTTAGGTTATTTTAAACAAGGAGGGGCGGACCATGGCAGCTTCTGACAGGGGCTACGATATCTCGCAGTGGTACGATTCCAAGCCGGTGAAGATCGGCTGGTTTGCGATGCTGGCGATCGGGGTGTTTTGGGTATTGTACCAGCGGGCGTTTGGGTACTCGCACGGGCTGGATTCGATGACGCCGGAAT
>JBJACV010000008.1:0-152320 GCA_046604365.1 Nitrospira sp.
CGCCGAATAGGGCACCACCAGGACTTTGCCCGTATACTCTTCCACGGCCCGCAGGAATTCCTGCTTGCCTTTGGTGCGCTCATCTTCCGGCAGCCGCCGCCAGGCCGGATCCACCTTGTAAAACGCAAAATTGACAAATTGGCGTCGAGGGGGCTGTGGTGTCGGTTGGTCGGGAGTTGACATGAATTCCTCCGTATGACGGCTCGCCCATTCGATGGATAGGTGAGCGCTCAAAAGAGTCTATTTCGTAGCACTTCGTGTTTTGTTCTGTCAACGGGGTTGGGAAGAGGGAGTGCAACTGTTGACAGGGTGAAGGAGCTCTGTTACCGGCAGCCGGTGTACACTAGGGGAGGTGAAGTCAGCTGCGCACTCGACTTTGTGCAGGTCGAATGGGTACGCTGTCCTGCCATGTACACACGCGCGTCATCAGATCGCTGCTTCATCGCTGAAACAGTCGCCATCGGCTCGGAGCTGTTAGTCGGAGGCCGATCCGACAGCAATTCTCTTGTCATCACCGAGAAGCTTGGTGCATACGGGATTGAAGTCAGATTCAAGTCGATTGTCGGCGATAGCCGGACGGATATCGTAAACGTGCTTACTACGGCTGTGCAGCGGGCCGGGGTTATTGTGATCACCGGCGGGCTTGGGCCGACCGTGGATGACTGCACGCGAGAAGCTGTAGCAGACGCAACCGGGCGGAGGCTGGCCCGTCGCAAGGAAGCGTTGGAAGGCATGACGGCCAGGCTGGCTCAGTGGGGGCGAAGACCCAACAAAGGCCAGCTGCGGCAAGCGATGATTCCATCCGGCGCCACGGTGATGCCCAATCCGGTGGGGTCTGCGCCCGGCTTTGCCGTATTCTGGAAGAGGGCCGTTCTGGTCGCACTTCCCGGCGTGCCGCGAGAAATGGACGCCATGATGGAGCAATCGGTGATTCCACTTTTGACAGCTCAGCTCGAACGATCGGCGACACCTCGCCGCTCGCCGATTGTGAGGAGGGTATTCCATACCTGGGGATTGCCCGAAGCCGATGTGGATGCCAAGTTGAAAGGCCTCTGTTCAAAGCGGACGCCGATGGATCTTGGCCTCTTGGCCTCGCCGGCAGGAGTGCTGGTCTCTTTGACGTCGAACGTGCGCCGCTCATCCGGCGCCGTGAAGATTGAGCTGTTGGCAGAGCAAGTCCGTGAGAGGCTGGGAGAGTGGCTTTATGCCGAGGGACAGGACACGATGGAAGCGGTGGTGGGCCGGTTACTGTCACTGCAGAGACGTACGGTTGCCGTGGCAGAGTCTTGTACCGGCGGGTTGATCTCGCATCGTCTCACGCAGGTGCCGGGGTCGTCGGCATACGTCGATCGAGGCGCCGTGTGCTACAGCAATCGAGCCAAGACGGAGATGCTGGGTGTGCCGGCTGAGGTGATTGTACGTCATGGAGCGGTCAGCCATGAGGTGGCAGCGTCGATGGCCAATGGCATTCGTGAACGGGCCGGCGTATCGGTCGGATTGAGTGTAACAGGCATTGCCGGGCCGGGAGGGGGGTCAGAATCGAAACCGGTTGGTCTGGTGTATGTGGGGCTTGATGGCGGAGCAGGTGATGCCGTCACCAGGGAGTTTCGGTTCCATGGCGATCGCTCGACGATTAAGCAGCGGTCTTCGCAGGCGGCGCTCGATCTGTTGCGGCGATGGTTGTTGACGCGAGCGTAACATTTCGTATCTCGTCAAACGTGAAGCGTATCTCGTTCCATGAGCGAGGCTCGCGAGAGTGGCGAGAAAAGCGGGAGTGGTCAGAGCCTGCGTCGGCATGAGTCTCGCCTGTCGCGCTCGTCGCGCCGTTCTCGCGCATATTATGCGAACGACGAGATACGAATTCTACGGTGGGCCGACACCGACACGACAAGCTGCGAGGAAAGGAAACCCAGAAGATGATCCGGGCTTTTCTTGCCGTCGAATTGACGGAAGATCTCCGGGTGAAGCTTGCGGGTATTGAGCAGGATCTCAAACAGCTGTTTTCTCGCGAATGCGTGAAGAATGTTCGTGTCTCCTGGGTGCAGCCGTCGTCCATGCATCTCACCGTCAGATTTCTTGGCGACATCGACGAACAACTCATCGAGCCCATACGTGAAGCCATCCAACAGACGATAACGGGTCGTCGCGTCATTCACATTCCGCTCGAACGGCTGGGGGTGTTCCCTCGCGCTCAGCAACCACGGGTCTTGTGGGTCGGCCCATCTGAAGCATGGGAGAAGAGCGACATCGCACAACGATCGACGTCATTGCATCAAGATGTGGAGGCCTGTTGCCGGTCATTCGGCATTGCGGCGGATGACAGACCCTGGAGTCCTCATCTCACGCTGGCCCGCGTTAAAGAGGGGGAACGTCTGGTAGGGCAGGTTTTGGTCAAGAGCGGTGTGCTGGATCGGCCGTCGGGCGTCGGATCGTTGGCGGTCAACGCCATTGCGCTGATGCAGAGCGAGTTGCGCGCAGCTGGGCCGGTTTATGCGAAGCTGTGGGAGGTCGGATTGTCAGAGGAGGAATGACCGGAACCAGTTCAGTACCGGTCATTCAAGGCTCGGATCGGGGGCCGGCGTCCGGTCGCGGCGATTATTGCAGGGCGTCGGGCGGCGTCTTGAGCAATTTGGCGAAGCGGGTTTTGTCGATCGATTTCTCGTAGGCTTCTTCCGGAGCAATCCACTTTTTCGTCAAAAGATCCTGGATGGCATCATCCAGCGTTTGCATGCCGGCCGCCTTGCCGGTCTGCATGAGCGATGCGATTTGGAACGTCTTGGCGTCGCGGATTAGATTGGCGACGCCGGGTGTACAGACCAGAATTTCAAGCGCGGCGCAACGTCCTTTCTGGTCGATTCGTTTAAAGAGGTTTTGGGCCACCACCACTCTGAGGGCGGTCGACAGCGTGTTGCGAATCTGTGCCTGTTCCTGGTGCGGGAACACCTCGATGACCCGGTCGACCGTTTTCGATGCGTTCTCGGTGTGCAGCGTCCCAAAGACCAGGTGCCCGGTTGCGGCGGCTTCCACCGCAAGCCGAATGGTTTCGAGGTCACGCATTTCACCGACCAGAATGATGTCCGGATCTTCGCGCAAGGCTCCACGCAGGGCGGTGCCGAACGATTGGGTGTGGACGCCGATTTCGCGATGGTTGATGACGCAACCCTGGCTTTGGTGGACGAACTCGATCGGGTCTTCGATCGTCAGAATATGGTCTTTCCGGTTCTTGTTGGCGTGGTCGATGATGGCGGCCAACGTAGTCGATTTTCCGCTGCCGGTCGGGCCAGTCACAAGGACCAGCCCTTTTTTCAGCATGGCCGATCTGGTCAGGATCGGAGGAAGCCCTAACTCGGCCGCCGTCAGAACCTTAGAGGGAATTTTTCGAAACACGGCGGCACAGCCGTATTTTTGGAGGAAAAAATTGGCGCGAAATCTGGCAAGCCCAGGAATTTCATATCCGAAATCCACGTCGCCGGTCTCTTCAAATTGGGTTTTCTTCGCGGCGGGCGCGATTTCGTAGAGGACCTCTTTGAGTTGTTCGTGGATGAGCGGGCTTTGTCCAGGGACTCGCTCCAGCTCGCCGTTGACCCGCATGACAGGAGGCTGTCCGGACACGAGATGCAAGTCGGATGCGCCGCGTTCCGTCATCATTCTGAAAAATTCGTCGATCTTGGCCATGTCGGGTCTCCCTGATCTCTGCTTGCCGACCGTGTCTTGCAGAAGTATAAAGATTCGTGAAGAGATCGCAAGGAAAACTCTGGTTTAAGCAAGGAGGCCGGCCCGATCGGAGAAAAGGGTATTTCCTGAAGCGTATCTCGCAATCAAACATAGGTACTCTGTCCCGCGCTTCACGAGATACGAGCGACGAAGACTCGCAGGGACGGACGAGCGCCGCAGAAGAGTCATGAAGAATGTGGGCTAGGTTTCCCCGGCTCGCTTCGGTATAATCGCCGTTCTTCATCCCACTATTATATTTAGGAGATCTCCATGGCAGAGAAGGACGATAAGAAGCGCGCATTGGACTTGGCCTTGTCCCAGATTGAAAAGCAGTATGGGAAAGGGGCCATTATGAAGCTTGGCGCCGAGGAAAAGGTCGATGTGCCGGCCATTTCGACCGGGTCGCTCGGCCTCGATATCGCGCTCGGCGTCGGCGGGCTCCCGCGCGGGCGGGTCATCGAGATTTTCGGTCCGGAAGCCTCGGGCAAAACGACCATGACGCTCCATTGCATCGCCGAAGTGCAGAAGACAGGCGGGGTCGCGGCGTTCATCGATGCGGAACATGCGCTGGACCTGACGTATGCGAAGAAGCTGGGCGTGCAGGCCGACGACTTGCTGGTCTCGCAGCCGGATACCGGCGAGCAGGCGTTGGAAATCGCCGAAACACTCGTGCGCAGCGGAGCAATCGATCTGATCGTGGTGGACTCGGTGGCGGCGTTGACGCCACGGGCTGAGATCGAAGGGGAAATGGGCGACGCGCACATGGGCTTGCAAGCGCGGCTGATGTCGCAGGCGTTGCGAAAACTCACGGCGGCGATTGCGAAGTCGCTGACCACGGTGATCTTCATCAACCAGATCCGCATGAAGCTCGGCGTGATGTTCGGGAATCCGGAAACAACCACCGGCGGCAATGCACTCAAGTTCTATTCATCGGTTCGCCTGGACATTCGGCGCATTGAATCCATCAAAGAAGGCCAGGATGTGATGGGCAGCCGCGTTCGTGTCAAAGTCGTGAAGAACAAGATGGCGCCACCTTTCCGGCAGGCCGAATTCGATATCATGTTCGCCGAGGGCATCTCGAAGACGGGCGAGCTGGTCGATCTTGGAGTCGATAAGCGTGTCATCGAGAAGTCCGGCGCCTGGTACTCCTACAAAAGCGAGCGCATTGGGCAGGGACGCGAAGCGGCGAGAGATTTTCTGAAGCAGAACGCCGCTGCCGCGCGAGAGGTCGAGGCTAAGCTTCGTGAGTTGGCCGGTGTGCCCGGGCGCGGTGAGAAGAAGGCCGAGGCAAAGGCCGAGGCAAAGGACGAGAAACCGGCGGCTCGATCCGATGAGAAACGGGCGCACCGATAGACAGCCTGATCCCGCGAAGCCTGACCAGTGGATGTCTCTGGCCCTTCGCTATCTTGCCCGTCGGGATCGAACCGCCGCCCAGGTCGAGCAGTTTCTTCTCCGCAAGGGCGCTGCGCCGGCTCAGACACAACAGACCATCGGCCGGTTGTCCGATCTCCGCTATCTCAACGATGGAGCCTACGCGGAGCGTTGGATCGAGACCTGTCTTGCCAGACGGCCGATGGGGCGGGAACGGCTGGAAGCAGAGTTGTTATTCAAGGGCGTGCCTGAGGCCGTGGCTGGCCGGGTAATCCGGACGGCGTTGCGTGATCTCGACGAAGACACGCTGGCGCGTCGTGCCCTGGCCGTGATACGGCGCGCGGGCAGGCAGCTGACACCGGCTCAATCGGTTCGCCTCCTACGTCAGCGGGGTTTCGAGGAAGAGACAATTGATCGTATGATGGGCGACCGTACGAGACATGAGGAATGGGATCGATGACGCATAGCGCGCAGGAACTCAGACAGTCGTTTATCCGGTACTTCGAGGAGCAGGGGCATCAGGCCGTACCCAGTTCGGCCTTGATTCCACAGGCTGATCCGACGCTGCTGTTTACCAATGCCGGGATGAATCAATTCAAACGGGTCTTTCTCGGAGAAGAATCGCGCCCATACAAGCGGGCGGTATCCGTGCAGAAATGCCTGCGCGCCGGCGGCAAGCACAACGATCTTGAAAATGTGGGGTATACCAGGCGGCACCACACGTTCTTCGAGATGCTCGGCAATTTTTCATTCGGAGACTATTTCAAAGAAGACGCCGTCATCTTCGGCTGGGAGTTTTTGACCAGGACCGTCGGTCTCGACAAGAGCCGGATGTGGGTCACGATTTTTCGCGAGGACGATGAAGCCGATCAGCTCTGGAAGAAGGTCGGTGTGTCTCCCTCCCGCATCGTCCGGTGCGGTGAAAAAGACAACTTCTGGCAGATGGCCGATACGGGCCCCTGCGGCCCCTGTTCGGAGCTGCACTTCGATCAAGGCCCGTCGGTGCCCGGAGACGATCGGCCGAACGGCGAGGGCGACCGGGTCATCGAGATCTGGAATCTCGTCTTTATGCAGTACAACCGGGATGCCTCAGGGAAGCTCAATCCGTTGCCCAAGCCGAGCATCGATACGGGGATGGGGCTCGAACGGCTTTCGGCGGTCGCGCAGGGAGTCTTGAGCAACTACGACAGCGATTTGTTCACACCGCTATTATCGGCGATCGCCGGCCGGGCTGGGATGCAGTATGGCAAGAAGGACCAGGCGGATCGTTCGATGCGTGTCATCGCCGATCACCTCCGCGCGATCGCGTTTCTGATGACAGACGGTATCCTGCCGTCCAATGAAGGCCGTGGGTATGTGCTGCGGCGGATTCTGCGCCGCGCTGCGCGGCACGGCCGGTTGCTCGGCATCGTCGAGCCCTTTCTGCATGAGTTGAGTGCGGTGGTTGTGGGGCAGATGGGAGGCGCCTACTCGGAGGTGCGCGCGGCAGCCGGTACTATTGCCGAAGCGACAAAAGGTGAAGAGGAGCGGTTTATCGCCACACTCGATCAGGGCTTGCCAATTTTGAACGACATGATCGAGAAGGTAAAGGTGAACAGACGGACGGTGTTGGCGGGTATTGATGTCTTCAAGCTCTATGACACGTACGGGTTTCCCATGGATTTGATTACGGAGGCGTGCCGTGAACAGGGGATGACCGTCGATGAGTCGGGGTTCGAAGCGGCGATCGAGGAACAACGGACTCGTGCGCGCAAGACCGGCGGGTTCGAGCAGGAGACGGCCAGGCCGGCGGTGACTGAACTGGTCAAGCGGGTCGGGGCGACCACGTTCGTCGGGTACGACCGGTTGGAGAGCGAAAGCATCCTTCTTGCGATCCTCAAGGGCGAACAGGTGGTCAAGGAAGCAGCGGAAGGCGATGACGTCGAGGTGGTGCTGGATGTGACGCCGTTTTATGCTGAAGGCGGCGGGCAGGTCGGGGACCGCGGAACATTAGCCGGCCCTGAAGGGCTGCTCGAAATTGACAATACGACAAGGCCTGCGCCGGCGCTCATTCTCCATAAGGGGACCGTCCGCAAGGGCTGTATTCGAGAAGGAGAGCGGCTACGGATGACGGTCAACGCATCCACGCGCCTGGACGCCGCCCGCAACCATACCGCGACACATCTGGTCCATGCGGCTCTGCGCGATTTGCTCGGTCCGCATGTGAAACAGTATGGATCGCTGGTGGGGCCGAATCGGCTCCGGTTTGATTTCGCTCATTTCAGGCCGTTGTCTTCCCGCGATATCGATGACATCGAGTCAACGGTGAACGGGGAGATCCGCAAGAATGAAGCGGTCCGAACCGACGTGATGAGCATTCAGGATGCGGTGGCAAACGGCGCCCTGGCGTTTTTCGGCGACAAGTACGGTGAGCAGGTGCGGGTTGTGAGCGTAGAGTCCTTCAGCAAAGAACTCTGCGGCGGGACCCACTGCCGGCAGACGGGTGACATCGGGCTGTTCCGTATCGTGTCCGAGGGAGGCGTGGCGGCCGGGGTGCGCCGGATCGAAGCCCAGACAGGTACCGGGGCCTATGCGCTTATGAAGAAGCTCGAAGCCGATGTCCGCGAGCTGTCCGATATGTTAAAGGTCGGGCAAGCGGAACTGGTCGGCAAGACACGCAAGATGCTGACACAGTTGAAGGACAAGGAGCGGGAGCTTGAAGAGCTGAAGCTGAAGATGGCTACGGGGGCTGGTGCTAAAGATGAAGCCAGTATTCAGACTATCTCTGGGGTGAAAGTTCATGCGCAGCGTGCTGATGAAATTGACATGACTGGGCTTCGGGCGTTAGCTGATCGCCTAAGGGAGAAAGAACAGAGCTGTGTTATCGCACTCGGTGGGGTCTCCGAAGGAAAGGTGGCTTTGTTTGTGGTAGTGAAGGGAGACAAGGATCTCCTCTCAAAGGTAAAGGCCAACGAACTCATCAAGGTGATGGCTACCGAAGTCGGTGGCACGGGCGGCGGTCGTCCTGAAATGGCGCAAGCCGGCGGAAAGGATGTCGCCAAGCTCGACGCGGCGTTGGAAAAAGTCTTTGGCTTGGTCGAACAGGCCCTGAGGCGGTAGAATCATGTCTAGCCGCATCCTCGCGCTCGATTATGGCACCAAGCGGATCGGGGTCGCTCTGAGCGACGAATTGGGATGGACGGCACAGCCGCTCGAAACATTCGAACGGCGCACGCTGGATCGTGATATCGCCCACATCGCGGCGTTGGTCGGATCGCACAGCGTCGAGCGGGTGGTCTTAGGATTGCCTCTTCAGCTGGACGGTCGCGAAGGGCTTGCCGTCCAAGCCATGCGCGCGTTTGTAGTAAAGCTGGAAGCAGGGTTGTCCGTGCCGGTCGTCCTGTGGGACGAACGGATGACCACGAAGGCGGCGGAAGATCTGCTCATCGCCGCAGATGTCAGCCGGAAGAAACGCAAAAGCGTGATCGACCGGATCGCGGCGGCCATTCTGTTGCAAAGCTATCTGGCGGCGCAGACCCCCGCAGCGGCGAATCCTGTGATCCATTCTCAGGATGAGCATGATGAGGAGATGGAGTCTCTAGAGTGGCGTTCCCATGAAGCTGCGAATCCTGCTGACACTGGTTCTCGTCGTCGCCGTACTCGGCGGACTGGCCGCGTATTTGACGATTCGATGGATTGAAGCTCCGGTTCTCTCCGAATCCGACCATCCTCCCGCCAAGATCGTGGTGATTCCGGAAGGGGCGGCGTTCTCACAGGTCGCGCAGATTCTTGAGCGGGAACAATTGATCAAGAGCCGTTCTGCATTCATGTGGCTGGGGAAGAAACAGGAGGCCGAACGAAAGATCCGCCCCGGGGAATATGAGCTGCATGCCGCTTTGCCTCCGAGCGAGATTCTCTCCAAACTGATGGCAGGCCGTGTTGTGCTGCATTCTGTGACGATTCCGGAGGGGTACACGATCAGCCAAATCGCCGATGTCTTTGCGGAACATCGCATCACGGATCGGGCCGAGTTCATCCGGCTGGCTCATGACCATTCCTTCATCAAGGCCCTGGGAGTTCACGCCGATAGCGTGGAGGGGTATCTGTACCCGGACACCTATCGTTTTCCGCGCCCTACCGCGGCGAAGGACGTGATCAAAGCCATGGTCGATCAGTTGGCGCATGTGTTGACCTCGGAGTGGCAGGCACGCGCGAAGGAAATGCGCCTGACGCCGCATCAGGTGCTGACGTTGGCGTCGGTCATCGAAAAAGAGACCGGCGCGGGAGAGGAACGGCCTCACATCGCATCCGTGTTTCATAATCGTCTCAAGAAACGAATCCCTCTCCAGAGCGATCCGACGGTCATTTATGGCCTGCCGAACTTCGACGGCAATCTGCGCAAGAAGGATCTTTCTCATCCCAGCCCCTACAACACCTATCGATGGGCGGGCCTGCCGCCGGGTCCGATCGCGAGCCCAGGGGCGGATTCGATCCGGGCCGCGCTCTATCCGACCTCGACCCAGGATCTATATTTCGTGTCGAAGAACGACGGGACCCATCAATTTTCCGCCACGCTGGTGGAGCACAACAGGGCGGTGGAGAAGTATCAGAAGCGGTCCCGGCGCGCCCGTTCTTCGCAGACCTCGGTTGTTCCGGAGATCAACGGGCGTATTCATCAAGAAGGAGTGTCGTGAACGATGCCTACATGGAACCTGCCGAGTCTCATCGATCATACGGTGCTCAGGCCAGAAGCCGTCAAAGCCGACGTAGTACGGTTGTGCAGGGAGGCCAAGGAACATCGGTTCACGGTCATTTTCGTGCCGCCGTGTTATGTGGGTGAAGCCGTGGCAGCGGTCGCCGGCGCTGATGTGCGGGTCGGCATTCCCATCGGATTTCCGTTGGGGGGCCATACGACGGCGGCAAAAGTCGCGGAAGCGATCGAAGCCGTTGCGCGCGGAGCCTCGGTGCTGGACATGGTCATCAATGTCAGCCGGCTGAAGTCCGGGGACTATGACGAGGTGCGGCGGGATATTGCCGAGGTCGTGACGGCCACGCCGAACGTCGAACATAAAGTCATTCTTGAAACCTGCTATCTGACGCAACAAGACAAGCTCACAGCCTGCCGACTTGTCATTGAGGCAGGCGCCGACTATGTGAAAACCTCGACCGGGTTCGGTCCAGCAGGCGCGACCGTCGAGGACGTTCGGCTTATGAAAACAGCCGTTGCCGGACAGGTGAAGGTCAAAGCGTCGGGTGGTATAAGGGACTGGAAGACGGCACAGGCGATGCTGGAAGCAGGAGCCGACCGGATCGGAACCAGCGCGAGTCTGAAAATCATGGAAGAGTGGAGAGCCTCGATATAACCACTGCGGGCCTGCACCGATTGCGTGCGGATACCACTACCATCAGTTACTGGAGTGCTCTCTTATGATCAAACGTGTTCTGCTGTTTGTCATCGATGGATTTGGAATCGGACCGTTGCCGGATGCGGCAGAGTACGGAGACGCCGAGGCCAACACGCTCGTTCATCTGGCGGATGCCGTCGGCGGGTTGAGTCTTCCCAATTTGGAAGTGCTGGGGCTGGGGCATCTTGCGAAGATTGCCGGCGTCGCGTCGATGGCGCAGCCGCATGGCTGTTTTGGGCGTCTGGGGTTCACCTCGCGCGGCAAAGACTCGGTGTCCGGCTATTGGGAAACCAACGGGGTGACGGCCCATGAAAGTGCTGCGGTCTATCAGGCGGGGATTCCAGAGAATGTCGTGTCTGTGATCGAGCAGGCATTGGGACGGAAGCTGATCGGCCATCGTGTGGCTTCGATGGCTTCGATGGTACGCGATTACGGGACGGAGCATCTCTCAAGTGGAGCCCCCCTCCTATGGACTGACGGTGGGAATACCTGTTATGTGGCTGCGCATGAAGCCGCCATGCCCGTTCCTGTATTGCATCAGCAATGTCGTGAAGCCTGGAAGGGAATCAAGAAGGCCGGGACATTGATCCGTATTGTCGCCCAACCCCTCACGGGTGAGCCCGGAGCCCTGCGTCCTCAGGCCGGGCGGAAAGATTTTGTCGTGGAGCCGCCGGGCCTCACCATGCTGGATGCTTTGAACCGGTCCGGCCAGATTACGATGGGGATCGGCAAGGTCTATGATTTGTTCAGCGGCCGCGGCTTCACGAAATCGTTCCCTGCTGCTTCCGCGTTCGAGGACACGGTGGGGATGCTGAATAAGGTGCCGCGCGGACTGCTCTATGTGAGTTTGGATCTCTTGTCCGAGGACAGCGCGCAGGCCGCCGAAGCCCTCCAAGATTTTGATCGCCGGTTACCGAATTTGTTTGAACAACTGCGGGTCGGCGATATGGTCATTCTGACCGGTGATCATGGCCGTGATTCGTCGAAGGCGGACAAACTACCGACTCGGGAATATGTTCCGGTACTGATCACCGGTCCGAAGCTGGCCCAAGGAGTGAATTTAGGAACCAGCCAGACTGCCGCGGACTTGGGGCAAACGATCGTGGAAACTCTCGGCGCAGACCGGTTGGCGATCGGTGACAGCTTTTGGGAAGCGGTGAGGCCTGGATAGCCACGTGAGGCGTGAGGGGAAAGAATGTCATATGAACTGCGATTGAAAGAGCTGGGCGTTGAATTGCCGGCTGCTCCGAAACCGGTGGCGAATTACGTTCCTGTGGTCAGGGTCGGAGATCTGTTGTTTCTGTCCGGTGTGTTGCCCTCGAAAGAGGGACAGCTCGTCATGACGGGCAAACTCGGAGCTGATGTGTCCATCGAACAGGGAGTGGCGGCGGCCAAGCTGGCGGTACTGAATGCCCTGGCCATCGTGAAAGCCGAGGCCGGTTCGCTGGATCGAGTGAAGCGGATTGTGAAAATGGTCGGCCATGTTGCATCGGCGTCCGGTTTTACCGACCAACCACTGGTGTTGAACGGGGCCTCCGATCTCCTGGTCGCAGTATTCGGAGAAGCGGGCCGCCATGCCCGTGTCGCGGTCGGCGCCGCTGAACTTCCCCGCCAGGCTCCGATAGAAATCGAATTGATCGTGCAGGTGTTGTAGCTGGTGCTTCCGCGGCAATTATGCGGCGAGTTCCGAACTGCGTCCGACATGATCATCGGGACTCGATGTGGCATGGTGGGGCACATTGAGGTGGAAGGGAGGCGCCTCCAAGGTCGCTTTCACCGAGCGCAACAATGTCTCTGCATCCAAAGGTTTGTGCAAAAACGGCGCGGTTCCCAGGTCGATACCCTGTTCGAGCAGGTGTTCGTATGAAGAGCTGGAGATATACAGGACGCGCAACTCCGGCACAGTGGCCAGCATGCGGCGGACCATCTCGTCGCCGTTTACCGGCGGATACACATTCTGAATCGGGCTTAGTTGTAATTCGGGAGAGGGCGGCAGGAACACATCGACCACTAATAAATGAAACGGGTCTGCCGACGATGTCACCAGCCACATTGCGTCGGAACTCCCCGATGCCGCCAGCGTCCAATAGTTTGTTTGGTTCAAGATTTTCGTGCAGAATTCGCGGATGACAGGATCGTCATCGACGACCAGTATGCGCGTCGTGCTGGGTCGGTGAATTTCTGTCAAGGCCATAGCGTTTGGGCCGGCTCCCTTGTCAGGCTGTCACTGCATAGCCGTGCTGCTTTCTGTATGGCTCTATCGGCGTATGGGCTTCCAGACTTGATTCCAAGGGACTACGTGTCTGCTGCCCTTCCTTGACTCTTGAAAAAATCGATTGTTATAGTCCGATCGGTCTGTTGGAATAGGTGTGTTCTTGATGGGACGTCATGTGTTGAGTCATCCACGATGTGTATCGATGGAAAGGGCGGTATGACGACAGTGAGAGCAGTAGTTTCGTGCGTCATCTTTTTGGGTGGATTTGTGCCTGCAGTGTGGGCGGAAATATCTCCGGTCGAACTATCGCCCCGGTCAGTTCCACCGGGTGCGACTCTGTCGATCAGCGGAAAAGGATTCGGGACGTTCCAGTCGGTCCAAACCAACAAAGTCACGGTGAGTGGTGTTTCTGCGTTGGTTCAGCGATGGGAGCCGGATTTGATCGAGATCAAGGTGCCTTTCAAAGCTGCCAGTGGTCCGGTTGAGGTGCGTATCGGGAAAAAGAAGATAAAGGTGGGGACCGTCGCCGTGGTCATGCCGCAGATTGACGCCGTCACGCCGGCGGAAGCCGAACGGGGCGCGTTGGTCCAGATCACGGGGCACAATTTCGGTGTGACGGCGGGAGCCCGTGATCCAAACACCATGTTCGGCGTGAACGATGTCACAGTCGGCGGTGTGGTCGTGCGTCCCAGGCGGTGGAGGGACGACCGGATCGAGCTGGAGATTCCCGCGAACGTGACGGGTGGAGAGATTGTGGTCCGGCTCGCTTCCTCCGATCCGTTGCCGGATGGGTCCTGCTGCGCGCCGGTGGAGTACGCGCGCAGCAATGCTGTGTCCTTCTCTTTAATCCCATCCGTGCGGGTTGATCCGGTCAGCGGGCCGGTCGGCACAAAACTGGTGTTGTTTGGAGAGAGATTCGGCGCCGGCAAAGGACCACAGGATTCTGTTCTGATTGGAGAGCATCCGGCAACGATCGCCCAGTGGAAGGATGACGTGATCGTTGCGCATGTGCCGCTGGGTGCGACATCGGGGCCGGTGATCCTGGTGAGGGAAGGGCGCCGGCGAATTCTGGCGCACTTTACCGTCCATGTTCCAAGAGTCACGGCCATCAGTCCAACGAGTGCGCCTATCGGCACGCTGCTTCGTATCAATGGAGAGCATTTCGGGTTCTATTCCGAGAGCGGCGCGACGCCCTACAGCTTCATGGATTTCAATACCGGTGAAAATCGTGTAGAGATCGGCGGCGTCCAGGCCGTGATTTATCGCTGGAACGACGATCGCATCGATGTGTGGGTACCCTTCAGCGCAAAGAGCGGCGACGTAAAGATCTATCGAAGCGCGAACCGCCCGAATAGCGATGGATCTTGCTGCGCTGAGCGGGGCGTCCTGCCGATTGAGGCCGGAGCGTTTACGGTGGTTACGCCGGTGATCGAGTCCTACGATCCCAAATCGGCCGGTTTGGATGCCTCCGTCACGATCAAAGGGAAGGGATTCGGAGCGTTTCTCAAGACGGCCGAACATGCACAGCTCGCGTTGAGTCAGAAAGCCTACAAACGGCGTCTTGATGTGGAAATCAATGAACCGGAGACGAGTTCCACCGTTATCAGCAATGTCTCACGCACAGAAGTGCTGTTCAACGGTGCCGCCGCATTGGTACAGTCCTGGACTGATTCGGAGATTGTTGTGAAAGTCCCGCATCGGAATCTCTACGGCATCGGGAAAAAAGGGGATTTCTTTGACGACTTGGCAACCGGTCCGCTGGTCGTTCGGCGAGGATCTTGGGATGTGCTTCCCGACGGGACCTGCTGCACGCCTAAAAAATGGCTCACGCTTGAGGCAGGACCATTTACAATCGAAACCAAAGGGCTTCCCGACACCGGGTATTGGAACAACAATCGGCCTGACGCGGATACGAACCAATAATGTCTGGTTGGCGAACGGCACGGTATGGCGGGCTCTGGGTAACGGCTCATTCCTTTTGTGTCTTCTGCATAGTCCTCGTTCTCTCTGTCCCGGCCTGGAGCGAATCATCAGAGTTGTTTGTGCAGGCTCAAAGAAGCACCACGGAATCGACATTGATGAGCATTCAGTTCCATGGGCTTCAGAATGGTTGGGCCGCGGGATCCGGCGGGGTGATCCTCACGACCCGCGACGGTGGCAAGACTTGGCGAAAGACGTCCAGCGGGACGACGGCGCTGTTACTCTCTCTCTTCTTTGCCGATCGACAGAGAGGCTGGGTGGCTGGGGCAGGGGGGATGTTGCGCCGTACTACTGATGGAGGAGAGACCTGGCAGCGTATCCCGCTTGATACACAACAACCGTTGTATCACGTGTCGTTCGTGTCGCCGACCGTTGGCTGGGTGGTTGGAGGGGCCGGAGTTATTCTTTCTACGATCGATGGCGGGGAACGGTGGGTCGAGCAAACCAGTGGTACGAATGCCGCGCTCTACGCGGCGCATTTTCTGGATGAGCGGCGCGGTACGGTTGTCGGCGCGCTGGGGACTGTCTTGTCGACGGATGATGGCGGGGTAACGTGGGTGCCGCAAGTAACTCAGAGTGCGGTGACTCTCTTCGACGTGTTCTTTACTGACTCGCTAAACGGGTGGGCAGTAGGGAATGCTGGAGCGCTCTTTCAGACCAGCGACGGTGGTAGACGTTGGACCGATCGTACATTTCCTTGCGGAAAGGGCTGCACAAATCTCACAGATCTTTTGAAGGTTCGATTTACAAGTCCTCGATCGGGGTGGATTGTCGGCGGACATGGCGTGGTGTATCGAACCAGCGATGCGGGTTACTCCTGGCGTGAGGAAGGCTCGATAGGAAAGGCGTCGATCTTTGGCCTGACTTTTCCAGAACCCAATCACGGCTGGGCGGCGGGAGAGCAGGGGACGATCCTCCATCTGCAACCGGGCCGCTGATTTCCTCTTCCATTGAGGCAAGGTTTCCCTTAGCCATTAAGTATATTGGCGGGCATTGTTCCGATATAGCTGTGAAGGGCTCAGAGCGAATGGGAAATACGTACAGGCATGAGGTGCATGACGCCGGGGCCCACCTCGCTGCTTGACCTTCCTTTTCATCGGCTCCTATAATCCGACTGCCGTTTGCTTGCAACGCACTGATTCAGCTTCATAAAATGGCAGAATTTACCCATTTCAACGAGTCTGGACGAGCTCGGATGGTCGATATCTCGGCCAAGAATGCAACCGAACGGACTGCGACTGCGCAAGCCAGAATTTTCCTTTTGCCCGAAACCCTTGAAAAGATTCAGCGAGGTAAAATTGCCAAGGGCGATGTCTTGGCCGTCGCGCAGGTAGCTGGGGTCATGGGTGCGAAGAAAACGCCGGATCTGATCCCCATGTGCCACCCGATTCTCCTCGCCAGTGTCGACATTTCCTTCACGGAAGATTCTCGGCCGGATCAGGATGGGTGCTGCTCGATCACCGTTCTGGCAACGGCTAAGACGACCGGGCCGACCGGTGTTGAAATGGAGGCGATGACAGCGGCATCCGTTGCGGCCTTAACCATTTATGATATGTGCAAAGCAGTGGACCGTGGGATGAGGTTTAGTGAAGTGTGCCTTCTTTCAAAATCAGGCGGGAAGTCGGGAACGTACACCAGGGAAGGTTGAGGCTCAGACTCAGGTGAACGCGTGGAAATAATGGTGACGATCAAATTGTTTGGCATGACAAAATTGATGGCAGGAAATCAGCCATCAATTAAGTTATCAATGGCTTACGCGAATACGGTGAAAGGCTTGGTTGAGCTTATTGATGTCGAATATCCGAAGATCGGAGAACTGATTCATAAGAAGAAGGTCCTTGTGTCGGTGAATCAGGATATCGCCCATGAAGAGACGGTCATTCATGAGGGGGATGAAATTGCGCTGTTGCCGCCGTTTGCCGGGGGATCTTCCCAGGCTTCTTCGGACGACGAGATGCTGGTGCGAGTGCAGAGGGAAGATTTTTCCATCGATGCGGAAGTTGCCCGGGTGCGGAGCCGCTCGAAACGGATCGGTGGGATTTCTATGTTTCTGGGCGCGGCGCGTGACCGGTCGAGGGGCCGTGATGTAGACGGTATCACCTTTGAGCACTACGAGGGGATGGCGCAGAAGAAGCTGCGGGAGATCCGTGAGCGGGCGCTCAAAGATTTCGACATTCTCGAGTTGCTGATCATTCATCGATATGGAGCAATTGCGATCGGTGAGAACATTGTGCTGATCGTCGCCGGGGCTGAACATCGCGCCGATGCGTTCCGCGCGTGCCGATGGGCGATCGATGAGCTGAAACAGATCACGCCGATCTGGAAGCTCGAACACACGCCTGAGGGAGAGGTGTGGGTGGAGGAACACCCGTAGGGGACGTAAGGGGTGAAGGGTAAGGGGTAAGAAGAGAATGGTTAATGGGGTCCACAACGCGGTCGCGGATCTGCATGGGCGGCCGTTGAAGAGTTTGCGGCTGTCCGTGACGGATCGCTGCAATCTGCGCTGCCGATACTGTATGCCGGAGACGGATTATGTGTGGCTCCCGCGTGAGGACATTCTCAGCTTTGAAGAAATGGCGACGCTCGCCGGCTATTTCGCCGACTTGGGTGTGGATAAAATTAGGCTGACCGGCGGCGAGCCGTTATTGCGTCGGGATGTATCGCGCTTGGTCAGACTGCTTCTGCATGATAGACGGATCAGCGAAATTGCGCTGACGACCAACGGTGTGTTGTTGGCTGATCAAGCACAGGAACTCTACGATGCCGGACTTCATCGGGTGACGGTCAGTCTCGATACCCTCAGGCCCGAACGGTTCCGCCGGCTGACTGCACGGGATGAGTTTTCCAGGGTGATCGAAGGGATTGAATCGGTCGGAAAAGCCGGATTTTCCGAACTCAAGCTGGATACGGTTGCGATACGGGGATTCAACGACGATGAATTGGTTGCGTTGATCGAGTTTGCCAGGCATTATCAGGCCGAGGTGCGCTTCATTGAGTATATGGATGTGGGCGGGGCTAACGAATGGGCCATGGACAAAGTGCTCTCTCGTGAGACGATTCTTGAGGAGCTCAGTCGGCAGTATGGCGCAATCACGCCTGTGCCGGAACGAGGCTCCGCACCGGCACAACGGTTTCTCTTGCCGGATGGTACGAGCTTTGGAATTATTCCATCAACGACAACGCCGTTTTGCGCGCAATGCGACCGCAGCCGTGTCACGGCCGACGGGTTATGGTATCTGTGCCTCTATGCGACATCAGGGACGGATTTGCGCAAGCCGCTTCGCATGGGCGCAAGTCCTGAGTATGTGAAAGAGATAATTCGGTCCGGTTGGACTGCCCGACGGGATCGCGGCGCGGAAGAACGGAAGGCATTGGAAAAGACCGGACTTCGTGCCGGTGGATTGATCGACATTGAGCGGCTGCGAGAAGATCCGCATCTTGAAATGCATGCACGAGGAGGATGACCGTGCGATTCAGACGACGTCAGTTGGCCAGGTTCAGGAGAATGTTGAGTCAAGCACAGGAACGTGTCGCCGAACATGAAGCGGCAACGGTCACATAAACTCCACATGCAATAGTATGAACGACCCATCATATGCTGCAGTTTTAGGATTCGGTTTTTTGCTTGGGATCAGGCATGCGCTCGATGCCGATCATCTTGCCGCGGTCTCGACGGTATTGGCCCAGCGACCATCGCTTCGGGCGTCTAGCGCGGTTGGATTATGGTGGGGAGTCGGCCATACGCTGACGTTGCTGATCGTAGGATCAGTCGTCCTGGCTTTAGGGATTCACATCCCACCGCAGTTTGAACGTATTGCCGAGTCCGGAGTCGGCGTGCTGCTGATCGTGCTGGGAGGAAGCCTGGCCGTGAAGCTGTGCCGTGAGCGCTGGCACATGCATCGCCATCATCACAATGGCGATGCCCATGTCCATCTCCACAGTCATCAACGGCAGGACGATCATCGCCATCGGCACTGGCTGACTGACTCGGTTCGTCCTCTCTGTATCGGTATGGCGCACGGACTGGCCGGATCGGCGGCGTTGATGCTCATCATTCTTGCCACGACTCAGGAGCTGGGTCCTGGGCTCCTGTCCATCGCGGTATTCGGCGTGGGGTCAATTGCGGGCATGATGGCGATTGGTCTGACGATCAGTCTCCCGCTGGTCTGTTCCCTTTCGTTTAGCCGCCCTTTGTTTTTCGGGCTCCAAGGGTTTGCCGGCGCCGCCAGCGTAGGGGTGGGCGTATGGATGTTGGTGAAGCTGGTGTTCGCATCCACGGGAGAGTGAGTAGCACGTTGCGTCCAGGTTAGAGGTTTGCACGTGCGTCGCGGGGACTGCTGTGCTATTCTGCACAGGTGTTGACGGGCTTTCCGCAGCCGTCCTACAAACCGAACGAGGGATACTAGTATGGCCTGGTTCAAAAAGGAAAAGACCTCTGAGCCGGCGGTACCTCCGCGATCTAAAGGCAGTGAGGGGATGTGGCTCAAGTGCAACCACTGTCGGGAAATCGTCTATCGCAAGGAAGTTGATCGTAACAACAAGGTCTGTCCGAAGTGCGACTATCATTTTCCCATTTCCGTCATGGAACGGATCGGATTGCTCGTCGACTTAGGTACATTCAAAGAATGGGACAGCAATCTGGAGGCTCAGGACCCTTTGACGTTCAATGACACCAAGCCCTATCGCGAGCGTGTCAAGGCTCAACAGGAAAAAACCGGACGCAAGGATGCGCTGGTGATCGGCGAAGGCATGATCAATGGGAATTGGGTCGTGTTGTGCATCTTCGATTTCAGTTTTATGGGTGGCAGCATGGGCTCGGTCGTCGGAGAAAAGCTGTGCCGCGCCATTGACCGGGCGCTGGAGCGAAAACGGCCGGTCATCTTGGTGACAGCCTCGGGCGGCGCGCGTATGCAGGAAGGCATTCTTTCCCTGATGCAGATGGCCAAGACCTCGACGTCGGTTGCCAAGCTGGGCGAGGCCAAGCTGCCCTTCATTTCGATCCTGGCTGATCCCACGTTCGGCGGGGTCACGGCCAGTGTGGCAATGTTGGGCGACGTCATTATCGCGGAACCGAAGGCGCTGATCGGATTTGCCGGTCCCCGCGTCATCGAACAGACGATCAAGCAGCAGTTGCCGGATCAGTTCCAGCGGGCTGAGTTTCTTCTGGAGCATGGCATGATCGACATGATTGTCGAACGCAAGCAGCTCAAAGAAACGGTCAGCACCCTCGTCGGTCATTTTTAGTCCTCACCATCCTACCGGTTTGTGGATGACCTATCCCGCCGCCATTGAGTATCTCTACGGCCTGCAGAAGCATGGGATCAAACTTGGCCTGGAGCCGATGACGGCGTTGCTCCATGCGCTCGGCCGTCCGGAACGCAGGTTGCGCATCCTGCATATCGGGGGCACCAACGGCAAAGGATCGACTGCCGCCATGGCTGCGGCGATACTCCAGGCCTCCGGCATGCGTGTGGGGCTCTATACTTCTCCGCACCTGGTTGAGTTTCGGGAACGCATCAGAGTGAACGGGGCGATGATTCCGGACGATCGTCTGGCTGGTCTAGTCGATTTAGTGCGTACGGCGATACCGCAGGGGTTGACTCCGACATTTTTTGAGGTGACGACCGCCATGGCGTTGCGATACTTTGTGGAATCGGAGGTCGATATTGCGGTGTTGGAGGTCGGGTTGGGCGGGCGATTTGATGCCACCAATGTCGTTGAGCCGATCGCCTGTGCGATTACGACGATCGCGTTGGAGCATCAGGAGTATTTGGGACGGACTGAAACGGCTATCGCGTTTGAGAAGGCAGGTATCATCAAACCTGCTGTGCCTGTCGTAATCGGGCGAATGGGGCCGGAGGCAAGTACGGTGATGCGGCATATCGCGGCGGAGCGCGCGGCTCCGCTGTGGAGATTGGGAGAGGAGTTTACCGTCGAAGGAGATGAGCCCGCGTGCTTCACGTATCGGGGGCGGACACGGGTGCTTGAAAGGCTTCGATGCGCTCTTTCCGGACGGCATCAGTTGGATAACGCCGCCTGCGCGCTTGCATTGCTCGAAGCTTCCGGCGAAGTCGGAGCGCGGGTCGATGAGTCCGCGGTGCGAACAGGGCTGCAATCCGTTACATGGGAGGGGCGGCTCGAGCTGATTGATGAAGATCCGAGTGTGCTTCTGGATGGGGCGCATAATCCTGCCGCTGCCGTCGTATTGAGTCGGTACCTGGAGGGGTTTCTTCTGCGCCATCCGGAAGCCCATATTATTCTGGTGTGGGGTATGATGCGGGATAAAGATCATCGGGAATTTATTGCGCCGCTGTTGCCGTTTATCTCCGAGGTCGTACTTACTCAAGCGGCCCTGAGCCGATCTGCCACGGTCCACGATCTTCGTCTGGCTCTAGCGGACTGGCCGAAGCCGATCTTTGATGCGCCGCAGCCCGTCGAGGCACTGCGGACGGCGAAGCAACGAGCGTCGGCACAGGGTCTTGTCTGTGTGACCGGGTCGCTCATGCTGGTGGGTGATATCAAGGCGGCGGTGCGCGGCTGTGGGCTGTCCTTAATCCGGGGGTAGTCCGCATGATGCCTGACTTTTTTGCTGCAACTGCCGATTCGCTGTGCCGGGGAGTGGAATTGCGAGTTTCGTGGGCCACGTCTCATATTGTGAGAACGGGTACTCTGAGGACTCGAAGCTCGAAGCTTGAAACATTTCTCCATGTTTCGATCTCGCGACGAACTGTCATGAATCATGCGGGCTAGCATGGTAGATCCTTGTCTGTGGGTCTCCATGCGGCACGGTCTCGTACTGGTCATACTGCTAAGCTGTTTTCCTCCCGTTGCATGGGCTGCGACGAAACAGGTCGGCCCAGGAAACTCGTCCTCCGGTTCCCTGCCGATCGACGTTACCGCTGCGCGGTTGGACTATCGACAGGATCAAGAAGTGTATGAGGCTGACGGATCAGTTGTGGTTCGGCAGGGTGCAATTACACTCACTGCAGACCACGTCACGATTCAATCATTACCCGGAGTCGTCACCGCTACGGGCCATGTCCATTTGACAGATCCTCAAACCGATGTGACGGCTGAACGGCTGGATTTGAATATGAATACCGAAGGCGGTGTGGTGACCCATGGCCGGCTGTTCGTTCCCTCCACGAATTCCTTGGTGTCGGGCCGGCTTTTGCAGCGGTTCTCTGAATATCACTACCGGGCCAAGGAGGGCAGTTTTACAAATTGCGATGCGCCGGAAGGTGAAACGCCCGCATGGCGTCTGAAGTTTGAAGATCTTGATACGACGCTGGGGGATCAGCTGGCGTTTAAAGGAGCGTGGCTCTGTGTGAACGATGTACCGATGCTGCCTCTCCCCGCGCTGACCTACCCGTTGACAAAGCGGAAGACGGGGTTTCTGATTCCCGTTATCTCGTACGACAACCGTTTCGGCGTACATGCGCAAGGAAGCTTTTTTTGGGCCATCAACCCCAGTCAAGATTTGACGGTCGCACCTAAGTATTATAGCCAGTTGGGCTACGGATCGGATTTTGACTATCGGTATGTCTTGGATCGGCGATCGCGCGGACAGTGGCATGTGAGTTATCTGCAACAGACAGAGTTGCCTAATGTGTCGGGAGTGGCCGCAACAGGAGAAGATGAGCGAAGGGCGCGCGCAGTCTTTACCGGAAGCCACACTCAGATGTTTACGGAGACGCTTCTTCTTCGAACCAACGTCAACTTCGTCACTGACCCCAATTATTTTCAGCAGCTGAGTAATTCAGGAACGCTGCGGGCATCACCGAGTAACGAATCTAATCTCTTGGCGACTCAACGGTTGCCGTATGGAAATCTCTATCTATTGGGCCGTTATCTCCAACCGCTGCAGGCCGGCGGGACTGACACGTTTCAGCGCCTTCCTGAAACCGGCTACAACTTGCCTGATGTCTCGTTGTTCAATTCACCGGTGCTGTTCGGTATGGAAGGTAACTTCGTCAACTTCTATCGGGAGCAGGGATTTACACTCAATCGTGTGGATGTTGTTCCCAGTATCGCCACGGAGGTGATCAATTTGGGCCATATGGTCGGCTTCAGGCCGCAGGCCAAGTTTCGCGAGGTGTATTACAGCAGAGGCGCGTCTACGACGGCGACCCAGCATCGGGAAACATTCTGGATCGGGGTGGATGCCACATCGAAGTTGACGCGGCGTTTTGGATGGGAGCAGGGACGAGGATTTCTGCATACGATTGAACCATCGGCGACATATGAATATGTGCCGGGGACGGATCAATCGGCATTGACGTTGATCGATCAAGTGGATGATTTACCGAAGAAGAATCTGCTCACGTATGCCTTGCGAAGTCGTGTGTTGGAACAAGGCGCAAGCCGAGCGTTCAACTGGCTGGACCTGACTATAGCGCAGAGCTACCATGTAGGGGCCCTGCAGACTAGGGCACGGGACTTTACTCCGGGCATGGACCCGCTGCTGGGATCGCCCACGCAGCCTCTTCAACCGGCTACGGTCGCTATTGATGGCAAACGATTTTCCGATATTTGGATGCGGGCGGTCATCGGGAATAACCAGCCTCACATGGTTCGCTCCCAGTTGGATGCGGCGGGATTCGATCGCGGTGCAGGGGTTGTAGGGGGAGGGAGTCGTCCGCCGATCAACCAGTATGTGACCGTCGACGCCTTCTTCGACCCCTATCAAGGAACTGTCAGCCAAGTAAATACCGACCTTCGAGTGCAAGAGAGGACCAACTGGTATATCGAAGTCGGGCAGCGCTATTCGCGGGACGGCAATCGGGTGAGGCGGGGGGATGTCTGGAACCCCATTTCGTTCAATGAGGTCTATGCACCGACGGGAGAGATTCAGTTTGTGACGGCGGCCGGCGCATTCCGCACTCCGTGGGGATGGACGGTCGGAGCCAAGGGCTATTACGATGTCAAGAACGGAAGAAGCCCGGAATACAATGTGGTCGCGCTCTATCAAAACCCATGCAGATGTTGGTCGGCAGGATTTTATTATTTGCAATTTCCCGATCGCCAGCAATTCAACTTCATGCTCAGTCTCACAGGACTTGGCTGGACGGAAAATACCGGAACGGCCGTCATGCGATCTCTTCTCACTCCGTTGCTATGGGGGGAGCGTGGGTTGCCCTGGTATACCCCGGGTGGACAGTATGGCCAGTCCCAACAAGCGATATCTACGGATGGGGCGACGGCAGGGTCTCGGTGAGTCTTCAACGGTGGGATCTCATGAGTTAGGAGTGTTTCTGCTGCATGCGCCGTCTCTGGGAGTTCAGGTACAGCCGATCCGCGGAGTTGAGGGCGAGTTGAGGGATAGAGTTGCGAGCATCGGAGATTACTCAACCCTCGAGGGCACACTGTTGGATTTGTGCATTTGACAGTAAAAACTTGGCTGGAGTACGATGCCTTCGTGTAGAAAATGGGTCTATTACTCTGAAGGAGGGAGCACACGTGGCTGGTGACACCTTGAAAGTGGAAGATTCTACTTGGGATGCCGAGGTTATGAAGGCATCGGAACTTGTGATGGTCGATTTCTGGGCAGTGTGGTGCGGGCCATGCCAAATGGTGGCGCCCATTGTCGACGAGCTGGCCCAGGAATATGCCGGGAAGCTCAAGGTCAGAAAACTCAATACGGATGAGAATCCTGAAGTGGCCGGCCGCTATCAGGTCATGAGCATCCCCACGATTCTGTTTTTCAAAAACGGCCGGCCGGTTGAAAAGCTGGTTGGAGCCAGACCGAAGCGCCAATTCAAGGAAATGATCGACTCACTTCTTGCACAACATGCCGGCACCGCCTAGATACCACCGCCGCAGCCATGCTCACTGAGCTGCGTATATCCAACTTTGCCGTTCTTGAACAGCTCGATCTGAGCATCGAAGCGGGATTCACGGTTTTGACTGGCGAGACAGGGGCTGGTAAATCGCTCCTGATCGATGCCATTAAGCTGCTGATCGGGGGACGGGCGTCAAGCGACCAGATCAGATTCGGCGAAGATGAAGCGCACCTCGAAGCCGCCTTTGTGATCCCCTCAGGCCATCCGATGCTGGATCGGCTGCGTGTGCAAGAGATTCTGGGGCCGCATGATTCCCAACTCATCATTCGGCGTGTGATCGCCAGGTCCGGGAGGAATCGGGTATATCTCAACGGGGTGATGAGTCCGGTCCATGTACTGGAAGAGTTCGGCGGCACACTCGTCGACATTCATGGCCAACATGATCAGCAGTCCCTGCTGGCTCCCTCGACTCAACTTGATGCGCTGGATGCCTTCGGACGTCTTCAGACATTACGCGAGCAATACCAGTCAGCCTATCGCGACTTGACAGAAGCCTATCGAGTACGAAACGAACTGGCCGTCACGATTCAGCAGGCGGCACAGCGTGAGGATTATCTGGCATTTCAGCTGCAGGAGTTGGATGATGCCGGGCTTTGCGCCGGAGAGGAGGAGGCGCTTCAGGGCGAACGGCGGCGATTGGGATCCTCACGGCGGTTAGGTGAGTTGGCGGCGGAAGCGCAGGAACGGATTCAAACCGACCACACCGGCATTTTGCCGAACTTGGTTATGGTGGAACGGGCGTTGGGAGAACTTGCTCAGATCGATTCCGATACGCAAAGCATAGGCCGGCTTATTGTTGAGGCACGAGTGCTCTTGAAAGAAACGACCGATTGCCTCCGGGGCTATGCGGATCGCCTGGATAATGATCCTATGCGCCTCACGGCGGTCGAAGACCGCCTGGCTGTGATTCAGAAGCTGAAGAAGAAATATGGCGGGACCGTTGACGCAGTCATTGACACGCACCGTCGAGTGCGGGACGAACTGGACGGGCTTCGGCATTCCGATGAAGAGATTGGACGGCACGATCATCTGATTCGCGAGCGGCGGAATGTGGTTGTGAAGTTGGCTCGTGATTTGAGCGCCAAGCGAGCGAACGCCGCCAAGCAGCTGACGGAAATCGTGCGCCGAGAACTTGATGCGCTCAAGATGGGGCAGACCGAGTTTGTGATTCAACTCAATACAGGAGAGGGTGATGAATCCCATGGCGCCGATGGGGCGGATCGCGCAGAGTTTCTGCTTTCGGCCAATGCAGGCGAACCGCTCAAGCCGCTGTCGCGGGTGGCATCCGGAGGTGAGTTATCACGAGTCATGCTGGCGCTGAAGTCCGCTCTTGCAGGTGCGGATCGAGTGCCCGTGATTATTTTCGACGAGATCGATACAGGGGTCGGAGGGGCTGTCGCGGCTGCCATCGGAAAACGCCTGAAAGAATTAGGGCGTGTGCATCAAGTGCTCTGTGTCACGCATTTGCCCCAGGTGGCTTCGCAGGCTACCCATCATTTGTATTTGGAAAAGTCACAGATGAAGAATCGAACGGTGACTACGGTACGCCCGCTGTCAGGTACGGAACGGGAAGGCGAAATCGCACGCATGCTTGGCGGGGAAATCGTTACCAGGAAGGTCAGAGAGACGGCTGCCGAGTTGATCAGCAGGGGCAATGAATAGTTGTCTTTGGAGCAGAAAGATCCGTGTGATGGCGTGAGAAGTGTTGGCGACCTATGCTGCGATTCCCATAGGCGGAAGAGAAGATTTGCATTCCTGCACGACATCGCTAAAGAGGTCAGTTAATTTTGAGTCGAACAGGGTGTGGGCTTGAAGTGAAATCTGTCTGACTGCATCATCGATGGAAAGGGGTGGGCTGCCATGTGACTCCGCCGTCAGATGGTCGAATGCCTCTGCAATGGCGACGATACGAGCCAGGAGAGGAATGCCCTCGCCTCGAAGTCCGTGCGGTGAATCTTGTCCGTCCCACCGCTCATGATGATAGGCCACAATCTGGGCAACTTCAGCTGGTAATCCAAAGGATCTGATCAAATGGGCGCCTCTTTCAGAATATTCCACGCAGGAGACGTCTTTAACTGACAAAACAGATTGATTGTCAGAGTATTTGTCGTATGGGATGCCGGTTTTTCCAATGTCATGAAGAAACGCTCCCATGGTCAATGCTTCCTGTTCCTGGCTCGTGAGCTTGAGCCGATTACCAAGCAGAGTGGCATAGAAGCTCACCCGACTTGAGTGGTTCAGGAGTTGCCGGTCAGTTGCCTCAAGAATATCTGAGAGAAGGGATAACAAGCCTAATTTTTCAGAAGGGAGCGCAGTGGTTTCGGTACTGCCTGGTACAAGCGCACAATAGCTTGATCTCAAGGCCTGCCACGCCAAGGTGCTTTCTTGCTCGGCACCCCACAACTCTGGTGTTGATCGGAAAAAGTTTCGCACCAAGTCGAGCCGTTGCTTCTTTTCCAAAGTTCGATTGATCAGCGAGATGAGCTCGGACACATTGAACGGTTTGAGCAAATATCCGGCGGCTCCATGACGAATGCCATCCATCGCTGACTTGAGACTGCCGTACCCTGTGACGATAATGACTTCGATATTGGCATGATCGTGCTTGATGTCTTGGAGAAGATCCATGCCTTGCCGATCGGGAAGCTTTTGATCAAGCGTGACAAGGTCGATAGGTTGTGAGTTGAGCACATCAAGGGCAGCTTTAGCACTATCTGCAGATTGAATATTGAAGAATGGGCGGAGAATAACCTTGAGCGCATCTCGAGGCCCTGCCTCATCATCGACGACGAGGATGGTTGGTTTTTTCTTTGCTCCCTCTACTAGCGTAGCCATATAGTCCTTCTCTGTATGCCCAACCGGCATTCTTGTCAAGTACTTATTATTTCAAGCAATTGTTATTCCTTTTGCCGTATCGCCCCGCTGCAGTGCCTGATGTAGCAAGGGAAAGTGGGTGCCATACGTAGTACAACTATATGTAGTTTTCTTGGGTAAGGTGCGGTCAATTATTTTTTCAGACAAAGCGAGAAAATTCTGTCAAATAAACCACGCAGCGCAGAGAAAACTGTAGTTTTATTCCTGCACTGCGGGCTCTGGGTCCTGAGTAGCAGCATGCTCCGATCGGCCAATGCCAAGAGTATCCATGCGATATTTGAGCATACGGCGGCTGATTCCGAGGAGGTTTGCGGCGTGGGTTTGGACGTAGCTGGTGCGCTTCAGGGCGTCTAGAATGATTTCCCGTTCAAATTCCATCACCGCTTTTTCAAGTGACATGCGTCCGGCAAGCGTGTCGTCATGGAGGGATGAAGACCGAATATCGCCCTTGAGAATGGAAGGGAGATGTTCAGGGGTAATCTCAGTGGCTTGCTGCGACCAAATAAAAGCTTGTTCGACGATGTTCTCCAACTCGCGGACATTTCCCGGCCAAGGGTAACGCGCAAGGGATTCCAAGGCATCTTTTGAGAACTCGATGCGCGGGCGTTTTTCTTCTTCCACCCGTTTGGCGAGAAAATGTTTCGCCAGTAGTGAAATGTCTTCCCCGCGTTCGCGGAGAGGAGGAAGATAGAGCGCGATCACATTGATGCGATAATACAAGTCTTCCCGGAACTGGCCTTTTCGGACCAGTTCATCCAAGTTCTTATTGGTCGCTGCCACAATGCGCACATCGACTTTGATCGATTGGGAGCCACCGATTCTGGTGAATTCCCGCTCTTGCAGCACACGCAGGAGCTTGGCTTGGGTGACGGGGCTCAGGTCGCCGATTTCATCAAGAAAGAGCGTGCCGGTATGGGCCAGCTCGAACTGTCCTGTGCGCCGGGCCGTCGCGTCCGTGAAGGCGCCTTTTTCATGGCCGAACAGTTCGCTTTCGATCAGCGTTTCCGGCAACGCGGCGCAATTGAGCGCGATGCAGGGGCGGTCTCGTCTGGAACTGTTATAATGCAGTGCTTTGGCGACAAGCTCTTTGCCGGTTCCGCTCTCTCCCGTGACTAAGACAGTTGTGCGGCTGTCGGAGACCTGCTCGATCTTGGCATAGATTTCCTGCATGCCTTGGCTTTTTCCGATCAGATTGTGGAACGCGTAGCGTTGGACGACTTGGCTCCTCAGCTGTTTGACTTCGCGCTGGAGCTCCAGGGATTCCAATGCGCGGTCGACGACAAGGCGTAATTCTTCGACGTCGAAAGGCTTGGACAGGTAGTCTGCCGCGCCGAGCTTCATGGCATCGACCGCAGTCTTTACCAACTTGGTGCCGGTCAGCATGATTACCGGAACCATTTTGCTCTCGGAACGAAGCGTCTGAAGGACTGCCAGTCCGTCGGTTCCCGGAAGAATCACGTCGAGCAATACGAGATCCGGTCCCTCTTTCCGAAAGACCTCGAGCCCTTCTTGTGCGTCGGCAGCCTGGAGAATTTCGTAGGCCGGTTCGAGAACCATTTTCAGCGACGTGCGGACTCGCGCTTCGTCGTCGATTAAGAGGACACGCTTTTTAGGGACTGAACTATCCACGACTCTCCTGTCTGTCACGCGTGGGAGGGCAGGTTGATGTGAAAGG
The DNA here is from genome assembly GCA_046604365.1 of Nitrospira sp. Taxonomy (GTDB): domain Bacteria; phylum Nitrospirota; class Nitrospiria; order Nitrospirales; family Nitrospiraceae; genus Nitrospira_D. The sequence continues at coordinate 29,056 of JBJACV010000008.1, forward strand.
TCGTGCCCACTCCTTCGGCGCTCTGCACATGAATGTTGCCTCGGTGCTCTTGAACGATTTGATGGGCGATGGCCAATCCCAACCCTGTGCCTTCGTTCTCTCCGCTGTCGTGTTTGGTGGTAAAGAAGGGGTCGAATACGCGTTCAAGGTTCGCCGCCGGGATTCCGCACCCCGTATCCTGAACTTCGATCTGTACCCAGACATCGCCTTCCGGTTTCATCATCCTGTTGGTTCTGACTCGAAGTGTGCCGCTGCGCTTGCCGATTGCATCCATGGCGTTGAGAAATAAGTTCAACAGGACCTGCTTGATTTGCTGCCGGTCCAGCATGACACGAGGAAGCTCAGACGCCAACTCTTTTTCAATCTTGATCTCTCGGGAGCGCGCTTGGACATCGATGAAGTACAGGCATGACGACACGATTTCGTTCACATCTTCTTCGGTCAGCTTGGGCTCCATGTAGCGGGCATAGTCGAGAATTTCTTGGATCAAGCGCTCGATCCGATAGACATCGTCCAGCACGATGCGGCTGAAATCGAGCATGAACTCGGCGTCGTCTTTTCGTTCAGGAGCAAGCTGGATAAAGGTCTTGATCGACGTCAACGGGTTTCTGACTTCGTGAGCAAATCCTCCGGCGATGGTTTCCAGTGAACGCAATCGATCAGTGCGGCGCATCAGCGTTTGAGATTGACGGAGGTCTTCGCAGATCAATAGAGAGTCCAATACATTCGCGGCGCTTTGGGCCATAGCCGTCAAGAGTGCCATAGGTTCGGAGCCCAGTTGGTCCATCGCCGGTTTTGATTGGAGCATGACCAAAGCAACCAGCCGCCCACGATTGACAAGCGGAATGGTGATGTTGCCCCACATCCCTTCCAGCGGCGGTGGTTGCTTGTCAAGGGAAACCTCCGCAGCCATGCGGGTGTCGGTGGATTGCTCTGCAATCTGCCGATGCGTAGCAAGAAAACGCACAAGGGGATGATCAGCCGAAATCGTAAGCGGTGCTGATTCCGTCGAGGTCAGCCCCTGTGCAGCCAGACGGCGAAAATCTGCGCGTTCATGCTCGGCGAGATACAGGGCGCCCTGTTGGCAGTGTGCCATTTCTGACAATTCTGATAGCACGCGCTCGGCAGTCGCGGGGATATTGGAAATATCTCCGATCGCTTGTGAGAACTGTGTCAGACGCCGTAGCGATTCAGCAGCGGACTGCGCAGTCATTATCTGTGGGTATGCGCGGTCGATCATACGTTGAGGCTGAGAGTGGTGAACGAACGTCGCAGATTTCTGTGCCGTGATTCTTTCAGAAGAATCTCATGCGAAGAATCGTAGCTGCGACCAGGGTGCAGTATACATGGCGAGCGACGTTTCAGCCAGTGGATTTGCCCTTCCGGATGACGGCGAGGAGCACTTGATTGCCGAGGGTGGGAACAACTTGGATGAGGTCGGCGCCGGCATGAGCCAGCAGGCGAGTGAGCTCATTGCGTTCGTAGCTATGCAGCAATCCATGACGAACGGCTTCACGCAGGCGGCCGAGATGATGGAGGAGAATCTGGGCTGAGGTGCCGAACTGATCTTGCGCCGACGCGCGCAGGTGGTGGTGAAATAGTGTCGTGAGATCCGTGTGCGGTTGAATGACCGTGATCACAGCCCGTCCATCCGGCTGCAAGACGCGGAGCATCTGCCGGAGGCTGTGAAGGGGAGAGGGGGAGAACGAAAGAGCGAGATGGCATAGGATGCGCTGGATCGATCCTTCGGTCAAGGGCAGGGGTGAATGCCAGTCGATATACAGCCAACTGGTTTTCAAGAATTGGTCTGCGGACAAACCTGTTCCGGGCTGGAAGGGTAGCTTCTGAGCGAAGGCGTGAACCTGCTGTTCGGTAAGGTCCAGAGATTCCTGTGAGTAGCCAGCGCCGATATAGCAGAAAGGACCGTCCGGCGGCCCGCTTTTGTACATTGACCGATAGATTTGGTCAGTCAGCATGATACGGGCGAGGTCGCCTTCCCCGCAGCCAATGTCCAAGATAGCCATGCCTGGTTCGATAGGGAGGAGGCGGCGGTACAGATCGTTTTCGAGGGCCCAGTAGTCAGACTGGTGTCCAAGTTGGGGTAGCTGGGCCAAATGCGCTATCCACAAAGCGCTGCGTGCTGCCTGCGATACATGGTGGCGCAGGCGGACGCGCTCTTGCTCCAACTGCTGCTGTTGGCGAACGGCTCGCATATTCGGTTCATGTATTTGAAGGGATGGCGAACTGCCGGTCAAAGGAGTGGAGATGAGTTTGAGGACGGTCCGGAAGGCTGCGGTGTGGCGGTCGTCGTAGGCGCTCGAAGTTCCGGACACGTCGGCTTGCAATGGGACGATGACCGGTACAGTTCCCATGGCGGAGAACATGCGGAGTTGAGGCCCGAACATGTCTTCAAGGGGACGATGTGAGCCGGGAGAAGTTAAGAGAATGGGCGGGGTCGTCAGTCTGGCAAAGTCCGCTGCCGATGAGGCCACGTCGGCATAGTCTCCTGCAATGGCGTCGCCGACGAACTGATCGAAGTTGACATTGAGGCCCCACAGATTGGCGATACCTCGCCGAACACCCCGCCGGTAGTTTCCGATGGCGTCGGGAGCGCCGACGGCCGAGAGCGCACCGTCGATGTTGAGAACGGGATTCAGCAAGAGCAGATGAGCACCCGAGTTGCTTTTAGCCAGGGCCTTCAGCGCCACTCGCGCAGCAATGTCTTCGGCGAAGAGCGTCAATGGAGCGCTCGGCCAGGTGGCGCGGACAAAGTCCAATACGCTTTGGAGATCACTCTGCATGCTCCGCAATGTGACCTGTAGGATGTCGCCGTCGCTCTGGCCGACATGATTGGTGTGATCGTAGCGCAGGATGCGGAAACCGTTGGCAGCCAGAGAAAACGAGAGCGGCGCGTAGTCCGTTTGTGTCAATCCAAATCCAGGGGCGATGAGAACAATGGGCGCGTTTGGCGAAATTTGGTGGCGGGCATGATCATCCGTCACGGCGATCATCTGGTTTCGTGCATTCCGGCATTCCCGTCGTGTGCTGACGGTCGATGACCAGCCCGTGGTGCCGGCAAGATCCATCAAGGACCCGGTATGTTGGGCGATGACACGATTGATGTCCCGTTCCGCAAATGGGGTCAACTGCTCAAAACGGATGCCGACGAGTTGTCCCGTCTGTGACAAACCTGGTTTCGACTCAGAGAGAACAGTATGGTTGGAAGCGATATGGACGATGCGGCCGGTCAGGATCGCTTCGGGTGCTTCCGGTTCATGCCCGCGCGGTGGATCAAAAGCGCTGTGAGAAGAGAAATGAAGAGCGACCATGTCTTGGGTCATTTCTAGGCAAGGCTCTGTTTGGAGACATATGCCGCCTCGGCTGAGATTGACGGCTAGCCCCAATGTATGACCGGCTCCGGATTTGATCGATGGAGCCGTAATGCGGACAGGCAGTGAGACTCGGACTCTCACGGTTTCACGATGATCTGTGCCTCGAAGGACGGTCTCTGTGGCGGGATCGGCAAGGTCGGCGGCCTTTTCCGGTGGCGAAAGTAACGCCTCGACTGTGACGGCCAGTGCGCGCGCTTCTTCGATGAGCGACACCAACACCGCGTGTTCAGTGTCGTCAAGTGCAATAAACTGGAATGCGAGACGCGAGGTCTGTCGCTCAGCGCCGGCCTGAGGTCGTGATCCTGCGCGGTCATGCACCGTAGCGTGTAACTCCAACAGGCTGGTGACTGTTTTGAGGACCACCGAAGCAGAGTGGTATTCAAGTGATGGAAGGAGACCTTCAACCTCCAAAGTCGCGCCGGTCGGGCTCAGATCAGTCAAGGTGCCGCGGTACAGTGTGTTGCCGATTGTGAGGCGTGCGGGCAGATTGGTGGCTGTCCGTATAGTCTTGCGACGGTCAGGCAGCGGTTGAGATGTGGGTAGAGGAGAAACGGAAGTTGTGGGCTCCGGAGGCGACGTAATCACAACCTGCGTCAAGGGAGGCGGTTCGATCAGAGCATTTTGCAAATCTAGAGGTGGGGCAGGGGGCATCGAGGTCTTAGCCGGATGAGACGCCTGCGCGAGCGGTATCCACACGTTGATCGATAGCAAGCCTCCAACGGGGGCGCGGAAATCCCAACGGCCACCGAGTTGTTTGATAAACGCATAGGCATCAAAGAGATTGCCGATTGCTTGGATCGGGAAGTCCTGCGCCGTGGTAAGGGCATCGGTCTCCTGGATCTGGATGGCGACTTCGATCGGAGGCACTTGCGGGGATAGCGCTGATCCAGGATGTATCGGAGTGCTGTACGGGCCGATCAGCGTCGTGCTGATTCGCAATCGATGACGGCTTCCGACCGCGGCTACATAACGCTGGGCATGCGACAGGAGCATGCCCAGGAGCTGTGTCAAGGCGTCAAGATTTCCTGTGAAGGGAGGAAGATTCGGCGCATAGAATCGCTCAATTCGGTCGGAATCGAGCAGCGGAGGTTGAGCGGCGGCCAGAATAGCTTCAATGATGTCATTGACGGTGTCTCGGCGAGCGGAGACTTCGCTTGCCGCCTGAGCCAGAGCATCCGCCAGGCGCGCAGCTTCGGCAGTGTGGGCCGCCAGCGATTCCACCTGTTCGATCAGGCGAGATTCGCGGATTGTCTTGATCAAGAGTCGGGATTGATCTTGGATGGCGGCATGTGGACCGCGCAGATCATTCGACAATGACGAAACTCGCCGGGCCAAGGCGAGAAGTCGGTCGGATTCCAGGAGCCGCTGTTCCAGATGACGGATGGTGTCCTCTTGCCGACGGATGTCTGATGTATCACGCAACAAGCCGACAGTTCCGAGATAACGGCGTTGAGAATCGTAGAGTCCCTTTGCACTTACCTCAGCTCTCATACGAGTGGGGACCGGCTCATTGACGGTCGACTTTCGGAGAAGAGTAACTTCTATCCGATGGGATGCTCGCGGCCCGGTTCTACGGTCATCGAAACAATGGCGCACTCGATCGAGGTGATCCGGAGCTACGATCGTGGAGTAGGGAGCGCCAATCAATTCGTCTTGTGTGTAGCCCAGCAGCGGAGCCACGAGAGGGCTTAGATACCGGAACCGGCCTTCCTCATCGAGTTCGTAGAGGACATCGGCCAATGTGTCGATGAGCCGATCATGGCGTGTTTGCGTCAATTCAAACGCGCGGCGCAGGGCTTGTGTTTCGAGTACATTTTTTGTGTACAGAATGAGTTCCGTCAGAAACGCGGGCGATTTCTTGTAGAGGAGAAAATCTGCGCCGGCTTGAAGCGCATTCAATGCGGTCGTGGAGTCGCTACGTTCGGTTTGTAGCACAATCGTAGCGGAGGGGGCAAGCTGTTTCAGTTCGGGAAATACAGCCGCGGCACGTTGAGCGAGCAACCGGTCATCGAGCAGGATGAGGTGCCACGACGTCCGATTGGCCCATTGAAGCGCTTCTTCCAGGGAATAGACAGCTTCGACCCGGCAGTTTGGAAAGTACCCGCGGAAACTAAGCGTAGTCAGTTTGATTTCTTCGGCAATCTCGTTGACGAGGAGGATCGCAACAGGCCCGCTCTGAGACTGAGGCATGGCACGATTCCCGGTGTTTCTGGGTAACAGCCTGTCCCAGAGATCGAAGTTGATCAGTCACTCCGCTGCGGATCGCGGCTGTGTCCCTATCGATTCAGCTCGGTCGATATCTTGGCGCAGACACCCTGTGTTGATACCACAAAGTGCAACGAGAAACCCAGGCCGGCGACTACTTCTTTTGTAGGGGAAGGGGCTATGCGAATGAACATGTGAACATTTTTGGACGGCTGGTCGAGTCTGAGAGAGATGAGCAGACCTGCCGGGACAGACTGTCCGGCAGGTCTGAGGTACGAAGGGGTGGCGATTATTGTGCGGAGGCAGTCCGATTCTGTTGAGGACATGTTCCGGGCGTCATATACAACAAGTAGTTGCCCATCCCATGCTGAGGTTCAGTTTTCTGGAGAGAATGGTGGTAGACCATCACCATCTCATAATCATCCGCCTTGGAAATTTGGAATCCCTGGCTGTCTTTATAGACTTGGTGGGACAAGAACTCACGGATTGTTCCGTCACGTTCGACATCCGGCACGGTCCGGAGGAGGGTCTGTTTCTTCGTTTTATTCTCCAAGGCGATCATGAGCAGCTCATCATGGCCATGCGGATACGCATATTTGACACAACCATCCATACTAAACTTCAATGGGGCCGTACGGACTTGGACGCCCGGTCCGATTTCAATTCCTTCGTCTGTCTGATCTGCGGGGCGATCGCCGAATTTGGTGAAACAGACGATGTTGACTCCGACCTGATAGATCTCCATTTCCTTGACCGGTTTGGTTTTTGGCGCAAATTCCATTGTGAAGGTTGCGATGACATTTTTGGTGGGCGGGGCGCCATGATAGAACGCCACGACAGTCATGAGCTTATCGTTTTTCGCGAGTTTGACACCGTACCCCTCAGGGAATTGGGTCTCGGACATTTCAAGTCCGGCTCCACCAAAGAAGAGCGGCTCACCGGGGCAGGAGACGCTGGGTTTGGTGTTGTTGATCATCAAAATATGGTGCAGATAATTTCTTGGCAATTCCTTTCCGTCGATCGTAGAAAGGGCCGCCTTAAAGCCGATCAAATACTTGTCCTCCGGCAACTGAAAGTTGAACCGCGGCATGGAATCGCCCATGTCGCCTTCACTATGGCCTGCCGGAAGATCGATGGGGCCGAATGTAAGAGTCGCGGTGTTCTCTCCATAGGCGATTGACGAGGCCACCTGTTTTTTAAGCGTGGGCACGGCATGGTGAGTATGCCCGCCGTCGGCATAGGCTGATGATCCTATGACGAGGGTAAAGAATGCGATCAGAAACGTTTTCATAATACCTCCAGCGGAAAATGAGAAATCTGACTGTGTTTTGAACCGGGCTCCGAGTGTCTGATTGATGAAAAGAAAAATCGGCTCATTTGGATGCAGACGGGGTGCGAGATGTGCGTTTCCACTGGTATGTGCCGCCATGTTCCTTCGGTGGAATGTTCTTGTGGCCTTGAACTCGTGTATACCACCAGATGCCTTTGGCTTCGGTGCCGTCTTCCGACAGGAGAACTTCAAATCCTCCCTCGCGGTCGTTGCCTGGTTGTTGCCAGGTGCCCTGCCACAGGCGATCCTCAAACTTGGTAGTGACAAACCGGCCGCCGTGTTGCGTATAGGGACCGTTGCCGTTCTTGTCCAATGTCGCCTTGTAGCGCTTGTCGTCTTCCACTTCGAGAATATCCCACTCTCCGCTGAGATCGGGCGGCGCAGCGCTTGGCGGGTTGCTCACGAGGTGAGTTCCTGCTGAGGCGGCGGACTGCTGAGCGACCGGACCGGTCATTTGCGCGGATCGAAATGACTCGTGCCATGATAACATGACCCATTGTCCGTTACGGCGTTCGAGGACTCCGGTTTCTCTCAAGGGGAGGACGGTCCGTTTCAGTTCCGTACCTTTCCCGACGTAACGGATATAGTCGAGTTCCATCGTAAACCAGGCCACATCGCCTTTCGTCCAGACATTCAATTCCGTAATCGGGATTTCCAGCTTCTGCGCGTTGATAAACTCTTCCTGCATCTCCCGTTCGAATTCCGGCCACCCGACGTATTTGCGTCCGCCGATCGAGTAGCTGGTGATATCGGCATCGTGCGCCATGAGACGGGAGAGGGTGGGCATGTCTTTTTCAGCGTTGGCATGGACAAGCGCACGAATGACCGTTTCAGGACTGTTCGGATCCGGAGCGCCTGCGGATGCCGAAGAAGCCGCGCCGATGAAACTCAACAGGCCACACAGTACTATTGATACACTACGAACCATCATAGGGTGCTCCAGGTGATTGAACTCTCTGTGTGAGAGAAGTGCAAAAGATTGGGGTAAAAACCTACACGGTCTTGCGGGTATTGTCAACAGCAACGCGAGCGGTAGGGGTTATGTATGTGCGATTACGACAACAGTTACGTTATCTGTGCCGCCACGATCGAGGGATTCGCTGATGAGGCGATCACAGGTTCGAATCGGGTCGCCCTTTCCCGCAATGAAAATATCTTGGATGTCGCCGTCTTCCATCATCTTCGTGAGTCCGTCTGAACAGAGCAGCAACAGATCATTTGTCTCTAACGGATAGGACGAAATTGAGGGTTTTATCGGTGTTGACATGCCCAGCGCCTGAGTAAGGACATGCCGTTCGGGGTGTGTCCGAGCGGTCTTCGGGGTGAGGATGCCACGAGCGAGATATTTTTCAATCAGCGTATGGTCACGGGTGAGCGGCGTGAGCGAGCCGGATCGAAACCCGTAGGCGCGGCTGTCGCCAAGATGGGCGAGATGAGCCGTAAGGACTTCCGTCGTTTCAATGTAGAGCAGCACGATGGTTGTACCCATGCCTCTGAGTTTGGGTTCGAGCTGGACCCGTCCCAAAATCGCGTGGTGCGCCTGCATGATCGCATCGGCTAAAAATGCCGGCGGAACGGTTTGTCCTTGCCGGAGCGTGTTGGCTGAGAGCTGAGCCTGCGCCGTAATACTGGCAATGGCCGTCTGTGCAGCGATTTCGCCGCCTACGTGGCCGCCCATTCCATCGGCAACGGCCCACAGCCCCAGCGGGTCGAGTGTGGCAAAAGCATCCTGGTTCATGGTGCGAACCAAACCAATTTCGCTTCGGCCGATGCCGACCCAGGTGCTCATCGTGAGGATACTCTATGAACGGTTGGTGGTGTTAAGGCCGAGGATGATGAGCCAGGGCCGAATTGCAGCATCATTTCCTTATAGAGCAGCGAGGCGAGAGGCGCAAGGCTTTCCGTATCGGCGGCATTGTAGGCCAGCAAAAGCTTGAGCGCGGCGGGATCTCCCTGCCGCCACTGTGCCCACAATCGCACAGCATCCATGCCATCGAGACCTCGGAGCGCAGATTCCCGTTCGATGCCGAGTTCTCGTTCGAGGTGTTTCAGTCCTCCGCGAAGTCCCAGACGGCGCGCGGCCAAGCAGAGATCGAAGTGGGGCATTTCAAATCGGAGATGAGGAAAGGCCGTGCGTAGGAAGGGCACATCGAAGACAGTGCCGAAGAAGGTCACGAGTAGTGTGCAGTGATCGAGTTCGGCTTGCAGCCGATCGGCAGTCAACGTGTCTTCCTGAACGAGAGCGATCGTCTGTCCGTTTCGATGGAGACCAACGACGGTCACGGCGCTTGCCCCGTCATGAGGCGTCAGCCCGGTGGTTTCGATGTCGAGGCAGAGGAGCCCCGACCGGCAGGTATCATAGAAGCGCCAATGTTCGCGTCGGTGCAGACGCGAGGCGAGCGCGCGCAGATCGCCTGCTTCATACTCCGATTGCGCCAGGGCGAGTTCTCGATCATATAGGGATTTTCTGTCGGGAGAAAGTCCGGCAACGTGCGGCTGTTTCAAGAAACGTTGCCAGTCAGTCAACCCCTCTTGCCAGAATCGGCGTTCGGTCATGGGCCCGATTCCTTGCAGGAAGGTGAATGTGGAGGTCAGCATTGCGGGGATTGTAGCCTTGATTTCGCGCAGGAGACAAGCTAGAGTTCGCACGTGTATGAGCTGCCCGTGGGCGCGATGTTCGGTTCACGATTTGTATCAATGCCATGACCCAGTTGCCGAAACGTATTCGCATCACGGTCGGAGGAGTTCGACTCGAAGCGGAACTAAAGGGGACGAAAACGGCGGCGGCGGTGTATGCGGCGCTTCCGGTTCAGGCGCCGATCAATGCCTGGGGAGAAGAGTTCTACTTCAAGATTTCCGGCGTCACCGATTATCGGGAAACCGCGACGAATAAAGTGCAAGTCGGCGATATTGCGTATTGGGGAGCCGGTCAGGTGCTGGCGATCTTTTTCGGAAGAACGCCGATGAGCATGGGAAGCGATCCGGTTCCTGCAGATCGGGTCAATGTGGTCGGACGGATCGTAGGGGATGCGACGCAACTGCGTCGGGTCATGGAGGCCGCTACGATCACGGTTGAGCAGGGGTAGATATCGTGCGTTTGTCGAAAGAACGTGTACGGCATATGGCCGAGAGTGTGGCGGGACGTCTTGAGCAGGAGGGGCATATCAACCTGGTCGGCGACCGTAAGGCATTCATCGATGCGCTGAACCGTGTCATGACGGAGGATCTGTCCCTGGAAGATCGTGTGAATGCGGAAGTGCGGCAGATGCTCACCGTCTATGAAAAACAGATCGAACAGGGCCAGGTCGATTACCAGAAGATGTTCCAGATGGTGAAGCAGAAACTGGTCCGTGAACGGGGCCTCATCTTATAAGACGTGAAACGTGAAGCGTATTTCGTGAAGCGTTTGCGAACGACGAGATACGAGCGACGGACGACGCGGATCGCATGTTGAGCGAAGACAAGATCAGCCATCTCTCCCACGTCATTGTGAATGAGGTCAAGCGCCATGTGGCTGTGAAGGTGACCGGGGACGAGGAGCGGGTGTTGAAAGCAGTCAAGCGCGTGCTGGCGGACGAACTGGCTCAGGAAGGCGAGATCGATCGAAAAGTCCGAGCCAAATTGGCCACCTATTCCCGCGGCATCGTTGAAGGAAGTACGGAGTGGGACGTGCTCTACCGCAAGACATTCGAAGAAGAAATACGAAAGCAGATGAAGTGAGGAACGGGCGATGGTGATGGGAATGCAGATAAGACAACTCATGATCCTCGGCATGATTCTGGCGCTTCTCGGAACGTCCGCGTGTTTCTCGAAGCGCAAACCGCTGGTCCCGCTGTCGCTGGCAGAAACCGATGCAAAACCCCAGGCGATGGTATTGACGGAGCAAGGGACGCAAGCCTATCAGACGAAACAGTTCGAGGATGCCAAGAAATACTTTGAACAGGCAGTCGCGGTCGTGCCTCAGTCCGGTCAGGCCCATTACAATTTTGCGCTGGCATTGAACGCGCTCGGCGATGCGGAGGCGGCACGGCGGCATTTTCTCGACGCGGCGAATTTGGCGCCCGGCGACCAGATCATTTGGGATTCTCCCGCGTTGGCGCCGTACGGCGATCCTGACACGAGGAAACGTACGAAAGACCGTCCCTATGGAACAGAACGGCCCACTTTCGGCAATATGCCGCGACAAAAATAAGGAACAACACATGTCTAAAGACATTGCAGTGGGCCAAGCAGCACCTGAATTGTCCATTCCGGACCAGCATGGCAAAACGGTAACGCTGAAGAGCTTCAAGGGCAAGCAGGTCGTGCTGTATTTCTATCCGAAAGACGATACGCCAGGTTGCACCAAAGAGTCCTGCGACTTTCGTGACGTCGAATCGCAGATTTTGCGAGCAGGCGGCACGATCGTGGGGGTGAGTCTCGACGGGAAGGAATCGCACCAGAAATTTATCAAGAAGTTCGGACTGCCGTTTCCGCTGTTGAGCGACGCGGATGCCGCGATCTCCAAGGCCTATGGCGTGTATAAAGAGAAAAGCATGTACGGCCGGAAGTATTGGGGCATCGAGCGCAGCACGTTTATCATTGATGCCGACGGGAAAATCAAAGCGATCTTCCGCAAGGTGAAGGTCGACGGGCATGCCGACGAGGTGTTGACGGCGTTGAAGGCATAATTCGCGTCTTTCGTGAAGCGTATCTCGCATCTCGCAAAAAGATGGGACCTATTCTCGTTCTCTTCTGCGATTCACAAAGGATGCGCAGCCATATTAGTGTTCAGCAAACCATCATGAATCACGCGGGTTAACATGGCCGTGAGGCCCATGACCACTCGCTTCCGCAGTGTCTCGATCCTCTGTTCCATTCTCGTTGGCATATTCATATCAGCGCACCTCTGTGAGGCGGCGGAGAGGAAGATTGTCGCCGCGATGCAGGTCAAGGACGCGCTCACGGTTCCAGACCAGCCGGTAGCCATTGAAGCCAAAATCGACATTACGGGTGCGGTGAGAAATGTGGGCCTGGGCGGGGAACTGTTGGAGTTAGTCGTCGATGGCAAGGTCGCCGCGACGGCGACGACCAGCGCGGACGGTCGGGCGTCGTTTACCTACAGCACAAAGACGCTGGGGGTCCTGCCGATTCAGGTTCGATTCGGCGCCAGTACACGAGTTTTGCCGGCGACAGGAGAGGCGAATCTCGTCGTATGGGAGCGGCGTAATCCGATCCTGGCCATCGACATGGCCTCCTTGATTGAGACAGTCCACGCAGATGCTTCAATTCCAGCCACCGGGCCTCAGAAAAATCCGGAGCAAAAGCCGATACCTGATGCGGCAGCAGAGATCGGGAACCTCACCCAGTTCTATTACAAGGTTATCTATATCGTGCCATCGACCGGATCGGACGGGTTTCAAGCAAGCACACAGGCGCGAGCATGGTTGAAGACCCACCGGTTTCCATCCGGGTACATCCTGGTGCTTCTTCCAGGCAACGAGGCCTTGGGGACAAAGATCGATGAGCTCCGCGCGTCGGGCTGGACTTCGATCAAAGTCGGGATTGGCCGAACAAAAGTATTTGCTGAGGCATTCCTTCAGCGGCGCATCGACGCGGTGATCGTCCCGGAGCCGCCCAAAAGTGAGATCCCACGCAAGGCGAAGACGGCAAAGGAGTGGAAAGAGATCAGAAAGAAACTGTAACCCGTATGATTCGTGATGGTTCGTCGTGAAGTCGCGTTATTCGTGAAGCGTATCTCGCAAACAGAGCTAAGGTCTGCGCAATGCGGCCGCCAACGATTGGAACAATGGGAGGTAACCGGAGAGTCGGCGATAGACGGTTTTGGCGAGAGCTTCATCGTACGTGTGCGCGGTGCGATTACGGTCTTCGACCATGGCCAGCCATCCGGCTTCTTCACCGATCCAGCTATTCTTGTAGGCCAGTTTGAAACAGCCTTTCGGCGATTGGCAGTCAAGTCCTTCTGTCCGTGCCCGTTCTTGTATCACTTTCCATGCGAGTTCAAAGCAAAACTCAAAGCGCTGAATGGCCGCGTCGCGGGAGAGATCGGTCTCCGGAGCCGTCAGCGCGTCGCCAAGTCTGGCGATAGCCTGGGCGAAACTGTCCTGCCTGGTGGTCATAGGAACATTCCGTGGCGGAGTATCTCTTCCCTGAATGGTTCGCTGACAGTATGGAGATCGACAAGATCGATTTCATGAAGGGTTGCAATGTCATCGATCGCATCCTGAAGTACAGCCATCTGCCGGAGGGGAATCTCATCTGCGGCGGAGATGGCGATGTCGATATCGGCATGGGGCCTGGCTGTGCCTTTCGGCCATGATCCGAACCAGATGACCGTGATGCCGTGGCCGAGAATGTGTCTGGCCAATCGTGCGACCTCTTCCGCAATCAGTTTCGGTTGGAGCATGAGGGCCTGTTGGAGCATGGGTTCAGTGTACTGGTTCTCGCGGCGAAGTCAACCGCGCTTCATTCAAAAGAAAGGCAAGAGATGGGGACATTCTAAATTTTCAGGTGCGTGCCTGTCCGGCACCTTGCGGATCTTCGCCCCACCGTTCAGAGTCGTAGATCACGCTACTTGGAAAAAGTAGAATGTCCCGGTATCGTCTCTCCCTGGGGAGGTTCCGGGCGGACGCATGGTACAATACTTCGGGAAAAAGACAGACAGGCCATCGAGTCGTCTACACGTTGGAACATAGCGTTCACGGAGGTTGGGTTACTTCGTTTAAGAAAGGAGAACTCCAATGACACGAGATACCATGCCACGAGCTGTCGCACTCGCTTCCATGTTCGTCCTCGTCATCGCCACGGTGCTGCCGTTGCAACCGGTTTTTGGCGAAGGCGGGGCCAGGCGTGATGTGATACGTGCTGAGGAGCAGCAACGCCATGAGGCCATCACGCTTGCCACGGCGGCGGCGGACCATGGCCGACAGGGTCATGTGAGTGCACTCCTGACCAGTGCGGAAGAGGCGCTACAGGCTGCTCTGAAGGCCGGCGAGGCTCCGCATGTGGACGCAGGGATTAAGGAACTCAAACAGGCCATTGAGCATGGGAAAGCAGGTTATGCGGACGTGGCGACGAAACACGCCGAACAGGCGGTCACACACCTGTCTGAGAAGTACCGGAGCAGATAGGCTGACACAAATGATTGCCTCGTGGTTGACCTTGCGCCTCCCGGCGCGATTCTTTTAGAATGCGCCATTTTTGCGAGGTGCCTATGTCGTTCCGATTGACTCTTACCCTTATGTTGTCGAGCTTTTGTCTCGCCGTACCGGCATGGGCCGATTTTCAGGCCGGCATGACTGCCTATGACGGTGAAGACTATGCCACTGCCATGCGTGAGTGGCAGCCGCTGGCGGAGCAGGGCGATGCCCTGGCGCAGTATCATGTGGGGCTGCTGTATCACAAGGGCCGAGGGGTGTCGCAGGACGATGCACAAGCCCGGAAGTGGTATGCCAAAGCTGCGGCGCAGGGACAGGCCAAGGCGCAGTTCAGCCTGGGCACTTTGTATTTTAACGGAGAAGGCGGTCCGAAGGACTATCAGCAAGCGCTACGATGGTTTCGTCTATTGGCAAACAAAGGAGAGGCGCTTGCTCAAACGAAACTCGGGATTATGTACGATGACGGGGAAGGAGTGCCGAAAGATAAGGTCAAGGCGTATATGTGGATCAGTCTGGCCGCGACGAACGGAGACAAGTCCGCTCCCATGCTACGTGATATCCTGGCCAAAGGGATGACGGAGGCTCAAATTAACAAGGCCAAGAAATTGGCGAGTGAGTGGAAACCGGAAGGCCAGTGAGAGTACGAGGACGAGGACATTCTACATTTCTTGGTAGCTTGCGGGAAGAAAACGGTGTCAGGAACCATTTTATACATGCCTTTAACACAAACAATGGTTCCTGACACCGTTCTCAGCCCGCCCGTTCCGCACGTCCCGCTTCTCTTATTGCTGAATCGCTGAGAGCAGCCATTTGCCATCTTGGTCGCGCACGAAGGTCCAAATTTCGCGCGACTCAGTTGGCGTCTCTTCGCTGCCTGTGACGACATATCCTGGCTCTCCGCGCTGCTTGGTCAGGGACAGGTTGTAGTCACGGGCGCTCCAGCGAAGCCCTGCGGACACGTAGTATGCGGTGCCTTCCATCCAGGCTTCCAGGATTTCGGCCTGGATCAAGATCACATCTTCTACATGGTTGTGGATGTCCTGTTTGGTGTAATCGGCCAGGGCGGCGCTGAAGTAGTTCAGCATGTCCGGTGTCACGAATTGCCGCAATCCGGCCAGGTCCTGCCTGCTCCAGGCTGCATGAACGTCGCTCAGCAGCTGCTGGAAGGTGGCTTTATCCGCGGAGGTGACCTGGTCAATCGACAGGTTTCTTTTGTGTGTGCGAGACGGCGTGTCTGACCGGTTATCAAGGGCGGGGTCGCGCCCGGCGAGCCCGGAAAAGTCGGGGAGGGAGGGGCGCTGTATTTTGAGGTAGTAGAAAATTGTCGCCGCTCCCAGGAATAGCAGGAGCAGCAGAACGCCCCCGGGTTCCAGCGTCTTGCTGGTATGAGCGGCCTCGGGGGACGGCCCTTCGGCCTCGTTTGTCTCTGTGCGACCGGCTGGTGATTCGTCGGCGCTGCCGGTCTTTTGGATAGCTGCGTTCCGCGACCAGCTGGAGCCGCTATTGAGAGAGCCGTTTTCTGCCTGGGCTGCAGAGGCGGGAAGAAGGCCGGACAGTACCAGCAGAATGGAGGCGGCGAGGAGGGTCATTCGGTTCACGGTCGCTCCTTGTGGTCATGGTTGCGAGACTCTGGGGTACGAGACATGTTAGCAGCAATGGCCCATTGAAGTCGCAAAGAACTGAGGGAGCGGATCTTGAGCCGTGCATGCACCTCTCTGACGGTGTGTGCTTGAGCATCGACAGCCGGTGGGGGGCTGAAAAAGGTGTCAAGAACCATTATTGGTATGGGGACATAAATTAAGGCTATGTATGGGATGCCCGTTGCGTGCAGCATCTAGAGGCATCGTCTATCATATCTTGAATTGCGTGTCCGCCCGCCGGACATTATTTCAGAAGGATGTCGACGATGGGCTTTGAACGGGTTTTCGCGAAGGTCTGTAAACGAGTGGCAGAGTAATCGGGGCGGATCTAGCCGTCGGCGTGCGAGCGGCTAGCCTTCGTGATAGAGACGCGGCACGCGCGGGCCGATGGTGCAGAGCACTTCATAGGCGATCGTGCCGGTCCACTTGGCGATGTCGTCGGCGGTGATCTGTTCGTCACCCTGGCGTCCGATGATGATGGCCTCATCGCCGACGGAAGCTCCCGCAATCCTGGTGACGTCCACCATAATCATATCCATACATACGAGACCGGCGATGGGTGCGCGTTGTCCGCGAATGAGCACAGAGCCTCGATTCGAGAGATGACGGCTCAAGCCATCGGCGTAGCCGATAGGGAGGATCGCGATCTTGGTCGGCGTCTTCGCGGTGAAGGTGCCGTTATAGCTGACCTTGTGTCCTGCTTGTACGATTCGCAGTTGGGCAATCGTGGTGCGGAGCGTGAGGACTGGTTTCAAGTCCGGCGCTGCGATGGAGGTAGGCAGGGTGTGGTAGCCATAGAGCATGATGCCGGGGCGCACGAGCGAGAATTGTGCATCTGGAAAGCGTACGGCTCCGGCACTATTGGCGGCATGGATCAAGGGCACTCTGAACCCGCTAGCCCTGACGATTTCTATCGCCTTGCCGAACCGGGTCAGCTGTTCCTCCGTCGTGTCCGTGGCCGGCCCGTCGGCATCGGCGAGATGGGTCATGAGTCCTTCTAAGTGCAAGGCGCGCGGGAATCTGCGCGAGCTGAATAGATCAACAAGCTCAGCGTGCGCGAGCCCCAGCCGTCCCATGCCTGTCTCGACCTTGAGATGAATCGGGTAGGGGGTTGGAAGCGACGAGGCGGCGTGCCCTAACGCCGGCAAAATGGCGGCATCGCTGATCACCGGAGTCAGTTGGTGTGTGAAGAGGTCGGTGAATTGCTCGTGAAACACCGGCCCCAGGATGACGATCGGCGCGTTGATGCCTGCTTGCCGAAGCGTGATCCCTTCCTCGATCGAGACCACCGCCACGCGGGACACGCCTTGCCGAATCAGCGCCTTGGCGGTCTGAACCGACCCGTGGCCATAGGCATTGGCCTTGATGACCGCCAGGACATCGCAGCCGGGCGAGAGGACTTTCCTGAATTGAACTACATTATGGGCTAATGCGGAAAGATCGACGGAAACGCACGTTGGAAGAAAGGTCGAAGTAGTCGGCACGCTGGGGGCCAGGATGGAAGCCTGAGCCTCAGACTTCCATGATCTCCTGTTCCTTTTTCTTGATGATATCGTCGATCTTTTGTCCGTATTGTTCGGTGAGCTTTTGGGTCTCTTGTTCGGCCTTCCGCAGCTCGTCTTCGGTGAGCTT
Source organism: Nitrospira sp. (assembly GCA_046604365.1). Lineage (GTDB taxonomy): Bacteria > Nitrospirota > Nitrospiria > Nitrospirales > Nitrospiraceae > Nitrospira_D. Next base: position 46,412 of record JBJACV010000008.1, read on the forward strand.
CGCATCTTTTTGAAGTTTCTTCAACTCTTCATTGGCATCGCGACGGAAGCCGCGAATCTGCACTTTCGTGTCTTCGCCGTGTTTTTTACAGATCTTGGTCAACTCTTTGCGGCGCTCTTCCGTGAGCGGCGGGAGGGGAACGCGAATCATTTTGCCGTCGTTCGAAGGGTTCAATCCCAATCCTGAATTGGCGAGGGCCTTCTCGATTTCTTTGATCAGGTTCGGTTCCCAGGGTTGGATCGTGAGCAATCTTGCTTCCGGCGTAGAGATATTGGAGACCTGCTTTAGCGGCGTCATGGTGCCGTAATAGTCGACACGCACTCCGTCCAGGAGCGCGACTGAGGCCCGGCCGGTGCGGAGCCCGGCAAGGTCCCGTTTCAAATGCTCCACAGACTGGTCCATATGAGTCGTGAGCTTTTGCTTGATTGGGGCGGCGTTGGACATGGCGACACTCCGTAATCGGGTCAGCGGTTGCTGGGTGTGACCAGGGTCCCGATCGGTTCGCCTGCGGCCACACGTTTGAAGTTGCCTTGCACTTTGAGGTTGAACACGATCAAGGGCAGATTGTTATCCATGCACAGGCTGATTGCCGTCGCATCCATCACTTTGAGGTTCTGATTCAGGATCGACATAAAGGGGATTTCCGAGTACTTCTTTGCATCGGGATGCTTCATGGGGTCGGCATCATAAATGCCGTCCACCTTGGTGCCCTTCATAATGACTTGCGCGCCGATTTCCATCGCGCGAAGCGCGGCGGCGGTGTCGGTCGAGAAATAGGGATTGCCGGTGCCGCCGGCGAAGATGACCACCCGGTTTTTTTCCAGATGACGGATCGCTCTCCGGCGGATATAGCCTTCCGCCAGTTGACGCATCTCGATAGCGGATTGTACCCGGGTGATCACGCCGGCCTTCTCCAGCGCGTTTTGCAGCGCAAGGGCATTGAGAACCGTGGCAAGCATCCCCATGTAATCGGCGGAGGCGCGTTCCATGCCGGACGCGCTGGCTGCAATACCGCGAAAAATATTTCCGCCTCCGATCACTACGGCGACTTGGGTGCCGAGTGCGGCAACGGAGGCGATCTCTTCTGCCAGGCCTTGGAGAATAGAGGGTTGAATGCCGTAGCCCTGCTCACCGGCGAGCATCTCCCCGCTGACTTTCAGAAGGAGGCGCCGGTATTTGGCAGAGGTCATACTTCGCCTAGCTGAAAGCGGGTGAATCGGCGGATGTTCATGTTTTCGCCGATCTTGGCGATTTTCTGAGCCAGGAGATCCTTGATGGTCACGGCCGGGTCCTTGATAAACGATTGTTCCATCAGGCAGCTTTCCTGGAAGAACTTTTCAAGTTTCCCATCCACGATTTTCGGCCAGGCCGCAGGCGGCTTTCCCATCTCCTTGGCTTGTCCTTCGTAGATCATGCGTTCCTTGTCGATGAGGTCCTTGGGAATGTCTTCGCGTTTGACGTAGACCGGTTTCGCCGCCGCTACTTGCAGCGCAAGATCATTGACGAAAGCTTTGAATTCCTCATTGCGGGCAACGAAATCCGTCTCGCAGTTGACCTCGATGAGGACGCCGATCTTTCCGCCCATATGGATATAGGCGTGAACCAGTCCCTGATTCGTCTCACGTCCGGACTTCTTTGCGGCTGCCGCGAGCCCTTTTTGACGGAGATAGTCGATCGACTTTTCAATGTCGTTGCCGTTTTCGGTAAGCGCTTTCTGGCAATCCAGAATGCCGGCCCCGGTTTTTTCCCGAAGCTCTTTGACTAGCTGACTTGATCCTGCCATGGTCCGTTATCCTTCATCCTTCGCAGTTCGACCGAGTGAGAACGGTACTGAACCTGTAAAAATATGTGTTATGACGCCGGGACGCTCTCAAGACGCGCAGCCGGTTTCTTGTCTCCGCCGGCCGGCGCAGTCTGGAACTCCGCTTCTTCACGCTGAGTCTTGAGGTGCGCGCCTTCGATGCACGCGTCTGCAATTTTGGACGTGATGAGCTTGATCGAACGGATTGCATCGTCGTTTCCCGGAATCGGGTGGGTGATGTAATCCGGATCGCAATTGCTGTCCAGGATGGCGATGACGGGAATATCCAACCTGGTCGCCTCTTGCACGGCGATTTTTTCGATTCTGGTGTCGAGTACGAAGACGGCGCCGGGAAGGCCGCGCATGTTCTTGATACCGGAGAGGTACTTTTGGAGCTTGGCGATGTCCTTCTGCATCAGGAGGATTTCTTTTTTCTTGAGGCCGTGCGCGCTGGGATTCTCCAGCGTGGCTTCCATTTTCTTCATTTTGTCGATGCTGCGGCGGATGGTCTGGAAATTCGTCAGCATGCCGCCGAGCCAGCGTTGGTTCACGAAGAACATATTCGCCCGCTTTGCTTCTTCTTCGAGGATTTCAGCCGCCTGACGTTTGGTGCCGATGAACAGGACGGAGTCGCCCCCTGCAACGATATCCCGGACGAAGGCATAGGCCTGTTCCATACGTGCGAGCGTCTGTTGGAGGTCGATGATATAGATGCCGTTTCGCTCGCCGAAGAGGAACCTCTTCATTTTTGGATTCCAGCGGTTCGTCTGGTGCCCGAAGTGCACACCGGCTTCCAAGAGTTCCTTGATTGCTACGACTGCCATGCCTTCACCTCCTCCGAGACTTGCAGAGCGCCCGTACGACGGACGAGGGGACCGGCCCCTTATTCTCAAGTCAAGCGGCGCGTCTGTGCGCCGATGTTGAATTTGAATATGTTCTATCGGCCCGAAATTGGACGAATAGATTGGTGCCACTGCTAAAGCCTCGGCACGCTATCACAGTCCCTGTGTGTTTTCAAGCTGTTGGGGGGCAAACCCATGCTTGAATGGAGTGGACGATGGATGTGACCAGGAGGATGCTGAAAAAGCCCCTGTTCGCACCCACCCACCCCGGTGCGCCAAGATGCTCCGTTCCACGGGCAAGACCGCACTCTCGTGCCTCGTTGTCCGTATCTCGCAAACGAACGACGCTTCACGAGATACGCTTCACATGCTTGAAAGCGAAGTGAGAACGCCGCTGGCGGGGTTTTGCAACATCCTCACGATCGATAGCTTGCGTTGATACGGACATAGTCGTATGAGAGGTCGGTCGTCCACATGTGCGCCTGCGCCCGGCCATCCCCAAGATCCACCGCAATCGTAAATTCTTTTTGTTTGAAGACCTGTGCGATCTTCTGCTCTGCCGCGAGCCCCGTTCCCATGCCTCGCTTGACCATCACTACGTCATCGAAGCGCACCGTCACGTTGTTCGGCTTGATGGGAACATTGGATCGGCCGATGGCGCCCATGACTCGGCCCCAGTTGGCGTCTTCTCCGAATAGAGCGGTCTTGACGAGGTTGGACGTAGCAATCGTGGCCGCCACACGTTTTGCGGCTGTCGCCGTTGCGGCTCCTGTCACCAGGACCTTCACGACTTTGGTCACGCCTTCACCGTCTCGGCAAATGGCGAGGGCCAGCTGTTCAGAGGCTTCAGTCAGGAGTTGGGTGAAACGGCGATAGTGGGCCGTCCCTTGCCGGATCAGAGAATTCTTGGCCAGTCCGTTGGCCAGACAGAGAACGGTGTCGTTGGTGCTGGTGTCGCCGTCCACGGTAATGCAATTGAACGATTGGTCGACCGCGGACTTGAGCGCATGCTGAAGCGCTGCAGGCGCAATCGCGGCATCGGTGGTCAGATACGCCAGCATCGTTGCCATATTGGGATGGATCATTCCGGAGCCTTTGGCCATGCCGCCTATGGTTACGACGTTGCCGCCGATCTTGCCGCGAACGACGACGGTCTTTGGACGGAGATCGGTGGTCAGAATGGCTTGGGCGGCCTGGGGCCCGCCTCGGCTGCTGAGTTGGGCGATCAAGGCCGGGATTCCCGCTTTGATTCGATCGATAGGCAGCACCCGGCCGATGACGCCGGTGGATCCGACAAAGACGTGATGCACTGGAATAGCAAGACTCTGCGCGACGGTCGAGGCCATGACCTGCGCCGAAGCGAACCCATTCGCCCCTGTGCAGGCATTCGCGTTTCCGCTATTCACGATAATGGCGCGGCCCTGCCGCCGCCGGAGGTGCAGTCGATCGAGAATTACCGGAGCCGCGGCAACCTGGTTTTTTGTAAACACACCGGCGATCGGCCCGCTGACGGTTGACACGACAAGCGCCAGATCGAGGATTCCCGGCTTCTTGATCCCGCAATGGATGCCGGCTGCTTCAAAGCCTAAAGGAGCGGTCACACCGGAGGTCTGGTTTGTCTTCACGATCAGTCGTTGGATGTGTGGGATGAAAAGGTCGATCGTTGTCAGTTGGCCGTTACGGGTAGCTGCCCGGCAGAGTAAGCCCGCTCTCTTCAGGGAGCCCCATCATCAGATTCATAGCTTGGATGGCCTGGCCTGCGGCGCCTTTTACCAGATTATCGACGGCGGCGACTGTCACGACCCATCCGGCCCGCGGATCGGTGTAGACCCCGACGTCGCAAAAATTAGAGCCCCTGATATATCGGGGATTGGGGACGATATCCTCATAGAGCCGGACAAACCGTTCTCCCTTGTAAAACTCCCTATACAAGGACCGGAGGTCGGCGAGCGTCATATCCTGCACCAGCTTGCAGTATGCCGTACTGAGAATTCCGCGATTCATCGGCACCAAGTGCGGTGTAAAGGTGACGGTGACCGATCCGGACTTTCCGATCATGCCGGACAGTTCTTGTTCGATTTCAGGTATATGCCGATGCTTGCCGATCTTGTACGGTTCCAGTGATTCATGGGCTTCCGGGAAGTGGTAGGGGAGAGCCGGACTGCGTCCGGCTCCGGAGATCCCGGACTTTGCATCGATCACAATCAGATCCGGCTGCACCAGATTCTTGGCGATGAGAGGTGCCAACTGCAAGATTGCGGCGGTCGGATAACAGCCCGGCGAGGCGACAAGTCTTGCCTTGGCAATGGCTTCCCGATGGAGTTCCGGCAAACCATAGACGGCTTCTTCTATGAGGCGTGGGTGCATATGCGGGGTTTGGTACCACTGTTCGTAGGCGGCGACATCCTTGAGGCGATAATCGGCGCTGAGATCGACAACCAGCTTGCCCGCTTTCATACACAATGCAACCGGGTCCTGCGACTTGGTGTGGGGAAGTGCCAGGAACACTGCGTCCGCCCGTTCAGCCAAGGCTTCCGGGGCCAGTGCCTCGAAGCGATGTTCTACAACGCCGGTGAGACTGGGGAAGACGGCTGATACCAGCTGGCCGGCCGATTTCTCGGATGTGACGGCAGTAATTTCATAAAAGGGATGTGCGGCGGCGAGCCGAACGAGTTCTGCGCCGGCATATCCGCTGGCGCCTGCAATTGCCACTCGAAACTTCTTGCCCATCGTACGTGACCTGCTGATTGGTAAGAATCAATTTGCCGTCGGGCACAAAAAAGGGAAGGCGAGAAGCCTTCCCTTTCTTGTGTCGAATACCGGCTTCTCGATGCGTTAGCGCTTGGAGTACTGGAAGCGCTTGCGGGCTCCCTTTTGTCCGTACTTCTTTCGTTCTTTCACGCGAGAGTCTCTTGTGAGCAAGCCCTCTTTTTTGAGCGGAGGCCGCGTGGTCGGAGTCATTGCGACCAGAGCCCGGGCAATCGCATGGCGAAGCGCGCCGGCTTGTCCTGCCGGTCCACCGCCGTACACGGTGGCGCTGATCGAATACTTTCCCATGACCCCGGCCATTTCAAGCGGCAACTGGATGATTTGCCGGAGTGTGAGGCGCGGGAAGGCCTTCTCCAACGGCTTCTCATTGACTGTAATCTCACCGGCGGTGCCGGTGACCCAGGCTCTTGCGACTGCACATTTTCTCCGACCTGTTGCGTACTGTGTTGCCACTGCCATGCGACTCGCCTCCTTCTGTCTGATTCTGTCCTTATAAGGAAATCGGTTCCGGCCGTTGTGCGTGATGTGGATGGTTAGGTCCGGTATAGACCCGGAGCTTCTTGGCCATGCCGTTGCCCAGAGGATTCTTGGGAAGCATGCCCTCGATGGCCCGAACCAACAGCTCGGTTGGATCTTTCCGAAACAGGTGCTCGGCACTGGTCGTCTTCAGACCACCCGGATAACCGGAATGGTGCCGGTAGAGCTTGTCTTTCATCTTATTGCCGCTTACGTGAATCTTTTCGGCATTGACGATCACCACGTGATCGCCCAGATCGACGTTCGGGGTAAAGGTCGGGCGATGCTTCCCTCTCAGGATGCCGGCCACGCGAGCGGCGAGGCGTCCCAATGTCTTTCCTTCTGCGTCTACCAGATGCCAGGTTTCTTTCACGTCGGCTGGTTTTTCGAGATACGTCATGACACGGTCTCCACTTCTCCTAATAGAATGAACTGCCTTGATGGATGCTAAACTTCCTGCGCTCCGATGTTCTTGGTCTCAAGTTTGTTCAGCCACGCGTCCAGGTTTTGGCCGGTGCGTCGTCTCCAGACATCCGGTGTCACATAGATCGGGGCATGGCAGCGGATGGCCAATGCGATGGCATCGCTGGGTCTGGCATCAACGGTGCGTGTTACGCCTTTGTTCTCAAGATAGACGGTGGCGAAATAGGTGCTGCTCTTCACGTCCGTGATGACGACTCGTTCCGTGATGATTCCCAGATGTTCGCCGAAGCTCCTGACCAAATCGTGGCTCATAGGGCGCGGCGTGACCGAGGTGTCCAGCGCTCTCCGGATCGACTCGCCTTCTGCAGCCCCGACCCAGATCATAAAATGTTCGGGCGTTCCATCGGTACGTGAGAGGACGAGAATTCGCGTGTCCGTGTTGGGGTCCTCCACGACCCGGTTGACGGTCAGCTCGATCAAGGGCTCTGTGGGTTGCGGTGTTTGTTCCGGCATCATGCGCGTGCCTAATCAGGAATCCAGTTTTCCAAAGTCTTCCGGCTTCAAATTTTCCAGCCACTGATCGAGTTCCTCGGACGTTTGCTTTCGGATGACCGACTCATTGGCAAAAATCGGAGCCTCCGATCGGAGCGCGAGGGCAATGGCGTCACTGGGTCGTGAATCCACCGTGTATTCGGAGTCTTCATAGGTCAAATGGATTTTGGCAAAATATGTGTTCTCGCTCAAGTCGGTGATGACGACACTGATGACCTTTGCATTGACGGCATCGAGATAGGCCTTCATGAAATCGTGTGTCATCGGACGGGGTGGATCCACACTTTCCAGCGCCAGACTGATCGAACTGGCCTCTGATTTGCCGACCCAAATAGGCAGCATATCTGCCTGATCCTCATCCCGTAAGATCACAATATAGGCATTGTTATAGGGGTCGAACATCAACCCCTTGACCTGCATCTGCGTAATCATACCCAGGCTCCGACAATCTTCGTCATTCCCACGCTTTCATGAAAAAGGAGGGGGAAGAATGGGGGACTCTATCACTTCTGAATTCGTGATGTCAACGAACCCGGCGACAACACAGGGGAAAGTGGGATGACTCGAAGTAGCACGGTGGCAGATCGGACGTCCTCGATCAGCTTGTGGGCGGGCGGAAGTTTTCCGCCACCTTCGAGGAGTCGGCCTGCTCGCCTAATTTCAAAAAGGCCTTCATCTGTTTGCGGACAAGGTCGCGTCCGCTTTCATCGCCCAGGTTGACCTGGTATTCGTTGATGACCATGACCCGCATCCCTTCCCACTTTTTCCAGCAGCTGAGGCAGACCTTGGCTTTGATCTCTGTTTCGAGTTTTCCCAGAAACAGGGGGGCTGTGATCGCTTCTCCTGTTTGTCCGCAGGTCACGCATGCAACGTCGGCCATGGCTGTCACACTCCTTTTTTCGCACTCAGTGGCATGTAGATGGAAACCATCGGGGCCGAGCTGTACTGCGCACCCTGATGATGGGGGATATTCTAGCAGAGGTGTCGTAATGAAAAAAAGTCCCGAGATCGCAACTTCCCGCATCCGCACTCTTGACGCTCTCCATCCCGCCACGCCATACTACGTTTCCATGTACGGTCTTTCTGTCATTATTATCTTCGTTGCACTCTTGTTTCCCGTTGAGCAGAGCGCCGCATATCCAAAGGATGGCGCCGGAGCGTCGGCGACAGATCTGCAAACTCAGGCAGCTGCGGGTAATGCAGAGGCCCAGAATAATCTTGGGGCGTTGTATGCCGAGGGGAAAGGCGTGCCGAAGGACTATGTACAGGCTCGACAGTGGTACGAAAAGGCAGCGGGACAGGGACATGCTTTGGCGCAGAACAATCTGGCAGAACTGTATTTCGCCGGCTTGGGTGTCCAACAAGACTATGTCCGGGCATACATGTGGGTGAACATCGCCGCAGCCCATTTGAAGGGCGAAGAGCAGAAGCAGGCCGAAGCCAACCGGGATGATGTGGCGCAGCGCATGACTCCCGCGCAGGTGACCGAAGCCAAGCGGCTCTCGAAAGAGTGCCTCGCGAAAAAGTTCAAGGGTTGCTGAAACGTTCCCGCCATCGCCTGGATCATTGGCAGGCTAGAGCAGTTCTTTTCTCTCCATCGGTCACCACGTTCAACCACAGTGTGTTGATAGCTGCTCAAATGAGAATATCCACTTTGACGTGTCGATGTCCTCGACGGATTCGATACCGCTGAAAATCTGCCAAGTCGAGCGTGAAAATCTTAGTCGTCCGTAACGATTCACCTGCAACAATGAGGGAGGCATCCGCCAAGTCCATCGGGTGATCCCCATACTGTTCCATGAGTTCAAATGCCCGTATGGTCGCCTCTTGGTCCATAACCCACAGTCCCACCCCGCCGTCGAGAATAAAATCACGGAGCCGATCGGCCCCAATGCTGTTTGGCCTTAGCAGATGGAAGGCTTCTGTCAAAACTGGTGTGGTCGTGAAGAGAGGACCCTGGACAACGCTCAGAATGTCTTGACAGCGCTTGTGCTCTGAATCTTGAGGGTCGAATAGCGCAACGAACGGCCCGGTATCCACCAGGATCATCAGCGAGATTTCCGCTTGAGAGCGAGTTGCATGCCGCGCCGAGTTTCGGTCGAAGGTGCAATGGCATATCCACCTGGCCCAAGATCCAGCCGGCGGTATATTTCAAAAGCCGATTGCTGGGAGTGACTCCCTACCTTTTCGTTTAGGACGAGCACACCTCTCTTCAGCGTGGCAGACACAGACCAGCCTGTTCTTTTGGTGACTTGCTTTAGTGCTTTCTCTGCTTCATCGTCCAGGCGAACGGTCCTCAGGGCCATGCAGTGCCTCCATTGTTTCGAATGTCATACGAAATGTAATACGGCGATGTCGTGGTGTCAATCAGGCAGAGCCAAGGAGGCGTTAGGCGTCTTTTACCGTGTACTCGCGCGAGCAAGCAACGCGCAGGAGTGCCGCTGTGTGCCATGTCGGCCTGCCTTGCGAGGGAGTGGAGCCGGCAAAGAGGCCACATCGCGATCGTCGATGACTAGCCGTCTAGCCACAAACGCAGGAGGGGAAGAGTGTCAGTCACATCTTTGTTTGCGAGATACGCTTCACGAGCGACGAAGCACCACGGTGGATCGGCCCTGGTTCTGAGAGGCGGATGATTGCGGCAGAGGGGGTATGAATAATGCGGAGTAGAGATCCATACCGGTTGACCCTCTCGATGCATCATGTTAGAAAAGCATCCTGTTGCAGCCACGTTTGAAAGCTATGCCCGGATGGCGGAACTGGCAGACGCGCCGGACTCAAAATCCGGTTCTCGCAAGAGAGTGGGAGTTCGACCCTCCCTCTGGGCACCAAACGAGGAGTGGATAAGGCGGGGGCAATGAGGACCCCCTTGACAGGGGCGTGTGGTTGGCCTAATTTCTTGTCATATTTCATAGAGATGAACTTGTTGCAGTCTTATTATCTATGTCTTCGTACCATGAGGTTGATTGTTTCAATACGATCTATGGCAGTACACCATCGTTTCTTACCTATTATAAGGAGGCAGTCCATGCGTAAGGTGTTGGCACTGGGAGCCACGATTTGTTTGGTCGGCTCTGTGGGTGTTGCAGTTGCTCAAGAGCGTCTACAGCAATCATCCGGAGGATCCGCGATGGGGGTGGGAACCGGGGTGGGGGATGTTTCTGGAAGTGCAAACCGCGTTCAGGCCTTTGACCGGAGTGCATTTCTCGATCGATTGTCTCTACCGGAAACCATCTATGGCCGCGTGTTAGCTATTGATGTCCCTGCAGGGAAGATGCACCTGGAGACAGGTGGAAGCTCACATGATGAAGGTCGAGCCGGCATGGGGTCAATGAACTCACTCATCGTGTTCTTCGATGACAGAACCAATATGGATCAGATCAAGACATTGAATGCCGGCGATGACATTTCATTGCAGGTGATTGAAGCGACAACCAGTAATCAGGAGTATGGGACGGGGCGGAAGCTCGTCCGTGAAGTCTACTTGCTCCGTGGGAATGAAAAGCTCGCGGGATTCGGCGGTCTGGGGCAGCGTCCGAATCCATCGACTGAGCGCGCAATCGAGACGACGAGCGGTAGCACGACCGGTGGTATTGCAGGCTCGGTTCTTCCGGGAAAAATTGATTCTGGAATAACAAGTACGATTGGCGAGTATACCGGTGCTGCTCCCTGCTGGCAGTGTGAACCCCAGCCTGGTTGGGGCAACAATGTCGGCAATAAGTCCGATTATGGAACCGACAGCGCAAAGCCCAATCTTGTGAAGGGGCTGCAGTAGCTTCTTTGCGAGTCAGCGTTCGATCTGAGGGGGCAGCTTGAGCTGCCCCCTTTTATTTGGTCCTAACGGCCATGAAGTCGAGGTGCAATTGTGAGCGACAATCACAAGCAGCCGACCGTTCCCGTATCGGATGCAGAGCTCGACCTTCGCGGAGTGATCTGTCCCTACAACTTCGTCAAGACGAAACTCAAACTTGAAACGATGCAGGAGGGGCAGGTGCTTTCCGTCTTGCTGGATGACGGTGATCCGATCCGGAACGTTCCCCGCAGCGTCGAAAACGAAGGGCATACGGTGCTCGCGCAGGAACGAATCGATCAGACCTATCGAGTGCTGATCCGCCGTGAGGACAGTGACTGAGCGGGTGTTGCACTCTTGTTCCTTCCCGTCGGCACCATCTTCCTTCTTTTTCCTGTCAGAATCAGCGTAATGTCCTGGGTCGCAGGAAGGTTCTTCAAGATCCGTCGTATTTGAAAGACTGTTCCCCGGATGATCTGTTCATTCGGTCTTGTGAGATCGCAGGCGACTGTGACGTGACATCGCGGTGCGACCACGGCGAGCGTGTCCAGTGCAAGCGTGAGCGACGTGCCGGTACAGAATGCAACGGCGGAGACTGTGCCGATTGGATGAATAGAAAGACGGCGTCTCATACCCCCTCGTGTTTCCGGCAGTTGTCCCAGAAACACAAAGCCGGCATCGGGGAGTCCTGCCGCAGCGACGGCCGCCGTGAGGGCTGACGGGCCAGGAACCGAGATCACCCGAATGCCCTCGGCATGGGCAGACGCCACAAGGAGCGCGCCAGGGTCGGCGATGACCGGAGATCCGCAATCCGATACCAATGCGATCTGGGCACCTCGGTGCAATCGATCGATCAGGATGGCAGCCTTTTCTTCGATATTCGCGGGGCCATAACTCGTCAGTGTTGCGTCGATGCCGTGATAGGAGAGCAGCTGCCGGGTTTTCCCCGGATCTTCTGAGGCGATGAGATCAGCCTCACGCAGGATTCGGATCGCGCGGACCGTCAGATCGTCGGCATTTCCGATAGGCACCGCGACCAGAAAAAGAACACCGGGCTTGGATGGTGGTTCGCCGGAAGTCATCTCAGTGCCTGCGCTTTGTTGACTCTGTTCTTGCTGCATCGATATAATTTCCCGCTTATCTCGTCGGACACCGTTTGTGCGCGGTATTCAACAAGGGTAGACCCGATGGCCTCGGTCTGTTTTATGATCACCATGGCGTTGTATTTTTTGGCCACGGTGTCATTTCTTACCTATTTGTTGCGGCGTTCTGACGCGTTGTCGAAGGTCTCATTGTGGGTGACGGCCGCGGGGTTCGTATTTCACACGATTGCCTTGGTGGCCAGAATGGCGACTGCATCATCGCCCGCCACTCCCAGTTTCTACGAGGCGCTTTCCTTTTTCTCATGGATGATGATTCTCGTGTTTCTGGTCGTCGAGTTTCGCCATCGGATTCATGTGCTCGGCTCTTTCATGGTTCCGCTGGCGCTGGTCTCGCTGGTATCGGCGGCCGCGCTTCCCGAGACAGTACCCACGCTCAAGCCCGTATTCAAGACCCTCTGGGTCCATGTCACGCTCAGCATGCTGGGAACCGTGGGATTCACCGTCGCGTTCGTGGCCGGTGTGATGTACCTGATTCAGGACCGCCTGCTCAAGTCGAAACGATTCAATGTGCTCTATAGCAAACTGCCGGCACTCGATTTTCTCGACCATCTCAATCAGCAATCCATCATTTTGGGCTTCCCGCTGTTGACTCTGGGAATCGTGACCGGGGCGATCTCGGCCGAGTTCGATCGCGGATCGTACGTGAGTTGGAATCCGGAACAGACCGGGGCCCTGATAACCTGGCTGTTTTATTTTTTCGTCTTGTTGGGGCGGTTGACGGTGGGGTGGCGGGCAAAGCGCGCCGCCTATTTGACGGTGGTTGGGTTTGCCTGCGTGATTTTGACATTGGTGGGAGTCGTCCTCAAGAGCCACGGAGCCCTGTCGTAGCATGCATGTGATCGTGGTAGGACTGAGCCATAAGACGGCGCCGGTTGAGGTTCGTGAGAAACTGGCTGTGCCAGAAAGCCGCTTGGGCGAGGCGCTGGGCCGGCTCTGTTCCTATCACGGAGTGAAGGAAGGCGTGCTGCTGTCAACCTGCAATCGAGTCGAAGTCTATTCGGTCGTGGAGGACGTCGAGGAGGGCTACGCCCGCATCCAAGAATTTCTTGCCGATACGCATCTGTCGTTGTCATCCGAGCAACTGACGCCGCATCTGTACTGGCATACCGGGGATCGGGCTATCGCCCACCTGTTCAGGGTGGCGGCGAGTCTGGATTCCATGATCATTGGTGAGTCTCAGATCCTGGGGCAGCTCAAGAATGCGTTCGAAGTTGCCCTGGCGCATAAGACGACCGGCGTGATCATGAACAAAGTCGTCAAGAAAGCCATTTCGGTGGCCAAACGGGTGCGGACCGAGACGAAAATTTCCGAGATGGCGGTTTCGGTCAGCTATGCGGCCGTCGAGTTGGCCAAGAAGATCTTCTCGAATCTCGATGAGAAAACCGTGTTGCTGGTCGGCGCCGGAGAAATGGCCAAACTGGCGGCGCGGCACTTGATCGCGCAGGGTGTCCACCAGGTGCGGATCACCACAAGGACGCCGCAGCATGCGATCGATCTGGCGGAGAAGTTCGGCGGGACGCCGGTTCCGTTCGATCAATTCAAGGACGAGATGGCGGCGGCGGACATCGTGCTGGTCTCTACCGGCGCCGCCCACTATCTGATCGGCGCAGAGGATGTGCAGCAAGCGGTGGATAAGCGTGGGAATCGTCCCATGTTTTTGATCGATATCTCCGTTCCGCGGAACATCGATCCGGCCGTTCGGCACGTCGACAATGCCTTCTTGTTCGATATCGACGATCTGAAGCAACGGGTCGAGCAAAATCGCGCGGAGCGGTTGCAGGAAGCGGACAAGGCTGAGCGGATGGTTGCGGAGGAGGTCGGCGCTACGCTTGAGTGGATGAAAGCCCTGGAGGTAACTCCCACGATCGTGGCTCTCCGGAGCCGGGTCGATGCCATTAAACAGGCGGAAGTCGAAAAAGTGATGAGCCGCCTTGCCCATCTTTCTCAGCAGGATCGAGAACTGGTCGAAGGGATGGCGTCCTCGATCGTGAATAAGTTGATCCATCGCACGATGGTGACACTCAAGGCTGAAGTCAATTCATCGAATGGGCCGGCCTTTGTCGAAGCGGCCCGCCGGTTTTTCCATCTTGACCGGCCCTCAATGCACAGCTCAGAGGGGGAAGACCGCGAGGATCGGTCACGGTATCTCTCGCCTGATCCTGTTGAATCGGTGCATGAGGAACCTGAGCCATCGATTCGCAAGCGGGCGGGCTGATATCCGACCGGCGTGAGAATGAGGAGGTTGTGCGCGTGTCTATACCCACGGGTCAACGCTCGAACCTGGTTTTGGGAACGAGGGGCAGCAAACTGGCGCTGCAACAAAGTGAATGGTTTCAGTCACGCATTCATGCGGTCGCGCCCAATGTCCGCGTGACGCTCCGCAAGATTCAGACGTCTGGAGATAAAATTGTCGATGTGCCGTTGGCAAAGATCGGGGGAAAAGGCCTCTTCGTCAAAGAAATCGAAGAAGCCTTGCTCGCCGGCGAGATCGATTTGGCCGTCCACAGCATGAAAGATGTCCCGGCGCGGTTGCCTGAAGGGCTGGACATTCTTTGCGTGCCTGCCCGCGAGGATGCGCGCGATGCGTTGATCAGCCGCGACGGGTGTTCATTCAAGGATCTTCCGCAAGGGGCGACGATCGGCACGGCAAGTCTTCGCCGGCAGGCGCAGCTTCTGAACGCCAGGCCCGATCTCCGGATTGAGATGCTGCGAGGAAATCTGGATACGAGGCTGAGAAAACTCAAGGAAGGGCAGTTTGACGCGATCGTATTGGCCGCCGCCGGTTTGCACCGGTTGGCTTGGGCGGAGGAGATTACCGAGTATCTTGACCCAGTCGTCAGTTTGCCGGCCATTGGACAAGGCGCCTTGGGTATTGAGGGGCGCAGCAGCGATCAGTTCGTGCGCTCAGTGTTAGAGTGCCTGAACGATCGCGCCACCGCGACGACTGTCATGGCGGAACGGGCATTCCTCGCTCGGTTGGAGGGCGGTTGCCAAGTGCCGATCGCCGCCTATGCCACGCTGTCCGATGGGCAGGTGATATTGGATGGGCTTGTGGCGGGTGTTGACGGCAAAACTATTGTTCGTGACCGAATTCAAGGAACCAGCCAAGATGCTCACACGCTGGGTGTCCAGCTGGCTGAACGGTTGCTGGCACGAGGCGGCGACAAGATCCTTCGTGATATTTACGGAACGGTGTGATGACGGCGACACACATGAACGGCAAGGTCTATTTGGTCGGGGCCGGTCCAGGCGATCCCAAGCTTCTGACTCTTCGTGGGAAGGAATGTCTTGAACAGGCGGATGTGGTGTTGTTCGATTATCTCGCCAATCCCGCCATTCTGACCCATGTGCCCGATCATGCGGAGCGATTGTATGTCGGTCGGCGCGGCAAGGGAAAATATCCGGCGCAAGATGAAATCAACCGGCTGTTGATCGAGCGGGCGCAGGAGGGCAAGACCGTCATACGGCTCAAGGGCGGAGATCCCTTCGTATTCGGGCGTGGAGGAGAAGAGGCGGAGGTGTTGGCATCGGCCGGCATTGAGTTTGAGGTGGTCCCCGGTGTCACGGCTGCCGTTGCGGCGCCGGCGTATGCCGGTATTCCCGTGACGCATCGGACGTTGGCCTCCACAGTCACGTTTGTCACCGGGCATGAAGATCCGGACAAACCATCCACGGGGGTGGAGTGGCCGAGGCTTGCAACGAGCCATGGCACCTTGGTCTTTCTCATGGGCATGAAGAATTTGCCGGCGATCGTCGCCAATTTAACGGCTGAGGGACGGTCAAGCGCCACACCGGCGGCGATTATTCGCTGGGGAACCAGAGCAGCGCAACAGACGGTGGTCGGGACCCTCGCTGATATTGTGGGGAAAGCCGAGGCAGTCAAGATGGAGCCGCCGACGGTGATTGTGGTGGGTGAGGTGGTTCGACTCAGGGAGCAATTGAACTGGTTCGAGCGTCGGCCGCTGTTCGGCAAGCGTGTCTTGATGACGCGAGCTAAGGAACAGGCGGCGGAATTGGCCGAGCTGCTGGCCGCCTATGGAGCGGAGCCTGTCGAAGCACCGACCATCCGGATCGTTCCACCGGAGGATTGGATTCCTGTGGATCGTGCGATCGGTTCAGTCGGCAGCTATCGGTGGGTCATCTTTACCAGTGTAAATGGCGTAGACCGGTTCATGACTCGCCTGCGCGCGAAGGGATTAGATGCACGTTCTCTGGCTGGTCGGCAGGTCTGCTGTATCGGACCTCGTACGGCTCAGGAACTTGAAAAGTTCGGGGTCAAGGCGGATGTCGTGCCGGCCGACTACCAAGCCGAAGGAGTGCTTGCGGCTTTGGGAGGGCAGGATCTGAATCAGGCGCGCATACTCATCCCACGCGCAGAGGTGGCGCGTGAGATATTGCCGGACGAACTGCGAGCCCGTGGCGCCCATGTCGATGTGGTGACCGTCTATCGCACCATTACTCCAAGCGGGGACAGAGAGGAGTGGCGCCGGCAGCTGTCTGATCGACAGATTCATGTTGTGACGTTTACGAGCTCGTCGACCGTTCGCAATTTTGTCACGATGCTCGGCGGTGTGGAGCGGGTGAGACCGCTCCTGCAATCCGTTCTGGTGGCCTGCATCGGGCCTATTACCGCCAGGACTGCCGAAGATTTTGGTTTGACGGTTTCGGTCGTGCCGGGAGAAAATACGATCCCGGCGTTGGTGGGCGCGATTGTTCGCCATTATGATGCCGGACGCCGGAAACAGGTTATGGCGGGTACGGCATAAAACAGAGAGTAATCGGACATCAATAAGGAGGTAACGGCATGGTTCCAGTAAAGTCATTCATGATTCCACGAGACAAGTTCATCACAGTGGCGCGGGATACCGATGCGCAGACGGCCGCCCGTATCATGCGCGATCGGGGGATCGGTAGTTTGTTTGTGACCAACGAACGGGAAATTATCGGAATTTTAACGGACACGGATATGATGCGCCGGGTCGTCGCCGCCGGAGCGGATGCAACGAAGACAACGGTGGAACAAATCATGTCCGCCCCCATTATGACCATTGAGGAGAGCAAGACACTTCTTGACGCGAACGATTTGATGGCCAAGTCCCATCTGCGCCATCTCGGCGTGACGCGTGACGGCAAGTTGGTCGGGGTAATCTCCGTCCGTGATCTTGTCGTATTCTTAACGAATCTGCCTCGGAAGAAATAGGGTACTATGGCGTTTCCAATCCAGCGGCTTCGTCGGCTTCGGCAACATGAATCGCTTAGGCGGATGGTGCGGGAGACCGCGCTGTCTCCTGCCGACTTTATTGCGCCGCTGTTCGTCGTCGAAGGGCAGGGCCAGCGCGAAGAAATCGCTTCGATGCCGGGACAATTCCGTCTGTCGATCGATTTGTTGCTCGAAGAAGCCGGCGAGATCAATGCGTTGGGTATCCCGGCGATCATCCTGTTCGGCATTCCTGCGCAGAAGGATGAACGGGGTAGCGCCGGCTTGGACCCGAACGGCATCGTGCAGCGGGCGATCAAAGCAGTCAAAGCACAGGTGCCGAACCTGATCGTGATTACCGATGTCTGTATCGATGAGTACACCAGTCATGGACATTGCGGCATCGTCAAAGACGGCAAGATTCTCAACGACGACACGTTGGCTTGTTTGAGAGCGATGGCCCGCACCCACGCCGCTGCCGGGGCCGACATGGTGGCACCGTCCGATATGATGGATGGCCGAGTCGCGGCCATTAGAAACGAGCTTGATCAGGCCGGGTTCTCGGATGTGCCGATCATGGCCTATGCGGCGAAATTCTCTTCCTGTTTCTATGCGCCGTTTCGTGATGCGGCTTTTTCGAGTCCGCAATTCGGCGACCGGCAGTCCTATCAAATGGATCCGGCCAATGCGCGGGAGGCTCTTCGTGAGATCGATCTCGACATCGAGGAAGGAGCCGATATCGTCATGGTGAAACCGGCCATGCCCTATTTGGACATTATTGCGGCTGCGCGCAGTCGAACACTCCTTCCGATTGCCGCGTATCAGGTGAGCGGCGAGTACAGCATGATCAAGGCTGCCGCACAGGCCGGCTGGCTCGATGAATCGCGTGCAATCATGGAGTCGCTCTTGGCGATCAAACGGGCGGGTGCCGATCTTATTCTCTCCTATTTTGCCAAAGACGCCGTCCGGCTGTTGCATTGAATATGTCCATGAAGGTGACCCGAGGATATGTGGGCGAGGGCGTTCGTCCGTATCCTGTCGCAACGATCGGAAATTTCGATGGACATCATATCGGGCATCGCGCTTTGTTGCAGGCGGTGTCACGGACTGCGCATGAGGCCGGTGGAACGGCACTGGCCCTGACATTCGATCCACATCCAGTGAAGATTCTGGCGCCGCACGTCGATCTGCGGTTTTTGACCGGCCCGGAAGAGAAGCTTGCCCGCTTTCAAGAAGCAGGGATCGACGAAGTGGTGGTTCTGGAATTCAGTGGGACCTTTGCCATGCTCTCGCCGGAAGCCTTTGTTGACCAGGTATTGTCGCGAGGACTCGGTCTGAAAGAACTGTTTGTCGGACAACATTTTGGGTTCGGGCACAAGCGCGCCGGAAAGATTGCCGATCTTGTGGCGCTAGGCAGCCGATATGGATTCGCCGTGCATCCGATGGATCCGGTGACGGCATTCGGGGGTGTCGTGAGTTCAACGAGAATCCGGCAACTCATTCAAACGGGTGATGTCGCTCAAGCGGCGCTTCTCCTTGGACGGCAGTATGCCATGACCGGGGTGGTTGCTTCCGGCGCACAGAGAGGGCAGGAATTGGGATGGCGAACGGCGAATCTTCCTGTGCCGTCTGACCGTGTGGCCCCGGCGGACGGGGTGTATGCGACGGTGGCGATCTGGAACCAACGACGATGCGATTCAGTGGCATACATCGGTACAAGGCCTACATTTGGTGCGGGAGAACGGCTGCTCGAAGTGCATCTGTTTGATGATGCTCCTGATCTCTATGGGCATCAGATGACCGTCGAGTTCATCGAGCTCGTCAGGAGGGATATGAAGTTTTCTGGACCTGATACTTTAAGTATCCAGATTACACGTGATGTGGAGTCGGCCAGAACAATGTTGTACAAACATCACGAGGTGTTGGGGAAGCGATGACCGCAGCAGCGATTGAATCAGCCGGCAGGATCGGACGCCGGGCGTGGCCGCAGTTGCTCCACCGAATGGTGAAAACGGTTCGAGCGAGAACCTTGTTCGAGCCGGGGCAGCATCTTCTTGTCGCAGTGTCCGGCGGCCCCGATTCCGTAGCGCTTGTATCTCTTCTGCATCGGCTGCGGGCAGCATGGCGTCTGACACTGAGCGCCGTTCACGGTAATTACGGATTGCGTGGGAGTGAATCGGACGGCGATCAGGAGTTTGTAGAGGCGCTCTGCCGGAAGCTGGACATTCCGCTTCATACGATACAATTCAATATTCAGAATCGTGCACGGGGCACGTCTCTCCAAGCCGCAGCCCGTGATGTGCGCTACAGTGGTTTGACAACCATTGCCCACCGATGCGGGGCGGATCGGATTGCCGTCGGGCATACGGCCGACGATCAAGCTGAAACGGTGCTGCTCTGGATGCTGCGCGGTGCAGGACTATCCGGTCTGTCCGGCATGCCGGCATGCCGCGATGGCATCATCGTTCGGCCCTTGTATGAGGTTAGGCGGCGAGAGATCCTCGCCTATCTTCAGAGTGAGGCGTTGTCGTTTCGTCGCGATTCCAGTAATGATAAGCCGATCTATCTGCGGAACCGGATCAGGCACGAAATCATTCCGGCCTTGCAACGGGTGTCGCCGGCATCGGTGAAAGCTCTCTGTAGGCTCGCCGATGTCTGCCGTGAAGACGACTGTTATCTCGATGAACAGGTTGCTGCGCTCAGTGCCGATCGGATTGATCGGTTGCCTGGTGGCGAACAGATGATCGAGCGATCCTTTCTGCGAGATCTGCCGCTCGCAGTGCAGCGGCGTCTCATTCATGCATCACTGCGGAGATGCAGTCCGGTAGATCGACCGCCGAGCCTTCACATGGTTGAGCTCGTGCGTCAGGCTGTGATGAAGAAGAACAGAGTCTCGAATATCGCCATTCCATCAGGGTCTGTGATCGTTGATAAAGATGTTGTGCAATTCTTCCCGCCGACATCACGAGACCAGCCACATGATCGGTCCCATCAGGCAGTGCCGGTAGTCTTGTCTGTGCCGGGGACGATCACCTGGGTTGCCACGGGGCAGAGCATCCATGTGGAGCGATCGCTGCGGAAACATATTCATGAGACGGCGCATAAAAAAGACCGTATTATGGTGGATGCCGACCGAATCGACGGACCATTGATGGTGAGAGCGTGGCAGCCAGGGGATCGGTTTTGTCCTTTCGGCATGAAAGGGCGTTCGAAGAAGCTCCAGGATTTTTTCACCGACCTGAAAGTATTCGGTGGTGATCGAACGAGAGTTCCCGTGGTGGCTACAGCAGAGCGAATCGTATGGGTTGTGGGGTATCGACAGGATGACCGATCGGCTATAACTCCGGCGACTGAACAGTGTTTGGTCATTACAGTCGATGGACCGCCCGCAATGAGGGAGAAGTAGTAATATGGAGCGTATGTTTGGGAAGCCGATCGTCACGCAAGAGCAAATGCGCGCCCGTATGTGAGAGAGCGGGTATCGGCAGAATGGCCGGTCGTCTATGACTGGGACGACCGAACGATGTCTGGTCATCACGGTTGATGGACCGTTCACAGTGAGGGAGAGTTAGCGATATGGAGCGTATGTTTGGGAAGCCGATCGTCACGCAAGAGCAAATGCGCGCCCGTATCCGTGAGATGGGCCGGCAGATCAGCGCCGATTATGCGGGTAAGGACCTCGTGTTGGTCGGTGTGCTGAAAGGGGCATACGCGTTTTATGCTGATTTGGCGCGAGCCATCCGAATTCCGGTGCGAGTCGACTTTATTGTCGTGACGAGCGCCAAATCGCGAAGCAAGACCGCGGCGAAAGTAAAACTGGCGACTGAGTTGACCGAGAAAATCACCGGCAAGGATGTGTTGCTGGTTGAAGATATCGTGGATTCCGGATTGACCGCACGGTATCTGCTGAAAGTACTTGCGAAGAAGAAACCACGCAGTATCAACGTGTGCACGCTTCTGAGCAAACAAGATCGCCGTATTGCCGATGTGCGCGTTGAGTATGTTGGATTCACCGTGCCCAATCAGTACATCGTGGGATATGGACTCGATTACCGTCAGAAGTATCGCAATCTGCCGTACCTCGCCGTCCTGGATCAGAAGGAGCTTCAGGACGAGTAGGGAATACCACGCGTTGTTGTCAATCAGAATAGGGCTGTGTTAACATCACGGCGAGTTTGTCGCATCGTAAAGTACCGTTTGGATATCACGTTAGCACGAAGGAGATCCGGATGAATTCCAGGGTCAAGAACTTGCTTTTCTGGGTCGTGGTCGGCTTGTTCATGATTCTGCTCTTCAATTTGTTCAGCGTGCCGACTCATGCCCCCGAAGAGGAAGTCATCTTCAGCGATTTTATGGCGAAACTCGATAAGGGTGATTTCGAGAAAGTCGTCATTAAGGGCAACCATATCAGCGGGGTTCTCAAGGATAAGACCCGCATCCGGACCTATTCGGCGGACTATCCTGACATGGTCAAGATGCTCCGTGAAAAAGGAGTCCAAATCGAAGTAAAGCCGCCGGACGAAAGTCCTTGGTATATCACGTTTCTCGTGACTTGGGGGCCGTTCGTCCTGTTCCTCGGTTTGTGGTTTTTCCTCATGCGCCAAATGCAGATCGGGGGCAACAAGGCCTTGTCCTTTGGAAAGAGCCGTGCCCGCATGCTGACTGAGGAACGGAAAAAGATCACGTTCTCAGATGTCGCAGGCATCGATGAAGCGAAGGAGGAAGTGCTCGAAATCATCGAGTTCCTGAAAGACCCCAGGAAGTTCCAGAAACTCGGCGGCCGTATTCCCAAGGGTGTGTTGGTCGTCGGCCCTCCGGGAACGGGAAAAACACTCTTGGCAAAAGCAATTGCGGGTGAAGCCGGTGTGCCGTTCTTCAGCATCAGCGGATCGGATTTTGTCGAAATGTTTGTCGGTGTCGGCGCGTCCCGCGTGCGCGATTTGTTCGAGCAAGGGAAGAAGCACGCGCCCTGCATCATTTTCATCGATGAAATCGACGCTGTCGGGCGATTGCGTGGCGCAGGGCTCGGCGGAGGCCATGATGAGCGCGAGCAGACGCTCAATCAGCTGTTGGTGGAAATGGATGGGTTCGACACCACCGAGGGCGTCATTCTGGTGGCAGCGACCAACCGGCCCGATGTGCTCGATCCGGCCTTGCTGCGGCCGGGCCGTTTCGATCGCCAGGTTGTCGTGAATCGTCCGGATCTCCGCGGCCGATCGGAGATTCTCAAAGTCCATACGAAGAAGGTGCCGGTTGCAGCCAATGTAGAATTGGAAAAAATCGCTCGAGGAACGCCTGGTTTTTCAGGCGCTGACTTGGAAAACCTTGTAAATGAAGCAGCCTTGTGGGCGGCCCGCCAAAACAAGAAAGAAGTCGAGACTGTGGACTTCGAAATGGCGAAGGACAAGGTTCTGATGGGTGCCGAACGCAAGAGCATGATGCTGACGGAAGAGGAAAAACGGATTACGGCGTATCACGAGGCCGGCCATGCCCTGATGGCGAAACTCTTGCCGGGAACCGATCCGGTTCATAAAGTGACGATCATTCCCAGAGGCAGGGCTCTTGGCTTGACGATGCAGTTGCCGACCGACGACCGCCATAACTATTCGAAAGAGTTCCTGTATAACACGCTCGCTATTCTCATGGGTGGTCGGGTTGCGGAAGAACTGGTCTTTCAGCATGTCACAACCGGCGCCGGCAACGACTTGGAGCGCGCAACGGATTTGGCGAGAAAAATGGTCTGTGAATGGGGTATGAGTGAAAAGTTGGGGCCGCTGACGTTCGGGCAGAAAGAGGATGCGGTCTTCTTGGGCCGTGATTTTTCAGCCAAGCGGGATGTCAGCGATCAAGTCGCGTTGGAGATTGATCTTGAGATCAAGCGGTTTGTGACGGAGAACTATGAGCGTGCGAAGCGCGTGTTGACCGAACAAATGACCAGCTTGAAGGCTTTAGCCGAAGCGCTTTTGGAAAAAGAAGTGCTGGATGCGCCGGAGATCGATCAAATTCTCTTGCAGTCTTCCTCTCAAACGGTGCCTGTCTAACAACTCTCTCGATAGTCGCCGGTTCCTTTATGGGAGGGAACCGGCGCAATTTTCTTATCAAGACGGTGAACTGGGTCGGTGCGCTTCGTATGCGACGAGGCACACACGTGATTCAAAACCTGTCATATAATCGATGACACGATTCAGTATGAGCAGATCTTCCTCGCAAGCAGTGCCCTGTCAGACGTGGTTTGTCGCCAAGGGACGGGAAATTTCGTGCGGCGAGCGTCCGCTGATCATGGGAATCGTGAATCTCACGGACGATTCGTTTTACGATGGGGGGCGATATGCCGAACCCGAACAGGCTATCGCCTACGCGATCAAATTGGTCGAAGAGGGAGCGGACATTCTGGATGTCGGAGCTGAATCGACAAGGCCGGGCGCCCATCCGGTGAAGGAGGAGGACGAGCTGGCACGAGTGGTTCCCGTCGTCGCCGAGCTGGCACGCCGGATGACAGCGCCGATTTCCGTGGACACCACCAAGTCACGAGTGGCGCAAGCCGCTTTGGACGCGGGCGCGTCCATCGTCAATGATGTCAGCGCGTTGCGGGGCGATCCGGCAATGGCGTCGGTGGTGGCGCGATCCGGCGCGGGCGTCGTTCTGATGCATATGCAAGGGACTCCCCAGACCATGCAGACGGCGCCGACGTATAGCGAAGTGGTGGCGGAGGTGATGCAGTTTTTCAAGGAACGTATGCGGGCAGCAATGGAAGCAGGCATCGCTCAAATGAATATCGTGCTTGATCCTGGAATTGGTTTTGGTAAGCTGCTGGAGCACAACCTCGAATTACTGAATCGTTTGCCGGAGTTGGCCATGTTGAATCGTCCGTTGCTTGTCGGAGTGTCACGAAAAGCCTTCATCGGCCAACTGGTTGGCCGCTCTGCGGAGTATCGCGAATGGGGAACCGCCGCCGCGGTTGCGCTTGCCGTCGACCGGGGCGCTCGAGTTCTGCGTGTGCATGACGTGGAGATGATGGCGGATGTCGTCAAGGTGGCGGCGGCGATCGGAGCCGGCACGCCCTCAGGCAGAAAGGCGCACGATGCGTAGATTATTCGGGACAGACGGCATCCGCGGCACGGCTAATCTTGACCCCATGACTAGCGAAATGGCGATGCAGTTGGGACGGGCGGCCGCGCATATTTTTATGCGGCGGGCCGGCCGCCACCAAATCGTCATCGGGAAGGACACGCGCATTTCCGGGTACATGCTGGAATCCGCCTTGACGTCCGGGATCTGTTCCATGGGTGTCGATGTGTTGCTCGTCGGGCCGATGCCGACGCCTGCCATTGCCTTCCTGACCCGTAGCCTGCGGGCTGACGCCGGGGTCGTGATCTCGGCATCGCACAATCCCTACCAGGACAATGGGATCAAGTTTTTCTCGAACGATGGATTCAAGCTGCCTGATGAGGTGGAGGCTCGGATCGAAGAATTGATCGTATCCGATGAGATCAGGCATCTTCGGCCGACAGCGGATCTGGTCGGGAAGGCCTATCGCATCGACGATGCCGATGGACG
Source organism: Nitrospira sp. (assembly GCA_046604365.1). GTDB lineage: Bacteria > Nitrospirota > Nitrospiria > Nitrospirales > Nitrospiraceae > Nitrospira_D. The sequence goes on from JBJACV010000008.1 coordinate 71,019, forward strand.
GTACATTGAATTTACCAAGCGCTCGCTCCCGCGCGATCTTGATTTTCAAGGGATGAAGCTTGTCGTCGATTGTGCCAACGGCGCCGCATACAAGGTGGCCCCGATGGTGTTGAGAGAGTTGGGCGCCAAGGTGGAAATTATCGGAAACCAGCCGGACGGCATGAATATCAATGCCGGCTGCGGAGCTGTCCATCCAGGGCAGCTTCAAGAAGCGGTTCTCCGCCATCGAGCGGATATCGGGATTGCGCTGGACGGCGACGCAGATCGGGCGATTTTTGTGTGTGAACAGGGAGCAATCATCGATGGAGATCATGTCATGGCAGCCCTAGGACTCGATCTTCATAAACAGGGACTTCTGGCTCGGCAAACAGTGGTCGGAACCGTGATGAGCAACTTCGGCCTGGAACTTTCCCTGTCTAAGGCAGGCATCAAGCTGATCCGAACGCCGGTTGGTGACCGGTATCTGCTGGAACGAATGCAGGCGGAAGGTTACAATTTCGGCGGCGAACAGTCCGGGCATTTTATCTTTCTCGACCACAATACGACCGGGGACGGACTGATTTCAGCACTGCAAGTGCTGTCTCTCATGAAGCGCACGGCGCAGCCGTTGTCGGAGCTGGCCAAAGCAATGTCGGCGGTCCCTCAGATCTTGCTGAATGTAAAGGTCAAGCAGAAGACGGATCTGGAATCGATCCCCGATATCGCACGAGTGCTGCGGGAGAGCGAGCAGCGCCTGAACGGCTGCGGTCGGGTGGTCGTTCGGTATTCCGGGACCGAGCCATTGCTGAGGATTATGGTAGAAGGCGAGAAGGATTCCGTCATCAACGATGTGGCGGAAGGGTTGGCTCGCGTCGTGCGAGCGCATATCGGATAAACGGTTCTCCTCTGCATGAGGGGCCTCATGCTGCCGTCCCTCACTGCTGCGTTTCTGTTCGGTCTCTTCTGCGGATCGCAATTCCACTTCTTTCCTGTCGTTCTCTCCGGTCTGTTGGCCGGACTTGCCCTTGGATCGAGTCTGCTCGAGCGAGCCGGGCTCATTGGATTGAAACGGGCGCTGTGGCTGTATGGCTCCCTCCTTTCCGGGGTGCTCTATTGGAGTATTCTGATTCCGCCGCTCCAGACTGATCCGTCTCCTCCCGATCGTCGTGACATGCCGCAAACCGAGGTCACCGGCCGTATCGTGGCGCCTGTTCAGCACGGTCCGGACCGCCAAACAATGCTCGTTGAGTTTCAAGGAGCCGATCTAGAATCGAGACGGATGCGTCTCGTGTGGCGGCAGTCTGACGATATCTTGTATCAAGGAGATCTGGTGTCGTTTCGGGCGAGACTCCATCCTCCAATCGGATCATTGAATCCGGGAGGGTTCAACTACGCCGCCTATTTGGAACGTCAGGGAATCAGCCTTACGGCGACAGTCGCAGGGGACCATGCAGTGCGTATCGTGGAGTCAGGTAAAGAGACCTGGCGCTGGATGGCATGGAATCGAATCGACCGCTGGCGGGCAATGATTCGAAATGCGGCCGTCAATACATTGAGTCAACCGTCGCTCGGCATTTTCCTTGGGATCATCATAGGAGAACGAGGGTTTCTTCAACAGGAACTTCAGGAATGGTTCATGGCGACAGGTACGGTGCATCTGTTGTCGATCTCAGGGTCGCATCTCGGATTGGTGGCATTGGTTGTGTTCGGGATCGGCAAGCAGGCGATCCTGAGATTCCCGCCAAGACTTCTGCTGCAACTATCTCGAATTATCACTCCTACGAAGATCGCAATTCTCGTGACCTGGCCGGTCGTGGCACTGTATGCCTTGCTGGCCGGCGCTGAGCTGGCGACCATCCGTTCCTTGGCCATGATCACACTGGCGTTGGCTGCGTTGTGGTTGGGGCAGGAGCGGCGAGCACACCATGCTATGGCAGCGGCGGCTCTAATTATTCTGCTGCATGACCCACGGGCCCTATTCGATATCTCGTTTCAGCTTTCTTTCCTCTCGGTGTTGATGATTATCCGCACCGTGCAGTGGCTGGGGGTGTGGGACGAGGACATGGGGAGTGCCGAACAAACCAGAGCTCAGACTGTTGCCCGGTATGGTCGAGACGCCTTTGTGATAAGCGGAGCGGTGACGTTGGCTACGCTTCCCGTCGTAGCCGTCTACTTCAATCAAGTTCCGTGGATGGGAATCGTGACCAACCTGGTTGCCGTTCCGTTCACAGGAATTCTGCTGGTTCCGCTAGGGCTGCTCGCAGCAGCCTGGACAGTCGTCGTTGGCGCAGAAGATCTTATCATCGGAGCGATAGTGGAACAGCTACTAGTCTGGATGGTTCAGGGACTCCGCTGGTGTGCCGGTATTCCCGGTGGAGCGTGGCATGTCGCGGCTCCTTCGATTCCTGCCATCATCGTGTTTTACGCAGGACTCATCGTAGCCGGTATAGGCAGTATGCCGCGTCGCCTTCGCATCGTGGGGGCAGGTATCGCCCTCTTTTTCATATGCTGGTGGGTTGTTTCACCACGTGTAGGACCGGATGGGGATCACTGGCGGGTGACGTTCCTCGATGTGGGGCAGGGGGATAGCGCTGTCATCGAATTGCCTGATGGTCAAACGGTGCTGATCGACGGAGGGGCGCGATATGAGCGTGTCGATATGGGGCGCGGGGTGGTGGCGCCGTTTCTTTGGAACCGGGGCATTGCTCATATCGATCATGTCATAGGGACACATGATCAGCTCGATCATGTCGGCGGGCTGATCTGGGTTCTCCGTCATATTCCAGTCGGACGATATTGGGCGAATGGAATTGATCGGGCAGAACAATTTTCTGTCGATCTTGATGCTGCGTTGAACGACAACCGGATACCACACGACATCGCGGCTCGCGGGCAAGAACTGTTGCAATCCGGTCCTTGCAAGTTGACCATTCTCAATCCGCCGGAGGGCATAAGCAGTGAACGGGCAATACAGAGGCCGAGCGGGACATTCCTGAACAATCAGTCCATCGTCTCGCGTGTACAATGTGGCGCCCACTCAATTATGTTTGCGGCGGATATCGAGGTCGATGGCCTACGCCGGCTTGGGGAAGAGGGGCGTCGGCCCGTGACCGTCGTGAAGGTTCCCCATCACGGTGCGCGCAGCTCACTCGATCATGAGTGGCTTGGGCAAATCCGTCCCCAATACGCCGTGATTTCGGTCGGCCGGGCGAATTCCTATGGGCATCCGGTTCCCGATGTTCTTGAAGCCTACGCCAATGAGGATATTCGTGTGTTTCGTACGGATCGTGATGGGGCGATCTGGATGACGGGACGGATTTCAACATCAGAAATAGTCGTGGCACGCATGCGTGATGTCCTGCTGCATCCTGTTGTTCCCCGGCATTGTCTCTGGCGCTGTGAACAGGAGAATTGGCGCCGCCTCTGGCTTCAATTCCGTGATCGTCCAGACCTGCCGTTTGTTTAGCCGCACACGCCACCAAAGGGCCATGCAGGATGCTCAAAATGGCCGTCCAGCGAGGCCGCAGCGAGCGAAGAGGCCGAATCGTACTTTGTGCCGTACGTTGAGCCTCTGAGCGACGCGAGAACAAAGCTGACGGACTTTTTCAGCATCCTGCTAGAAAGGCTTGCACTCCTCCACTATTCCCGCTAGAAGATTCCCCATGGTTCCAACGGTTGAATGGAAGGACGGCACAGTCCGTCTCTTAGATCAAAGCCGGCTTCCGGGCGCCGTCGAATTTCTCGACTGCCGCGACTATCGCGAGATTGCCGACGCGATTCGAGAATTGAAAGTGCGGGGGGCGCCCGCAATCGGCGTGACGGCAGCGCTGGGCATCGCCTTAGGCGCGCAATCTGTCAGCGAGACGGAGTATGGGAGCTTCTCCGGAGCCGTCCGTACGATCTGCGATCAGCTTGCGGCTACGAGACCGACCGCCGTCAATCTCTTTTGGGCAATCGAGCGGATGAAGCAGAAGCTCGATTTCTTGCGGGACCAGCCGATCTCGCAAATCAAGCAAGCCTTGATCGTGGAAGCGCAAGCTATTCTTGATGAGGATATTGGGCTATGCCGGGCGATGGGACGGCACGGAGCGGAATTGATCAAGGATGGGCAGACGGTATTGACTCACTGTAATGCTGGTGCGCTTGCCACGGCAGGGTATGGGACAGCCCTTGGTGTCATTCGTGCAGCCTGGGAGCAAGGCAAGAATATCAATGTAATAGCTGATGAAACTCGTCCGGTTCTTCAAGGTGCGCGACTTACGGCTTGGGAACTGATGCAGGACAAGATTCCCGTCACCCTCATCACCGATAATATGGCCGGGTCGCTCATGCGCCAGGGGAAGATTCATCTCTGTGTGGTCGGCGCCGATCGGATTGCAGCGAACGGGGACGTGGCGAATAAGATCGGCACCTATTCGGTGGCGGTGCTGGCGAAGGCGCATGGGATTCCTTTTTATGTGGCGGCACCCTATTCGACCATCGACTTGAAGACGGGATCTGGCGCGGATATCCCGATTGAACAACGGAATCCGTTGGAAGTGACAACCATCCATGGCAGCCATCCCGTCGCGCCTGATGGAGTCACGGTCTACAATCCTGCCTTCGACGTGACCCCGGCCGAATTGATCACCGGCATTATTACCGAGCGCGGGGTCTTCAAACCTCAAGACCTCGCCAAACAGTTTCAGTGAATAGTTGGATGACCTGTCAAAGAAAGACAGGTTTTTCTGCAATAGCATAAGAAGTCGTTCGACGCCTGGTGGATTTGCTATACTACGGCATCTGTACTGAGCGGAGGGTGGTATGAGTCGAATCATGTTGGATATTCCCGACGATACGTTGTTGGCCTTGAAGATGTCTCCGGAAGGGATGGGTGAGGCCTTGCGCATGGCTGGAGCGGTCAAACTGTTTGAGTTGGGGCAATTGTCTTCAGGGGCTGCCGCCCAACTAGCCGGTATTCCCCGGACGGTGTTTCTCAGCAAACTGGCCGAGTATGGCGTAGACACATTCCGTCTGAACGAGGAGCAGATCAAGAAAGAAACCCGCCTTGCCTGAAGTCGTCTGCGACACGTCGCCGCTTCAATATCTGCATCAACTTGGTTTGCTCTGCCTCCTGCCTGCTCTTGTCGGGCGCGTGGTTATTCCTCCGGCCGTTCTGCGCGAGATTGAGCAAGGCAAAGCCGCCGGAATCGATCTGCCTGATATCAGGTCGCTTGAATGGCTGACGATACGTTCTCCGGCCCAGATCTCTACGATGCCGTTTGAGCATGACTTGGGTCCCGGTGAAACGGATGTGCTGATGCTGGCAAGTGAGAGTAGTGGTGTTGTGGCCGTGCTCGATGATGGTTTGGCCAGAAGAGAAGCCGACAGACGAGGGATTCCGGTGATAGGAACCCTGGGCCTGCTGGTGAATGCCAAGCGCGTCGGGTTGGTGGTCAGCGTGAAGGAGCATATTGATCGGCTCCAGGTAAAGCGGTTTCGCGTGTCACCGTTGACGAGGGCAGTGGTCTTGAAACTGGCCGACGAAGAAGACTAAATGATCTTGCGCGGTGCTGCGGTCACCGAGTGCGGGGTCTTCAAGCCAAGCGATCTCGCACGACAGTTTTGCTCCTAGGCATATCCTCCTTGCAACTCCAGAACTGCATCCCTATAATGCATTGAAATTGTTCGCAATGTTCCATTATTAGATTGGAGGAAGAGTGTAAGAAATGAGTGAACGAACGCTCGCAATTATCAAGCCGGATGCGGTCAAAAAGAATGCCGTCGGAGACATTATTAACCGCTATGAACAGGCGGGGTTAAAGCCAGTGGCGATGAAGCTGATGCAGATGTCCATGCCTGTGGCAGAGGGCTTCTATGCCGTCCATAAGGCACGGCCGTTCTTCGGCAGCCTCTGCGCCTTCATGTCCTCCGGGCCGGCTGTGGTGCTGGTGCTGCAGGGCGAGAATGCGATTAAGAAAAACCGGGAGCTGATGGGCGCGACCGATCCTGCCAAAGCCGATGCCGGCACGATTCGAAAAGCGCATGGCGCCAATATCGAGTTCAATGCGGTCCACGGCTCGGATTCTCCTGAAACGGCGGCCTTCGAGATCGGCTACTTTTTTCCCGGCATGGAGATTTTCGGGTAGCCACGCATCTTGGGGGCGATGAGTCTGTTGCCCTGTACATTTCAACTATTTCGAAGCAGAGGGAGTGCGCTCGCGCTCTCCCTCTGTCTTGTGTCTGGTTGTGCGCCGCTGGCCAGCCGACTTCCCTCGATTCCATCACCCAATCATGTGTCGCACGGCAATCCGGCGTACGACGCGCAGGTGCGGTTGCTCCAGGAAGCCCATCGGGCGTTCGTGCAGGAGCGATATCCGGCTGCCGCGCTGTTTTTTAACCGATTTATCGACGATGCAACGGAGTCTCCGCGCCTGGCTGAGGCGCGTTGGTGGCTAGGCCGTACCTATGAACGGCTTGGAGATTATCGCAGCGCGATGGCCCAGTATCGCCTGTTGGCGACGGAATCTGCAGCACAACAAGCGGATGGGGCGCTTTATGAAGGGTATGCGCTCCGCCGCCTGGATGACCTGCGTCGTCCGCGTATCGATGGGCATCATGGAGACGCCATGCAGCTCGCCTTGAGTGTGACGGTCGATCAACTGCCGCCGATCACCGGACTTGTGCCGTGGCTTCAGGAACTGGCGCAAGCGGGTGTGACAGTACTGGCGATTGCGCCTGCTCAGGCGCCGAAGTCCGGCATTCAAGCATTCAACGTAGAGATGGTACGGTCGGTGGCGGCTGAGACCCACCGCCTTGGTCTTCTCCTATGGGTGGTGTTGGATCTTCATGATGGCTCCGGCCTGGATGTCAGGCCGGAATGGATGGCTGCGACCAGACAGGCCGCTCGGCCTGACGGCGCCTCACGATCGAGTGTGGACGTCGCGCATCCCGGCTACCAGGCGTATCTTGAAGAGATGGTTCGGAGGCTGGCTCGCGCGGGATGCGACGGCGTGGTGCTCGCGATGCGATCGACGGCAGGATTTGGTGAGGAGTTCTCCGACGAATCCCTCCGATTGTTTGCCGCATCGTTTGGACTCAATGGTACGCTGGAGGAGATATTCGGGAGCAGGACTTCGACTGACATCACGGAGCAAGGACAATCCGCAACCTACTGGCGATGGGTCGGCTGGAAGGCGAGGAGCTATGCGCAATGGACCGTGCGCCTTCGCAAAGTGCTGCGGGAGCGGAACCCGGCCGCGACTTTGTCGATAGAAGTCCGTCAATCCTCGCTGACGATGCCGCTTCAGGGGCTTCAGCAGTTCGGGGAAGATGTGGCCGAGCTGTCGTCGAATGCCGGCGGTTCGTTGGTTGTGCGTCATGAGGGGATCGAAGGGGAAGCGGCTTTGGAAAAACTTGGCCGTCAGTTAGGAGGGCCGGATCGGGTATGGATCGGACTTTCCGTGAAGACGTCAACCCGTCCTATTGCGATGGAGGAGTTCAATCAGTCGATCGCCGATCGTGCCATACTGAGCCGCTGGAATAGAGTTATTCACGCCGAATCAGTTCAGACCATTCCTTGACAAAACCCCGCGAGCCCCACTACGATCCCGGAAACGTTGACGTGCCAGGCGAAGGGCTGAGGGTCAAGCTGAGGCGGTGTGAGCGCTCGCGGCTCGTGCCTGGTCATCAGTTCCATCGGATTATTTCATAAGGGGCAGGCGCATGACTCCATCGGATTTGCGGTACCACAAGGAACATGAATGGGTTCGGCTCAACGGCAATCAGGCGACGGTGGGCATCAGCCACTTTGCGCAGGACGCCTTGGGCGACATTGTGTTCCTTGATCTTCCCAAGGTCGGGGCTTCGGTCAAGGTCGGGCAGCAGATCGGTGAAGTGGAATCGACCAAGACGACATCCACCATCTACACGCCGGTCAGCGGCACCATCGCCAAGATCAATGCCGATCTCAAAGACCATCCTGAAGTCGTGAATTCAGACCCATACGGAAAGGGATGGATCGCTGTCATCGACCTTGCCGTTCCCTCGGAAGTCGAGCAACTGATGACCGCCGCCCAGTACGACGCGTTCCTTGCCAGCCAGAAGCATTGATGAGCCGCGCGGGCGTCAGCCGAGGCCACGGTTGAGGGGTGGACCATCGCGCGCGTGCATGACGACAGCCTGAACCGCTATCCACGATGTCAGTCCCAACACACATTGCGATCCTTGGCGCCGGACCGGGCGGCTATGTTGCCGCGATCCGCGCGGCGCAGCTTGGCGCCCGTGTGACGGTTATCGAGCGGCAGGCACTCGGCGGGGTCTGCCTCAACTGGGGCTGTATTCCAAGCAAAACGCTTCTGTCCGTCATCGAACTCGGTGAGAAGCTGAAGAAAGCGGAGGACCTCGGCTTAATGCTGGCAGGACCGGTTCGCTACGACCTGGCCCGCATGGTTGCGCGAAAGAACAAAGTTGTCACCGGGTTGGTCAAGGGGATTGCGACGCTCTTCAAGGCTTGGAATATTGACGTTGTGGAAGGCAGCGGTGAGTTATCGGATGCCAGAACGATCGTGGTGACCAGGCCGGACGGCGCACAGCGGAACGTGGAGGCCGATGCCGTCATCATCGCGACCGGCTCCTCCTGGCCACAGCCTGCACAGTTTCCAATCGATGGGAAATGGATCATCACCAGCAAAGAGGCGCTGGATCTGGAGGTCGTTCCCAAACGGATGGTGATTCTGGGTGGCGGCGTCGAAGGCTGTGAATGCGCGACATATTTCAGTGGGTTGGGAACCCTGGTGACCATGGTCGAGTTACAAACGCGGGTGCTCCCGCTGGAAGACGGGGACGTGTCGGTTCTCATGGAACGCGAGCTGAAGAAACGCTCAGTAGAGGTGAAGGCCGGCACCACCATCACGCGGGTCGATCGCACAGGTGATGCGCTGGTCATCTCGCTGGCGGACGAGACAACGGTTGAGGCCGATGTCTTGCTCATTTCCATCGGACGGGGCTTCCAGTCGCAGGGGATCGGGGTGGATCGTGTGGGGGCCGCCCTGGGCAGGCGCGGCGAAATACTGGTTGATGATCGAATGGAGACGAATGTTCCCGGCGTCTATGCCATCGGTGATGTCGTCGGCAAGGGTATGCTGGCGCATGTGGCGTCGGCTCAGGGAAAGGTCGCGGTCCAGAATATTCTTGGCCATAGGAGACGTATCAACTACGACGTGATTCCCGCCGGCATCTTCACGCTGCCCGAAGTCGGCCGGGTCGGCTTGACCGAACAACAGGCTCGGGATCGGGTTCAGGCAACAGGGGCAAACCCGGATCACGTCGTGAAAGTCGGCCGGTTCCGATATGCCGCGCTTGGAAAGGCGCAGGCGACGGGGGATGTCACGGGATTCTTCAAGGTGATTGCCGATGCGACAACCGGAACAATCCTGGGCGCGCACATCGTCGGGGCCCATGCGGCCGATCTGATTCATGAAGCGGCGCTGGCGATGCAGATGGGGATGACGGTTGCGCAAGCAGCCGGTATGATCCATGCCCATCCGACGTTGGCCGAAGGTATGCTGGAGGCGCTGGAGGATGTCGAAGGCGCCGCGATTCATCAAGTCAGAAAAAAGATGTCGTAAAGTCTTAACGTCTGAAAGTCATCACGTTCTTGGACTGTTGACTCGGGGCATTCGGCTTGTGACATGATGACGATGCTCTACTCTCTTGTCGTGAAGCTCGCAATGTTCGCGGCGACGATAGGCGTCCTGTTCTGGATCGGGTGGCAGACTCCGGACGTTCCGACGAATAATACGGCGTCGGTGGATGACTCAAAGGTCGCACCGGCGCCTGCTCCGGTCACCGCTACGGGTGATCCGGGCCGGGCCAGTCAGGCCGATCAGAAGTCGATGCCAGCGCAGTCCGGAGCGGTACAGGGCGGCAAGGGTACCGGCAGACCGGCAACTCAAAGAGTCGTAGATCTCAATCGTGCCACTGCACAAGAATTGGAATCGTTGCCGGGCATCGGCGCGGTGCTCGCTGAACGGGTGATTGCCTATCGACAATCAGTGGGACGATTTCGGACGGTAGAAGACTTGCGAGAAGTAGCCGGAATCGGCGCAAAGAAATTCGATCGTCTCAAGCCGCTGGTGACAGTGGCCGCGGTAGAGACAAAAGGCACACAGGAGAAGCGACCGTTATGATCGATGTAAAACAGCAGTTGGATCTCATTCTGCGCGGCGCCGTTGAAGTCATCCACCCGATCGAGCTGGAAGCCAAACTCACGCGCGCCATCAAAGAAAATCGTCCTTTGCGGATCAAGGCGGGGTTCGACCCGACGGCGCCTGACCTTCATCTGGGACATACCGTGCTGATCCACAAGCTGAAACATTTTCAGGATCTCGGACACCAAGTGTTGTTCTTGATCGGCGACTTCACCGGCATGATCGGCGATCCGACGGGTGTGTCTGAGACGCGCAAGTCGCTCACGACGGAACAAGTGCGGGAAAATGCCAAGACCTATCAGAGGCAGATCTTTAAAATTCTGGATCCGGACAAGACGCTCATCGAATTCAATAGCCGCTGGATGGGGCCGATGACGGCGGGTGGATTGATCGAACTGGCCGCCCATTATCGCGTCGCGCGAATGATGGAACGGGACGATTTTCAGAAGCGTTACCATGAGCAGAAGCCGATCAGCGTCCATGAGTTTCTCTATCCGCTGGTGCAGGGGTATGATTCCGTGGCGCTGAAGGCGGATGTCGAACTGGGCGGGACCGATCAGAAGTTCAACCTGTTAGTCGGACGGGAACTCCAACGCGATTATGGGCAGGAGCCTCAAGTGGTGATCACGATGCCGTTGCTGGAGGGGACCGACGGCGTCAAGAAGATGAGCAAGAGCGTGGGCAACTACATTGCGTTGGAGGATAAACCAGGCGACATGTTCGGCAAAGTGATGTCGATCAGCGACGTGCTCATGCATCGCTACTATGAGTTGCTCACCACGGAAGACCTCGGCCGTGTGAAGACGCTGCACCCGATGGAAGCCAAACAGGCCTTGGCCGAGCTGCTGGTCGGACGGTATCACGGCGCGGAGGCGGGCAGACAGGCGCGAGCCGAGTTTCAGCAGAAGTTCCAGAAGCAGGAATTTCCCGATCAGCCGGACAAGCATCTGGTCCTGGCCGTCCACGATATGCAGGAGAGAGGTGAATCGGGAAGGGGCAGCATCAAGCTGATCAAGCTCATTGCCCAGACGGGGTTGGTCTCAAGTAATGCGGAAGCAAGGCGCTTGATCGTTCAAGGCGGAGTCGAGGTGGATGGCGAGAAAGAATCCAATCCGGACAAGCTCATTGCCTTCGATCCCAACCAGGCGCGGCGCTTGAAAGTCGGCAAGAGAAAGTTTGCGCTCGCCGAATTCAAAGCAACGTAACCAGCCTCGTATCGCGCTCGTCCCGCGCGTCCCGCCATTCCCGCCTGTCTCGCTTTTCCCACTCCTTCGCACCAAATAGACCAGATAGACCAAACAGACGAGATAGACCTTTCCCGCTATCCCGTCCCGTACTGTTCATCCTTCCCCTTCCTAATGGGGGGATGAATTCGGTGGAAGAAAGGGGTAAGCTTCGCGGCAATCGTCGAGCAATTCGCAATGCTCTCGATATGACGGCGCAACCCTGTCGGACTATCCGAAAGTCATCGATGCCGCGCAACGATCAGGCCATCCGCCAACTTGTCATTCTCAACAAACTCGAAGCATCACGACAGGGACTCACACTTACGCAACTCGCCGACGCGATAGACCCCGCCGCCGCGCGCCATCCGCGGACACTTCGCCGGGACCTTGCGGCCATTGAAGCGGTCGGTTGGCCGGTACTGACCGAACGGATCGACGGACAGGTGAGATGGAAACTCCTCGAAGGGTTTCGCAACATCCCGGCGCTTCGCCTGTCTCCCACCGAACTCATGGCATTGACGGTCAGCCGCCGCCTCATTGCGCCGCTGGAAGGGACGGAACTGCACGCGTCGCTGCAATCAGCTCTGGGCAAAGCCTCTGCCGCATTGTCTCCGCAGGGGTTGGAGCTGGCGCAGCAACTCGAACACACCTTCTCCGTCGGACTCGGCCCACATAAGCGATACCGCCACCATCGTGAGGTGGTCGAGCGGGTGACCCAGGCCAGCGCGCCGACGAGGCAATATGGGCTCGAAGGCGGAAGTGCTGCGACAATGGCGTGAAGGTAATCGGCGAGTGAGTCGGGGCTAGCGGGCGACATCGCGCAAGACTGACGGAGCTTGGTCGATCGATGAAACACGGCGGAAGGGGTTGTCAAATGGAGGAGGAGGAAGCGGAGAAAGTCCCAGCGCGTGAGTGCAAACGTTCGACCATTGTCGTATGGCATCGGAGAGACGACAGCACTCCAAGATGCCTTCCTCAGGTGTGACTGCGTAGTCATGAGAACTGATCTGTGCCGCGCTCACATGCAGCTTGCGCAGCCAAATCGGCGGATTATCAGGATCGAACGCCATGCAGGGATTGTACAGGAAGCGCATGGAAAGGCAAAGCCGGCGGGGAGCGTGCCGTGTGGGCCGGTGAATGGGGGAATGAGTCGAGGGAGCCTGAGGTGATGAACCGTCTTGCGGAAGACAAGCGCAAGCCCGCGCTGGCCCATGTGCGGCGGACGACGACGGGTCGTGTGCGATTTATGGTCTTGAAGACCATGTGCGCGCGGTGGGTGGAATGATCCAATGTGTAATTGCAAGATGCGACCTCAAAACTGGGTCGTGGCAGGCGATGACTTCTCAGAGAGGGCGGTATTACCATGAATAGCGTCGTGACTGGCGAAGGCATTCAGAAGCGGATCTTTCTCCTGCGCGGACAGAAGGTCATGCTCAGTATGGATCTGGCCGAACTCTACGATGTGGAAGCGCGTGCACTCATACAAGCCGTCAAGCGGAATCATGGCCGATTTCCGAATGATTTCATGTTCCAATTGAGCGCGGCTGAGTTTGCCAACTTGAAATCACAAATTGTGACTTCAAGTTGGGGAGGTCTTCGTCGCGCCGCCCCGTATGCATTTACTGAGCAGGGTGTGGCCATGCTGTCGAGCGTGCTGAAAAGCCACCGCGCCATTCAGGTCAACATTACGATCATGCGCACGTTCGTTCAGCTGCGCGAACTGGCCGTGACGCACAAAGAACTGTCGTCCAAGCTGAAAGAGCTGGAGCGCAAAGTTGCGAGTCACGACGGACACATTCAGTCTCTGTTTGAGGCCATCCGACAATTGATGAGCCCGCCGTCTTCACCGGGCCGCCGGATCGGATTCGAGGTGAAGCCCGGAGAATCAGGCAAACCGAAAGGCCGTCGAAGATGAACGTCACAATGAGCGGTCGAGGGAATACACGGTGAGGCGATGCGTGGGCGCTAAGGAGCAGACCGTCTCATCCCCTGTGTCAACAACGCCCGCCCTGGCCCATGTGCGGCGGAACGACGACGGGTCGTTCGCGATTCATGATCTGGAGGAGCATTTGCGCGCGGTGGATGGCCAAAATCCAGATTCCTTTGGGTAAGCGATGAACCAGGCGTTAGCACATCTTTGGGCGAAAACTTCTCGGGATAATGATGGTCGGTGGCATCCGCTTATGCTCCACATGCTGGATGTGGCGGCTAGTGCAGAGGCTATTTTGACTCGCGAGCCTGAAGCGACTCGCACAAGAATGGCAGCAGTCTTGGGGTTGGAGTGGGAGCAAGCCAGACCCTGGCTGTTGTTCCTGATCGCCTGCCATGACTTGGGGAAAGCTTGTCCAGGGTTCCAATGCAAGTGGAAGAATTTATCCAGCTTGAATGCAGGAAGAAGTCCAAACACCGACATCAACCATGCCTTCGTCAGCCAGATCGTATTATCAGGCTGGTTACAGCAACAAGGATGGCCAGATGAATTGGCAGAATTAGTGGCCGATGCGGTGGGGTGTCATCATGGAGAACGGGCATCCCCAATCACCCTTGACCGTTTGAGTGGCGACAGGCGAGCTACGGGGAAAGCTGATTGGAGTGATGCTCGCCGCGAACTCATGGAAGTGCTTATAAAGGTTCTTGGTCCGACCATCATTCCTACAAAAGAGAAACTTTCCGGCCCAGACTTTATGTTGTTGTCGGGTCTCACGAGTTTTGCCGATTGGATTGGTTCGAACGAAGAGTGGTTTAAGTTCGGGAATCCCGCAGGCTGTGCCGATTTGAACGTATGGTTTCAAGTGCGTAAGGCTTGTGCCGAGCAAGCTCTGGATGCAATCGGATGGGAATTCAGAACTCCGCTTGTGAAAGAGTCAAAGTCGTTTCCGGAGGTGTTTGGCCCTGGCTTTGTTCCCCGTCCATTGCAGCAAACCGTTGCCAACGCACTCACTGAGTTGAAGGGCCCTGCTATTCTGCTGCTTGAGGCGCCAATGGGGGAGGGCAAGACCGAGGCTGCCTTCTTCGCCCATCTGGAACTGCAGCGACGATTCGGACATCGCGGCTTGTACATCGCATTGCCGACCAAGGCGACTGGCAACGCCATGTTCAAGCGGATTCTGAAGTTCTTGTGCGATCAAGGAATGAATAGAAGACTTGATCTACAGCTGGTTCATGGCGGTGCATTACTCAACGACGCATTCCAGCAATTGAAGCCAACCGGCATATGGGACGAGAAAGAGGGGCAGGTTCGAGCCGGAGAGTGGTTTACAAACAAGAAGCGCGCGCTGCTCTCTGAATATGGAGTGGGGACGGTAGATCAGGCGCTACTCCCAATTTTACCGGTCAGACACAACTTCGTGCGTCTTTGGGGCCTTGCAAATCGAGTTGTCGTCTTCGATGAAATCCATGCCTATGACGCTTATACCGGCACACTTCTCGTTCACCTACTGCACTGGCTTCTGGCACTTGGATCATCAGTCGTTCTTCTCTCAGCAACGCTGCCGCCAGCGATACGCCGGAAGTTGGCTGCGGTCGTAACCGGTACGTTGTCTGAGCAAGAGGCGGAATATCCGCGCTTGTCTGTCTTTCAATATGGTGAGAAAGTACACCAGAAACATTTTCAGGCAGATCCAGATCGTCGCCAGACCGTGCGATTGCAAGCCCTTACTTCGGACCTATCCGATATGCGTGCTGCCCTAGAGGCACGTCTTGCTCGGGGGGGAATGGGCTTGGCGTTGCTCAATACGGTACAGCGGGCCCAGGACTTATACAGACTGTTTTCCGAGGGCGAGCTCCTGGAGCGCGATGGGCAACGCGTCGGTAAGCGCCTGAAAGATGGAACTGAAGTGTTTCTTTTTCACGCTCGTTTTCCAGCAGACAGACGACAACCACGGGAAGAACAGGCGTTAGAGTCTTTCGGGAAGGAGAACACCCGGATTGGTCGGAAAATCCTTATCGCCACCCAAGTGGCAGAGCAGAGCCTCGATTTGGATTTTGATGTGATTGCGACCGACCTTGCGCCCATCGACCTCATCCTTCAACGTGCGGGGCGGTTGTGGAGGCACGCACGAACGGTTAGGCCTGTTTCCGTGTTCCCCGCGCGAGTGGGGATGAACCGGTCCGGGCGATCGGGGAGAGCACGTCTGAGCCGTGTTTCCCGCGTGAGTGGGGATGAACCGGATAAGGAATGATTTTTTGATGTGAAGTTGGTAGCGCCCGCTCGAAAGGGCGGGCGAGGATTGAAACGACGTAGGTATGCAGTGAGCGGGGCGAGCCATCAGTCATTCCACGTATCGCACTATTGGGGGGCAGGTCTTGTATCGTGCATGCGCGGCCAACCCATGATTGTAATTCGGCTTGGATGTTTGAAGCGAGATAGACACCACACGCAGACGCGGGGAAGGGTGTCAGCCCGCTGGCCTGCGCAGAACAGGGGGCAAAAGCTCCAGGCCTGCCGATAACACCGGTAGTTTCTGTACACTCTTTCCATATAGTTTCTGGCGTTTTACCATCCGACGGTTGAGGATATGGACACGCACAGCATTGCGAGATGTCGGATCGGCCCATTGGTAGCGCGGTCATGCCACGATGAATAGCCTGTATCTCTTTGCGATCATCTTTGTGCTCAATAGCCTGCCCGCATTCGCCCCGCCGACGTGGATTGTGTTGTCTGCGGTTGGGCTGTCCAGCCCGGATGCGAATCCCTGGCTCACCGCGTTCGTTGCCGCAACGGCAGCCACCGCCGGTAGACTGGTACTCGCAAAGCTGGCCTGTCGTATTGTCAGGCAGCGCTGGTTGAGCGCGCGCACCAAAGAAAACATTGATCTTGTGAAAGATCGTCTGGCCACACAGCCCGCGATGACCTTCGGGGGATTTCTCGCCTACACCTGTAGCCCCTTTCCATCGAACGCGCTGTTTATTGCCTATGGGCTCACGTCGTTGCCCCTGGCGCCGGTGGCGCTGGCATCCTTTATCGGACGGTTTGCGACCTATAGTGTGTGGGTCGTCATGGCCATGGAAGTTGCGCACAAGGCCATGCCGGATCAAGGATCGGTCTTTGCCTATCTCGGAGGATATGTTGTCGTGACGCAAGTCTTCATGCTGGCCTTGGTCTTTCTTTTTACAAAACTGGACTGGAGAGCCTGGTTTGCCAGCAAGACACTCCAACTTGTGAAACACACAAAGGTGGGAGGACAACCTTGAGTCACGCACCTTTCTTGATACAGGAAACACAACCGGGTTGAACGTCTTTTCAGGGCCTCATTGATTCGTTCGGTTCATGAAGGCCTGAGAGCGGGGGGCAGGCACGGCTACCGGCCTATGTAGATGAGGCGTTCGTAACCTGAGATTGATCTCCCGCCGCAGCCGGGGCAGCACAGACATTGCGCTGCCCCGGCCGCATTCGATCACCACAAGCGCAACGAGAGCTTGTTATTTGGTCGTCTCGTACGCCGCTCTCAGATCACTCGCTGGAGGACTCGTGTTACTGATAGTGGTAATCACGAAATAGGTCAGCACCGCCGCCCCCGCGATAATGCCGCCGACATAGAGCCAGACTTTATCCATGATGACCCTCCTGGTTGAAGGTGATGCTGGAGTCTGACTCATTCCGTTCAACGGTCGCATCGACGGTTCGGTTTGCGCCAGAGCACCGGTCAGGCTCCAACGGTTGCCGGCACCTGTTTAGGTTCGATCGGCCGTGGCCTTCTCCAGGCGCCGTATTGTCTATGTGCCTTCATGATCATCATGACCAGGCTGCAAATACACTGGGGAAATTCCCAGATCGGACAGGGATTTTTTACCAGGGGAAGAATTCCACAGGTATGCCTGGCTGAGTGCTGTTTCTTGACTTGGGTGTGATCGCCCGCGTAGGATGCGCAGCAGTGAGCGGGCGTAGCTCAGTGGTAGAGTCCTTGCTTCCCAAGCAAGTTGTCGCGGGTTCAAATCCCGCCGCCCGCTCCAAACTCAACGCAACGTTCCTGTGGATTTGAAACCCGCGACAGGGGTTTTCGAAAGGGGTGTGCCCCTTTCGTGGGGAGCATGCGAGGGGGCTGGCCCCCTCCGCAGGAGCCGGGAGGCAGGCTTCAGAGCCGATCCGGCGACGGAGCGTGGTTCAAATCCCGCCGCCCGCTCCAAAGCAGACGTAAGGCGTGAGTCGTTAGACGTGAAACGCTAGAGCGTCAACCCAACCGATTAAAACTCACAACGGCAGTCTTTCTTAAATGGTCTGCTCAACCCTCGTAAGCATGCAGGGGCTGGTTCCTTTCACGGAAATTCAGGAAAGATTCCCGCGCAGATCTAAGGCACACCTCACCGGTGACCTCCACAAAATAGGGCAAGCCTATAGAGCGCGCCGCTTGTGAAGCGGCGTCAGTCCTTGGATGAGGATGGGAAACGGAGAGAGGGTTAGACGGCTTTCGTGACTAATCCCGAACGCAGGCACCGGGTGCAGACGCGAATGCGCTTATTGGCGCCGCCTACTTTAGCCCGCACGGTCTGGATGTTGGGATTGAACACGCGTCGGGTCTTGTTGTTGGCATGACTGACGTTGTTCCCGGAAGTCGGTTTTTTGAGACAGATCTCACATTGAAATGCCACGGGACTACTCCTTCCAACTAAATCAATTGCTCAATAACGGGCGCATGCTACCACAGCTTGACGAACTGTGACAAGCGGAGGAGCAGCGGGAACTTGACAAGTTTTGTCTCTCTCTCCTATTGTGCCCCCTACATTGTGACTCCTGGGTAAGGGAAGAGGGTGAAATGCCCTCGCGGTCCCGCCGCTGTAAATGGGGACGAAACCCGCGACGGCCACTGTCTGATCGTGAAACGTATCTCGTGAAGCGTATCTCGTAAGAGTGTTCATTCAAGCGCTTCACGGACGACGAACGACGCTTCACGTGTGAGATGGGAAGGCGCGGGAAGTAGGGTGAACCATGAGCCAGAAGACCTCCCCGGAGAGTTGACCATCGTTCCCTCGAGGGCTGGGGAACAGGCGAGGATGAAGAAGCGGGTGCAATCCTCAGGGTCTGTCTTAGGCCTTGGGGATTTTTTATTTTTGGCGCGTTGAAAACAGCTTTCAGCGGTGTTCTCGCGTCGTGCCTGGCCTGCGACGTACGAGTGACTGTACGTCTCGGCCACGCGCTCGCTGCGGCCTTGCTGAAAGCCTGTTTTGAACGCGCCGGGTGGTATTCCTGGGTAAGCGGTCTAGTCTGTTGTGTGCTGTGCGTGCATGCTGCGGCTGTGTTTGGACAGGATGGAATGGAAGAAATGAAACGGCGGCAACAAGGCATTCTGACCGGCATGCCGTTTATGACGCATGTCTCATCGCGGTCGTTTGTCGATGACGCCGGGCATCGCATCTACCTTGCCAAACCCCCGGCCCGCATCGTGTCGCTTGCTCCGAGTATTACCGAAATGCTGTTTGCCATCGGGCTGGATGAGCAGATCGTCGGCGTGACCGAGTTTTGTGATTATCCGGCGGCGGCGAAATCGAAAGCCAGGGTGGGCTATTCGAATCCCAGCGCGGAAGCCTTGATCGCGCTACGGCCGGAATTAGTCCTTGCGCCCAGCGATTTTCTCCGTCCGGATCTTCAAGCCAAACTCGATCAGCTGAAAATTCCTCTTTTCGTGCTTGAGACCCACACGCTGGAAGATATCCTCCTGCAAATTCACACGTTAGGGAAAATGTTCGAGAAAGGCACGGCCGCCCATGACGTGACTCAGCGCATGCGTCAGCGCATCGCCGAGATTCAACGCAAAGTTGAAACACCGCCGGCACGGCGCGTGCTGTACGTGCTGAATAGCCAACCGCTGATTACCGTGGGGCCGGGAAGTTTCATCCACCAACTGATCGGCCTTGCCGGAGGGATCAATATTGCGGCGCAGGCCGGTGCGGCCTATCCGAAACTGAGCATGGAGGCGGTGCTG
Source organism: Nitrospira sp. (assembly GCA_046604365.1). Taxonomy (GTDB): domain Bacteria; phylum Nitrospirota; class Nitrospiria; order Nitrospirales; family Nitrospiraceae; genus Nitrospira_D. Next base: position 90,333 of record JBJACV010000008.1, read on the forward strand.
AAGGATGATCCGGAGGTGTTGATCTTCCCCAGCGGCGAGGTGGAAACGGTGCCGCGCAGCGAGCAACAGCAATGGCTCCGATGGGACTCGCTTTCGGCCGTCAAACAGCAACGGTTTCATGAAGTCTCCTCGAACTTGTTGAATCGTCCCGGCCCTCGAGTCATCGACGCCTTGGAACAGCTCGCCCGTGCCATCCATCCGGAAGTGTTCGGTTCCGGCGAAGGCGCCGGTCATCCATGAGGTTTCCGTGAAACAAATCCCTGCCACGGGTCGGTCCGGTTCGCGCACGGGAGTCTTGCCCGACGAATCATGTCGCGTGGACTCTGCCGGCGGCATTGTCGCTCAAGGCGCCATTCTCACAAATTCCCGTTGGATGACGACTCTGGGAATTCTTGCTCTCACGGCGATGGCGGTCAGCGTGATCTGCCTTCACTTCGGCGCGCAGCCGATCGGGTATGGCGAGATCTTGCGGGTGTTTGTCGACGCCATGAGCCGCACGGAAATCGCCGACGGGACATCGGATGTCGCGAGCACCATTCTGCTGCAGGTCCGACTGCCGAGAATGCTGTTGGGTTTCCTGATCGGATGTTCCCTGGCGACGGTGGGCGTGGCCTTGCAGGCGTTGTTACGGAATCCATTGGCCGATCCCTATGTGCTTGGCGTCTCCAGTGGAGCTGCGCTCGGAGCGGCGGTGGGGATCTTGCTCGGAGCAGGAGCCACATTTTTGGCGGAAACCGCTTTGCCGGTCTGCGGATTTGCCGGGGGCCTCTTGGCCTTAATGATCGTCTATCGAATGGCCGCCAGCTATGAGCAGTTGCCCATTCATAGTCTGCTGCTGACCGGGGTGATTCTAAACTCGATCTTTTCGGCCTTGATCATGTTCATTACATCGATCCTGGAACCGAACCGTTCGTACGGGATGATGGCCTGGTTGATGGGTACGCTGACTGCCCCCACCTACGGCAGTCTGGCCGGACTCATCGTCTATCTATTGATCGGCCTGGTCCTTCTGTTCGGCCAAATGCGGACATTGAACATTTTGGCGTTAGGAGAAGACTCCGCTCGCACGCTCGGTATCGATACGGAACAGGCCAAGCGGTTTATCTTTGTCTTGGCGGCACTGGTGACAGGAGCGGTGGTGTCGGTCAGCGGAATGATCGGGTTTATCGGCATGGTCGTTCCCCACGCGGTACGTTTGGTCACAGGCGCGGACCATCGGCTGCTTCTTCCCGCGTCCGCTCTGGTCGGCGGCACCTTTCTGATGGGGGCGGATACGATCGCGCGGACTATGATATCGCCGGCAGAGATTCCGGTCGGGATCATTACGGCGTTGGCCGGCGGCCCATTCTTTGTCTATCTTTTATTGTTGCGTAAGGATCGTTTGGCATGAGTGCGTTGTCTGAAGGCCGGGCAACACAGGCAGCGACTATCGGTCCAGTCGGCGCCTTCCGGTCCTGTCCGGCGTATGACACGCAATCCGTTCGGTTCCGCTATCAATCACGAGGATCGGATGCCACTCGATGGATTCTTGAGGACGTTTCCTTTTCCGTTCAAGAAGGCGACGTGTTGGGTATTGTCGGTCCCAATGGATCAGGAAAGACCTCTCTGCTGAAAGTGCTGGCGAAGCTCATGCGCCCGTTGCACGGCCGCATCGACTTGTTCGGACAGGAGTTAGCCTCGATGGCGCAACAAGAGGTCGCGCGTCTCGTTGGCGTCGTTCAACAAGACACCCAGCAGTTGTTCCCCTTTACCGTTGCCGAAACCGTACTCATGGGGCGCTTTCCTCATCGGCCTCGCAGCGGGTGGACCGGCGGGTTTGGATGGGAAAGCCGGGACGATGTGGCCATCGCGGAGCAGGCGATGATGATGGTGGACATTATCCATTTGGCTCATCGTGCGGTGACTGATCTCTCCGGCGGCGAGCGGCAGCGGGCCATGATCGCGCGCGCGCTGGCTCAGACGCCGAAGGTCTTGCTGCTCGATGAGCCGACCGCATTCCTCGATCTCCAGCATCAGGCCGAAATCTGTTCGGTGTTGCTTCGCCTGAAAGAGGAACGCCGGTTAACCGTCATTCTCGTATCGCATGATTTGAATCTTGTCAGCCAATATTGCGGCCGGATTCTGTTGTTGGATCACGGACGGGTAGTCCGGCTCGGCCGTCCAGAAGAAGTGATTGAGCCTGATGTGTTGGAAGAAGTGTACCGATGCAGAGTTCTCGTTGATCGGCATCCGGAATCCGGGCTGCCGCGGGTAACGTTGCCCGGACGTTCTTTGTCCGGTGGAACGTGATCATGAAGACGGGCAAAATCGCGCTGCTTCACCTCGAGACGGTTCCCGGAGCGATCGAGCACAACCGGTACATGATCATCGAAGCCATCAAGCACGCCGCCGGGAAAGGCGCTCAGTGGATCGTGACACCGGAGCTGGCGGTGTGCGGACTGCAATTTCCACGAGTTATCGGGCTGGACTGGATACAGCCGCAGCCTGATCGATGGATGCAGCGCCTGTGCGGACTGATGAAAGACTTGAAGCGAACGCTGTTTCTTGGATGCCCTGAACGGGACGGGCGCAGGCTCTGCAATTCCGTATTCGTCATCGACTCCAACGGAGAGATTGTCGGTACACATCGCAAGATCAATGTGGCGAGTGATTCATTGTCATGGTCCAGCTCCGGCCATGATGCCATGCCGATTGAGTGCGATGGGATCAAGGTCGGTCTGCTTGTGTGCAGCGACGCCTATACGCCGAACATTGCCAGAGTTTTGAAGTTCAACGGCGCGCAGATGTTGGTGTCGCCGTCTTCATGGGGGCCAGGCATTCATGGCCCGAATGGAGAGTGGGAAGATCGGAGTCGTGAAACAGGCCTCCCGTTGATTGTCTGCAACCGGACAGGCGCCGAACCGACGCTCGATTTTTGGAAGGCCCCGAGTCTTGTTGTGAAGAATGGGGAACGACTTCTATCTCATACGTCGAATCGGTCGGCGATCCTGACGATCGACTGGAATTTCAGCAGCATGGTGCCGCTGTCGTCCAGCTTCCATGCCGAGTATGCGAAAGCGTGACCAGATGGGATTACGATGGATAAGCAGGTGCCATCGATAATAATCCATATAACTTGAAGCCATAATGCAGCCAGGGCCATGTCCCCAGCCCGGCTGTGGAAACCAACGGGGGACCGTTCATTTTCATTCAGGAAAGGGCGTTTTGGAGAAACGATGCGGGTGACGGGGAAGATGGTGCAACTCCATCACGGTGCCGCCACTGTAAGCGGGGAGTAACTCTGCATCATGCCACTGTGCGCTTCGGCGCATGGGAAGGCGCAGAGACACGACGATCCGCAAGTCAGGAGACCCAGCCGGCAGTCGATTCAACTCAACCCTTCGAGCACAAGGGAGGTTCGTCATGGTGTGGTTTGCCGGGTGTAGTCTGTTCCGCGTGGTTGCGTTGATTTTCTCAATGGTTTTTCTTCCCTATCCAGCCTCTGCCCAGGATATCGCCATGGCGGATTCATCGGAAGTCGTCAACGTGCCGGATACCGTCGTGAGCGCGACGAAAACCGCAATCCCGGCCAAACAAGTCACGAGCGCGGTCGAGGTGATTACGGGGGAAGAATTAGAACGGAAGAAAATCAAGACCGTCATCGACGGATTGCGCCTCGCGCAGGGAGTCTTTGCAACGTCAAGCGGCGGCCCCGGTACAGAGGCGACCGTGAAAATGCGCGGAGCCTTTGCCAGGCACACATTGGTGATGATCGACGGAGTCATCGTCAACAGCCCTACGGATGGCGCGTACAACTTTGCCAATCTGACGGCAGAGAACATCGAACGCATCGAAATCCTCCGAGGGGCGCAGAGCATGCTGTATGGGTCCGATGCCATCGGCGGTGTGATCAGCATCTACACCAAGAAGGGAACAGGGACGCCTCGAGTGGGCGCATTCATGGAATATGGCTCATTCGCCACCTTCCGTGAAGGAGGCAATATCTCCGGCGCAAAAGGCCCATTTGATTTTTCCGCTTCCGTGTCTCGGTGGGACACCAGCAGCTTTTCGGCGATGAATTACCGCCGAGGGGCGTTTGAGAGAGACGGCTTTCACAACACGCAGGTGTCGGCAAAGGTGGGCGCGGCACTGCCCAGCGACGGTCGGGTAGAGTTCAATATGCGCTGGTACGACTCGCGGACCAGCTTCGACGGGTTCGCGGACAGCGGTGCGCCTGCGGATGTGTTCGGCGCACGATCGATGAACCGGAACCTCATTCTCAACGGGACCTATGAACAACCACTGACATCATGGTGGACCACGAAACTAACGTTGTCACAGGCCAATGAGCGATTACGAAGCGCGAGCGGGAATGTGGGGCTCAATCTCAATACCAGACAATTTATCGCGGCGAATCCCAACTCCTGCTTTCCGAACTTCGACGCATGCTTTACTCCCTTTACGACCGATCTGGAAGTTCTGAACCGGCGTCTGGAGTGGCAAAACAACGTTCGGGTCGGAGAGTGGGTACTTCTCACAGCGGGATATCAGTTGCGGAGAGAAGAAGGCGATTCCGCGGGATTTTTTGGAACGACAGCGCCCGCGAAAGTCATTTCGTCGAACGCCGGTTACGCCCAGGCTCAGGTGAGCTTATGGGATCGCCTGTTCGTGACGGCGGGGGGGCGTCACGATAGTTACAACAACTTTGAAGATGCGACGACCTATCGGGTGACCGGCGGCTATAGTGTCAAGGAAACTGGCACAAAATTCCGGGGAAGTTACGCCACAGGATTCAAGGCTCCGACGATGAACGACTTGTTTTTTCAAGGATTCGGCAATCCAAATCTCAAGCCCGAGAAAAGTCTGAGCATGGATCTTGGGATCGAGCAGAGTCTGTTCAGCGATCGGCTCCAACTCAGCGCCGGTTATTTTTGGAATCGGTTCCAGAACTTGATTCAGTTTTCCTCCGGCGGCCCCCTATGCCCGCCTGGGTCGTTCGGATTCTGCCCCATCAATGTTGCAGATGCAAAAACTCAGGGATGGGAATTTGGATTCAAGGCGAAGATTCTTGAGGGTTTGGAACTACGGGGACACTACACCTACACACTGACCCGTGCGTTCGACACCCCCGGCAATCCGATTGGGGGTGATAAACGACTCCCTCGTTGGCCGGTCGACCAAGCGACGGTCGGTTTTACGTATTCACCGATTGATGCGCTACGGCTTAACATCGACTATCGGTTCGTGGGAGCCAGGAATAACAACTTGGCCAATTCGTCCAGCCAAAAGCTTGGCGTCTTCAATGTTGTCAATTTATCCGCGTCATATGACGTGACGAAAAATTGGCAAGCGTATGTTCGGGTTGACAATCTCTTCAATGAAAAGTATGAGGAGATCACGTTCTTCGGTACGCCGACCCGCTCGGTTTTCGGCGGCGTGAGAATGAACTACGATATTCCTCTTTAGGTGCATCAAAAGACGTGAGGGCGACAGGATGAGAGGCCCCGTTACCAAGGTCTGTGCGCAGTGCCGTCAGACATTCGAATGCGGCCAATATGGCTGTTGGTGCGGATCGGCCGGCATCACGGAGCAGCAGATGGATTGGATTGAGAGGCGCTTTGCGGATTGTCTTTGCCCTGTCTGCTTGGGAAAAGTCGCCGCAGGTGAGATGGGGCCGGAAGTCAGGCTCTCCTCCGATAGGACGATATAAAGGGGCGTGTTGGTAATGTCTGGGAACGGTCGATTTTCAGATGCGGAGCGGGCGGCGGTCTATCGGGCCATCTTCGAGCGCCGCGATGTCCGCCGGAACTTTCTGAAGAAGCCGATTCCGCGCCAGGTCTTGACGCGTGTGCTGACCGCAGCCCACCATGCCGGGTCGGTGGGATTTATGCAGCCCTGGGATTTTGTGGTCGTGCGCGATCATGTCAGCAAGGGCGCTGTGAAAGAGCTATTCCTACAGGCCAACGCCGATGCCGCGAAACGGTATCGGGGGGCTCGTGCCGAACTCTATCGGCAACTCAAGCTGGAAGGGATCGAGGAAGCTCCGATCAATATCGCGGTGACGTGCAGTCGTCAACGTGGCGGCCCTCATGTGCTGGGCCGCTCCACTGTGCGCGATACGGATTTATATAGCACGTGCTGCGCCATACAAAATCTCTGGCTTGCCGCCCGCGCGGAGGGTATTGGAGTGGGGTGGGTCAGCATTCTCGATCATGGGGCACTGAAGCGAGTCCTCGGTGTCCCGAAGCCTGTCAAAATGCTTGCCTATCTGTGTCTTGGATATGTATCGGACTTTGCAACACAGCCTGATTTGGAACGCGCCGGGTGGCGTGAGCGGATTCCTGTGGATAATCTCATTCACTACGAGTCCTGGGGCAATATACGGAGTCGGCGCGAGGGGAGACCGTAATGCGCATTACCAAGGTCTATACCAGAACGGGCGATGCGGGAAAAACGCGATTGGCCGGAGGGCAACAGGTTTGGAAAGATAGCCTCCGCGTCGAAGCCTATGGAACGATCGACGAATTGAATGCGGTGGTCGGTGTGGTGAGGGTAATGAATGCCGACGTTGTGGATGAGAATTCGGCGGCCGAACAGCTTGAAAGTGAGCTGCGTTGGGTGCAGAACAAATTGTTCGATGTCGGCAGCATCCTGGCTACGGCGCCTGGGCAGACATTCAAGAATATGCCGCAGATCGCGGCGCAGGATGTGACGCGATTGGAAAAGCTGATCGACCGTTGTCAGAAAGTTCTGGAGCCGCTGAAGGAATTTATCTTGCCGGGCGGTGGCAAGGTCTCCGGGTTTCTGCATCAAGCCAGAACGGTCTGTCGACGAGCCGAACGGCTCTGTGTCGCGCTTTCAAAAGTGGAGCCGGTCGATCCCATCATCATCAAATTTGTGAATCGCCTCAGCGACGCCTTGTTTGTCCTGGCGCGATGGGTGGCAAAAACGCAGGGTGAACCGGAATTTCTGTGGGAGCGGAATGTCGTCAAGAACACCGAATAGGCGCAAGCCGGTACGGAAGGCACGCGGCCGTATTGTTCTTGTGCTCGGCGGGGCGGCCTCGGGGAAAAGCGAGTACGCTCTTGGGATCGCCGGCCCGCGAGGCCCGCGCGCGTTTGTGGCCACAGGGCAGGGTCTGGATGAGGAAATGGCGATCCGGATCGCCCGGCATCAGGCCACACGTTCTGCGGATTGGGAGACCGTGGAAGAACCGCTCGAAGTGGAGGCATGGTTTGCCAAGCACGGACTTCAGTATCGGACGATTCTCTTTGATTGTGTCACACTGTGGCTGAGTAATCTTATCGAGGCTGGTGCGAATGAGGCGGCCATTCACATGCGCGTCGGGGCGCTTCTGAAGTCGATGCAGGCCGCTTCCGCACGCGTGGTGATCGTCAGCAACGAATTGGGAATGGGATTGGTGCCGGCGGAGCCGGCCACGAGGGGATTTCGTGATCTCGCCGGTCGCGTGAATCAGCAGATCGCCGGAGCCGCGGATGAAGTCCATCTGGTCGTCAGTGGCATCCCGATCCGATTGAAGTAAACCGGGGAGACACGATGTCCTTACAAGAAGTGCTTGGTCAAATACAGCCGCTTGATACGGTGTTACGTAAACAAGCGCAGGCCCGGTTGGATCGCCTGACCAAACCGCTCGGCAGTCTGGGCCGATTGGAAGAATTGGCCGCACAGTATGTGGCAATCACGGGCGAGGTAAAGCCGACTATTCCACGAGGGGTGGTGTTCACATTTGCCGCCGATCATGGAGTGGCGCTGGAGGGAGTGAGTGCGTATCCGCGCGAGGTCACACCTCAAATGGTGTTGAATTTTTTGAGAGGTGGGGCGGGGGTGAATGTGTTGGCACGGCACGCCGGGGTAGACGTGCGGGTCGTCGATATCGGCGTCGATTACGAGTTCGGAACGGTGCCCGGACTATTCGACCGAAAAATCATGAAGGGCACTCGTAATCTGTCGGTCGAGCCGGCCATGACACGCAATCAAGCAGAGCAGGCGCTGCTGGTCGGTATCGAGTTGGCGACGGACGCTGTGCGGGAGGGCGTCGGTCTCATTGGAACGGGTGAGATGGGTATCGGTAACACGACGCCGAGTGCCGCGATCACAGCAGTGATGACCGGGCGGGCGGTCGCTGATGTAACGGGCCGGGGCACCGGGATTGACGAGGCCGGGCATGCGCGAAAAGTGCGCGTCATTCAAACTGCGCTCGATAGGCACCGTCCTGACCATACGGATCCGCTTGACGTATTGGCTAAGGTGGGGGGATTGGAAATCGGCGGACTTGCCGGTTTGATCCTGGGCGCCGCCGCGGCTCGGGTGCCGGTGGTTTTGGATGGCTTCATCGCCGGAGCCGCGGCATTGATTGCGGTGGGGCTGCAGCCGTCGTGCCGCGACTATCTCATCGCCTCCCATCGGTCGGTCGAAGAAGGCCATCGTGTGCTGTTGGATCATCTCAGCCTGAAACCGTTGTTGGATCTCGACCTGCGTTTGGGGGAGGGCACCGGAGCCTGTCTGGGCATCGATCTCGTCTATGCTGCGATCAAAATCTATACGGAGATGGCCACATTCGGCGAGGCTGGAGTCGCGGAGAAAACTTAAACTATGGGTGCGATAGCCCGTCCATTTGTGTTTGCCTGGCATTTTTTGACGGCCATTCCGTTAAGCCGGGGTGCCCATGAGCCGGCTGCGACGGAACTGGCGGCTTCGATGGCGTGGTATCCAATCGTGGGTATCCTGATCGGGGGTGGACTCGTCGGCACCGATTGGGTGTTGGGGAAGATCTTCGCTCCAGAAGTTGTCAATGCGCTGCTGATTGTTGAACTGGTACTGCTGACACGCGGGCTGCACCAGGACGGGCTGGCCGATACCTTGGACGGGCTAGCTGGAGGACGGACAGCGTCCGAACGCCTGGAGATTATGCGTGATCCCCGTATCGGGGCGATCGGCGCAACCGGGCTGTTTCTTTCGTTACTCCTTCGGTATGCCGCTCTCATGGCCTTGCCATCTGCCATCCGATTGCCGGCGCTTCTGTGTATGCCGGCTTTGGGGCGATGGGCCATGGTCACCGTGGCGTGGGCGTCTCCCTACGCGCGCGCAGAGGGGGGGCTGGCGGCGCCGTTTCTCACACATTTAACATGGGGACACCTTTCAGTAGCGACGGCGGCTCTGTCGATTGCACTGAGCCTCATGTTCGGCCTGCGGGGCGCTCTTGTCATCCTTGTGGCGGGAGCGGCGCTGGTCATCGTCGTGTGGCGGACGTGCCGGATCTGGTTCGGAGGAATCACCGGTGACACGCTTGGCGCCACGAACGAAGTGACGGAGATTCTCTTCCTGCTTCTCATTCCCGTACTGCTTGCCTTGCCATGACGGGAAGTGAAGTACTGCTTGCGGCCGGTATCGATGCTGTAGTCGGTGATCCCCGTTGGTTGCCGCATCCCGTGCGTGTGATGGGGCGCAGTATCGCCTGGTGCGATGAGCATGTCAGGACGATATGCCATGGACCGAAGGGGCTTCGCATGGCGGGATTCTGTCTGGCCGTAGGATTGCCGGTCTGTGTGTATGTCGCGGGGCTTGTGACGATTGAGGCAGCGGGCAGCCTGTCTAGTTGGCTCGCTCCGGCGGTCTCCATTCTTCTCGCGTCGACGACGCTCGCCGGCCGTGATTTATGGGACCATGCGCAGGCCGTACTTGCACACCTCCAGCAGGGTAACCTTCACGGCGCTCGGCTGGCCGTGGCGATGATTGTGGGGCGTGACACCGAGCAGCTATCCGAGTCGGATGTCACGCGCGCAACCGTTGAAACAGTAGCGGAGAGTACCTCTGACGGTATTATTGCGCCCCTGTTCTATCTAGCCGTCGGCGGAGCGCCGCTCGCGCTTGCGTATAAGGCAGTCAACACGCTGGATTCGATGATCGGCCATCGAGATGCGCGGTATATCGATTTCGGTTGGGCTTCGGCCAGGCTTGACGATGCAGCGAATTGGATTCCAGCGCGTCTGACGTCGCTGCTCCTCATTCTTGCGGCAGGCCTGCTTACTGGAAAGGTTGATCGGATGCGGCAAGGGTGGCGTGTTTTAGTGCGTGATGGCGGCAAACATCCCAGCCCGAACAGTGGAAGGCCTGAGGCGGCAATGGCCGGTGTACTTGGAGTGCGATTGGGAGGACGGAGCACCTATGACGGAGTCCCTCACGAAAGGCCGTTCATAGGGGAAGGGCTGAGAGGTGTGGCGGTAGAGGATGCCGCAATTGCGATGCGGATCATGGCTCTGACTTTTCTTCTTGGAGTGCTGATTGCGGCGGGGTGTCTGTGGTTCGTGTAAGCAGGCCGGTGCATGGAGGCAATGTCTACGCCGCGTCACGCGAACTGTCCTGTGATGTGAGGGACCTGATCGATTTCAGCGCCAGCATCAATCCGCTGGGCCCCTCTCCGCTTGTCTGGAAGGCGATCTCAAAGGCCCGTCATTTGTTGCGCCATTATCCCGATCCGGAATGTTGGGAACTACGCCAGGCATTGGCGCGACTGTGGCAATGCGATGTCGAGCAACTTGTTGTGGGAAACGGTTCGATGGAATTGATCCACGCGCTGCCTTCCGCGCTGAAGCTTCGCCATCTGCTGCTGGTTCAGCCTACGTTTGCCGAATATGCCGCGACGATGGCGCGCACCGGAGGGCGAGTCACGGGAGTCTCTGCTAAACGTAGCGAACGGTATGCACTGCCGATCGATCGGCTGCGAAGAATATTGCGTGCACGGTCTAAGCAATCCCATTCTTATGATGGCATCGTGCTGTGCAATCCGAATAGCCCGACCGGGCAGGTCTGTGATGCCGCCGATCTGATGGAATTGGCTCAGGCAGCGGAGAGACGAGGGATATGGCTGATTGTCGATGAATCCTTTGCCGACTATTGTCCTGAGCGATCGCTGCTTCCACGCAAGGGGCGATTCGCACGAATGGTCGTCTTGCGAAGTTTGACCAAGTTTTATGCATTGCCGGGGCTGCGGGTCGGGTACGCAGTCGCGGATGCTCCCACCGCGCAACTGTTGCGCCAGCACTTGCCGCCATGGTCGGTATCCGCGATGGGGCAGGTGGCTGCACTTGCAGCATTACAGGACCGGGCGCATGCCCGGCGAAGCCTGCAATTCATCAAGAAAGAACGTGTGCGGTTTTCGGCCGGGCTCGCGGCCATGCCGGGCTGTACCGTGCTGCCGACCTATGCGAATTACGTCTTTATGGAGTTGCCGCGCGGGTGGCAAGCGGCCGCAATGGCTGCGCGTCTCAGGCGGGATGGATTATTGATACGAGACTGTTCCGATATGCCCGGCGCCGATGCGCGATCGATACGACTGGCCGTGCGATCGCGGCGGGACAACGACCGGCTGTTGAGAACATTGGCGGGCGCATTACGGCAGGGACCGGCATGACGATGAGACTGCGATCGTCAGTGCAGACTCGGTTTTGGATCGCGCAGAATACGCTGGTCGTTGATTTCCGTGGCCGTCGGCGCGTGTTGTCCTCCGCTCCACAAGGAGGCGGGCTCACCACTGCGACGCATGTCTTGAATCATCAGGTGGAATCGGCTCCTGCCAAAAATGGTCCTCGTCCGGCACCCGTATGGGGTAGTCCCTTCAGGCATTTACGCAAACTGGCGTCGGCGCTGGGACTCGACACCGATACGGTCGGTCTGATGACGGCTGTGCCCATGACACAACTGGTCACTGCCCGCGCGTCATCCGGAATTCTGTGGGTGGAATGCTTTGCCACGGTTGGGATAACCAATGCGGTTCGGGCGGGGGAATGGCCCGCCGTGTCGGCTCCTAGTCAGAACACGGGAAGGCCCGGCACGATCAATCTTATTCTCGTAACCAATGCAAGTTTGTCGAATGCAGCGTTGGTCGGCGCGGTGCAAGTGGCTACTGAGGCGAAGACCGGCGCGCTTCGCGATCATGCGGTACCGAGCTGTACGATGCATCCTGGAGCAACGGGCACAGGGACGGATGCTGTCGTGATGGCATGCCATAGCCGGGGGCAGGGCCCCTGGCATCTGTATAGCGGAACCCATACGGTTCTCGGCGCCTTAGTTGGGCGGGTGGTGACGGCCTGTGTCACGCGCGGCTTAGCCAAGGCAAAACGGTGGCAGGAGAGGCATCGATGAAGGCGCGGGCGATTGCTGTGCTTGGAACAGGGTCTGACGTAGGCAAGAGCATCATCGCTGCCGGCTTGTGCCGGCTTCTCGTCCGTGCCGGAATACGCGTTGCGCCCTTCAAGGCCCAGAACATGTCGAATAATTCCTATGTCACGAGGGACGGGAAGGAGATCGGCCGCGCACAAGCGTTACAAGCGCAGGCCTGTCGCCTCGATCCTCATACGGACATGAATCCGATTCTGCTCAAGCCTGAATCGGATCGGCGCGCGCAAGTCGTTGTGCAGGGAACGGTGTGGGGAAAGTCTGACGCGCGGGACTATTGGACGACGACGACTGAGTTGGCTGAACGCGTGAAGGACAGTTATGAACGGCTTGCGCAAGAGTTTGAAGTAATCGTCATCGAAGGGGCGGGAAGCGCAGCCGAAATGAATTTGCGGGATCGTGATCTCGCCAATTGGGCGGTGGTCGAACATGCGGATGCACGCGTCGTGCTGGTTGCAGACATCGATCGCGGCGGTGTGTTCGCGCAGATTGTCGGGACGTTGGATCTCATCACCGTGGAAGAGCGCGCGCGGGTGATCGGCGTCATTGTCAATAAATTTCGAGGTGACCGAACGCTGTTCGATGACGGCATACGATTTCTCCAGTCACGAACAGGGCTTCCAGTGCTGGGCGTCGTGCCCATGTTGCAGGATCTTTCGGTCGATCAGGAAGACAGTGTGGCAGTGGAACGCGCGCGTCAGATGTCATTCGATCCCACGCATATCAATATCGCCGTCGTGTTGTTGCGCCGGATGAGCAACTTTACGGATTTCAAACACGTGGCACTGGAGGAGGATGTCCGCCTGCGGTACGTCGAACGTCCTCAGGACCTTGCCGGCGCGGATGTGGTCATTATTCCGGGCAGCAAGAATACCCTTGAGGATCTCTGCGCCCTCAGGCAAGCCGGATTTGAAGAGGTTGTGCACAGACATGTCGGCTCCGGTGGAGAATTGATCGGGATCTGCGGAGGGTTTCAAATGCTCGGGCGCAGATTCTCTGATCCGGAGGCGGTGGAATCAGGAGGTGAGGCCGAAGGATTCCGACTGCTCGACATATCGACGGTCATGATGCCGGTGAAAACAACGAGTCTGATTGAGGCGCAACCGCTTCATATCCTCGAAGGGGGCCTGCCACCTATCCAAGGCTACTATATTCATATGGGTGTCACATATCGCGGGAACGACGGTCCATGTTTCCAGGTTTCCTGCTCACAGGATTTCTCAGATCCAACCGGTGGGTCTTTGGCGAAGGTTCTCCTTGATGGCGCGGTGAACTGTACCGGTCTTGTGTGGGGAACCTATATACACGGTGTGTTCGATCAGCCTCATTTCCGGCGAGCCTGGCTCAATCGAATTCGTCGGCGCAAGGGGTGGGAGATCCTGGATTTCGATACGTCAGAGTCTGTATCAAGGCGGCTTGACGGGGAACTCGACCGATGGGCAGACCATGTCGCAACACATCTAGAACTGGAACCGCTTTTCAGTTGGGTCGGCTATGGCAAGGCTGTGCCCGATGAGCAAGTGCAATAAAATCCCCTCCATCAGTTATTTCCCCAAGAGAGTTCAATTTCGTGTATCTCCGTTACACCAGGCCGAGCATCTCGTGGCCTTGCTGACCGCCATTGGTGAAACACGGCACGACATTGCCTAAGCCAGCCTCGGTAGGGTTTCTGGAATCGCTGAAGCGTCAACACACCGCCGATATTTATCGATTTCTTGCAAAGCAACCGCAAGTCGCTACACTTTCGAAAGAGTGTGTGCGGTTCCCCCTGAGTGGCAGGAGGAGTGTATGAGGGTACGGGTGTCTCCGCTTGTAGTAGGGATTGGCCTCTGTGCCCTGCTGGCAGGCATTCCGGTTCACGCGAAGACCGGCGAAGAGGCCGACACCGCAGAATTGCTCATTGCCCTCGTCAAGATCGGGCGCGCCATCGTGTCCGAACACCAGACACTCATCAACGATGCGGCAAAGGGCAATAAAGGATTTACGGACGATTTCGTGGGGCGCAAGATCGTCGAGCAATTTCTGGCCGAGACGCGAATCGATTTGTCGCATCCATCCGGCCACTCCCAACATGAGAGTTTGCTCGCCATGCTGCAGTCTGAACGCGAAGTGATTCTGGATGCACAGCCGGCCATCAATAAGCAGGGGATTGCATTCAAAGGGTTCATTCCATCCTCGTTTGCGAGGAAGGTAGGGCAGAAGTTTTTCGCCAAGACCGGCATCAAAGTGAAACTGACGGGCCTCGATTCTCGATATTCCGGCAACCAACCCGATGATTTTGAGGCCGAGGTCCTTCGCCTATTCGCCGATCCACGCCATCCCAAAGGACAACGGTACGCGAAAGTCACCGTCGTTAACGGTAAACCGGCAATGCGTGTGATGAGCCCGGAATATGCCGATGCCGCGTGCCTGGTCTGCCACGGAAGCCCACAGGGAGAGCAGGACATGATGGGTATGAAGAAAGAAGGATGGATTGAGGGCGGGCCTGCCGGCGCGATCAGCGTGGTGATGCCGATTCGTTGAGCAGTGAGAAGGCGAAAATGCCGCTGAAAGTCCGGACCTGATCGTGCCATTTAAATCTGACGATTGTCCGCAAGCTGTGAACGCTCGCATTGGGGTGACAGAAACGATTATGTCCGACGTGGCGAGGTGAGGAGATGATGGAGCAAAGGATAGATGGGGAGGAGTCTGATTCTGGATCGCGTCCTGCTCCGGTCAGGCTATCTTCTCCAGCTCGCTTTTGCTTGTTTATACTCGGAGAGGAGCGTTTCGCCGTTGAACTCAGCCAGGTACGAGAAGTGTTTACGCTTGAATCGATTACTCCCGTGCCCGATATGCCTTCGGTGTTAGTGGGGGTTACCAATGTCCACGGGACGATAGTTCCACTCGCTGACTTACGCCCAGTATTGGGGTTGCCAGGTTCCACGGCGCCACGGTATGCGGTCATTGTCCGGTGTGGAGCACAACAGATCGGCATTGTGGTTGATGAGGTTCCGGAGATTGGAACGATCGAGGCCAACGATGCGTTGGATGAATTGCCTGGCGAGATGGTTCGGCATCGCCCATTTCTTTCAGGGTTATTGAGACTGGGCAGCCGTGTGAGCGGGTTGGTAGAGGTGTCCAGACTGGTGGCTGTGGTCGACGGTACGCTCGATCAGCAGGCGGCGTGACATGATGAGTCCGAAGGGGAATTATTTTATGGTTGGCGGGGAGGATGGTCATGGTAACGCGTAGCAGGCCGGCGACATCGTCATCTGGTTTCTGGTTCAATGACCTGAAGGCTTTTCCAAAATTGATCCTCGGCCTTTCTTCGGTCGGCGCCACAATGATCATTGTGGTCGTGATCGGACTCATTGGACTCACTGCGATGAAAGTCGAAATGCAGTCCAGCTACGATGAGTCGACATTGGCGCTTTCGCACATCGGCGGGATCAGTACCAATCTTGGCCTCTATCACAGCGCCCTGCTGAATACGGGGAGGCACACTCGGAAACGCGATTTCGATGATGCTGTTACCCCGTTGGCCGAATTGAAACGACAGGTTCTTGCGCCTCTTGATGCGTACAAGACAGTAGAGCTCCAGGCCGCCTCGTTAGATGACCGTCAAGCAACGCATACCGCAGCGGCTCTCCAGAAAGCGTTGAAGGATTATTTTACGGCATCGGAAGGGGCGATCGGAGCGTTTGCCGACAGCTTCAATGCATCGCTGTCGGAGGAACAAAAACAGGCCATGAGAGATTTGGGTCATTTCTCGTTGTCCGTGGATGTCGCAAATAAATATGAAACATCCACGATTGAGGCGCGCGGGTTGATGAACAGAGTGCGTGAAGCAGCAAAAGAATTGAACGATAAGGGACAGGCGGAGGCTGACTACTACGTGAACATGGTCGTGATCGGAGGACTCATTGCCCTTTTCCTGGGAGGGGGCATCGGCTATGCGATTGCCCGTCATATGACACGCAGTATCGTTCATGTGGCTGATGTTGCCGGACAAGCGGCCGCAGGGAATCTACAGGCTCGAGCCAGACTGGAGAGCCGTGACGAGATCGGGCATATGGCGATGGCGTTCAACGCGATGTTGGATCGAATCACCTCTCTTGCGTCGACAGCGGAAGAGCGGGACAGGATGCAAAAGCGTTTGGTCCAATTTCAAGCGTTGGTGTCGGATGTGGGGAAAGGCGATCTGACGAAGCGGGGTGAAGTTACCGCCGACATGTTCGGTACTTTTGCGGATGGATTCAATCTCATGATTCAAAGGTTTTCACAACTGATGCGGCAGGTTCGAGAGTCAGCCGAACGTGTCAATCAATCGGCCGGTGTATTACGGGAGAATGCCGGACAGATGGCTGGAACCGTCAGGCGCCAAGCGGATGAATCCAGAAAAGCGCTTGGCGCCGTCGAACAGCTGGTGATTTCGATGCGTCACGTGTCCGATAGCGCGGGTGCGTCCTCCGATTCCGCCCGGCACATGTTGCAGGCCACGGAAGAAGGGCACATCGCCGTGCAAGAAGCCGTGCAGGATATGGGAACAATCCGGTCTGCCGTGCAACGGGTGGTCAAGCAGATCAAGCTGCTGGACGATCGGTCATTGGAAATCTCGCAGATTGTGTCGGTGATTCGAGAGAACGCCAATCAAACGAATCTCTTGGCGTTGAACGCCGCAATCGAAGCGGCCGGTGTGGGTGAAGCCGGCGCACGGTTCGGCGTCGTTGCCGACCAAGTGCGGAAACTGGCTGAAAGTTCTACGCAGGCGACACGGGAAGTCTTGGATCTGATCAAGGTCATTCAAAGTGAAACCCACAATGTGGTGGTGGCTATGGAACAAGAGATACAGACCGTAGACGCTGGATCGGCGGCTGTGTTTCGCACCGGGGACCTGTTCCGGAATATCGCATCGATTGCGGAACGGTCTGCGGAATTGGCTCGCGCAATTGCCTCTTCTGTAGCCGAACAGGGGGCTTCGACTGATCAGATCGGGCGTTCGATCAAAGACTTTACCGGCGCAGCCACGGCGACGCAGCATGTGACAGATCAAACACGCACGACTGTAGAGGATATGGTGAAGTTGGCTGAAGGTTTGGCGGCATCGGTGGCGCAATTTAAAGTGGCATAACAACCTCTCGTATCCGAAGAGTCTACCGGGATTCAGCATTGAGAGACACGGATGAGTTCTGAGTTTGATCGAGACAATCGCATTCGTATCTTCACCGTCGATGCCTTGGACGGCATGGAGGTCGTGACGAAAGTCTTGTACCCTGCCGACGCGTCGCTTCCTGTGCCGCAGCAACTTCACGAACAAGTGATCATTGCTCGCCATATCCGAAGCGCTGCGGCGCTGTATGGGTATGACGGGATCGCCAGGCTCTGCGAGCGGCTGGAGGCGATATTCGAGCAGGCCGGGGCTATTCCCAATGCTGAATGGCAGAAGGCCGTGGGTGCAATGCGTGAGATTGCAGAAGGCATTCTGACGCTTGTGAAGGCTATTGGCAGCGATGGGGGTGAAGATCCGTCGGTGGTGGAGCGATGCCTGGCATTATCAGCGGGGCTGCTCCCGGATGACTCAACCATGCCAGGAATCGAATCAGTTGGGCCGAGGGATTCAATTTCGACAGCAGAGACTGCTATGGAAGCGCAGCAGGCGGCGCATCTATGCGACGACTATTTTCTTCCACAGCTTGACCCGGAAGTCTTGGGGTATTTCACGTCCGAGGCGCAGGCGCATCTGGAATCGCTGGAAGCCACTCTGCTGCAATTGGATCAGGATACTCGGAACGGAGACCTCGTCAAGCGACTGTTTAGAACCGCCCATACGTTGAAAGGATCAGCCTATGTCGTCGGGTTTCAGGCGATCGGCGATCTTACTCATTATGTCGAAGATTTCATCGGGGCTGTGTGCGGAGGTCGGCTCAGCCTACTACCTCGGCATACGGACTTGCTTCTGTTTGCGGTAGACGTTGTCCGTATTTTGACAGAACGAGATCCGAGCCGCGTCCATGAAACGCGGAAACGATTTGAAACGGTATTGCGGGAGTTGAAACAACTTGCTCAGGTCTGTGCTCCCGTCGCCGGGATCGAACAGGCGAAGCCTCAGATTGAATCACCGACAGATCAGGGAATCTCCGGCAGACAAACGGAGACTCATTTAGGCGATGAGCAGGAAGTCATTCGTGTCAGTTGCACGCGGTTGGAGAAGTTGATGAATCTGGTTGGGGAACTGATGGTCGGGCGCGGGCGGCTCGAGCAGCGGCTGTATGCGCTGGAACGGTTGTCCGATCAAGCCCTGGCATGCAAAACGCGATTGGTCGACTCCATCCATACATTTGCCGACAAACACATGTGCGCGTCTCCATCCGCATCTCTACCACAGGAGAGGGGCGGGTTTGGAGAATTTGGCAGTCAGGAAAGTGACAAGGACGACGATTTCGATGGTTTAGCTCGCCGTATCAATGAAGTGAGCGCCGACATTGCCGAATCGATGGAGCAATTGAAGAAATCCATTTATCGGGCGCATGACGATATGAATCAGTTGCAGCAGTTGACTAAGAATATGCAGGGCGAAATCAGCCGGGCACGCATGGTTCCCATTGGAACTCCATTTATCCGATTTCGGCGTGCCGTCAGAGACAGCGCACGCGTGTCACATAAGGAGGTATTGCTGGTCACGTCGGGAGAACATACGGAAGTCGATACCGGGATCGTTGAACGGTTGGTGGCTCCATTGGTCCATTTAGTCCGCAATGCTGTGCATCATGGTATTGAATTGCCATCTGATCGGATTGCCAGAGGAAAGCCGGCGGCGGGCACGATCCATCTTCGTGCGGCGCATCGAGGAAACTCGATCGTCCTTGAAGTCGAGGACGATGGGGGAGGGCTCGATCTTGAGAAGATTCGCACGAAAGCCGTTGAAGTTGGGTTGGCTCAGCCTGATCAGGTCCGGGCGATGTCAAGTCCGGACCTGTTCCAGTATATCTTCTCAGCGGGATTCTCAACCGCCGACGCAGTCGACGGTCAGGCCGGCCGGGGTATTGGGCTTGATGCGGTTAAACAAGCCGTTGAAGGAATGAACGGCCATATCGAGGTAGAGTCACAGCCGGGAGCCGGCACAAAGTTCACCTTGCGTCTTCCGCTCACCTTACTCATCACCACGGCATTGGTGGTGCGCGCAGGAACCGAGCGGTACGCCATTGCGTTGTCGAGTATTCGCGAAGTGATGCTCTCAGCTGAGAATTCGTTCTTGAGGAAAGAGAATCAGACTCTCCTGCATGTACAGGACGAACTTGTCGAGGTGCACTCGCTTCGGCATATTCTGCGTCGTGAATCACGACCTGTGCGGGGAGCGATGCCGGTCGTAATTGTGCGGACGTCTTCGGGGGTTCTTGGATTAGCAGTGGATGAAATCCTGGGTCGGCAGGAAATTGTGGTCAAGACACTGGGACCGTTAAAACTCATGGCGCATTCATGTTTCGGAGGGGCGACGATCGATTCTGAAGGTCGAGTGATTCTTGTTCTCGACCCCGGCCGTTTAGGCGCTCGGCCACTGGTTCAATCCCCACAGCAGGGCCTGCCTGTTTATTCGATGTGTGGATCGGATGGGAGTGAACAGCGCGAAGAGGCAGGGGCGGTCATCCTATTGATTGACGATTCATTGAGCGTCCGCAAGTTCGTCGGAAGGATGCTGGAAGATGCCGGGTATTCAATTGATACGGCAGTTGACGGAGAAGAAGGAGTGAGAAAAGCCTCGGAGTCGAAGTATCGTTTGATCATTACCGACGTTGAGATGCCGAAATTCAATGGCTATGAGGTGGTGCAAGCGCTTAGAGGGCATCCTCACACACGGCACACGCCGATTATCGTGATGACTACGCGAGCGGGCGACAAGCATCGTCAAGCGGTGCTGGATATTGGGGCCAATGCGTACATTGCCAAGCCGGTGGATCAAGAGGTTTTGCTCCAGGAAGTTGAGCAGCGAGTGGGCCCCACTTCGGCAATCCGTAAATAGCCTGGGGGAAATGCTTGTATCAATTGACGAAACAAGGCTCGTTGCAGAATATGGGGGATGAGGCGGTTGGATACGCATGAACAGATGCTCTTTGAGAGCAAACGGTCCGGATGTGTGCGCGGTGCCTGCGTAAATGAGCTTCTGAAATGAATATCTACTCCGGTGCTGCCTCTTTCACCGCACGTCCAAGTCCTGGGATGAGAATGGCATTGAGGTGGCAAAGCGTGGCGACGGCGCGTCGTTGCGCATGGATTTTAGAGCGGATGGGAGGCAGGGGGGGCGCATTGTGTCGTATCCTTTGCGCTTCGTCAGCAGAGTGGTCTACAGCGGCAACCAGGTACACGATGCAAGAGAAAGATAGAAGGGTGCAGCTATGCCTAAGGTGTTGGTAGCAGACGACAGTATCGCAGTCCGAAAAGTCGCAGAACGGCTTTTGACTGAAGCCGGGATGAGTGTGACCCTCGCCGCAAACGGCGAGGAAGCCATTGCCTGTTTGGCAAAAGACCGGCTGGATATGGTTGTGTCCGACGTAATCATGCCCGATAAGAGCGGCTATGAGGTGTGTGCATTTGTTCGAGGCAATGCGTCAATGGCAACGATTCCAGTGCTTCTTATTTCCGGCATCGTGAACGACGAGGTTACGAAGCAGGCTGGGTCTTGCAGAGCCGATGGAGTCCTGAAGAAGCCGTTCCAAGGCACATCGTTGAAGGATAAGGTGATGGAGTTGCTTGCCAGACGGCAAACTTCAGTGGCGCCGCCGCCGGCTTTCAAGCCAGTCGAGGCTCCGATTCAACCTTCCCCATCGACGCCAACAATCGGACTAAGGCCGGCACCAGCCGCGACTCCAGCGCCAGCCGTAGCACCAATCGCGGGATATAAACCGATACAGACTCAACCGATCAATGCATCGGGTCTTGCCGATCCACAGACAGCAATCAGGCTTAGAGAGGCGGAAGAGCAACTTCGGAGCGAGCGGGCCAGGGCTGAAAGCTTGACAAAACGCATTGCCGATCTCGATGCAGCGGTTGGTCGAGCCAAGGAGACTGAAGCGCTACTGGAGGCCCAACGTCGGTTAGTGACTGAGCTTGAAATGAAGATAGCGGCGAGCGAGATTCAGGCATCGCGTGTGTCTCAACTCGAAGCCGCTCTGCGAGTGGAACAGGAGTCGTCAGTAAAGGCTCGTCATGAAGTGGCTGTTTTGCAAGCAGCGGCTAACCGAGCAGAGCAATTGGAAGTGGAATTGAGCACCGAACGTGCGGCGGCGGCGCAACTCGTCCAAGAATTGACCGAGCTGGAAGTCGCCGCTGCCCATGGTAAAAATGCGGAGGCCATGCTTGCGCATGAGATGCAACGTTCTGCCGGATTTGAGGAGAAGGCCCGAGCCGCAGAAGCATCGTTGGCTGTGGTGCAGGCAAGGGTGAACGAGCTGACCGAACAAGTTGAGAGCGCCGGACACGTAACCAGACGGATTGGAGAACTCGAAGCGCTCTTGGAGGCGGAGCGGGAGCGGAATGCCGTACTGGTCAATCGGGTATCGGAAACCGAACAAGTGGCTGTGAGCGCCACGAAGCGGTTAGAAGAGATGGTGCGCAAGCTCGGAGAAATTGCCGGATTGGCTTCGCAATTGGGAAAAGGAATATGATGGCTCTGCCGCAACTGACCGGATCCGTTTGGTGGCCCGCGCTATCCTAAAGGACTGAGAATAATGTCTGCCGAACTGGGCGATGAGTCCCCCAAAGAGATGATTGCGGCCTTTGTTCAAGAGGCTCATGAATGGCTTCAGCAAATTCATGTGGCCCTGGACGAATTGCAGCAGAGGCCTCATCCTGATCGCCATGTGACACTCGCCCACACGATCAAATCCGGCATTGCCAATATGGGTGGGACGGCGGCCGCCATCGGTCTGAGTGAGATTGAGCGGGCAAGTTGTTCTGCCTTACCTTTTGCCGAAGCCGTTGAAAATCCAAACGGGAACATTTCGACGGATGATTTTGTCGGACTCTGCAAGCAGTTAGGCCATATTTATAACGCGCTCACTCGGGCGACTGGTGTGGCATTTGAGGCTGAGGCTGTTTCCGGTCATGCCGAAGGTCTCCCGGTTACCATGGCCTCGAGCGAATTGCTGGCGATCCTGCATAGGTTTCGAGATCAACAGGCTCAGTCGGGCAACTATCCTCGTAAGCTTCTTGAGACGGTTATTGCGCAGGTAGAAGGGGTGAACAAGAATGGGGGCCAACGGTGTAACGTCACCTCTCTCAAGGAATTTCTTGCACGGTGGTCTGACGGAGAAGAGGTGTTTCTTGAGTCTGTGCGGAAACAGATTCCGGCCGTCACGGCAGAGATCAATCGGCTCAAAGGTGGAGCAGGAGGGGGCGGGCTGCGTTCAGAACAGACGCAAACGATCGTGGAGCAGGTTGCTCAACTCTTGTCCGCTGCGCAGCAGGTCAATGCGGCGCAAATGACGGCGTTTTGTATGGGACTGCACAGCTTTCTAACACTGGTTATGCAAGGGCGGGTGGTCGTGGCGACCGACAAGTATGCGGCGGTAGAGTCTCGCTTGATCGAAAATGTAAAGACCCTTCAGGATTGGGTCGAGGCGGGCCGGATGGAGCGCTCAGCCATCGGCAGCATCTTGCCTGCTTGAATTCCGCGAGAGAACAGGCGTGGTATTCCTAGAACTGATTGTGCGTGATTGCGGCGGCGGCATTCTCTATGAATTGGTATCGTGAAGCGGAACACGTGTTGACTGAGACGGCTGCGGCTATTCAGAGCCAGCGTCCGTTTCATATGGAGCAGATCGAGACGCTGTCATCCGACTTGGTCTCGTCGTTGAAACAGAGCGATGAACTTGTTGTGCACGCACTCTCTAGGCCGGCAGGATCCCCGCTGATTACGAATCTGCTCAATACCGCAATCTTTGGAAGCAAAGTCGGGATCGGACTGGGCTATTACGGCACAGAGCTGGATCGGTTGGCATTCTTTGGACTGGTCCATGATATTGGGTTGTTTGCCGTCCCACAGTCGCTGGTCATGAAAACCGGACGACTGACACAGGAAGAACGGAAGTTGATCGAGCAACATCCTGAATTGGGGTATCAGCTCGTGCATCGAATGGGAGCCGCATATCAGTGGCTTGCGCAACTGATTCGCGAAGCCCATGAGCGTTTTAATGGGCGAGGATATCCTTATCGGCTGAACGGGCGTCAAGTCAGTGAAATGGCGCAGATTATCGGCTTGGTCGATATCTTCGATGCCTTGGTCAGTGAGCGACCCTATCGTCGCCGATTGCTTCCCCATGAAGCGGTCAAAGAACTGCTGGTGACTGAACGAACAGCGTTTCCTCGTGAGCTTCTGAAGGCCTTGATCGAACAGCTTTCGGTCTATCCATTGGGAACGACCGTACGGTTGTCAACGGGAGAGATTGCCACTGTGGATAGGATCAACAGTCGATATCCACTGCGTCCGCTGGTTCGGATATGGCAATCAGATACGGGCCGGAACTCTGATGCTTGCCAACTGGATTTGAGCATGACGCCGCTGGTTTCTATTATTACAACCGTGGATGCGCCGAATTCGGGCCGGGTAGATGTTTCCGATGTGCCACGAAAGGCGGATGTGGCTTCCGAGCCTGGCGCTGCATCCGAGCAATTTACGTCACTACTCGAAAGCTTGGATGCTATTGCAACGGCGATTCAAGGAGTTGTCGAAATCCGGATAGCCGAGTCACAAGATACGGAGCCGGTACGATCCGGTCGAAATGGCTATGGACAGAGGCAGGGTGGGTATCAGAGGCGAGATGATCGCACCTTTCAAAAAGAGATCGTCGGTCTTTTTGCCCTCGAGGCGCGGGAATGGCTGGCCCAAATTCAAACGGCGCTCGAAAAACTTGGAGCCGGTGCCGATGGCGCAGTGCGGTCCAAACTGTATGGTTTGATTTTGAATGGGATCACGAATCTGGCCGGGTCAGCATCCACAGTGCAGCTCTCAGACATTGAGGCAATGGCATCGAATCTTCTACCTATCCTGCGGGACGTTGCGAAACCGGAATCACAATGGACAGCGGCGACACTTCGTCCCTTGCATGCAGGGCTCGATCGAATCGCAGAGGCGGTGCATCGTCTGTCAGGAGAGGACGCCGATACCGGAACACCGGAAGGAATCTTTAATGAGAGCGAACCGGATCGGAGAGAGTCGGAGCCGTATTCGGAGTCTGCGATGCGCGATCCTCCGGCTTCCTTGCAAAGGTCAGATTGGGCTGCCTCGTCGAGGCCGTTGCTCCAGGCATTGCAAGAGCTACAACGTGCACGCGCCCGCTCGGTTCAGCCGGCGAGGGATGTATTGGAAACAGTGATCAGTCGTGCCCAGCAGGAAGTCGGAGAACGGCATGACAACATTACCGTTGAAGTCATCGAACGCATTCTTCATGATCTCGATCGACTGGATGAAGAGTTTCTCCGTGAGCTGCACGAGCGAGTGCCTGCTATGACGGCGCGCATCATTCAGCTGCGGGAACATGGCAATCCTGATTTTGTCACGGGCTCCCAGTTAGACCCAATCCTGGTTCATGTGGATGCGTTGCATCAATCCGCCAGGACTGTCGATGCGGTCACGATTACGATGTTTCTCCAAGGATTGCGCTTCTTCCTCACAAGCACGGCCTATCGAAAGGTCGACGCATTATCGCAACGATTACAGGCCATGGAAGAGCGGGTTCAGACCTTGATCCCTATGGCCGAGCAGTGGGTTACGCTCGGTCGTCTTGAACGGACATCCATCAAAAACATCCTTCCTGTGTGAATTGAGGCGTTGACAGGTGCCCTTCGCCGACGATTGTTCTATCCATTTCAATGAAGTCGATGCATAGCACCATGGGTTGTAGCCCATGGTGCGACACACACATCACGCCATAACTTCTGATGAAGTATCAGAAAGTCCTGCCCAATAATATGGCATCGCGCTCGATGTCGCATGCCGACAGGACAGGCGTGGTTCATCCACATAGATATCCACATATCACGCACAGACTTTGTGGATAGAGGAAAAACAATGGTCGGAAGAAATCACCTAAATCAGGTACTGCTTCTGGTGGAGTGCCTTGCAGTTTTTGCTCAGATCGTGTTAATGCCGTGTCGAATTGTCTTGTCGGTTGTAAGGAGGATAGGCGTCGGTGCCAAAACTAGTTACGATTCAACATCCTGAAGAAGTTGCGAAGCAGGCGCGCGAGTATGTGAAGACCTACATCTTAATGCCATCGGGTTTAGTGGGGATGTTTTGTCTGGTGGTTGGAGTCATAGGGCTGGGATATCAGCTGATCGCATCGGAAAGCTATACGTGGGACACGTTTTACTACAGTTCCGGCTTGATGGCGTTGGGAGTGATGATCGGCACGGCGCAGACTCAGTACCACTTGTATTTATTCAGACAGTTTCCCGATGCCCTGGCGGCACGGATGCGGCGGGGGCCGACCACGCAGAGAGCACTAACCAAGAAGGACGCGCAGGTTCCAGAAATCGACCATCCTGGGCGTCCCTTGCTTCCTCTCGCGTATCTTGTCGGCATAGGGGCACTTCTGGGAAGCGCCGTGCTGGCGGCTCTTTATGGGCAGGTGAATACAGTCCCTGCGGTGATGATCCCGTGGGCCGGGTTCTATTGGGCGAAGTTATTCTTTTGGCGGAGCGTCATCAAGTAGGGTTACGCGGGTCTATTTCCTTCTAGGACGCGCCGTTGCAGTGCGTGGCGACCTTTGCTTCGACTGTTTCTCCAGTGTCTCGATCCGCTGCTCGAGGCCTTGTACGAGCTTGTGCAACTCAGGCAGATGGTGAATGACCCCTTGAACCCGCAAGGCTCGATCCCGCGGTAATGCCGGGGATCCTCCGACAATCTGGTTCGATTCGATGCTTCGATGCACTCCTGATTTGGCGGCAATCATGACTTGGTCGCCAATCTGAATATGGTCTGAAAGGCCCGCTTGTCCGCCGATCACGACATGATGGCCGATCGTGGTGCTGCCGGCGATACCGACTTGAGCGACGAGAATGCAGTGTGCTCCCACCGTGACGTTATGGGCGATCTGAACCAGATTGTCGACCTTGGTGCCTTGCTTGATCCGTGTTGATCCGAGCGTGGCGCGATCGACAGTGACATTGGCGCCCAATTCGACATCGTCTTCGATCACAACTCCGCCAAGCTGCGGGATTTTGTGATGGCGGCCTTGATGCGGGACGTATCCGAACCCGTCTGCGCCGATCACGGTTCCGCTATGGACGATCACTCGGGCGCCGAGTGAGCAGCCTTCCCGTACGACGACATTCGGGTACAGAATACAATCATCTCCGATTTTCGAGTCCGACCCCACAAACACACCGGGGTATAGGGTAACCCGCGCTCCGATGCTCACACGGTCGCCGAGTGTCACAAACGGCCAAATCGAAGGGTCGGCTCCGATTATGACATCGGTTCCGCGAGTGATGTCTTCAGCGATGCCACGGGGAACGGCAGGACGAACACAGAATCGCTGAGCCACCTGGGCGAACGCCATCAAGGGATGGCCGACTGCGATCTGCGGAATGGCAAGCTCCGGCAGGTGCCGATGGACGAGCAAGGCAGCTGCCTGGAGATGTACAGCGGCATTCAATGTTTTGTCGTTGGCAACAAACGACAAGGAGCGGGGAGTCGATTCCCCCAGGCCGGCTAGTTCGAACACCTCTATTTGGTCATTGCCATGAATCGTGCCGCCGACGACCTGATGAATCTGCGCCAGGGTCAGGGGACTCGGTAGCTGTGGGATGGACATCAGTTCGTTACCTTTTCTTTTTCTTCGGGGTGGAGACTTTTTTCGAAGCAGGCGTTTTCTTCGAGGCAGGGGCTTTCTTGGAAACAGGTGTCTTCTTGGGCGCAGGCGTTTTCTTCTTCGAAGTCGCACGAGCCACGGGTTTGGCTTTGGCAGATGCGCTGCTCGGAGATGAGAGCCGTTGTTGCACATACGCCGCTACTGACCCGACCGTGCTGAGTCCTGGAAGGTCTTGATCCGGTATTTGGATCTTGAATCGGTCTTCGATCTCAAACAGCAACTCAATGACCGCGACGGAGTCGAGTCCCAGATCATCGCGCAGGTGATGCGATTCCGTAATGGAAGAGGGGGCTCGTTTCAGATAGGTGGCAAGCGATTGAATGATCTGAGTGGTAACCGTAACATCGGTCATCGTGGATGCTCCTTCATGAAAATGATAATCCCGGCGGCAAGCTGTGGGACAAGCTCAAACCATTTCTCTCCCCGTGGTGATGTTCCCGCGGCGTGCGGTAGAGAATTCCATGGAGACAACTGAATGAGCGGTATGTCGTACTCATGCGACAAACTTTTTCAGGACAACGGTGGCATTGTTGCTCCCAAATCCGAACGAGTTCACAAGGGCGGTGCGTGTCTTTCGTTCTTGGGGTGAACGGCTGATTCCTTCCAGGCGGCAGGCCGGGTCGGGATCATCATAGTTCGCGGTCGGATGGATCTGTCCCGTGTGAATGGTCAACGTCGAGGCGACGGCGCCAAGGGCGCCGGCGGCACCCAACGTATGGCCGATCAGTGACTTGGTGGCACTGATGGCAATCTTGTCCGCGCGACTCTTGAAGAGGTGCTTAATCGCCTTCACCTCCACTGCATCGCCGATCGAGGTGGACGTGGCGTGGGCATTGATATAGTCCACCTGAGCCGGCGTCATGCCTGCGGAGTTGAGGGCCAACTTCATGGTCATGGCGACTTCTTCACCGTCCTCTCGCGGAATGACCATGTGATAGGCTTCACTGGTAGCGGCGTATCCGGCTAGTTCTGCGTAAATTCTCGCTTTCCGTTTCTTGGCATGGGCCAGTGATTCGACGATCAACGCTCCGGCCCCTTCGCCCATGACGAATCCGTCTCGGTGCCTGTCGAATGGGCGCGAGGCCTGTTCCGGCCTATCATTGAACTCACTGGACAGGGCCCGCAAGGAACAAAATCCGGCGAAGACCAACGGAGTGATACTGGCATCGGCTCCCACAACGATTACAACATCGGCCTGTCCGGTGCGAATGCACTGAAGGGCTTGGCCCAGAGCGTGAGCGCTGGATGAGCAGGCTGTCGAGATCGTGAGGTTCGGTCCCTTCGCGCCGTGAGCCATCGCGACGATTCCGGAAGCAGAGTTGAGCGTGATCGTCGGTATAAAATTCGGATGCACCCGGTTCGGTCTATGGGTTTTGAAGAGCTGAGTAATTTCCCGCTCACCCATGACCATGCCTCCCATGCCGGCTCCAACGATGACGCCGACGCGATGAGGCGCTTCTTTTGCCATCACCAATGCGGCATCGGCGATGGCTTCCTTTGTGGCCACCAGGGCGAATTGGGCGTAGCGATCGACACGGTTGCTTTGGCTTGTCGGGAGATATCGCTCAGGAGAAAAATTATGGACTTGTCCGGCGACCTGCGATCGATATTCCTTCAGAGGAAACGGATCGAGCGAGGGGATGGCAGAAACACCTGAGCGTCCGGTGAGGGCCGTCTTCCAGAATTCGCTGACACCGATTCCAATGGAAGACACCACTCCAAGACCGGTAATAACGACGCGTGAAGTCATGCCGTAGTCTCCTTCGTACAGCCCAGGGGCTCTCTTTACTTACCGGAAGAAGGGAAAGCAGTCAACTGGTGATTGGGGATTTTCCAGAGGTTTTTCAATGGCGGACCTTAAGCAAGAGGTAGAGTCCAAAGCTGGCAAAGAGGATATTGGCCATCCAGCCGGCAAGCATGGGCGCCAACGCTCCTCCGCGGCCCAGCGCAATCGCGATGGAATGGGTCGTCCAGTAGCAGAATCCGACGATGAACGCTTGCCCGATCCCCATGGCCATGCTTCCTCCACGGATCCCGCTCCGCCGTAAGCCCAGCGCAATGCCGACCAGCACCATGATGATCGTCACGAATGGAAACGCGATCCGTCCGTAATAATCAGTCAGCAGCCTGGCGAAGGACACCTCTTTGTGTTGAAACCGTCCGATATAGTTTCGAATTTCTCGAAACGTCATTGTTTCAGAATTGCCGGTGAGCGATGTGGAAAAGTCATCCGGGATCAGTGGAATGTCCGCCGGCTGGTCGGTAAAGAAGGTCAGGTCTACGGTGTGGTCAGGCGCAAACTGCCGGCGGTTCCCATTCTGCAGCACCCAACCGGAGGCCGCATACTGCGCTTCTGCAGCCTCGACGACTTGGTTAAGATGAAAGGTCTGGTCAAAATAGAACAGCCGCACGCCGCGAAGCGTTTTTCCTCCGACATCAATCGTACTGACGCGCATGAGAGCGTCCGCGCCGATGCGGGCCCATGGCTGAGGAGCTTGGACGGTCAATGGAATCGATTTTTTCTCGATCTGGATAAGTCGGATCTCTTCAGCCTTTTCCGATGCGAGCGGAATGATCGCCGAGCTGAATGCCAGGAGCACCACAGCGAGCCCGCCGGCAAATAAGAGAAACGGTGAGGTGACCCAGAGCAGGCTGATGCCGCAGCTACGCAGGGCGGTGATTTCATTGCTGCGCGCGAGTAAGCCGAGCGTCAGGAGCGTGGCCACCAAGACAGCGAACGGCACGACTTGAAACGAGATGGCAGGAATTTTGAGCGCGAAGTAGGCGAGCATCGGAAGCACGCCAGAATCGTAGCGAAGAAACCGTCGGACTTTTTCGAAAAAGTCGATCACCATATAAATGGTGACCAAGCCGGCAAAGCACATCAGGAAGATTTTGGCGTATTCACGCAGGATATAGCGAAAGAGAATGGTCATACGGCTATTGGCGACTCATTTTCATGAAGAGGATAATCGTCGCAACAATGAACACGATGTTGGGCATCCAGGCTCCGACGAAGGGGCTAATGAGCATGGTTGTCACCAGAAAGTCACAGGCCACATTCAAAACATAGAACACGATGATGATGAGGACGCCGACGGCGAATCCGCCGACCCGCCCGGACCGTTTGGAGACGATCCCGACCGGCACACCTAGAAGGCAGAACACCAGTGAAGCGGTTGGAAAGGCGAGATCTTTATAGTACTCCATCAAGCGGCGCAGACCGGTCGAGTCTTTTTCCCCGCCTTGTCGGATCATCGCCATAATCTGTTCGTAGGTCGGGCGCTCTTCGGCGGCTGCGTAGCTGCTCTGGTTCAAGCTCAATTTGATATCGTAACTCGCAAAGGACACGAGGCGGTATTGTTCGACCTGATCCGGACGGGTATGGATGACGCCATTGACGAGGCGCAGGGCAACCTGGTTGTTCGCCTGATCCATGAACACCTGATAGTCCTCCGCCACAATGATGCGCGGTTCCTTGGCGGTCCGCTCATCCGATACAAAAATGCCTTTCGTGGACCGGCCGTCGACGGCATCCGGCACATAAATCACCATGTGCGGGATCGGCTCGTTAAACGTGCCTCGCTCCAGCGCGAGAACGAGCTGATCCTTCAGCAAATTAAGCGCAACTTTCTTAAGATTTAATGAGCTCCACGGTTGTCCCCACTGGGAGAGGATCAGTGTGAGACCAAAGACTGTCAGGGCGAAGAGGAACACCGGTTGAGACAGGCGGAAGAGACTCAGCCCTGCAGCCCGCATCGCCACGAGCTCCTTATCGTACGATAACCGGCCGAAAGCCGTAATGGATGCGATAAGTCCGGCGATTGGAAGTGTCAATACCAAGCCGGACGGCAACAGCATGGCAATGACTTTTAAGACCGACCACAAGCCGACGCCTTTTGACACCAGTAACTCGACGAGACGCAGCAATTCCCTCGTCAACATGACGAAACAGAGCGCACCAAGGCTCAGGCCGAACGGGGAGAGTAGTTCGGTGAAAATGTAGCGATCAAGCAGAGTTCGTAGGATCACAGGGCTCTTAGGTGGCGGTGACAGGAACACTATAGGGGAGTCCTGTCTGCTTGTAAACCTCGCGCATGAATCTTGTTTGTAAAAGAATCGCTTGACAGTGTGTGAGCGCTATGGTACATGCAGCGCGGTTTTCCTCCACATGATGGGTCCCGTGAGCGATGCAACACTTGTGCAGGTGCCCGTCGGTTCTCCCCGCCAGGTTCGACTTCTATTACCTAGTCGTGTCTCAACCGCGGTTTCGTGGCTAGGGGCTCGTTGCCCGTGGCCATTAGGAAAGGAGGAGTGTTGTGAAGACAAAGGGAACAGTGAAGTGGTTCAACGATCGGAAAGGGTTTGGGTTTATCCGTCTTGATAGCGGCGAAGACGTGTTTGTCCACTATTCCGCATTACAGGGGGATGGGTTCAAGACTTTAAAAGAAGGTGAAAATGTTGAGTTCGAAATTGTGCAGGGAGCCAAAGGCCCGCAAGCGGCCAATGTATTGAAATCAGCCATAGCTGCCTCATAAATAGGCACCAGGGTGCCTCCTGACGAATGGGCCTGTCTTCTCTTAGAGGGTAGGCCCATTCTGTTGTCATAGTAGATCTGCCGTCTAATTCCTCCATTTTCTCGACAAAACCGCATGACACTGTTAGCGTTTGCCTATTCTTGGCAAGTGGGGTTTGTCTTGTCTATGGATCGCAGTAAAGTGCTTCAGCAGGCTCAGCTGCTGGCTTCGAAAGGCCAGATCGAAGAGGCTATCGCCGAATGGAGAAAACTGGCTGCGGAAGCTCCCGGCGACGGCAGTATCCCTAATTCCATCGGGGATCTGCATTTGAGACGCAATGCTGTCGCGGAGGCGAGCGCCGCATTTTTTCAGGCTGCCAAGCTCTTCAAGGCAGAAGGAGCCACCGTCAAGGCCATCGCTACGTATAAGAAGGTACTCAAATGCGATCCGACCAAGTATGAGGTGTATCGCCATCTTGGGGATCTCAATGCAGAACGCGGTCTCGTCAGCAGCGCAGTGCAGGATTACCTCACACTGGCTAAGCAGTTGATTAAGGAGCGCAAGCCGAAAGATGCGCTGGCGCTCTATCAGAAAATCGTTACCCTCGATCCCTCTAATTTGAGCGCCCAGCAGCGTATTGCCGAACTCTGTCTTCAGGATAATCGGCAGGATGAAGCGACGGAGGTCTATCTTCAGCTAGGCCGTGAACGTTCGATGCAGGGACGCCATGAGGAAGCGAACGACGCCTATCTTGCTGTGCTCAGAATCGATCCGAAGAACAATGAAGCGGCTCAGTTTGTCGAAGGAGTGAAGAAAGGGGGAACGATTTCGATTAAGGCTGTAAAGACCGGGACTGGAGCCCCTGCAAAAACACCATCGTCACCGCAACTCGGTCCGCTCGACGAAGCGATACGGAGGATAGAGGAGAAGCAGTATACAGGGGCGGAAGCGATTTTAAACCAAATACTCTCAAGGGAACCAGGCAACCCTCAAGTCTGTCAATTGCTCGCGCGGCTTCATTTGCAGCGGGGTGATCTTCAGGTGGCGCTGGGCGAATATCGATTTTTGGCCGGCGAAGCTTTGCGCGCGCAGGATCTTCCCCTTGCCGAAACCCTGATCAACGAATTCTTGTCGGCACAGCCGGACTCCGTGCCGTTGTTGGAGTTGAGTGGAGAGTTGTGCGAACGGCAAAACAACCATGCTGCCGCAGCACAGCAATATGCCAAAGCCGTCGAGCTGTTATTGGTGCATCCGGAGCCTGGAATGGAAGGCCTGCACGAAGAGCTTTTTGAAAAAGTCCGGTTGCTCAGTCCTGATGCGGAATTTGTCGATCGTCTGGCAGAAAAAATGAACGGGCAGCCCGCGCCACCGGCTGAGTTGTCGGCGGACAGTCCTGCCGCAAGTGATGTCAACACATTCTCGCTTATAGGGGCGGAACCCGATGATTTTAGGTCGGTCCCCTCACAACCCAAACCCAAGCAGGAAATAGAGTTTTCATTGGAAGGCGCTGAACCGGATGTGACGCATGTATTTGCCAAAAAGCCACCTTCAAAGGCGAATACGTCTGTACAGACACATGCCGAGTCGGGCGGTGATGGGATTCGAGGTGCAGAGGTGCGACCACCAGGGTCGGTGCAAGCGCCAGCGGGAAAACTTCCAAGTGTTAAAAAATCCGGTGCCGCAGCGCCGGCAGATCCGTTGCCCGATTATGAAGCGCATTTCACACTGGGTGTCGCGTACAAGAATATGGCACTCTATTCGGAAGCGAGGGAAGAATTCGAGATCGCACGGACAGGGGACACATTTTATCTTGATTCTCACCTGATGATGGCGCTCTGCTACAAAGAGGAAGGCCAGGTCCTCCAGGCAATTCGAGGGCTAGAATCAGTGCTCTCAGACTCTCGCGCGCAAGGGGCGAAAGATCAAGCGCTTCGTTATGAATTAGGGTTGCTCTATGAGGCCGCAGAGGAGTGGACGAAGGCAACGGTGACGTTTCAGTCCATTCCTTCTTTTCACGATGTGCCGACAAGGCTTGCGGCGATCAAGAATCGAAACCAGTCTGTAGCCTCTCCGCTGCGTCTCGCGAGCTAGCCCGGCCGGACCTGATTCGGCGCCGGTCTTCCACCTAACACTGCTGCAATATTGTCGAGACAGACTTGCCCCATCCGAATGCGGGTCTCCTGCGTTGCCGAGCCAAGATGTGGCAGGAGCACGACATTGTGCATCGTCATGAGTCCAGGGTGAATCGCCGGCTCATGCTCGTAGACATCCAGGCCTGCTCCCGCAATCTGTCCACTTTGCAGCGCTGACACGAGTGCTGCTTCGTCGATCACAGAACCACGAGACGTATTGAGCAGAACGGCGGCAGGCTTCATCAGGCCCAGCTCACGGGAACCGATAAGATGAGAGGTCGTCTCGGTGAGCGGGACATGGAGTGACAAGAAATCCGATCGCGTGAGTACCTCATCGAGTGAGTGACGGCTCCAGGCAACACCAGCAGGGGCTGTGACCTGTCGGCGGCTCGCATACACTACCGTCATGCGAAATCCCTGGGCTCGCTGCGCGACGGCTTGGCCGATCCGTCCCATGCCGATGATGCCGAGTGTCTTATCTGACACATCATGTCCCAGCATTTGCGTCGGCGCCCAGCCCGGCCAGGTGCCGGTGCGCAGCCAACGGTCTCCTTCTACGACTCGCCGGGCGACTGCGAACAGCAAGGCCCAGGTCAAATCGGCAGTAGCGTCGGTGAGGACATCAGGTGTGTTGGTGACGACGATGCCACGCGCCTGGGCGGTGGCAAGATCGATATTGTTGTAGCCCACTGCGTAATTGGCCACGATTTTCAGATGTGGGGCGTTGGACAACAGGGCAGCATCAATGCGATCGGCAAGCGTGCAGATGACCGCCTCGGCCTGCGCGAAGTAATCTGTGTGAGCCTTCGGGGCTGGCGGCTGATCCGTGGGTTCGGTAATCAACTGGTACTGTTCTCGGATCACGGCCATGATCGGATCGGGAAGCAGTCGCGTGACATACAGTGCGGGGCAGGCCATTGAGCACACTCCTCATAAACAGAGCCGTATTGTAGGAGATTTGCTGTGCGCCAACAACTGTCCCTTGTGCTTCTCGCAACCGGTCGCCTAAAATAGACTACCTTTTCATGGCTGCGCCAACCCTCATCCTTCCGGAACGATCCCACGCTATCGCGACAGACCTCAGGGCTCGACTTGGCTCGGAGAAAGTGAAGGATGACGCGCCTGCCCTTACAGCCTATGCCGTCGATGCCAGTATCTATCGCATGATGCCCAAGGCGGTCGTACTGGTTGAGTCCGAAGAGGATATCGCGCGCACAATTGAGTATGCGGTGGCGCGAGGGATTCCTCTCACACCGAGAGCCGCCGGCACGAATCTGACAGGTTCTGCCATCGGGTCGGGGATCATCCTGGATGTCTCACGACTCAATAGGATTCTTGAGCTGAACCGTGAGGAGAAATGGGCGCGTGTGCAGCCCGGGATGGTCCTTGCCGAATTGAACAAACAGTTGGCGCGCGACGGATTGATGTTCGGACCGGACCCTTCCAGCGGGGATATGTGCAAGCTCGGCGGCATGCTAGCGAATAATTCATCTGGCCCCCATACATTGCGCTATGGATCGGTGAAGGACAATGTGCATCGGATGAGGATGTGCATGGCATCCGGGACCTGGCTGGACGCGCAATCCTATGGACTGGGTGATCCGATACTTGAACGACTGCTCTCGACGATTCCGGCGCTGCGCGACATCTTTGTCCTGGTGCAAACCCATGCGGATCTGATCCGCGCTAAGAAACCGAGTGTCAGCAAGAATAGCTGCGGCTATAACCTCTTTGGTCTTGCCGATGGGCTCGCGGACGGGCGGTTCGATCTGCCCAAATTGCTGGTGGGCAGCGAGGGGACCTTGGGTGTCGTGAGTGAAGCCCGGCTGTCACTCGTCGAGAAGCCGAAGACCACGTTGACTGCGCTCATTCACCTTCGCCATCTCCAGGAAGTCGGCGAAGCGGTGCCGCACCTGCTCGCGCTGGCGCCGAGCGCCTTGGAAGTCATGGATGCCAACACGCTCAATCTGATCGGGCGGGTCAAGCATGGTGTGCCGGCTGAGGCGGCGGCGACATTACTGATTGAATTGGATGCCGATTCCTTCGAGATGGATCTTCGTGAGCGGGCCGAACAGGTGGCAGCCGTCTGCCGCTCCTTCACGCTTGCGTCGGAGCTGACTCTGGCTTTCGACCCCGAACAGCGGGAGCAGCTCTGGAAAGCGAGAAAAGCGCTGTATCCGACACTCTATCGATTCGATCCGCAGAAGAAGCCGATTAATTTTGTGGACGATGTGGTCGTGCGCGCCGAGCGGATCAGCGAATTGATTGAGTATCTGGAGGAGTTTTTCGAGGAACAGCAGGTCCCCGTGGCAATTTTCGGCCACATCGGAAACGGAAATGCCCACATTGTTCCGTTGTTAAACGTGAATGACACCAGTGACTTTGAGAAGATGGTTCAAGGATATTATGAGATTCATTCGGCGGTCTTAGAGCGATTCGGCGGGTCGATTTGTGGCGAGCATGGCGATGGCCGTATCCGGGCCGAGTATGTGAAGAAGATGTTCGGGGAGGAACTCTACGACCTCTTTGTCCAAGTGAAAAAGGTCTTCGATCCGGGCAATATCCTCAATCCTGGCATTAAGATCAGCGACCGCCCCTTTACCGACTATATCGACTATACGAGACTCTCCAAGTCCTGCGCGACCTGTGCCAAGTGCAATTCAGTCTGCCCGGTCTATGATGTCTTCCAATCGGAAGACATGAGTGCGCGGGGCTGGTTCGAGATCGTGACGGCTAAGGATTACAGCTACCTGAATTCCAAGCGAGTCGTGGAATCCTGTCTCAATTGCAAATCCTGCCGGACGATTTGCCCAGCCGGTGTGGACGTGTCCGAGCTGATTTTGAAAAAACGGGCCGAACATCCCAATCGCCTGGCCGGCTGGATCTTCAAATTTCAAGCTAGTGGGGCAGGGTTTGATTCGCTGCTACGGTGGTTTGGCAGCACACAGCAGATTTGGGATCGCCCATGGATCAGACGGATCGTCGAGGAAGTGACCAGACCGGTTATGGCAGCACTGGCTTCGACGGCCCGATTACCGCACGAGTTGCTATTGCCGAAACTGGCGGCGAAGCACTTGCGTGAGCGCTATGCGGGATTGATCCCGACCGATTCGAACCGGCCACAGCCGAACGGAGTGGCCTATTTTCATGGCTGTGCAGCGAACTATTTCGATGACGGCGTCGGCGATGCCGTGATCGGTGTGTTGCGGAAGCACGGCGTTGAGCCGGCACTGCCCCCGCAGCGCTGCTCGGGCACGCCGATACAAACCTACGGGCATCAAGACCTGGCACGAGAGGGCGCCCGGTTCAATCTCCAGTCGCTAGCGCCGTACGAGACGGTTGTCACCGGCTGCGCCTCCTGCACGCTGATGCTCAAGGACTATCCCACGCTGTTTGCCGAGGGGGAAGGGGACGAGCGTCAACAGGCGGAACAACTGGCTAAAAAGGTGGTACATATCACCGAGTTTGTCGCGCGTTCCTCGCAGCAACCCCCAATGGGGAAGACCGCAGGAAGAACGAAGTGCGTCACGTACCATTCATCCTGTCATCTGCGGGCTGCCGGAGTGACCAAGGAGCCGCGCAAGGTCTTGTCGTCATTGCCGGGCGTCAATTTTTCCGAAATGCCCGACGCCGATCGCTGCGCCGGCGGTGCAGGGACGTTCATCGTGAAAGATTATGAGACCGCGCAGAACATCTTCAAGCGGAAAGCGCGCGCGGTTGAACAGTCCGGCGCGGACGTGGTGGCGACGAGTTGTCCGGCCTGCATGATTCAGCTGAAGAATGGCTTGCCGGAGCAAGTAGAAGTCAAACATGTCGCACAGCTATTGCACGAGGCCTATCAAGCTGCTGACCCACAGCAAGAAACGTGAAGCGTCATTCGTGAAGCGTATCCCGTTTTCGATGGGGTGGAAAAATAATCACGAGTGTCTGACTGCCTTGGTCGCGAGATACGCTTCACGAGATACGAGGAACAAGGATTCAAATGGTGACCATTCTGGTGCTCGGCAATACATTGCGTGATGCGGTTGGAGAGAGTGAGATTGAGGTCGCTCTGACGGAGCCGACGACGGTGAAGAAGTTGATCGAAGCGAACCATGACCAGCTTGGCGGACTCCACCGTTTCCTTGTCGAGAGGGAAACCCTTATCACGGTCAATAAACGAATCGGTTCGGAAGATTCGCCGGTCAAGAACGGTGACGTGGTCAAATTCTCATTTCAATCCCGTACCTCCTATGACGGGACCAGAGACATTCCTACATGAATGTATTGCGATGATAGGTGCTCTCTCCCTCTGCGTGATCACCATATCCATACATTGGGACATCTTCATTAGCAGTCACACGTGTCTGGAGTAGCACGACCCTGTGGAAGCCAACGAGCCCCCGGCACACAATCGCACCGGCACAATCCGGTTGCCGCTCTATCAGCAAGTGCTGATCGCTGTGACCTGTGGCGGACTCCTTGGCGTGTTGTTCGGACAGGACTCGTATCTCGGCGGCCTTCGTAATGAGCAACTGGGAAAACTCGGGCTGATCGTCGTCTCCATCCTCAAGACTCTGGCCATTCCACTCATCTTCTTTGCGATCATCGACGCGCTGATCAGGACGACCATCCCCTTACGCCAGGGAGGCAAGCTGCTTGCTATTTGCTTCGTGAATGTCACGATCGCGATGACGATCGGGTTGAGCATTATGAACAGTTGGCAGCCGGGCCTCCTGTGGTACGGCCATGTGGATGACCTGCTCCATATCGTGCCGGGAGTAAAAACGGCGCCGACGTTCACGTCATCCGACCATCCATTACAGGATCTCGCAGCCTATATTCCCCGCACCATTGCCGAGCCATTCTCCAGCCACAATATCATCGGGGTGGTGCTTCTCGCCCTTGTCATTGGTGTTGCCATCCGTGCGCTGCATAACAAGGCGGCACCGACAGGCGGGGCGATCGACTGGGTTGTACAGGCTATCCAGCGGATCTACGGATGGTTGGTAAAGATTCTCGGCTGGATCATTCTGATTGTCCCCATCGCCGTCTTCGGCATCGTGGCCCAGGTTGTCGGCAAATCCGGTCTCGGCGTCTTATCGGTCTTGTGGATTTTTCTCGTGGCCATGCTGGCCGGACTCGCCATCCATTCACTGATCTATTACCCGCTCATGGCGTGGTTCATCGGGAAAAAGTCGCCCAAGGTCTATGTCGGGCAGGGAGCCGACGCGATCATGACCGCGCTCTCCTGTAACAGCAGCCTCGCCACTGTCCCCGTGACGCTCCGGTGCCTTGAACGCATGAATGTGTCCGCACAATCGTCGCGGCTTGCCGCTTGTGTCGGGACCAATCTCAACAACGACGGCATCACCCTCTATGAAGCGATGGCGGCATTGTTCCTTGCCCAAGCGCTTGGCTTCGACCTGACGGTCGGCAAACAGCTCGTCATCGTGGTCGCCTCCATCATCGCAGGAGCCGGTGTCGCAGGGATTCCCGAAGCAGGATTGATCATCATGCCGCTGGTCCTCACCGCCGCAGGCCTGCCGAACGAAGTGATCCTGGCGTCGATTCCACTCATTATGACCGTGGATTGGATCATCGCCCGCGCCCGTTCCGCCGTGAACGTCATGAGCGACATGCTCGTGGCGATCTTGCTCGATGCGGGACAAATGGCGCCGGCTGCCACGCCCAAAGCAGAAGTGCCGAGACAACTCTGAACAGCTTCCCACTGTGAAGCGTGATTTCTCACGGGAAAACGAGTAAGCTTCGGCGCTCTAACAGATTCCGGATGGGTGATGATCACCGAAGCAGATACCTGCAGAAAGTATGTCCTCCCGAAGCTCATCCAATCCGGATGGGACGACGATCCGCATTCGTTCACAGAGCAAAAGACATTCACCGACGGCCGCATTGTGCTTGTCGGTGAAAAAGTCCGGCGGCGTCCGCAAAAGCGCGCGGACTATTTGCTCCGCTACACCAGAGACTTCCTAGTTGGTGTGGTCGAAGCGAAGGCCGCCTATAAGGCGCCCGCCGATGGATTGCAACAGGCGAAAGACTACGCCGAAGTCCTTGGCCTCAAGTTCGCGTACTCGACGAACGGGCATGGCATTGTTGAGTTCGACTTTCTGACAGGCAGGGAGCGGAATCTTGAGACATTTCCGACTCCGGAGGAACTTTGGACCAGGTTGCGAGCAGGGGAGAAGTTACAGGATGACACAGCGGCCGACCGTTTGCTGACTCCCTACAACCATCTTTCCGGAAAGAGTCCTCGCTATTATCAGGAAATTGCCATCAACCGGACTGTGCAGTCCATCCTTCAAGGGAAGCGGCGCATTCTCCTGACGATGGCGACCGGCACGGGCAAGACAGTAGTGGCGTTTCAGATTTGCTGGAAGCTTTGGCAGGCACGTTGGAATCGGACGGGTGAATACCGGCGTCCGAAGATTCTCTATCTGGCCGATCGGAACATTCTCATAGACGATCCCAAGGATAAAATCTTCACACCATTCGGCGATGCACGCTGGAAGATCGAGAACGGCGAGATCAATAAGGGCCGCGAGATGTACTTCGCCATCTATCAAGCCATCGCCAAGGACGAACGGCGGCCCGGTCTCTATAAAGAATATGCCCGTGACTTCTTCGACCTCGTCATTGTCGATGAGTGCCATCGGGGAAGCGCCAAGGACGAGAGTAACTGGCGCGAGATTCTCAACTATTTCGAGCCGGGCTATCAGCTGGGTATGACGGCCACACCGTTACGGGAAGACAACCGCGATACCTACGCATACTTCGGCAATCCCATCTATACCTACAGTCTCCGGCAGGGTATCGAGGATGGGTTCCTTGCTCCTTATCGCGTACATCGAGTCGTCAGCGCATGGGATGCGGCAGGGTGGCGTCCCAATAAGGATGAACTAGATCGGTATGGACGGCCGATTCCGGACGACGAATATCACACGAAGGATTTTGAGCGCGTCGTCGCGCTTCGGGCGCGGACACAGGCGATTGCCCGCCATCTGACGGATTTCATGAAAAAAACGGATCGTTTCGCCAAGACCATTGTGTTTTGCGTGGACCAGCAGCATGCCGACGAGATGCGGCAAGCGCTCAATAATCTTAATGCGGATCTAACCCGGCAACATGCCGATTACGTCTGCCGGGTGACTTCAGAGGAGGGTGATATCGGGCGCGGGCACTTGGGGCGGTTTCAAGAATTGGAAACTACAGCGCCTGTGATTCTGACAACCTCGCAATTACTCACCACCGGCGTGGATGCGCCGACGTGCAAGAACATCGTGTTGGCGCGAGTAGTCAATTCCATGACCGAGTTCAAGCAGATGATCGGGCGAGGCACAAGAGTCCGCGATGACTACGGCAAGCTCTACTTCAATATCCTCGACTACACAGGCTCCGCCACACGCCTTTTCGCCGATCCGGACTTCGACGGCGATCCAGTCCTGATCACCCAGGAAGAAATGAGCGAAACGGGAGAGCCCAAGACCTACACGATTGTTGAAGAGCAGCCGGTGATGGCGGAGGGGCACGGAGAATTTCAGATCTCAGATGGTCAGATCTCAGATGACAGGGAAGAGAAGCGGCGCAAGTACTACTTCGACGGCGGCTATGTCGAGATTGTTGCCCACATCGTCCATGAGCTCGATCCCGACGGGAAGCAATTGCGCGTGGTCAAGTTTACCGACTACACGGCGGAGAAAGTCCGCATACTCTATCGGACGGCGTCAGAGTTGCGAACCCAATGGGCCGATCCGGACCAGAGAGCAGAAATTATTCAGCGCTTGGCCGAGCGAGGCATCGATTTCGACGATCTGGCACAGGCTGCCGG
The DNA here is from genome assembly GCA_046604365.1 of Nitrospira sp. Taxonomy (GTDB): domain Bacteria; phylum Nitrospirota; class Nitrospiria; order Nitrospirales; family Nitrospiraceae; genus Nitrospira_D. The sequence continues at coordinate 131,830 of JBJACV010000008.1, forward strand.
CCAGCCGGAGGCCGATCCGTTCGATCTGCTCTGCCATGTCGCCTTCAACGCACCGTTGAGAACGCGCAGAGAACGGGCAGATAGACTGAGGAGAGAGAAGAAGGATTTCTTCGATCAGTATGGGCCGCAAGCAAAAGATATACTGAGCGCACTGTTGGAGAAGTACGCCGAGTATGGCACGGCGCAGTTTGTCATTCCTGACGTGCTGAAAGTCCCGCCACTTTCGGAGCGTGGCAACGTCATGGAGATCGCCGGGTTCTTCGGCGGACCGGACCAGCTCCGCACAGCCGTCCATCGATTGCAAACATTGCTGTATGCAGCATAAGGTATCTCAGATCGCAGATCTCAGAGGTTCTGCCATCTGAAATCTGAGATTTGAAATCCGCGTTTCGCGGCAGGCGACGATGAAATATAAATCATTCGAAGAGCTTCCTGTCTGGCAAGCTGCCATCGAATTAGCCCGACACACCTACAGCTTCACCGAGCATCAAGCCTTCCGCGGCCATGCTGGCTTGCGTGATCAAATGGAACGCGCCGCGCTCTCCGTTTCCAACAACATCGCCGAGGGTTTCGAGCGTGGCAGTACGAATGAACTTCTCGCCTTTCTCTACATTGCCCGTGGCTCCGCCGGCGAAGTCCGCTCCATGCTCTGCCTCCTGGAGCGCGTTCCCGCGTTCTCCTCTCTGAAATCTGAAATCGGTGATCTGAAATCGAGCGGCCTCAGCATTTCAAGGCAGCTCTACGGCTGGATTGAGCAACTCAAGAACTCCGATATCACCGGCCAGCGGCATCTGAACGACAAGGTCCGCGCTCATGATGCAGAGAAGAAAGGCCGTGATGCGTTTCTTGAAGAACTCGACCGTGTCCGCCAATCTGGACCGAACCGGTCTGAAATCTGAAATCTACCTCTGAGATCTGAAATATGAAATCGAAGGCTCCATTGACCACGGCTCAGCAACTCGGCTCACTCATCAAGTCGGCACGCGACATCATGCGCAAGGACAAGGGGCTCAATGGCGACCTGGACCGCCTGCCCATGCTCACCTGGATCATGTTCCTCAAGTTTCTGGATGATCTGGAGCAGATCCGCGAAACAGACGCCAAGCTCGCAGGCAAACGGTTCCGTCCCGCCATTGAGCCTCCCTATCGATGGCGCGACTGGGCCGCCAAGCCCGACGGCATTACCGGCGATGAGCTGATTAAGTTTGTGAACAACGACGAAACCATCGGCCCCGACGGCAAGAAAGGCCCCGGCCTGTTCGCCTATCTTCGAAGCCTGCAAGGAGCCAATGGCGGAGACTGCCGCGACGTGATTGCCACGGTCTTCCGAGGGACCGTTAACCGCATGATCAACGGCTATCTCCTGCGCGATGTTGTCAACAAAGTCAGCGGCATTCACTTTTCATCCAGCAACGAAATCCACACCCTCGGCCATCTGTACGAATCCATGCTCAAGGAAATGCGTGACGCCGCGGGCGACTCCGGTGAGTTCTACACCCCGCGCGCCGTCGTTCGGTTTATGGTTGCCGTGACCGATCCTCGATTAGGCGAGACCGTCCTCGACCCAGCCTGCGGCACCGGCGGTTTTCTTGTCGAAGCCTTCTCTCACTTGGAGAAACAGTGCAAGACCGTCCAGCAGCGCGAGATTCTTCAAACGAGAAGTCTCTGGGGAGGGGAGGCGAAATCGTTACCGTATCTGCTCGCGCAGATGAATTTGCTCTTACATGGCTTGGAAACGCCGCAGATCGATCCGCTCAACAGTCTCCGTGTCGCGTTAAAGGAAATCGGTGACAAAGATCGTGTGGATATCATTCTGACCAACCCCCCTTTCGGCGGCGAGGAAGAGCGCGGCATCCTCTCTAACTTTCCAGAGGACAAGCAGACTTCTGAAACTGCTTTGCTCTTCCTCCAGCTCATCATGCGCAAGCTCCGCCGCCTGGGCGCCCATCCAGGGATGGGCGATCTCAAATCTCAGATCTCAAAAGGCGGCCGAGCGGGCGTCGTGGTTCCTAACGGTACGCTCTTCGGCGACGGTGTCTGCGCCCGCATCAAGGAAGACCTGCTGAAGGACTTCAACCTCCACACGATCGTGCGATTGCCCAACGGCGTCTTCGCGCCCTACACGAGCATTCCCACCAATCTCATGTTCTTCGACCGTTCTGGTCCCACGAAAAACGTCTGGTACTATGAGCAGCCGCTTCCTGAAGGCCGGAAGAACTATACCAAGACCCAGCCGATTCAATTCGAGGAATTCGGCGACTGCATCGCCTGGTGGGGGAAGCGAAAAGAGAACGACCGGGCCTGGAAAGTTCCCGCCGCTGAGATTCTGAAGAACGGTTGCAACCTCGACATCAAGAACCCACGCGGCAAGGTCGATTTCGAACATCTTCCCCCAGAGCAACTTGCCGAAGATATTCTGAAGAAAGAACAGCGCATCGCAGATCTCATAGTCGAGGTCAAGAAACTCCTCGGAGAAGGCCGATGACCAAGTGGCCGATGATGCCGCTGGGCTCGATACTGTCTAAGTCGGAGGAGTGGATTACTCCTGAGCCAGACAAGGAATATAGCGAAGTAACAGTTCGGCTCTGGGGTAAAGGCGTAGTGTTGCGAGGAAAGGTCACTGGATCTGAAATCGCAGGGAGCCGTCGGCTTCAAGTACGAACCAATCAGTTCATCCTGTCTCGAATTGATGCACGGAACGGAGCTGCCGGCCTCGTTCCAGATGCGCTTGATGGCGCCCTAGTCACCAACGACTTTCCTGTCTATGGCCTAAACGGCGAGCGAGTTGCGCCGTGGTTCCTCAACTGGATGAGTAAAACTCCAACGTTTGTTGAGCTGTGCAAGCGAGCAAGCGAAGGAACCACGAATCGAGTAAGGCTGAAGGAAGATCGATTCCTTTCAACTGAAATCCCTCTCCCTCCGCTTCCGGAGCAGCTGCGGATCGTGGCGCGGATCGAATCCCTTACGAAAAGGATTGAAGAAGCGCGAGGGCTACGGCATCATTCTGAACTTGAAGCGGACCTCTTAGTTAATAGGAAGCTTGCTACTTTGTTCGAGCAAGGAGCTAACGATGGATGGCTAATAGGGCAGCTCGGTGACTACGTTATTGATGATTGCTACGGCACTTCAGAGAGAACAACAGGTGATGTATCAGGCATACCAGTGCTGCGAATGGGCAATATCCAGGGTGGGCATCTCGATCTTCGACATTTGAAATATCTTCACCTCTCCGAGAAAGATAAAGAAAAAATCATTTTGAAATCAGGAGACGTTCTAGTTAACCGAACCAACAGCGCCGAGTTGGTTGGTAAATGCGCAGTCTTTGACGAGCCTGGCGAGTACTCTTTTGCATCATATCTTATTCGACTACGCCTGGACATAAAGCGTGCTAATCCTAGACTTGTCGCTGCCTATATCAATTCTCCTGCTGGCCGGTCCTATATGTTTGCTAAAAGAACGCAGATGACGGGACAGGCGAACGTAAATGCAACCAAGCTAAAGGCGCTACCCATTGCTCTCCCCACTCTTGAAGGGCAACACCGCATTGTCGCCTATCTCGATGGCTTGCAAGCTAAGGTAGACGCGCTGAAGAAGTTGCAAGCCGAAACCGCTGCTGAACTCGCTGCGCTCCTGCCTTCCATCTTGGACAAGGCCTTCAAAGGCGAGCTGTAGATACCGTGAGCCAGAATGACGGCCCGATGTTCGATCGCTATATCGGCATCGACTATTCCGGCGCTGAAACGGCCAACGCGAGTCTGAAAGGCCTGCGCATTTACCTCGCCGATAGTGACCATTCGCCTAAGGAAGTGCCTCCACCGCCAAGCCCGCGCAAATACTGGACGCGCAAGGGCATTGCCCAATGGCTGGTAGAACGGCTTGCGGAACCGGTCCGGACGTTAGTCGGCATCGATCATGGCTTTTCCTTTCCGCTGCAATATTTCGAGCAGCATGGACTGCCGCTCGATTGGCCACACTTTCTTGAAGACTTCCACCGGCACTGGCCGACGGATCAGGATCATGTGTCTGTCGATTGTATCCGGGATGGCGCGGTGGGGCAGGGTGCAGCTCGTATGGGTAGCCCACGTTGGCTGCGGCTGACGGAGAAGCGGGCACGCACGGCCAAGTCGGTCTTTCGTTTTGACGTTCAGGGATCAGTGGCCAAGTCCACCCATTCCGGTCTACCCTGGCTGTTACACATCCGCCGTGGTGTAGCAGGGCGAGTCCATTTCTGGCCGTTCGACGGGTGGGACATTCCGGACAATCATTCAGTTTTGGCTGAAGTGTATCCATCACTCTGGAGCCGCAGCTTTCGAAACGAAGGGCGCACACCTGATCAGCATGATGCCTATTCTGTTGCCGCGTGGATGCAGCGTACAGACCAGGACGGACTCATTGCCGGATTCTTTCATCCTAGCCTGACGCCTGCTGAACGCACACAAGCACAAATTGAAGGATGGATTCTCGGCGTCCCGTAAAAATCGTTCTCTCACAGCCGATCGTTCTCCACAAGTGACCGCAACCGGGCCTGTTCCGCGCCAGCTTCTCGCATTCCGTCGGCCCCCCCTGTATGCTCGGCATTGCTATGGCTCGCTGGCTGCTCCCGACACAGGACCCCTGGTCCACGCCGTTCGCCGAAACGCTGCTGTCGCAATTATCGTTGGCGGCGGGTCTGCACATTCTCGACGTCGCATCGGGACATGGCATTCCCGCTTTTTATCTCGCCGAGCAGGTCGGCCCAACGGGACGCGTGCTTGGCATCGATCTCAGCGCCGGCCAAGTCGCCCGCGCCCGGGCCATTCAAGGCACACAGCTCCCTTGGTTGTCGTTCGAATGCCACGATGTCCGCGCGCTGCCGGATGAATTGCCCCTATTCGATCGCATCACCGGAAACCTCTCCGTCATGTTTTTTCGTCCCAACCGCGAGGAGACCCTGCGCGGGTTGATCAGCCATCTGCGGCCCGGCGGCCAGCTGGTGCTGACTTTTCCGTCACTCGGCACGTTCGACTCGCTGTGGCAACGGGTCGATCATGAGTTGCTGCGGCGAGGCCACAGCGCAGAACGGGAACGGTTCCATGTTTATCTGGCCGAACGGCCTTCAGCGGAAGATGCCCGCCGGTGGCTTGCAGCCCTTAAGATGACCGGGGTCTCGGTGGTTGAACAGCCTCTGGAAGTGGTGAGCGGAGACGGCCCGGCCTTTCTCTATCATCCGTTGCTGCGCGGGGGATTCTTGGACGACGTGTACGAATGTTTCGAGGATCAGCGGCAGGCGAACGACATGATGACGATGATCTCGACGGACCTGGCTGGCGTCAGGCCGCTCATCGCCCTGCGCTGCGTGATGTCGGCCTGGAAGGCCGATCGGAGCTAACCCACAGTATTCATGAACGTTTCTGCTGCAAGCTCAAAGCGTCGTTCGTGAAGCGTATTTCGTATCTCGCAAACAAAGATGCGGCACACGCTCTGTCCGTCCTGCGCTTCACGCTTCACGAGATGCGCTTCACGAGGGACAGGCTTTAAGACCCTCTTCGTTTGGTCTTGGCCGTCGGCGGGGCGGTGAGGGGATCGTCGGGCCAGTGGTGCTTGGGGTAGCGGCCGCGCAGTTCTTTCCGCACATCGTGGTAGGTGTTGCGCCAAAAGCCGGCCAGGTCTTGGGTAACTTGAACCGGCCGTTTGGCCGGCGACAGCAGATGCAGCATGACGGGAATCTTGCCGCCTGCCACATGGGGCGTGTCTTGGCAACCGAACAGTTCTTGCAGCCGCACGGCCAGCACTGGTATTTCCGAACCCTCGTAATCGAGTCGGACATGGGATCCGCTCGGCACGGTGAGATGGGTTGGGGCGAGACGATCCAGCTGCTGTCGTTGCTCCCACGTCAGCAACGCATGGAGTGGCGTGGCGAGATCCATCCGCTTGACGCGATCCAGCGTGGTGATGCCGGCGAGATAGGGTCCGAGCCACTGATCGATGGTGCGCAACAAGGTCTCATCTGACAGATCGGGCCAGCGCGACTCACTCCCATCGGCTCGGCGGAGCAACTGGACGCGTGCGCGCCACTGCTGCAACTCCGGCGTCCAGTCCAGCGTTGCCAGTCCTGTCTGCCGAACCCCCTGCAGTAATGCCGCTGCGATCAACGAAGAGTCCGGCTTCGAGAGAGGCTGTTGCGAGAGTACGAGCGATCCCAAGCGGCGCTGTCTCGTGGCCCGCACGCTCTGCGTCTTGCCGTCCCATATCACTGCCTCAGCTTCGACGATGTCCTCTTCGTACAGGTCCGCCAAGGCAGTCCCCGATATTGGTGCGGCCAGATCGATGCGGGCCCATTGTTGGCCGCCGTCCAACTCAGCGATAACGAGGTAGTCTTCCGTGCCGAGCGGGTCGGGGCCGGCAAAGGAAGCGCCGCGTCCATTGGCCATCAGATACCGTGCTTCGCCGCCGTCCTGCCGCTGGGCGATCCGGTCAGGATAGGCCAGCGCCAGCAGGAGCCCCACCTGATCGAGTTGATCCTTCACGTGTGACCGTTCTCCCGTTGTGGCGCGAGCGAGCTGCCGGCGCCAGAGGTCCGCCGTCCGTTTGATATGCAGGGCAGCGCTATGATCGATCATTGCGCCGCCGGCACGATCCTGTTGCCCATACAAGGCATCGAGTCTGATCCGGAGATCGGCATTCCGACGCCCCTGATGGTTTCGGAGTATATCGCGTTCACTCAGGAGAGCCGCTACATCGCAGGCGAGAGTCGCCATGCGCAGAGACTGCCCCCTGAGAATCATATGTGCAAGGCGCGGATGCAGCGACAGTTCGGCCATCGCTCGTCCGTGAGGAGTAATGCAGCTGTTGGAATCCAGGGCGCCCAATCGGGTCAACAATTCTCTTGCCTGTGTGACCGCTCCCGAAGGCGGAGGGGTCAGCCAGGATAGTTCAGATGGATCGCGGACGCCCCAAAGCGCAAGTTCCAAGACGAGCGGTGTCAGATCGGCCTCCAGTATTTCCGGAGGTCGGCGAGGAGTCAGGGATATCTGCTCCCGTTCGGTCCAGAGACGGTAACAGATACCCGGTTCCAGGCGTCCGGCTCGGCCGCGCCGCTGGTCGGCGGAGTCCTGCGTGACACGACTGGTTTGCAATCGGGTTAAGCCGGAGCGGGGATCAAATCTCGGGACGCGTACCAACCCCGCATCGATCACGATACGCACACCGTCGATTGTCAGACTGGTTTCGGCAATCGATGTTGCCAGCACGATTTTTCTGACGCCCGGCCTGGCTGGTTCGATGGCGGCGTCCTGTGACGCTTGCGGCAAATCGCCGTGTAGCGGCGCAATAAGTATGTTCGGACCAAGTGCTGCGTCGAGCAGCGTACGCTCGATACGCCGAATTTCCGCCATACCAGGCAGAAAAACCAAGAGACTCCCCTGAACTTGCGCAAGCGCTCGCCGGATGACCTGGGTAACGGCGAGGTCGAGACGGTCGGAAATCGGCTGGTCCAGATAACGAGTCTCGACCGGAAACATCCGGCCGTCGCATCGGATCGTCGGCGCATGGCCGAGCAGTGCTCCGACCGGCCCGCAGTCCAGTGTTGCCGACATGACAAGCAGACGGAGATCCGGACGAAACAGCCGTTGTGTTTCAAGGCAAAGCGCCAACCCTGTATCAGCCTGCAGGCTCCGCTCGTGAAATTCGTCGAACAGGACCATCGCGTAGGGCTCAAGCGACGGATCATGCTGGAGCAGGCGTGTGAGAATCCCTTCCGTGACAACCTCGATTCGCGTGTTTGGCCCAACCTTCGTATCCAGCCGCATCCGGTAGCCGACCGTTTCACCGACTGATTCCTTGAGTGTGGCTGCCATCCGATGGGCCGCTGCACGGGCGGCCAGTCGGCGCGGCTCCAGCATGAGGAGTTTCTTGCCGTGGAGCCAGGAGGCCTCAAGGAGGGCCAGCGGGATGCGAGTGGTTTTGCCGGCCCCAGGAGGCGCGGTTAAGACCGCATTAGGCCTATCCCGGAGGGTTCGCAGGATTTCCGGTAGCACCGCTTCTATTGGCAAGCTGGACATGGTAGGGTTCAGGACTCCTTGCGAATTACAGACTGTACCAGACTTGCAAGGATAAGGGAGCGTTTTCGGGCATGGGAATGTATCGATGGACGGAAGCAAAGCCCACAGAGCCAGGCTGGTATTGGTTTCGTGGGCAGGCCCATGAAGCGGATCCATTCATCGTGTTGATAGATGCCGTGGGCCAGTTCCAATGGCCGGACGGCGGATATCAAGAAGTCGCACTGGCCAAAGGTGAGTGGGCAGGGCCGATCGAGGAACCAGAGGAATAGCTGAGACCCGTCCGGTCGTCCTTCTTGCCTGCTGCCTGCGCACACAAGTCGATGTCGCATAGAAATCACACAGAAAGGTAGCACTGCTTGTCTACGAAACACGATAGTACACAGGAACCCACGGCGCCGGCGGCGACCGGATTTTCTCCAGGCTTTGCGGCGCTGGGCTTGGAAGCGTCCTTACTGGCGACCTTGGATGCGCTGGGATATGAAGAGCCGACACCCATACAACGGGAAGCGATCCCTCCGCTCTTGGCAGGCAAAGACTTACTGGGGCAAGCCGCAACAGGAACAGGCAAGACCGCGGCGTTTGCCCTGCCGTTACTCCAGCGCATCGCGCATGGGATCAAACAGCGCCCCGCTGCACTGGTCCTGGTGCCGACACGTGAGTTGGCGATTCAAGTCGGAGAGGCTGTTCAGCGGTATGGAAAGGAATTGCGTATCTCGGTGCTGGCCTTGTATGGCGGGCAAGCGATCAGTCCACAGTTCCATGCCTTGAAGCGGGGCGTCGACGTGATTGTGGCGACACCGGGACGGGCGCTCGATCACATTCGCCGTCAGACGTTGAAGCTCGCGCATGTGCAGACCGTGGTCCTGGACGAAGCTGATGAGATGCTCGACATGGGCTTTGCCGACGATCTCGATGCGATTCTGCTCCAAACGCCGGCGACGAAACAGACGGCGCTGTTTTCAGCGACGATGCCTCCGCGCATCAAGTCGATCGCGCACCGACATCTCAAACATCCCGTCGAGATCACGATTGCAAAGGAGCCGGTAAAGGCCGGAACCGCGCCAAAAGTTCAACAAACGGCTTATGTCGTGGCAAGACAACATCGTGGCGCCGCCCTGGCTCGTGTGTTGGATGTGGCTGGCCCGAAGTCCGCGCTGGTGTTCTGCAGGACTCGTGTGGAGGTCGACGAAGTCACCGCGATGTTGAACGGGCGAGGCCGGCGGGCCGAGGCCATTCATGGAGGGATGAGCCAGCAGCAGCGGGATCGCGTGATGAGTGCATTCCGATCAGGCCAAACGGAACTGCTGGTCGCCACCGATGTCGCAGCCCGCGGCCTCGATATTCCGCACGTCTCGCATGTGATTAACTTCGATCTGCCCTCTTCCGCCGAGGTTTATGTACATCGAATCGGCCGTACCGGCCGGGCCGGTCGTGAAGGAGTCGCCATCACTATCCTCGATCCGCGCGAACAACGCCTTTTGCGAAGCATCGAAATTCATACGAAATCCAAGGTGATTGTTGCACAGGTTCCGACCGTCGCAGATCTTCGAGCCACCAGGCTGGAACGGACGAAGACAGCCGTGAAGGAGATCATGGAAGCAGGAGAACTGGAGCCCTTTCTGGCCGTCGCCGAGGCACTGGCGGCTGCCGGCCGTCCGATTGAAGTGGCGGCCGCCGCCATGAAATTAATCCATCGCGCGCAAGGTGGCGAACGGTCAGAGCAAGAGATCCCGGGCGCACTCAGCCGTGCTCCTGAGCCCTATCGGCCTCAGCCTCGTTCTGCACCCTATCAGGCGGGACGCCATCAGTCGGGAGATCGTCCGGGACGTCTCATTATGCGGCCGGGGACGAGGCCAGCAGCAGGGAGAACAACGCTGAGCGCCGGCGAACCAGGAATGGCACGTTTGTATGTGGGGGCGGGGCGAGAGTCCGGCATCAGGCCTGGTGATCTTGTCGGTGCCATTGCAAACGAAGCCAGGGTAAACGCCGGCGTAATCGGCGCCATTGAAATTGAAGAGCGGTTTTCGATTGTGGATGTTCCGGCCGAGATGGCCAAGGGAATCCTGGAGGCGCTCAGCCGATCCCGTATCAAAGGGCGAAAGGTCCCCGTGCGTGTCTTCACAGACTGACGGCTTGCAATGGTACATCGACCGGTGATGGGAGGGAGGCAATGGCCTCAAGCAAAGTAACTCCAGCGAAGATTCTGCAACTTGGTACTGGATTTTGGGGATCGAAGACGTTATTGAGCGCGGTCGAGCTAGGTCTGTTCACGGAATTGGCCAAAGCTTCGCTTGATGCAGCCACGCTGACGAAGCGGCTGCATCTTCATCCTCGCAGCTCACGTGATTTCTTCGATGCACTGGTGGCGCTCGGAATGTTGAAACGTACCGGCGCGCGCTATGCAAATACACCGGAAACCGCCCGTTTCCTCGACCGCAACAAACCCTCTTATGTCGGCGGCATTCTGGAAATGTGCAACGCGCGGCTTTATCCGTTCTGGGGAACATTGACGGAAGGGCTTCGCTCCGGCAAGCCGCAGAACGAAGTCAAGAGCGGGGGAGACTTTTTCGGGACACTGTATGCCGACTCTGAGAGACTTGCAGGGTTTCTCAAGGCCATGACCGGCATCAGTATTGGCTCGGCGCAAGTCATTGCCAAGAAGTTTCCCTGGAAAAAATACAAGACGTTTGTGGATGTTGGTTGCGCTCAGGGCGGGGTGGCGGTCGAGATCGCCCTTGCGCACAAGCATCTGAACGGTGGCGGGATGGATTTGCCGGTTGTGCAGCCGGTGTTTGAATCCTATGCGCAGGCGCGAGGAGTTGGGAAGCGGCTCCGATTCCATCCGGGGGATTTCTTCAAAGATTCACTGCCGGTGTGCGACGTCATCGTCATGGGCCATATTCTGCATGACTGGAATCTGGATGAGAAGATGATGCTCCTCCGCAAGTCGTACGAGGCGCTGACACCGGGCGGGGCATTGATTGTCCATGAGGCGCTCATTGACGATGAGCGCAAGCGGAATGCATTCGGACTGTTAATGAGTCTCAACATGCTGATCGAAACGCACGGAGGATTCGATTTTTCCGGCGCAGATTGCAGAGCATGGATGAAGGAGGCCGGGTTCAAGCGGACGCAGGTCACTCCATTGGCCGGACCGGACGGGATGGTGGTTGGATTCAAATGAGATGCGACTTGTCGTGCGCGATCCACTCGTTTGACTACCACAAAGGTTGATGGGATATAGCAAGAACCTAGCTAATGTAGACAAGCCTTGGCACGGGAAACTGATTCGGAAATGTACGCACGATTGATTTGTCTGATCATGGTTCAAGCGACAACGGCTTAGGCTGCTCTTCTTGATTCTGAACCTGAGCTTTTGGTCTCCAGTTTCTGGCAAGGGATTGCGCCTGAGCGATTTGATCCCTGGTCATGTCGAGAACGAGCCGATCCCGCCACTTCGCGCCGTCTCTTTCTCCATAGGCTGCAGCCAGGTTGTACCAGAGGTGAGCTTGTACCAGATCCTTGGTCAAGCTCCGGCCCTTCTCATAATGGACTCCGATGGTCATCATCGCTCGTGCATGACCGTAATCGGCTGCCAATCGACACCAACGCAACGCCTCCTGATAATCTTGGAGCATGCCACGGCCGATATCGGAAAGCACGCACAGGCGATAGAAGGCCTCCACGTGCCGTTGCATGGCAGCCATGCGATACCATCGGACGGCTTCTCGATAGTCGAGTCCCAGCCTTTCGTACTGCATGCCGAGATGATACTGCGCTTCGGCATCCCCTTGCTCAGCTTTGGCACGGGATTGCTCAATCGTGACCACGAGATCATGCACGTCCACGTAGGGCGCCTTGGGTGGATCGATACACCCGGGGAGAGCGCTCACAGCCGTTATCATGGCAATCAGTCGCACGGTGGTCATCATGATCCGCTATCCTTTTCTTAAGCAGCGTATGAGCTGGTCGGTCTGCTCGCTGAGAAGACTCTATACTGTAGCATAGTTTGTATGAGCGATCAGAAGGTTCGCGTTATTACCCTTCCATGTTCTAACAGACAAGATTAGAATTTGCCTGTTCACTTCCGCATATTTCGACATCAGAGGTTGGAAGAAACGGCAGGAGAGGTGAGCCGTATGTATTCAACGGGGCCGCGTGGTGTCACGGGCTTCTGCTTGGCGCGGAGAATCACGGGAGGAATGCTGTTTGGAGGACTCTTGGTTGCTCTGCAAGCAGGACCGGTCATGGCAGAAGGGGAATTTTCTCCTTCATCTGTCAAGAAGGGTGTGCTCTTGGTCGCAAGTCCATCCCTCGCTGATCCAAATTTCCATCACACGGTGCTGCTTATCCTGAAGCATGGCCCTGAGGGTACAGCCGGACTTGTTTTGAATCGTTCCACAGATGTCATGTTGTCTGAGGTGTTACCCGATCTGATCGCGCTCAAGGGGACCAGCCACCGGGTATTCGTGGGAGGACCGGTGGCGCCTACTCAGGTACGGATACTGTTTCGACTGACGCACCAACCAGCCGACGCACAACGGGTCTTCGATGGAGTGTATGTGGGAGGTACGCACGCGCTCTTGGAGCGCATTGTTACGCAGCCCAACTCTACTGAAACCTTCCGGGCTTTTGTAGGATTTGCCGGGTGGGCGCCAGGACAATTGGAATTTGAAATGCACCAAGGTTCGTGGGGTGTCTTGCCTTCAGATTCCTTCAATCTCTTCGACAAAGACCCGGCCACACTGTGGCCGGATTGCCTTACTCGGCTTCAGGCGCCCAGGGTGATTTCCAATTAGAAAGACGCCCCAAGAGGTTGGTTCAATCTCCCTAATCGCTACGCACCGATACGCATTGGGGTATTTTGTTTCGGACATGCGCTGATCAGTGGGCGCTGCTCCTCCGAATGAGGTTATTCATTTTCCCGTGGCGCGCCCTGCCACAGCATATCGTAACCGAGTTCCTTCGTGTCGGAACACATCTGTGCCAGGGCGGAGAACTTTTCCATGAAGAGCCGATCCGCATGCGACCGCTCATGCGCTTCAAACGAGTTCCAGTAGGTGACGATGGCATAGTGGGCATCGTCTGTCTTGGATTTCGTGAGTGACCCTTGATCGGACAGAAAACCGGAGAATTTAAAGACTTGGCCTCCGAGAAAACCGCCTTTATCCCCGCCATAGGTTTCTTTGACGACCATGCACATTTCACCCACGGCCATCTCCACATCTTCGAAGCTCACGCCGGGTTTGAGGGTGACCGTATTGAAGAGCATTTTCGCGCCGAAGGGGAGCGTGATAGGGCCGAACATGATTTCCTCCATCTGTAGGATCTTGAAAATGCTGCCAGCGACTTTCCTTCATCTGCCTGATGGGCTAGACGACCTGCTCACAGGGGAGGACGAACACGTGCAGCGGAAAGGCTCCTTCCTTTTTCTGCGTCATGTGTTCCGTTCTGTAGCGGGTGAAGACATCGATCAGACGAAAAGCAACCTGTTCAGGGAGCGCGGCGAGGATCATGCGGTTGGCGCCGGCCGACAGGGCAAAGTGGACCGTGGAACCGGTCTCTCCCTTGCCGGAGACGTTGTGGAGTTCGGTAAATCCCGTGACCTCGTATTCTTTCAACAGGGCGTGGACCTGTTCCGCCATTGCTTCACGAAACACGATCAGCAACATTTTCATGAGTTGCGCTCCTATAGTGTTTGAAAGGGCTTGTTATCGCATTCGCTCGTTGACCACAGGCAGTCGTCTGGCTCTCATGGGAGAATTTGGAAAAGGACAAGCGCGCATCGGCATGTTCAGGTTTCTGTCGGATAGCGTTCCGGTGAACATACCAGCTCCACTCTCATCTGCACAGGGATGCTCGGCCGCAGGGTCATCAGGGGCTCCGGGAGGATCGGCTTCGCGTCGATTGCGCTGAGACGGACTCGCGATGCCATTGTCGCCATGATTAAGAGACCTTCCATTTCAGCAAAGGACTCGCCGAGACACCGTCGCGCGCCGCCGCCGAATGGAATATAACAGAACGCCGGACGGTGCATCGTGGCGTCCTCTGAGAAACGGTCCGGATCGAATCGATCTGGATCCGGAAACCATCGGGAATCTCGCTGCAGACTCCACGGGCTCAGGAACACCCTGGCGCCGGACGGCAGGCGCGCGCCGGACGGGAGCGTGTCTTCCGAACGGCTCACGCGGGTATGGAGAAGCCAGGCGGGTGGGTAGAGCCGAAGCGTTTCATCCCAAATCATCTTTGTATAGCGTAGGCGAGGAATATCTGCCGCGGTCGGCAGCCGGTCGCCCACAACGTCGGCTAATTCATCGGCCAGACGCGCGCGAACCGTGGGTGATTGAGAAAGAAGCAGCCAGGCCCATGTCAGCGCGCTTGCGGTCGTTTCGTGCCCGGCTAACAGAAAGGTCGTGAGTTCGTCCCGAATGTAGTCATCACCCAGGGGCTGTCCATCTATGTCTGTTGCAGCAAGCAGCAGTGACAATACATCGTGCGCGTGCTGTGGCTTTGCGCGCCGGTCTTGAATCAACTTTAAGATTATGGAGTTCATGCAACGATGCCCGCGAGAAAACTCACGATGGTCTGCCGTTGGAATCCAAAGCGGCAGTATCCTGGCGGACAGCGAGTCGTATTGTTTTTTAATAAGGCGCTGGCCGCTTGTGATGCCCTGCGTGACCTCCACTGCCTCAGGCCCGATATCCTGTCCAAACAGAAGCCGCCAGATAATTGAAAGGGTGAGTTGAGTCATCTCCTGGCCGATATCGATCGTGATACCGTTCTGCCAACTATCGGTTAGGACGGCAGTCTTCGCAGCGATGAGTCCGGCATACGAGTGGACATGGTCTCCATGGAAGAAGGGAAGAAACAATCGGCGCTGACGGTGGTGGGCGGCTCCTTCTGCGTGCAGCACACCCTGTCCGAAGATGCGGAATTCGACCGGGGGAACAGGCGCTTTCGTATAGTTGTCTTGATTGGCGATCAGCACGTGCCTGACGTCAGCTGGATGGTTCAGCAGATACATCGCCGGGTCCGGGTCGCGTAAGAGCAGTCCGGCAATTCGGCCCATCGGAATCTTGACGACATCGCCATAGGTATGGCAGCGCAACAGAAAGCCGAGGCTATCCCGGCGAAATTCAGAAAAGAACCCGAACCAGCGGGATACCGGCGGGCCAGCGATGGGCACGAATTGACGCGCGTTGTTGGTCATGCGACAGGCTTCGTTGACGCGGGGAGCATACTGCATTGCCCCGTATGTGCTGTCAATGTGTAGTCTGGACGAAAGCCTCGATAGAGGCTTTGTTTGGCTGGGACGGCCAACTATATCTCAATCGCGTGGTCCGATCTTGGAAGCATTGCAGATTGAGGGTCTGGTTGGCACCAGGCCAGCGTATGCTGAATCTATCTGATGATGCTCAATTGCAGATTAGTCGGAGCAGGTGGAGGTGTTGGCGGAGGTGGTGGTGGAACGCCTGCCGGTGTGTAGGTAGCCACGGCACTCTCACTCGATTCATTATTGGCCAGGTCATGTGCCGTAACGACATAGTATTGCGTCACTGCAGGAGTGCCGATGTCGAAATTGGTCACTCGTCCCAATGTAGTAAGCAAGTTTGTGGAGCCAAATGCGCGGCCACAGGGAAGCTGTGCGCATCGGTAGATGCGGTATCCTGCAAGGTCCGGCTCGCCGTTCGCATTCCACGTCAATGTCGCGCCCCATCCCGTGGCGCTCCAGAGGATCAATCCTATCGCGATGGCGCAAACCCGACCTGTCAAGCAACTCAAACAGTTCACAGTGATCCCCGCTTGGAATGTACTAGTTTGTCGATGCAGCATCAGAACGAGATGCTTCGATAAGCCGTTTTCTCTTGCTGTAATCTGTCTGAGTAGAAGCAGCAGATGAATGGCTCACGAGAAACAAACTAAAAGGCTGGTCTAGCAAGGCATATGCCAATGCTGTCGGATGCCTATGCAGTGAAAATGCGGCGGTTTGCGAGCCTGAAATCTGTCGATCATGGAGTTCGATCCAGCTTCCGTAGTCAAGAACCTTCATAGTGCCGAGCTAAATATTGTGTTTCTCGGGTGTTAGCGCATGTAGGAGGTTGCCTGCGTTTTGCCAGTCAGCCAGACGAGATTGATTACATCAATGGGCATGGTGAGGTGCTGCTTGTTGCCAAATTGCGTGATGTGGCGTTGAAGAGTGAATGTCTTCGAAGAATATTGCAGGCGAGCGAGAAGAAGCCATTAATCAAACTATCTGTTTATACTAAACGGCGTTCTTTGGCAGGGGCTAAACAATTTGGTCAGTGCAGGTCTGATACCGCCTCGCGATTCAACGTATGGAAGCAACCGGGGTTAGATGAAATTCCCGTTGACGCCTTTGTCCTGATATGGGTACCCTGCAAATCGCGCAATGCGAGTGCATCTGGCAGTAGTTCTCAGGCGGTTGTCGTCCATAGCAACATGGGCGAGAGTTCTGGTAGGCAACGGTTTGCGTAATTTGATAACGCAGGTCTGTTGACTGAATTGAAGGAGGTCTATGCAAGAGTACGGGCTCTATTGGTCAATCGCGTGTTTGATTCTTGCGGTGTATGTGTTGGTCAAGGGGGTTACCGCTGCGATTCGTCGGCGTCAACTTGGTTCCGACTCTTTGATCCCTCCTCCCGCCTATGGAATCGCGGCGTCAATGCTGCTGACTTTTGGGTTGGGGTTTTTAAAACTTGAACTGCCCTGGTGGGGCTATCGGATGGTATTTCCCGGCACGGCATTTCTATTTTTCGGCATCATTTATATGATCGGCCGTCGGCCATCGTCGACATGATTATGCGCGTCCGCTGATCGGCGCAACGTGTTTGCCGCGCAGCACTCTTGCCTCAAGCTGTTGAATCACTCCTTCCAGCAGTTCCTGATGCGGGGAGGCAAGGGAGGGAAATTCGATGCCGATTCCTTCTGAACCTGACCACCGCACGACAGCGCCTTGAATCACAATAGGAGTCTTACTGTTGGGAAGGGTGAGTAGAAGATCCACTTTCATTCCGGTAAAAGCAGGACAGGTACTTTGGACGCGGCACCCTCTGCGGGAAAGATCGTGCGATCTGCTGATTGCATGGCGCTCCCTTCGGTGAATGAGGGTTCCAGAAAAAGAAGCATGAAATCGCGGATGTTGTCGTACAATCATGGTCTGCTCCAGGGAATGTGTGACACACAGAGTAGGCCTGCATGCCTTGTGCCGATCTGATGCTGAGAGAACACTGAAATCTGTCGAATATTCTCAAACATATTGCGTGTTTATACATGATGACGTAGATTGGACTTGCGCATTCCTGCACGCTCGTGAAGGCGGTTTCAAACAGTCTGATGAATCCCGCTATTGAAAAACGCAAGTATCCGCGCCATCCCGTCACGATTCAAAGTGTCTTTTCTTCCGGCCACATCAGAGGCGCAGAAGGAACCATTCTCGACCTCTCTTATGAAGGGTGCCGGATTTTCTCTTCAACAGTGCCGACTCCGGAGTCAATGATTGAGATTCAAATCAAGCCCCGTCAGGGCCCGCCTCTTTTTGTTCCCAAGGCGGTTGTCCGGTGGACGGGCGAGTCGGCTTTCGGAGTTGAGTTCAAAGCTGTAGCAGGTTATGAATCGAGCAGACTGACTCGATTGCTTTCCGTATCCACCGCATAGCAATATTTTGACGACAGGTTGCTGCTTCTTCGCCCGCCCATCGTTCTCAGTATGATATGCTGCACGGCGCCATGACTACCGATACCTCTCTTCTCCCTGAGCTGTCCGCGGCGACTGCGCGGCGTCGAACGTTTGCGATCATCAGCCATCCCGATGCCGGTAAAACCACGTTGACGGAAAAGTTGTTGCTGTACTCCGGACTGATCCGGACAGCCGGTATGGTGCGTGGACGCAAGGGCGGCAAGGCAACGGCATCCGATTGGATGGGCATGGAGCAGGAGCGCGGCATTTCGATCACCGCCTCGGCCATGCAATTTCCCTATAAACAAGCCGTCATCAATTTGCTCGATACTCCGGGGCACCAGGATTTTTCCGAAGACACCTACCGGACCCTCACGGCCGCCGACAGCGCCATCATGGTCATCGATGCCGCCAAGGGAGTGGAGGCGCAAACACGCAAGCTCTTTGCTGTATGCCGTCTGCGGCGCATTCCGGTTCTCACCCTGATCAATAAGATGGATTTGCCTGGCCGTCCGCCGCTCGATCTGATGACCGAGGTGGAGCAGGCCCTGAATATCCATGCCAGCGCTGTCAATTGGCCGATCGGATCGGGGAGCGAGTTCGTCGGGATTGTGAATCGAGGGAACAGTCATGTGGAGCTGTTCAGCCGGACCGCTCATGGCGGATCGACAAAGGTGGATGTTGATACCATGGCATTGGCAAACCTTGCACAGAGCGGCAGGGTTTCGCAGGAGGTTCTGGAACAGGTTCGGCACGATTTGGAGCTTCTGGAGATCGCCGGGAATCCATTCGATCGGGAATTGTTTCTCCAGGGAGAGGTCACACCGGTGTTTTTCGCCTCGGCTTTGACGAATTTCGGCATCGAGAGTTTCTTGGATGCTTTTGTGAAGCTGGCGCCGTCCCCCGGCGCACGGCCGGCCGATGCCGAGAATGGATCCGAACTCTCCATCGACCCGATCGAACGACCGTTCAGCGCCTATGTATTCAAACTCCAGGCCAATATGAATCCCAAGCACCGCGATAGTACCGCATTTTTGCGGGTATGTTCAGGACGATTCGAGCGGGATATGCTGGTCAAGCACCATCGCCTCGGTCGGGAAGTCCGGCTTTCACGGCCGCACAGTCTCGTGGCGCAGGAACGGAGTACGGTGGAAGAGGCGTTTCCCGGCGATATCATCGGCATCATCAATCCGGGATTGTTCGCCATCGGCGATACCATTTCGACGACCGGAGGATTCAACTTCAAACCCTTGCCACAGTTCCAACCGGAAATTTTCGCGCGTATTCGCCCTAGCGACGTCGGCAAACGCAAACCCTTCGACAAGGGCATGTGGCAGATGGCACAAGAGGGCACCGTGCAGGTGATGCGGAGTCTACACGATCAGGAGCCCTTGGTTGCCGCGGTCGGACGGCTCCAATTCGATGTACTGCAATATCGGCTGCGGCATGAGTACCGTGTCGAGACGGTACTCGATCAGCTGCCGTTTACGTGCAGCGCGTGGCTGGATGGCGATCCCGCGACATTCAAAGCCCCGTCGGCATCCATGATCGTCAAAGATCAACGTGATCGGATCGTTGTGCTCTTCGGAGATCAGCTGATGAAGTCCATCGCGCGGGATCGGAACCCCGGACACACTCTCCGAGACATGGGCTGACCTCCTCAACCCTCTTGCCGCCCTGACGCAATCGCACCCCACTAGCCCAAATAGAAATCCCAGGATTGCCTCAGCTTTTATTTTTCACGTAAGATGACAACCCTTTACTATTGTCGGAGATATAGCATGTGTCAGACAGTTATCGCTTTGCTGGGTGGATGCGTTCTCTCAGTGCTTCTTATGTGTGTCCCTTCTCACAGGGCGTTGGCAGCCGACGAATGCTGCGCGCCGGAGGCGACAGCCAAGATCGCGGCGAAGCCCACCCTGGCGCTCGTCGACCGCCCTGAATATCTGGCCTGGAAGAACTTCAGACCTGGTGCGAAGGTTGTGTATGCCGCTCGGTACTGGAACCTGGCCGGCCCGAACAACTTCGTGGCCGGTCCGATCACTTCTCTCAAGGCCTATCAGTTGCGGGTCATCAACACTGAGGGCGTCAGGCTGTGGTTCAGCGAAGCGCCCACTGATCGGTATGGGAGGCCCATGCCTCCGAATGAATGGGAAGAAACCATCGCCGCTCAGTATGATTCCACTGTCGGCCCGTCGGGGAATCAATCCCGGTCTGCCCAACTGCTGACTCTCTTCCATCAAGCCGGCAATCTTGCGATAGGTGTTCAACCAAAGCCCCGACCAATTGAAACCGGCGAAGACACGATCGAGGTCAATGGCGCGCGGATTGCGACGCAGTGGGAGTCTGCGACGTATGAGTACGACACGTCGGTGTGGCCGACCTTCAAAAATTGCCGTCTAGTCATCAAGCTCTGGACTAGCGCCGCCGTCCCGTCGGGGTTGGTTCGCAAGACAGAAGAGAGAACCTGCCCGCCGGGCGGGGACCAGTTGGCGCGAGTTATGGTTGAAACGTATCTCCAGTCGTTCGAGGGGTTTACGCCGGTGGCGAGCAAGTGAGCCGGACAGGGAGCGGAAGGGTAGCCTGAGGGCTAGGGTCATTGTGGGAAGGAAAATGGTGTCAGTGTGCATTCAAGATCCTAGTGCAACAGTTGGTGAAACGCGTGGGCGGGGCTATGCCAGTTCAAAATTTTCCGGGGCCGATCGTTGAGCAGCACCTGCACGCGTTTGATCTCCGCGCGGGACACCTGCGTGAAC